>NZ_AP028967.1:1987500-2589548 GCF_036323535.1 Geobacter sp. 60473
AACCGAACCATCGCGGATACCGGACCGTATGCCGTTGATTTCGGCCATGGAGAGATCGCTCAGCAACTCGTAGTAGCGAAGCATGAGCTCGTCGGATATCGACATGATCTTGCCGAATATTTCGTCGGCCGGTTCATTGATTCCAATATAGTTGCCGAGAGATTTACTCATCTTATTGACGCCGTCGAGCCCTTCAAGCAGCGGCATCGTAATTACGGTCTGAGGGGTTTGCCCCCATTCACGCTGAAGTTCGCGCCCCACAAGCAAGTTGAACTTCTGGTCGGTACCTCCGAGTTCCACATCTGCCTGAAGCGCCACCGAATCATATCCCTGGATCAAAGGATAGAGAAACTCGTGAATGCTTATGGGAAGCTGGTTCGCAAACCTCTTTCCGAAGTCGTCGCGCTCAAGCATACGCGCCACGGTGTACTTGGCGGCAAGGCCGATTATCCCGCCGGCGTCGAGCTTGGCCAGCCACTCCGAGTTGAAGGCCACCCGTGTTTTCTCCGGATCAAGAATTTTAAACACCTGCTCCTTGTAGGTCTCGGCGTTGCGCAGAACATCCTCACGGGTGAGCGCCTTGCGAGTTTCGGACTTGCCGGTCGGATCACCAATCATTCCGGTAAAGTCACCGATCAGAAAAATAACCTCGTGCCCGAGTTGCTGGAACTGTCGCATCTTGTGCAAAAGGACCGTATGTCCTAAGTGAAGATCGGGCGCAGTGGGATCGAAGCCGGCCTTTATCTTGAGGGGGACTCCGGTCTTGGCCGATTTTTCAAGTTTTTCCACAAGTTCCTTTTCTACCAGTATCTCTACCGCGCCCCGCTTGATGAGCGCCATTTGATCGGCAACGGACATGGCCTGGGCAAACCTCCTCACGAACAGATTAGTGAAATGCGCTCAATGGAGAGTGCCCGCCCGCTAACCGGATCGACAACAATGACAACTCCGTTAAGTCGCACATCCTTCTTTGCAACCTCGAACCTGACCGGCATTTGCGTGACAAACCGCTCCACCGCCAGTTCTTTGCGAACCCCGATAACCGAATCGAAACTTCCCGTCATGCCCGCATCGGTAATATACGCTGTGCCGCCGGGCAGGATACGTTCATCTGCGGTCTGAACATGGGTATGCGTTCCAACGACCGCACTGACCTTACCGTCGAGATACCAGCCAAGGGCAATTTTTTCCGATGTGGCTTCCGCATGGAAGTCGACAAAAACAAGCGATGTCGACTCCTTCAGCCTCTCGATTTCCTGGTCGGCGACACGAAACGGGCAATCCAGGTTATTCATGAACACCCGCCCCTCAAGGTTCAGAATGCCAACCGGCACTCCTCCGGCAGTGCGAACCACGGTTGATCCGCGCCCCACGGTTCCGGGTGGATAATTTGCCGGGCGCACCAGCCGCTCTTCCCGGCCGATGAAGGAAAAGGATTCTCGCTTGTCCCAAATGTGGTTGCCACTGGTCAAGACGTCGATCCCGAGCGAGAAGAGCTCCTTTGCCGTCTCCTCGGTGATCCCGAAGCCACCGGCCGAATTTTCGCCGTTGGCCACGACAAGATCCACCCGATGATGATCCACGAGCCGGTGAAGTTCGCGGACAAGGGCCTGTCGCCCCGGGCTCCCGATAATATCGCCGATAAAGAGGATGTTAACGGGCATACTCTATGGCGCGGGTTTCCCGGATAACATTCACCTTGATCTGACCGGGATAGGTCATCTCGGCCTCGATCTTCTTGGCGATGTCCTTGGCCAGCAGAACAGCCCGCTCGTCGGAGACCTCTTCGCTCGACACCATGACGCGGATTTCTCTGCCGGCCTGAATGGCAAAGGAGTTGTTCACACCGCCAAAGGAACAGGATATCCGTTCAAGATCCTCAAGCCGCTTCACGTATGTTTCCATCATTTCCCGGCGCGCCCCCGGCCGTGCGCCGGAGAGGGCGTCGGCGGCCTGAACGAGGACGGCGAGGATCGAATTCGGCTTTTCATCCTCGTGGTGGGCCATAATTGCGTGGACAATTTTGGGCGACTCACCATATTTGCGCGCAAGTTCAGCGCCGATGACCGCGTGGGATCCTTCAACCTCATGGTCCACCGCCTTGCCCAGGTCGTGGAGCAGACCGGCGCGCTTTGCCTGCTTGACGTTAACGCCCAGTTCCGAGGCCATGATGCCGCAGAGGAAGGCGACCTCAAGAGAGTGCTGGTATACATTCTGGCTGTAAGACGTGCGGTATTTCAAACGGCCAATGAGCTTGAGGATTTCAGGATGGATGCCGTGAACACCGAGGTCAAAGGCCGCCTGATCGCCAGCTTCCTTGACGGCCTGCTCCACTTCCTCCTCTGCCTTGGCCACCACTTCTTCGATGCGGCCGGGGTGAATCCGCCCGTCAGTGATGAGTTTCTCAAGGGCGATCTTTGCCACTTCGCGGCGAACCGGATTGAAGCCTGAAAGAATAACCGCCTCGGGGGTATCGTCGATGATGAGGTCGATGCCGGTGGCCGCCTCGAGGGCCCGGATATTGCGGCCTTCGCGACCGATGATTCGCCCCTTCATTTCGTCGGAGGGGAGGGCTACCACCGATACGGTCTTTTCGGCAACGTACTCGCCCGCATACCGCTGAACGGCAAGAGAAATGATTTCCTTGGATTTCTTATCCGCGGTCTCGCGGGCCTCCTCTTCGATGGCCTTGATCCGCTTGGCGGCATCAAGTTTCGCCTCGCTCTCCATGGCGTCCATGAGGATCTTCTTCGCTTCAGCCGAGGTCATGCCGGAAATCTGTTCTAGCTTGGCCCGTTGTTCGGCCACGAGCGCATCAAGGGATTCCTCTTTCCGGCTGAGAGACTGCTCCCGTGTGAGGATGCCCTGCTCCTTCTTCGTCAGGTCGGCATCGCGCTGATCGAAGAGGTTCATCTTTTTATCGAGGTTCTCCTCCTTCTGCTGAAGGCGCTTTTCCAGTGTCTGAAGATCCTTGTGCTTTTCCTTTGTTTCCCGCTCGAAATCGGCTTTTGCCTGATAGACGACATCCTTGGCCTGAAGAGCGGCTTCCTTGCTGATCGTTTCCGCTTCACGCTTGGCATCCTCCACGATGCGGGAGGCGAGTTCTTCGGCCTTGCTTACCAGAGAATCAGAGAGTTTCTTGCGCAGCAGGTTTCCAATCAGAAATCCCGCTCCTGCTGCGAGGACGATGAAAATAATTGCCAGTTCTATCTTCAATGTTCCGGTACCTCCTCAGGTATATTTCTAACCGAGAGGACGAATGATCCTCTTCTCGGTAACGATCAGGTCGAGTGCCACATCGTGAGGCTCTCCCCGTATTTCATCGACGAGCTGGAAATCGTAACAAAAGCCGACAAGTCGGCCCGTTTTCTCCAAATGATGGAGTGCCCGGTCGTAAAACCCCTTCCCATAGCCGATCCGGCGGCCTGCCAAGTCAAAGGCAACCCCCGGCACAACAATGATGTCCGCGCAGTCGGGAGCAACGGCCTTTCCCGTCAGACAGGGCTCAGGAATACCGAATGAGCCTGAGCGGAGTCCTGCCGGGTCAGTCACTTCGATGAAACGGAGCTCGTCGCCGCACACGGCCGGTAGAAGAACCGTTTTTCCCTGGTCGAGGGCCAGCCGCAGCACGTCACCCGTGTCTACCTCACCCCTGATGGGGGCGTAGAGAGCAACGACCCGTGACTTCCGGAAGCCGTCGCTGTCCGCAAACGAGCGCTGTATGGCCTCGGAAGCCCGCCTGACCTCGGCAGGGGCCAGGGATCTTCGCAACGCGAGCATTGACTGTCTCAGGGCGCGCTTGGGCATTGGGTCGTGTGACCGTGACGCAGGGTCATCGGCCACTAACGGTACACGGGAACGGGGTCCGAGGAGGGGAGGATTCCTGGAGGGTAATTGGAGAAGATATGCCGGCGTCAGACAGGAAGGAAGGCTATGCTTCGGGTAATGTCGTATGGCGTGACGAAGTATGAAACCGTAGCGTCGTAATTACCCTCTCCGCATCTCTGAAAATTCCTGCAGGCCGTTATCAGTAAAAACAGCCAAAACCTCTGTTGATTCGAACGGCGAGGTTTTCTGTTGAAACTGATCCATCTTTCCGTAACCAACCCGAACCGCTTGTACCGCACTTTCTATTTATAACCTCTCCCGAAGGGAGTCGAGAACCGGCAAATGTCAGCCGGACAGGCCCTCACAGAAGGACATCTTCGATACGTCGCGTCAACCGCCGAAGCTTGTCGCCGCCGACATGACGCTGCTCTTCAAGTTCCCTGGAAAGGGAAATACACGTTTCAGCCAAATTCATGAGTGCCAGGATGACCGGAACCTGAGGGTCTCCCACCGGCACCTGTGCCCGTGCTTCCGCAAGCTTACGATTCACAAGGGCTTCAACCTCGCCCACGTGCTCCGCCAAGGAGGTGCTTTTAACGGTCAACTCGCGCCCGAGGACCTTGATGCGGTGGGACTGCTTGTCGGACACTAGATACCTTCGAGTTTCCGCAGGATACCGTCAATCCGGACCTTGACCCCTTCGCGCTCCTGCTGAAGCCTTGCATTGTCCGCTCGAAGCTGTTCGTTCTCTCGCTTCAGGGCGCCATAGCGCTCAAGAAGCATGTCAAGACGCCGTTCCAGATCCGAAAACAGTTCCGTATCCATAAGCAAACACCTTTTTAGGAATAAAATAATATATTCTGCTCTGTTGTTTAGTCAAGGTCATTTATTGAAAGAGGGCGTCCACGAATTGGGAGGGATCGAAATCCCGCAGGTCGTCGACCCCCTCGCCGACGCCGATGTAACGGACGGGAATCCTGAACTCATTGCAGATTGCAACCACGATTCCTCCCTTTGCCGTACCGTCGAGCTTTGTCAGGGCGATGCCGGTAACCTGGGCTGCCTCCTTGAAGAGTTTCGCCTGCGAGAGGGCATTCTGTCCCGTTGCCGCGTCAAGAACCAGCAACGTCTCATGGGGAGCCCCGGGGATCTCCCGCGACATGATGCGGCGGACCTTTTTGAGTTCCTCCATGAGATTTACCTTGGTATGGAGACGTCCGGCGGTGTCGACGATGAGGATGTCCGCGCCACGGGCCACGGCCGCCTTGATGCTGTCGAACACAACGGCAGACGGATCCGCTCCTTCCTTGTGGCGGATCACGTCGACGCCGGTGCGCTCGCCCCATATCTGGAGCTGCTCGGCGGCAGCAGCGCGGAAGGTGTCGCCGGCGGCCAGAATCACTCTTTTCCCCTGGGCGGTAAACCGGGCCGCGAGCTTGCCAATGGTAGTGGTCTTGCCGACGCCGTTGACGCCGATGACCATGATGACGAAGGGAGAGGCCCCTGTTACGTCCAGCTGATGGGCGTCACGGGCAAGGCGACCGTGGATATCCTCCTTGAGCGCCTCCCTGAGGGCCTCGCCGTCCTTGAGCTCGTTGCGGGAGAGGCGCTGCTCCAATCCCCTGATCAACTCCACGGTGGTCTGGACGCCCAGATCGGCGGTGATGAGTATCTCTTCCAGCTCCTCAAGGGTGTCGGCGTCAATCTCCTTCTTGCCGAGCACGAGACGATCGATGCGCCCCACCAGGCTATCGCGGGTCTTGCTCAGCCCCTGCTTGAGCCGCTCGAAAAATCCGGGGCGCCGGTCTTCCTGCTCCGGCGGTGCAGCGACATCCGCAACGGCGGACGTCGTTTCATCGACTGCCTCTTCCTGATCACGATCGCCGCCGGTAACCTTACCCCAAAGTCCCTTGAAAAAGCCCTTCCGTTCTTCCGTCATCTCAGTATATCTCCTTGGCCAGACATTCTACGGCCGATCTGAAGTGAATGAGCACCCGGCCGGGTATGGCACCGCGCTCCAGCGTCATGACAAGGGAATAGTCATCCCCCACCGGTCCCACAATGGCACGGATCCCCGCCGTGGTAATGACCGCCTCCAGGACGGCTCCACCGGAAAGCCGCACCTGGAGTGCCTTGAGGTGCGCGAGGAGAATGCCTTTATGGGCACCGATGATTTTGATTTCGTAGTCATCCATGAGGGCATGCTGTTCGACAGCCTCCCCCTCCCAGTCGGCAAGAATTGCGCCGGTTGCGCCGGGAACGGCATCGACCAGCTCGGTCAGAATCCTTTTGAACGGCACGAATCACCTCGGACGTCGGTTAGTTCAGTTTGACCGACACGCTCTTAGACACCCCGGGCTCCTCCATGGTCACGCCGTAAAGAGTGTCGACAACGGCCATGGTGGCCTTGTTGTGGGTAATGATGATGAACTGCGACACATCGCTCATCTCCCTCACCATATCGTTGAACCGGCCGATATTGGCGTCGTCAAGCGGGGCGTCAACCTCATCGAGAAGACAGAAGGGTGTCGGCTTGATGAGGAAGATGGAAAAGATCAGCGCCACTGCGGTGAGGGCCTTCTCACCACCCGAGAGCAGGGTCACGTTCTGGAGTTTTTTCCCTGGCGGCTGAACAATGATATCGATCCCGGTTTCCAGCAGGTCTTCCTCGTTAGTGAGCCGCAGTTCAGCCCGGCCGCCGCAGAACAGCCGGGGGAAGACCTCCTGGAACTTCTCGTTGACCAGAGTGAAGGTTTCCAGAAAACGCTTGCGGGTGGTCCGGTTGATCCGCTGGATAGCCTGCTGGAGCGACTGAAGCGACTCTTCCAGGTCTTCTTTCTGCGACGAGAGGAACGCGAACCGCTCCTCCAGCTCCCGGTATTCCTCGATGGCCGTCAGGTTCACTTCGCCGATTTCGTCGATCAACCGGCCGAGCTCAGCCTGACGACGGGCGGCCGCTTCCTCGTCAAAAGGCCTTTCGGCGTAGGATGGCATGACCTCGCACATCTCCAGCCGGTACTTATCAGCCAGGGAGGAAATCAGATGATTGAGTTCAAGGGTGAGACCGGACAGGGTGAGCTTGTGGGCGGCCACTTCGTCCCGGGCTGCCTCGCACTGATGACGAAGCTCCCGCAGCTCCGCCTCTTCCACCCGCACCGCCTCGGCCCGGGTATCGAATTCCATGCGAAGGCTCCGGGATAATGACTCGGCTTCGGCATACGCCGCAAGGTGGCCCTTGAGATCGTCCTCGGCGGCGGCAGTCGCAACCGTAAGGTGCTCCCGCTCGGCGGCTGACGATTCACCTTCCCCCCGTAGCCGGCCAATGCGCTCCCGCAGGTCCCGGATCGACTCCTCGGTTCGCACCGTGGCCCGGGACGCGGCCTCCCGCTTTTCCCTGAGCTGGGCTCCCTTGACCTTGAGAGCCGTGACCGCATCACGGGCGGCTTCGATTGTACGGCGGCTAACCGTCAGGGCTTCCTGCGTTCTCGCCACTTCGGCATCGAGCGCTTCCCGCTTCGCCTCGCGCTCGGCGCGGCGGCCGTCGGCGTCGGCAATCTCTTCGTCCAGAGTCCTGCGTTCGTCCTGAAGCTGCTCGTCCTCAATCCCCGCAATGGCGATTCGCTCCTCGATCCGCTGGCACTCTTCGCGGGCCCGCTGAAGATCCTTCTCGGCATTGACGAACTGGATCTCCGTCTGGTGGAGGGTTTGCCGAAGGTCGCGCACCTCCTCCTCCAGCCGGGAACGCTCCCCCCGGAGCTCCTCCCGGCGCGTCTCGGTTTCACGCACAGAAGATTCGAGGCGCTCCACGATTCCGGAAAGCTCCCTGATCTCTCTCTTCTTGTGGACAAGTCCCTGGCCGGCGTTCTCGGCGGAGCCGCCGTTCACGATCCCCCCGCCAAAGGCGAGGTCTCCCTGGAGGGTAACGAAGGTTGCCCGGGGATGCCGCCGGGACAGGGAAAGGGCCTGGGCCAGGGTATCCGCCAGATGGACGTCGGCCAACAACGGTTCGATCAGGGGACGCCAGGCTGCGACAATGGAAACCCGATCCAGCAGGGGCATGGCCCCGGCAACGGATGAACAGTCGTCGGCCGGGGTGCCCGCCACGATAATGCCGCAGCGGCCGCCGCCCGATTCCTTGAGATGGGCAATGGCGTCCAGGGCCGCCTCATCGCTCGCGCTGAGCACGTACTGGAGCCGCTCGGCGCAGACTGCCTCCAGGGCCGTCTCGTAATCGGCGCCGGTCTCCACCGCATCGGCGAGCACGCCTCCGAACCGACCGGCAAAACGCTCGGACAGGAACAGGTTGCGAACCCCCTGGCCGTATCCGGCAAACTGGGCTTCCAGTTCCTGGAGCGAATGGAGACGAGAGGCCGCCCGCGAGAGTTCGTCCCGCTGGGCGACGAGTTCCCGCTCGGCCTCGGCCAGCCGCTGCCGGACCTCCTCTTCGCGGCGGGTCATGACCGGAAGGCGTTCCTGGAGGTCAGCCTTTGCCCGGCCAAGACCGGACACCGTGCCGTCGAGCTCGTGCACTTTGCCCGTGGCCTCCACCAGCCGCTCCTGAAGAAGGGTTCCTTCCCGGCGGTTGCGGTCAGCACGCTCGGCGAGCCCCTCCAGGCGGCGGGCAGCCGCGGTTCGCTGATTGTTGAGCTGGGCAACTTCGGACAAGAGGGAGAAAAGCTCGCGGCGGGCTTCGTCCAGGTGGGCGGCGAGTTCCCGCTCGGCGCCGGTCATCTCTTCCAGCTCCATCTCGCGCGTTTGGAGACTTTCCTCTTCCCCTGCCACCTCCACGGCAAAGGATCCGCTCTGCTCCACCAGACGGGCGAGCTCTTCCTCGGCGGCCGCAAGCTGCGCCCCGGCAGTCGAGAGCTCGACGGCCACGCGCTCCTGCTGGCGCTCCAGGGAGGAAAGCTCGCGGCGCTGGAACTCGATCCGGCTTTCGCATGCCTGGATATCCGCCTTCTGCCGGAAAAGCCTCTCCTGCGCAGTGGCGACTTCCTTTTCCCGCTCGGCCAGGGCAAGCCGACGCTCGGCAAGCTCCAGGTCCCGTCGCTCAAGATCGGCAAAGAGAGCACTCTCGCGGGAAACCGCCTCGCGCAGAAGACCCTCGATCCGCTCTTTTTCCGCGTCAAGGGCAGTGAACCGCCGGACCGAGGCATGGATTTCGATCTCGCGGAGCTCCTCGCGGTATTCCCTGAACCGTTCGGCCTTCTTCACCTGCCGCTGGAGAGAGTTGAGCTGGCGCTTGATTTCGGAGAGGATATCGCCGATGCGGAGCAGGTTCTGGCGGGTAAGGTCTATCTTCTTGAGCGCGACCTGCTTGCGGGCCTTGAACTTGGTGACCCCGGCCGCCTCTTCAATGATGAAGCGGCGCTCTTCGGGCTTGGAGTGGAGAATCATCCCGATCTTGCCCTGCTCGATGATCGAGTAGGCACGGGCACCGACGCCGGTGTCCATGAAGAGCTCGGTGATGTCCATGAGCCGGCAGGGGGTCTTGTTGAGAAAGTACTCGCTCTCCCCATCCCGGTAGAGACGCCTGGTGACCTGTATTTCGCTGTAGCTCAGATACTTGGCCGGCACCCGGCCGTCATCGGTGGCAAAGACCATGGAGACTTCGGCCATGCCGAGGGGCTTGCGGAACTCGCTGCCGCCGAAAATGATGTCCTCCATGGACCGGCCGCGCAGGTTCTTGGCCGACTGTTCACCCATGGCCCAGCGGATGGCGTCGACCACGTTCGACTTGCCGCAGCCGTTGGGCCCGACAATGCCGGTAATCCCCTGCTGAAAGTCGAAGGAGACCTTGTCGACGAATGATTTAAAACCAACGATGTCCAAGCGCTTGATCTTCATAAACCGGGCTATAGTAGCAGAGGGCAGATGGCTTTGCAAAGGCAAAGCGGAACGTTTACCAGAGCCCCTTCGCGCACTGGCGCGGCAACGGGATGCTTGCCAAGCAGACCCGATTGATGCTATTTTTCAGGCCTATCCGCGGAGGTGCCATGAAAGAGCGGACCAAAATCCTCCTGATCGACGATGAAGAAACGGGACGCGAAGCCCTCACCCTCCTGCTGAAGGCGGCCGGTCATGCGGTGAAAAGCGCCGGGTCGGGCGGCGAGGCCTTTCAGACCCTTACCCGCGACACCTTCGACATCGTCATTACCGACCTTTTCCTCCCCGATGCCAGCGGTATCGACATCCTGAAAAAAGTCAAGGAAGACGCCCCCCTCACCGAAGTGATCCTCATCACTGGCCACGCTTCGGCGGAAACGGCAGTGAAGGCGATGAAAGAGGGCGCTTTCGACTACATCACCAAACCCCTCAACTTCGACGAACTGAAGATCATCATCGGCAAGGCTGTGGAGAAGCGGCAGCTCTTGTCCGAAAACGTCTACCTCCGGAAGCAGTTGCGCGACAAGTTCGAATTCGCCAATATCATTGGCAGCTCTCCCGCCATGCAGCACGTCTTCGCCCTTATGAAGCGGATCGTCAAAACCGACTCGACCGTGCTGATAGCCGGCGAATCGGGGACCGGCAAAGAGCTGGTGGCCAAGGCGATCCACTTCAAC
Source organism: Geobacter sp. 60473 (assembly GCF_036323535.1). Classification (GTDB taxonomy): domain Bacteria; phylum Desulfobacterota; class Desulfuromonadia; order Geobacterales; family Geobacteraceae; genus Geobacter; species Geobacter sulfurreducens. Next base: position 1,997,892 of record NZ_AP028967.1, read on the forward strand.
GGCGGGCGGCGCGACAAACCGTTCATTGCCGTCCACTGCGGGGCTATCCCGGAAAACCTGCTGGAATCGGAACTGTTCGGCTACGTCAAGGGTGCGTTCACCGGTGCGATGCGGGACAAAATCGGCAAGTTCGAAGCAGCCAACGGCGGTACCATCTTCCTCGATGAAATCGGCACGATGCCGATGCAGTTGCAGACAAAGCTCCTGCGCGTGCTTCAGGAAGAGGAAGTGGAACGGGTGGGCTCCACCCGCCCCGTCAAGATCGATGTCCGGATCATCTCGGCCACCAACCTGGATCTGGCGGAGGAGGTCAAAAAGGGCAACTTCAGGGAGGATCTCTTTTACCGGCTCAACGTGATCCCCCTGCAACTCCCCCCCCTGAGGGAACGGGTCGAGGACATCCTCCCCCTGGCCAAACATTTTCTTGCCAAGTACTGCAAGGAGATGCAGCGACGGAACATGTCGCTTGCCAGCGACACGCTCGAGGCACTGGAAAGCTACCAGTGGCCCGGTAACGTACGGGAGTTGGAGAACGTCATGGAGCGGGTGGCGGCCCTTACCGAAGACAACACCGTTACCGTTCAGGACCTGCCGCACAATATCCGGGAGGAGGGATTGACCCGCCTGACCGGCAAGGGGGTCGACCTCGTAAAGGTATTGGCTGAAATCGAGCGGGGGATGATCAGGGACGCGCTGGTCCTGTCAGACGGCGTTAAGGCCCGGGCCGCGGCCCTGCTCAACCTGAACAGGACAACACTGGTGGAAAAGATGAGGCGGCTCGGAATGCCGCTCTGACAGGATGCGCCCGCATCTGATGCTTCAGCATATTCCGGCCGGAGCTGCGGCGGGAATGGCCGGGCGAGAGCAGTATCCCAGGCACATCCCCTGGAGAACGGCAATAGCGTAGGAAAACTCCGTAAGAGCCGTGCGTGAATCTGAGCCCTTCACCTCCGCTTGATCCGGAAGACAGAGGTGAAGGTTGCCGCCTTTATGCCGTTACCGTCGAACACTTCGGCAGTTCCCCTGATCGTCCTCTCTTCCTCCCGTACCGCCTCCGCCACGGACTTGACGGTGCCGCCGTGGATCGGGGCGTGAAACTTCAGCGTCATCTCCATGGTCACAAAGTGGGACCCCTCGGGGAGAAGGCTCTTGATGGCCATGGCAACCGCGGTGTCGGCCAGGGCCGTTATCGCACCGCCGTGCATGAGCCCTTTTCCCTGGGCGTGCTTCACGCGAAACGGCATGGTCAGCACCGCCCGCCCCCGGTCAGCTTCCTCGATGGTCATCCCCAGGTATTCCTCAAAAGGGGCGCAGGCGATCCACTCGGGCAATTCGAACGGCAGCGCCGTCTCCTCGGTCATGGGCTCTTCATAGAGATGCTCGTACATATCCTTCCCCCTCCGGGACACCGTCAAGCCTGCCCCCTCTTCTCACGCGCCGGCGGTAAGCCCCTTAGATTCCCAGTATCTCCGCCTTTACCGTCTCGTCGATGAGACTCTCCTCAATGGCCTCACGCACCCAGGGCTCCCTGCTTGTGACCAGGACCCGGGCGACCCCTTCGGCAACGGCCGGCACCTGACTCCACAGGGCATTGCGGATTCCGCGCAGCTCATGGGCATCTCCCCTGCGGCCGCCGGCGAGTTCCCGGCACCGGCCGCAGAGAAGCGCCAGGGTTTCCTCCGACGGTTCGTCGTCAGGACGGTAGTCCCACGGGCGCAGGTCGTCCTTCCCCTCGCACCATTCGCAGGCGAAGCCGGCCCGCTTGGCGAGCGCCTTGCCCAGCAAGCCAATCTGCTCCTGCCGTTCCCTGTTTGCCTGGTATCCCTTAGCCATTCCCCGTCACCTCCTGTCCCCCTTGCCGGGGGCCTCCTTGCCCAGAAGCCCCATGACCTGCCGGACATCGTCCCACACGTCCCTCTTCCTTTCGGGGTTGCGCAGCAGGAAAGCCGGATGAAACGTCGGCATGAGAGGAATGCCGTGATAGTCGTGGAACCGCCCCCGCAGCCGCGAAATGGGCTCCTTGGTACTAAGGATGGTCTGGGCCGCAAAGGTGCCCAGTGCCAGGATGGCCTCGGGCGCCACGGCCATCACCTGGCGGAGCATGAAGGATGAGCACGCCTCGATCTCGGCGGACGCCGGATCGCGGTTGTGCGGCGGCCGGCATTTGAGCACGTTGCAGATGTAGACGTCCTCGCGGGCGAAGCCCATGGCCTCAATGATTTTGGTCAGGAGCTGCCCCGCCTCCCCCACGAAGGGCTCGCCGCGAAAATCCTCGTCACGACCGGGCGCCTCGCCGATAATCATGAGGCGCGCGGCGGGATTACCGACTCCAAACACGAGATTAGTCCTGCCGGCGCCAAGGGCGCACCGGTGGCACCCCCCCATCTCGCGCCGGATATCGTCCAGGGTTTCCCGCGCTTCACCGGAAGCGGCAGGCGCAGAGGACGCCTCCACCACGGAGACACTCGGCGCGGGAGCGGCCAGAGGGAGGCCCTCTACTCCCGTCTCCCGGACTTCCTCCAGATAGCGGCGCAGGGAAGCGATCACCTCACGCGGGGTGTCACCGGTCACGGCAAACTCCTTTACTTTTTTCTAAGGGTTCAATACGATTATGCAATGCTCTTCGCCGCCATTCTGCTCATCATCATCGCCGTGCCCGTTGATGCCTTTGCCTGGGGAGCCGGCATCCACCTTCAGCTGGGAACGGCAGTCATCAACAATCTCAGTTCCTTAAACCCTGCCGTGGCCGCAGTCATCGGCCAGTACCCCCACGACTTTCTCTACGGATGCATCGCGGCGGACATCACCATCGGCAAAAAGTTCACCCATTATCTTCAGCACTGCCACCGGTGGCGGATCGGCATGAAAGTCCTGGAATACGCCTGGAACCCGCCCCAGAAAGCATGCGCCTACGGCTACCTGGCGCACCTGGCGGCAGATACGGTCGCCCACAACTACTTTGTTCCGTACAAGATCATGGGCAGTTTTTCCACGCTCACCCTCAAGCACGCCTACTGGGAGATGCGGTTCGAGACCTTCGTCGATCGGGACATCTGGGAAACGGCCCGCACGATCTGCCTCGAGAACTACAAAGCGAACGATGCCCTGCTGCGCAACGTACTGTCGGACACCATCTTTTCCTTTGGTACCAACAAGCGGATCTTCAACTCGATCCTCCTGGTCTCGCGGCTGGAAAAGTGGCAGCAGGTGCTCAAGACCATGTCGGATTCATCGAGCTACGTGCTGGAGAACGGCGACCGGGAAGAGTTCATGACCCTTGCCGAGGACGCGGTATTCGACTTTCTGGCCAAAATGGAGGAGTCGCGTTTCTACTTGGCCGACCCCACCGGTGAACGGGCTTTGACCGCGGCGGAGGCGGTGAGAAAAAACCTGCGCCTGCTCTACCGGAGCGGCAAGCTCTCCAAGGACGATGCCTTTGCTCAGGTGACATCCCTCAAGGGACGCCTTCGCCAGGCAATTTGGGAGCCGGAGAAACTTCTCCAGATCCTCTCCTCGGCCTGACGCCCCTGTCCCGCTCCTTACTCCGCCTTTTTCCTCAGTTCCGCCACCCGGTCTAGAATGAGGGCCGCCATGTCATCCTTGGTCATGAGTGGCAGCTCCTCACTGGTCCCGTCACGATAGAGAAGGCGGGCAATGTTGGTGTCGCCGTGGAATCCGGCGCCTTCCAGGCTCACGTCGTTGGCGACCATCATGTCCACATTCTTGGCAACCAGTTTTTTCCTTGCGTTTTCAAGCAGATCGGCAGTCTCGGCGGCAAAACCCACCAGCAGGCGCTCACCCTTGATTCCTCCAAGTTCGGCAAGTATGTCGGGGTTCTTCTCCAGCTCGATCACCAGCGAGTCGGCATTTTTCTTGATCTTTCCCGTCGCGCGCACTACAGGACGATAATCGGCCACGGCTGCGGCCTTGATCACGACCGTGGCCGTCGGCAGGGCAGCCATGACGGCAGCGCGCATCTCCACGGCCGAAGCCACCCGCACCGTTTCCACCCCCCAGGGCGCATCGAGGCAGGTGGGGCCTGAGACCAGTGTCACCTCCGCTCCGCGGCGCCGGGCGACACGGGCAATGGCGTATCCCATCTTACCCGACGAGTGGTTGCTCACAAAGCGGACCGGATCGATCTCCTCCTGGGTGGGCCCGGCGGTCACCAGCAGGTGTTCGCCGGCCAGATCCTTCGGCGCAAGGGCGGTGACCGCCTCCTCGAAAATTATCTCGGGGGACTGGAGCTTTCCTTCTCCCTCCCAGCCGCAGGCGAGCATTCCCCGCACCGGATCCGCGAACAGGTAGCCGTGGCGTCTCAGCCGCGCCTCGTTTTCCTGGTAGAGGGGATTGCGGTACATGTTGCAGTTCATGGCGGGAGCGATCAGAACCGGTGACCTGGTGGCCATGACCGTGGTGGTGAGCATGTCGTCGGCGATGCCGTGGGCGATCTTGCCGATCACGTTGGCCGTGGCCGGCGCGATGATGAAGAGATCGGCCCGGTCCGCCAGCGAAATGTGACCGATTTCCCGTTCAGCGATGAGATTGAAGAGTTCCGTATGCACGGGGTTGGAGGTTAGGGTCTGGAACGTGAGCGGAGCCACGAACTCCGTGGCCGATCGCGTCATGATGACATGGACGTTCGCTCCTGCCCCCGTGAGCAGCCGTACGAGCTCTACGGCTTTGTAGACTGCGATGCCTCCGCAAACACCGAGGACGATCTCTTTTCCCTTGAGCATTGGGCCTCCGCCGCGCAATTTTTCCCAGAGGTTACGCGTGCGCGCTAATCCGTCAGGTAGGGGTTGTACCGCCGCTCCCGGCCGATGGACGTTGTCGGACCATGGCCCGGATAGACCTCAGTCTCATCCGGCAGGGTCAGAAGCTTCTCGCGGATCGACGTAATGAGGGCCTCGTGGGACGAGCCCGGGAAATCGGTGCGTCCCACCGATTCCTCGAACAGGGTGTCACCGGTGAGCACCTTTCCTTCCCCCTCCAGGAGCAGACAGCACCCCCCCGGCGTGTGACCGGGCGTATGAAGGACCCGGAGGCTAAGGGTTCCCACGGAAAGGGTCATGCTGTCCTCCAGAAGCGTGTCGGGAACCGGCGAATTTTCCGTATTGAGACCGTACATGGCGGCCACATCCGCGGCCCGGCCGAGGAAGTGGACATCGTCCCGGTGGACCAGCAGCTTCGCCCCAGTGGCTTCCAGCACCTGCCGGTTGCCCCCCACATGATCGAAGTGGCCGTGGGTGTTTATCACCATGCCCACGCTGAGCCCCAGTTCGCCGACTCGTTCGAGAATCCGCCCGGATTCCGCTCCCGGGTCCACGATCACCCCTTCGCGGCTCTGCTCGCAGCCGAGAATGAAACAATTGACCCCCAGCGGGCCGACGACAACGGTTTCAAAGATCATGATACACCCTCTCTGATTGGAGTATCTGTTCAGAACAGATCCAGATTCTTTTGCAGGGTCTCGAACGGATTGTTGCTGAACCCTTTTCGGGCGGTGTCGCCGCCTTTGCGCTCGGCCATGGCGGCCTGGGGGGCAGCCGGCAGCGGTACAGGCTCCGGCTCGGGCACCATCATCTCATCGGTCCCGTCCCGGTATTCCTCCTCGCCGTTATAACTCTCCTTATAGAAGTAGCGGTCATAGAGCCGGTGATAGGAGGTCCAGCGCCCCAGGTTTTCGCTTTCCTTGCGGATATGGGTTCTGATCCCGTTGATCTTGGAGTCCAGATCGTCCAGGTAGTTGAGAATCGTCGCTTCGACAGTCTTGGGACGCTTGGGGGAACCGTATTCGTACTGTCCATGGTGGGACAGCAGCATGTGCTTGAGCAGCATCCCCAGCTCCGGCGGGAAGCCTGGGATGGTCGAAATCCGCTCCTGGAGCATCTCCACGCCGATAGTGATATGGCCGATGAGTTTTCCCTCGTCGGTGTAGTCGAAGGAACGCAGGTACGTCATCTCCCGCACCTTGCCCACGTCGTGCAACAGGGCGCCCGCCACCAGCAGGTCGCGGTTGAGATCCGTGTAGAGGGGGACGATGGCATCAACCAGGCGGGACACGGCCAGTGAGTGCTCCAGCAGCCCCCCCAGGTAGACATGGTGCATCCCCTTGGCGGCCGGCGCGGTCCGATAGAGCGCCATGAAGGCAGGATCGTCGAAAAAGGCCTTCATCAGCGCTTTCAGGTACTGATCGGAAAAGGTTTCCACCAGGGCCTTGAGTTCGCTCTCCATCTCGGCAATGGTACGGTCCGACTCGGGGAGAAAGTCTGCCAGGTTCACCCGGTCATCGGGAATCCTCACCAGTTCGGAAATGATGAGCTGCATCTTGCCCAGGTAGACTGAGGCCTTGGACCGGATGGCAACGAAGTCATCCTTGCCGAAGGAGGCCGACAACTGGTCAACGTTGTCCCAGACGCGGCCCTCGATCTCGCCGCTCTTGTCCATGAGCCTAAGCGTCATGTAGGGCTTGCCGTTCTTGGCCATGGCCATGATCTTTTCCTTCACGAGAAACACGGAATCGACCAGATCGCGGTCACGGATGCTCGCTATGAAAACCTTGCTCAAAGTGCTCTCCTTGTGTCTGCGGATATGCTCCGCGCGATGGCGTCGGCTACGCGAATGCCGTCCAGTGCGGCGCTCATGATTCCCCCGGCGTAGCCGGCACCTTCCCCTGCCGGATAAAGACCGGGGAGCCCCACGGATTGCAGATTCTCTCCCCGCACAATGCGAACGGGTGCCGACGTACGGGTCTCCGGTGCGGTGAGGGTTGCTTCGGCGGTCACGAAGCCCCGCATCTTCCGGTCGAAATGGCGAACTCCCTCCCGCAACGCTTCTGTCACGGCGGTGGGGAGCACCCGATCCAGCTCCGCCTCGCGAATGTCGGGACGATAGCTCGACGACACCCGTCCCCCCCCTTTCATGCCGAGAAACGCAAGCAGGTTCTGAGCCGGCGCCCGGTAATCCCCACCGCCCGCCTCAAAGGCTCGCCGTTCCAAACGGCGCTGGAAGCCGATCCCTGCCAGGGGGGACTGGTCTCCGAAATCATCAGGTCCGACAGTAACCACCAGGGCACTGTTCGCATACGGAGAATTCCGCAGGTAGGCGCTCATGCCGTTGGTCACCACCCCTTCCGGCTCGGAGGCTCCCGCCACCACCACGCCGCCGGGACACATGCAGAAGGAATAGGCGGAGCGTCCGGTACGGGAATTGTTCCATGCCAGGGCGTAGTCAGCCGGCGGCAGGGCGGGATGGTGGCCCGCGCCGTACTGGATCCGGTTGATGAGTTCCTGGGGATGCTCCACCCGCACCCCCACGGCGAAGGGCTTGGGCTGGAGGAGCGCACCCCGGCGCAGCAGCATCTCGTAGGTATCGCGGGCGCTGTTGCCCGGGGCGAGAACAAGCGCATCGCAGGGAAGCTCATCGGCCCCGTTAACCACCGCGGCCTCCACCGCTCTGCCGGAAAGTGTCAAGTCAGTCAGACGGCTGCCGAACCGGATGTCGAACCCCGCTGACAACAGCCACCGGCGAATGGAGGCAACCACCAAGCGCAGACGGTCGGTGCCGATATGCGGTTTGGCAAGATAGCCGATCTCGGGCGAGGCACCAAAGTCGATCAGCTTGTCGAGCACGTACCTGATGTTCGGGTCATTCACCCTCGTGGTCAGTTTACCGTCGGAAAAGGTCCCGGCGCCCCCTTCACCGAACTGGACGTTACTCTCCGGATCGAGCACGCCCCTATCCCAGAAGGCCTGAACATCCCTGCCCCGCTCCTCCACGGGTCGGCCGCGTTCGATGATGGTGGCGACAAGGCCGTATTCCGCCAGGCGCAGTGCCGCAAAAAGCCCGGCGGGCCCCATGCCGACGATAACGATGCGCTGGGAAGATTCAAGAGATGGAAAGGCCGGCTGTTCTGGCGGAGCATGTACGGCGACATCGGGGTCATGGCCGTGGCGGGCCAGGAATGCGGCCTCATTGAGGAGCGAGCATTCAACAGTGCAGACGAACTTGATCCGTGGCTTGCGGCGGGCATCGATACTCTTGCGGACGAGCCGGAAATCGACGATCTCCCGTTCATCCAGGGAAAACCGCCGGGCGAACATCCCGCGCAGCAGCTCATCCCCCTGGGTCGGGGCGAGAATGAGGTTGCGTACCAACAGAGGCATCGATATCTTTCAGTTCCCGCTCCGGCCGTGTATTTTCCGGTCCAGCAGTTGTTCTACGATAATCACGATGTCAACCGGATTGGTCGATTTGGACACGTGAACCCGTGCACCCATCTCGGGCTCGTCGTGCTCGTGGGGCGCATCCTTGAACATGGAGGTGAGCAGCACCATGACCGGCTCCTCGTTCCCGGCAAGGCGCCTGATCTCGAGACACGTACTCACCCCTCCCATGGCGGGCATGATGAGGTCGGAGATGACGGCATCGGGCCGATGGGTGATGAATGCCTGAACCCCCTCCGTACCGTTGGAGGCCTGCACGACCCTGAAACCGCTTTCGGTGAATGCATCCGAAAGGACTTTCAGGAAAAAGGCATCGTCATCGATAATAAGGATCGTTCTCCGGCCGGCGTCCATACGCGCTCCGTCGTGCGTTGAGAGTGTGGGCAATCATACAAAATCACCCGCGAAAAGAAAAGGGCAAAGGGCCGGTTCACACACCGGAAAGAGGAAGCCGGATAGCGAAGACAGTGCCGCTCTCATCGCTCTTCTCAACATCGATCCGCCCGTCATAGGTCTTGACGATCCTAAGCACCACAGCAAGGCCGAGACCGCTGCCGCTCGTCTTGGTGGTGAAGAACGGGTCGAATATCTTCGCCACGTGCTCCCGGGGGATACCGGGGCCCGTGTCGGCAATTCTAATGACCATGTTTCGCTCGTCCTGGTCGAGCACCACCGTCAGGGATCCCCCGTCGTTCATCTCGTGGATGGAGTTGAGAAAGAGATTGGTAAAAATCTGCTCGATCTCGGCCGGGTCAGCCTGAAAGGGAGGAGGAATCCGACGGAACTCTTTCACCACCGCGATGCCATGGAGCGATATCTGGGGACGAAACGCCTCGAGGGTCGCCTCGATGACCCGATCGAGCCGGACCTCGCTCAACTGGAAGCGGGGCCGTTTCGAGGCATCCAGAAGCTTGCGCATGATGTCGTCTATCCGGTCGGCTTCCTTGAGAATCTTATCGACATAGTCTACTTTTTCAGGATCATCAAGCGTGCTCTTGAGCAGTTGGGCGAACAGTGAAATGGAGTTGAGGGGGTTGCGGATCTCATGGGCCATGCCCGCGGAAAGATAGCCGAGAGATGCGAGCTTTTCGGACTGCACGATCTCGGCCTGGGCCTGCTGAAGGGCCTCGCTTTTCTGCTGGACGCGGCGCTCGAGCTCCTGGTTCCATGCCTCTATCTCCGCCAGGAGCAGCTCACGCTCCTGGAGAAGCTCCTGGTTTCTGAGCTCGACATCCCTGATCCGGAGTACATTCTCGATCCGCTCGACCAGATTCTGGTTGTTGAACGGCTTGACGATGTAGTCTGAGGCCCCTGCCTTCATCAGCTCTACGGCCAGCTCCTCGTTTCCCTTGCCGGTGAAGATAATCACGTACGTATCGGGGTAACGCTGCCGGATCTGCTTGAGCGCGGTGAGGCCATCCACCATCGGCATCATGTAGTCGAGGAGCACCATCTGCGGTCGGCACTCTTCCAGTACAGCCATGCCGGATGTGGCGTCTGACGCGGTATGGACCGTGTAGCCACGATTCCTGAGAACGATGGAGGTCAGGTCGAGAATGACTCTTTCGTCATCGATAATAAGGATGGTACCCTTAGATTCATTCTTTTCCGTCATCATGGCTGTATGGCGTACTTTCAGGGGTGAGTGGACTGCGGGTCGTGCAGTCATAGCAGCTGACGGACCGGCGGACAAGAAAAAACGAGGGGCAGCGCGGTGGCTGCCCCTGTCTGTTGCCCTGTAAGGGATATGTCTCAGACTTCGGGCGGGCGCACGGTCATGACCGGGCACTTGGCATTGCGAACAACGCGTTCTGCCGTGCTGCCGAACAGGAAGTGGTCGATCCCCTTGCGGCCGTGGGTCCCCATGACAATCAGCGAGGCATCCTCCTCTGCCGCCTTCTTCAGAACCTCGTCGTAGGGAATCCCCGAGACGATGCAGCTTGTGTAATTCTCATGGTCCTTGATTTTTGTCCGGCAGAATTTGTCCATCATCTTTTCGGCGGCCGCCACGATTTCTTCTTCCAGCTTCTCGAAGGAAACGTGGGGGACATAGAACCCCCGCAGATCAACCGGCTCATTGATCACATGGATGACCACAAGCCTGGCATTGAACTGCTTGGCAAGCGTAAGGGCATAGTCAAAGGCATACTCCGAGTTCTCGGAAAAATCAGTCGGAAATACAATGGTGCTGAACGGCTTCATCTCATCCCCCTTGACGTTGAAGAGTTTAATGACAGCTTTCCTTGAAGATCTTCGTCAGGATCGACTTGAGTTCGTCAAGTTTTACCGGCTTGTTGATGTATTCGAAGGCCCCCAGATTCATGGCTTCGATGTAGGACTCAACCCCCCCGTAGGCGGTAATCATGATTACATTGCTACGGGGGAAGCTCTTGTTGAGCTCCCTCAGGAACGTGATGCCGTTCATTTCCGGCATATTGATGTCGGTAACGATGACGTTGACTTCCCGCTGGTGAAGATAATTGAGCGCTTCAAACCCGTTGGAAACGCTCGCGACCTCGAATCCCTCCCGCTCCAGGAGCTTGGTCAGACCGATCCGCGCATTCTCCTCATCATCAACCACCAGAATTTTCTTTTTTACCTGCTGAGCCAAAGAAGTGAACTCCCCGGAATATGTGCATATCTCTGATTGAGTCTAGCATGGAGCCCCCTGCTGTCAAGCAGATGCCTCAGCGGCCTTGCGGGACGAAGCTACCTGCTGCCGCAGTTTTATGGCGGTAAGAATGAGGTTGGCGATGATCGAGACGAAATAGATCTCATCCTCATGGAATGACCGGATAGACGTGGTATTGAGGTTGATGACGCCGTAAACCTCCTTCTTGTCACCAATGGGAAAGGAGAGCATGGAGTTGTACTTTTCCTCCTGGAGCTCGGGGAAATAACGATAGCGGGGATCCTGGGAGGCACGGCTCAGGGAGATGAACTGGCCATCGCGGGCAACGGAGCCCGTTATCCCATCCCCGATTTTGATCCTGATCTTGCCGATGAAGGCAGGGTCAAAGCCATGGGTTGCTGCGAGAACGACTTCGTCACCCTCGCGCAGGTAGATATTGCAGACACTCACCTTGAGCTGCGTCGCCACCTTGGCGGTCACATGCTGAAGCACCTGGGGAAGATCAAAGTCGGAAGAGACAAGCATGCTGATCTCTTCCAGCGAAATAATCTCGAGGTGCTCCCGGTTGGCCCGCTGCATGGTAAGGACCATCTTTCCCCGCTCACTTTCCAGCAGGGGGCTGAAGCCGCCCTTCTGGAAAAAGGGGTTCACGGTCTTAACCTTTTCGGTCATGGTGCGGAAGTCGGAGAAGCCGCACGAGCAGGTCAGCTTGACGCGGTACTGATCGATCCGCTCGCCCTTCATCACTCTCCCGCACTTTCGACAACGCGACAGATGCATGATTCACTCCTTGCGTGAGTATGAGTATACCATCGGTCACCGCTGTTGCGGTGAACTCCTAATCGCCCGCGCCATCAGCCGACAGAACCAGGTGGGCCGGCTTCCCCTCTTCACCGAGCACGCCAAGGGGTTTTCCGTTGAACTCTCCCTCGACCCCACCGGCATTGCCGATATCCAGTGCAAACACGCGTTCGCCCTTCCACTCGATGAGGTCGCCTGCCTTGAGGTCATACTGCTGGGATACCGACTCGTCGATAGTTATATTAAGCCACGAGTCTTTGTTGATTTTGAGCTTGAGAATGACCCCGCGCGCAGGAGATGAAGCAGCATTTCCCTCGGCAGTTTGCTGCTCGGCTACGGTGTCGTCGGCCAGTGCCGGGGGTGATGTTTCCGGCTGTCGTGCCGTGGATAGCTGGTGCTGCGGTGCCGGCGTGACCGGTTGCCTCGCCTCCGGAGTTGCTGCTGCTGGCTGGCCGGTCTCGATCGGACGGCTGGGTTCCTCATCCTGCAGCCTCAGCATGAGCGCCAGGGCTACCACCAGCAGAAGCAGCATCAACGGCAGCGACCAGCGGTTACGTGGCGAAACCGAGTCTGCCGCCTTCCCTCGAGTCGCGGGCATGGCATCTTCGACCGGAGAACGTCCGCCATCATCGCCAACTGCGTCGTAACGACGGAGCAACTCATCGGCTGAAAGGCCCAGAAACCCGGCATACGCCCGGATGAATCCGCGCGCATAGGCGAGATTGGGGAGCTTGTCGAACTCGTCGGATTCAAGAGCGACCAGATAGTTTTTCCCTAAACGGGTAACACGGGCCGCCTCGTCAAGGGACAGACCTCTGGCCTCCCGCGCTTCCCTGAGCAGGGTTCCGACCGAGGCGTCCCCTCTTCCGGCATGTACGGCGTCAGCCACTGAAGCCCCTCATTTCAACGAGTCCAGGTATTCGCGCGAGAGCCGCCCTTTTTCGGAATCGGGGGCAATACGGATCGCCTCGCGAAAAGCATCAGCCGCGGCCACGTAATCCTTCTGCTTCACATGGGCCAACGCCAGATAGTAATGGGCATTCTGATAATTCTTATTGATTTCGATGGCCTTCCTGTATTCCTGAATGGCCATTTCGACCCTGTCCATGGCGAAGTAAACCCGGCCAATGGCAACACGGGCGATTATATTGCGGGGATTGTGAGAGACGGATGCGCGGAGCGTTTCGAGGGACTGGGGCAAGTCTCCCTTGCCCAGGTACGCAAGACCGAGATTGATGCGAGCATCTTCCTGATTGAGAAAAAGAATATCCGCCATCACCAGCTTGAACTGCGAGATGGCGTCATCCCAGCGCTGCATTTCCAGGTAGTTCACCCCGAGGTTGTTCCTGGCATCGGAATAGTCGGGCTTGAGGGAAATGGCCTTTCTGAATTTCAACTCCGCCAGATCAAAGCGCTTCTTGTAAAAATAGGCAAGCCCGAGGCTGTTGAGGAGAATGGGATCATCCGGCGTGATTTTCTCTGCTTCGATGAATTCAATAAGGGCGCGGGTCGTATCGTTTTCGCCCAGGTGGGACAGCCCCATCTGATAGTGATAGGAAGCCTGGTTGCGCGAGGCGTCATTCGCGGCGCAAGCGGCCACGAGGAAGCAGAGAACCATGGGAAGTATGCGCGTGAATCTCACTGGCAACCTCGAAACCGTCGGAGAGTATCCAAACGGGGCCGGCGTATCGCCCAAAGGCGCTCCACACGGCCCCGCACACTCAGAACCGTACCAGATTCGGCGGTTATTGTCAACGCAGGCGCCGTCAGGCAGGAGCCAGAGCTCCCCCGCGCCCATCGGCGATTCCCTCGAAATGGGTAAGCGATTTGAAACTCCGATACCGCTCCTCGATTTCGCGGTAGCCAAGACGCTTCAGACGGTTCAGGCTGAAATCCTCCACATTGAAGGATGCCATGACGCTTCCGAAGATGATGGCCTGGCGAAGTCCCGCCTCGGAAATATCTCCGGTATTGGCCAGGTACCCCATAAAGCCGCCCGCAAAGGTGTCTCCGGCGCCCGTGGGGTCAAACACCTCTTCCAGGGGGTATGCGGGCGCGGCAAAGACCGAGCTATCGCTGAACATGAGGACGCCATATTCTCCGCGCTTGATGATCAGCGTCTTTACCCCCATGTCGAGGATCTGGCGCGCTGCCTTGACGAGATTCGCCTGTCCCGTCAGTTGACGGGCTTCCCCCTCGTTGATGATGAAAATATCAACCTTCGCAACGACGCGGCGGAGCGCCTCGGGCTTGGAGGATATCCAGAAATTCATCGTGTCGCACGCCACGACGCGGGGACGTTCCACCTGGTTGAGCACCTCCATCTGCAGTTCGGGATCGATGTTGGCGAGGAACAGGTACTCGGCATCACGGTATGCATCGGGAATGCAGGGCCTGAAGCTCTCAAAGACGTTCAGATGTGTCTCCAGGGTCTGCGCTTCATTCAGATCGTAGCCGTACTTCCCCTTCCAGTGGAAGGTCTTTCCCTGTTCGCGGGAAAGCCCGCGAAGGTCCACGTTTCGCGACTGGAGAAACGCCACATGCTCTTCCGGGAAATCCTCTCCCACTACCGCCACCAGGCTGACATCGGTGAAAAAGCTGGCCGAAGTCGAAAAATAGGTGGCTGAGCCGCCCAAGACATGCTCTCCCTTGCCGAAGGGGGTTTCAATCGAATCGAAGGCAACCGAACCCACAACGAGAATACCCATGTATCCCTCCTTAGACGTACGAGCCGATGATGAGATCGAGCCGCTCCCTCGTCTCGGCAGGAATCGCGGCCTTGTCGGTAATAATGGCGTACCGGAGCGCCGACGCACAGGGGCAATTCCGCTCCCGGCCAATCCGTCGAACCGCATTGCGAATGATCGACTTGGCCATGGCCACATTCTGCTTGATGATGGCAATAATGGCGTCCACGGATACGTCATCATGGGACTCGTGCCAGCAGTCGTAATCGGTGGCCAGGGCGATGACGCCGTAGCAGATCTCCGCCTCACGGGCAAGCTTTGCTTCGGGGATGTTGGTCATGCCGATGACCGATACACCGAAAGAGCGGTAGAGGTTTGACTCCGCCCGGGTGGAAAAGGCCGGCCCTTCCATGCAGATATAGGTCCCCCCCCGGTGGACCGTTGCCCCCGCCTCCTGCGCCGCCGCATAGAGATCGGCGGAAAGGTCGGCGCAGACCGGATCGGCAAATTGAATGTGCGCGACCACCCCATTGCCGAAGAACGTATTTGCCCTGATGGCATTGGTCCGGTCGATGAACTGGTCCGGGATCACAATATGCCCCGGCACGATCTCCTCCCGCATGCTGCCCACGGCGGAAACGGAAATGATTCGGGTAACGCCGAGCTTCTTCATACCGTAGATGTTTGCCCGATAGTTGACCTCAGTCGGCAGGAGCCGATGACCCCGGCCGTGGCGCGGAAGGAACACCATGCGCACCCCATCCAGCACGCCGGTCACAAACTCATCCGAAGGTGCGCCGAAGGGGGTTTCAACAACCATGCTCCGAACGTCCTGAAGCCCTTCCATCTCGTAGAGCCCGCTCCCGCCGATAACGCCGATTACCTGTTCCATGTCATGTCACCTCGTTAGTGGAGTCTGAAACCTCTATCTGCTTTCCCGCGCCGGACAGCTTCAAGGCGTCCAGCTTACCCTTGAGCTGACCGCAGGCGGCCGAAATGTCGGCACCACGGCTGGAGCGCGTTATGACCGTGAAATGCTTGTCCAGCAGATATTTGTGAAAATGGTCGATCACATCCTGGCTGGGGCTTCGGAAGGAGCACCCCTCATGTTCATTAAAGGGGATCAGATTGATTTTAGAGGGTATGTCGCTCAACAGCCTGACCAGCCGCTTGGCATCATCGAGGGTATCGTTCACCCCGCCGAGCAGCACGTATTCAATCGTTATCTTCCGACGGCCCGGCAGCGGGAACCGGCGGCAGGCATCAAGGAGCACGGCAAGGGGATATTTCCGGTTGATCGGCATGATCCGGTCGCGCAACTCGTCCGTGGTGGCATTGAGCGAAACCGCAAGATTCACCGTTACCGATTGGCCGAGTCGCTCCATTTCCGGTACCAAGCCGGCGGTCGAAACGGTTATGCGACGCGTCGAGAACTGAAGTCCGTCATCGTGCAGCATGATCTGCAGTGCCCTGATCACATTGTCGAGATTGGCGAGGGGTTCTCCCATGCCCATGAAGACGATGTTGCGCACGGGGACATCCTCCTGAACCGCACAGACCTGATTTACGATCTCGGCGGTGGTCAGGTTGCGCGTCAGCCGGAACGTTCCCGTGAGACAGAACTCACAGGCCATGGCACACCCCACTTGGCTCGAAATACAGAGGGTGTTTCTGTCTTCTTCCGGGATAAGCACCGACTCCACTGAGCATCCATCATCGAGACGGAAGAGGTATTTTCGCGTTCCATCCCGGGAAATCTCCAGGGCCTCGGGGGAAAGCGTGCTGATGCGCGCCGTCTCCTCGAGGTCCCGACGCAGCTCCTTCGCCAGATCAGTCATCTCGGCAAAGGAGGTGGCACCCCGTTGATACAGCCACTTGAATATCTGGCGGGCCCGGTAACGCTCCTTCCCTTTTCCCAGGAGGAAACGTTCCAGCTCGTCAATGCTCAGCCCCTTAATGTCAATCATTGTATCCATGGTAGCGTACTATAAAAAAAAGCCCTTCGCGAGAGAAGGGCTTTGCTGACACACGCGAATTCAGCTTCAGAGCAGCTCGAGCTGGCTGAAGAAATACGGAATCTCGTAAGCAGCCGATTCGGGGGAGTCGGAGCCATGCACGGAATTTTCCTCGATGCTCAGGCCGAAATCCTTGCGGATGGTTCCTGCTTCGGCGTTGGCCGGATTTGTTGCTCCCATCACTTCGCGCCAGGTATTGATGGCGTTTTCACGCTCAAGAACCATAACCACCACCGGGCTGCGCGACATGAAGGAACAAAGGTCATTGAAGAAAGGCCGCTCCTTGTGCACGTAGTAAAATCCTTCGGCCTCGCACTTGGAAAGCAGGATCTTCTTCATGCCCACAATTCGGAAGCCGGCCGTTTCTACTTTTTCAAGTATCTTTCCGATGATGTTACGCTCCACCGCATCAGGCTTGATAATCGCAAATGTTCTCTCCATCTCTACCTCCAGTTACGCTTGTAAATAAAAAGACCGTATCGTTTACCATGTACGGACTTTGAAGTCAATCTCTTTGTCAGACAAAAAAAGACCCATGGACAGTGCCCATGGGTCTTTTTCGAGAGAAAAAAGTAACTAATTACTTCTTCTCAGCCGGAGCAGCTTGGTCGGCCGGAGCCGGAGCTTGGGCCGAAGTCATCGGAGCTTGGGCCGGGGCCGGAGCCGGAGCAGCCTGCTCGGCCGGAGCCGGAGCCGGAGCTTCTTCTTTCTTCTTGCAGCCAGCAGCAAAAGCCACGGCCATAGCAAGGCACAGTGTCAGAGAAAGCAGCTTTTTCATTGACGTTTTCACCTCTTTTCCTTTGAAGTTGCCATTCTCGCGCGAGGCGCATGGTTTCTTAACACAACGGATGAGGAATATACTCGCTTTAGAGATAAAGTCAAGATTTTTTTATACAGTATACGATTTTATTTTTTCACGAATTCAATACGTTAGCGAAACAAAACTTAAATTTATTCTTATTTTTCATAGATTCAAGCACACAAATTTTATGTTCGTCATCTCTTCCATGGCATAGCGGATACCTTCCCGCCCAAGACCACTCTGCTTGTTACCGCCATAGGGCATATGATCGACCCTGAACGTCGGAATATCGTTAATGATTACCCCTCCTACATCGAGTCGGCGAATGGCCTTGAACGCCTTATTGATGTCGCTTGTGTAAACCCCGGCCTGAAGACCATAGATTGAGTCATCAGCCATATCGAGGGCCTGATCGAAGGTCTCATAGGGAACGACGGAAACAATCGGCGCAAACACCTCGGAGCAGACCACCTTCATGTCGGGAGTTACGCCGCTCAGAATTGCCGGAGTGAGACAGTTGCCGACAACCGTACCCCCGGTTTCAAGTCTCGCCCCCAGAGACGTGGCTTCCCCAAGCCACTCGACGGCGCGCTGCAACTCTTCGCGGGAAATCATCGGGCCGATGTCGCAGTCACGATCCATAGGATCACCGACCTTGAGCTTTTGGGTCGCGGCCACAAACTTGTCGACAAATTCGCGATAACGCCGCTGGTGTACAAAAATTCGCTGAACAGAGATACAAACCTGCCCCGAGTTGGCGAAACTGCCCACTACACAGCGGGCGACCGCCGCATCCACATCGCCATCATCTTCAATGATGGTTGGCGAATTGGACCCAAGCTCCAGCGTAATTCTCTTGAGTCCGCTCCGCTCCTTGATTTGAACGCCAACAGGCGGGCTTCCGGTGAATGTCACCATTGCCAGGCGATCATCCTCTACCAAGCGGTTACCGACAGTCCGACCGCTCCCGATAACCAGATTGAGCGCGCCGGCTGGGAGCCCCGCCTCCGCCATAAGCTCCGCAAGCTTAATGGACGAGAGGGGAGTCTTCGTGGCTGGCTTCAGCACTATCGCATTACCGGCAGCTATGGCGGGTGCCACCTTGTGCGCTACCAGGTTGAGAGGAAAATTGAAAGGTGCTATGGCACCAATTACGCCGATCGGGGTTCGGAGGTAGAAACCGAAGCGCCCCGCCGACACAGGCGACGCGTCCATGGGTACGAGTTCGCCGTGGGCATTACGGGCCTCCAGCGAGGCGAAACGGAAGGTCTCTGCGCTTCTATCCGCTTCGGCAAGGGCGAATTTCCACGACTTGCCCGCTTCGCGGGCAATTATTTCGGCGATCTCCTCCCGGTCTCGTTTGATAAGCTCCGAGGTACGCTCAAGTATGTCGGAACGTCGATACGCCGGGAGAGCGGCCATTTCGGCAAAGCCCGCCTGTGCTGCACGTATGGCGTGGTCCACATCCTCGTTCGTTGCCTCGGGCACAATCCCTATGACCGAATCGTCGTAGGGGTTTACTACCTCGATACCCGGTCGGTCGTCCCCTGTCCACTCACCACCAACAAGAACCTTATAGCGCTTTGCCATGGATACTCCCTCTCTAGCACGCAAATGCTCTTTTTCCTGAAGGACGTTCATAGTATAGTTCACAAGATGTCACAGTATGAGCAGGTTAGATCGCAGCCGTACCGCCGCCATTAACCCGATGCTCCAACAGAGGAAAGACATGCCGAGACTAACCGACGACGACAAGAAGCTCTTACTTACGTTAGCCAGGGAATCCATCGTTACCTATGTCAGGGAGGGCATTACCCCAACCACGGAACTCTCCGTACCGAGCCTGTGCGAACACTATGGTTGTTTTGTTTGCATCAAAAAAGACGGGGAATTGCGCGGCTGCATCGGCAATTTCACCTCCAGCCAACCACTGTACCAACTGGTCAGGGAAATGGCAGTGTCCGCCGCAACCCGTGATCCGCGCTTTTATCCGATGACCAGCAAAGACATCGCAAATTTTTCCCTGGAAATTTCCGTTTTGAGCCCCTTGGAAAAAATAACCTCACCCGACCAGATTATAGTGGGTACCCACGGCATCTACATTGAGAAAAATTTCTGTCGGGGGGTGCTCCTGCCCCAGGTCGCCACGGAATACGGCTGGGACCGCGATACTTTCCTTATGCAAACGTGTGTGAAGGCCGGTCTCAAGCCTGACGATTGGCGGGATGGGGCTGACATTTACATTTTCAGCGCAGAGGTGTTCAGCTGACATCGACAGCCGAGCCACCTGAAGCGGGAACGCATAGACAAAATGGGGAGACGCGATCACATCTCCCCATTTTCTATTTACTTGCAGCAGAGGTGCCGGAGGATGATGTCCCCCGGCACGTGTACGACTAGAACTTGCGGCCGCCTTCTTCAGCCCACTTCTCAAGCATCGGAGTGGTGACGGACTTGGGACGCTCGATGGCGTAACCGAGGCCACGGTCCCAGGTGATGTTCGCCATACAACCAAGCGCACGGCCCACACCGAAGAGGACGGTGTAGAAGTCCCACTCGCGGAGGCCATAGTACCACTGGATGACGCCGGACTGGGCATCGACGTTCGGCCAGGGGTTCTTGGCTTTGCCGTGCTCCATGAGCACGCCAGGAGCGGTTTCAAAGATCATGGCAACCAGTTTGAACAACGGATCGTCCTTGAGCCCCGGGGTCTTGAGGCAGAACTCGCGCTGTGAGGTATACCGGGGGTCGGTTTTGCGGAGAACGGCGTGGCCGTATCCCGGAACAACCTGACCGGCGTTGAGGGTATCCCACAGGGCCTTGGTGACCAGCTCCTTGGTGGGCTCCACGTCCTTGCAGTACTTCTCCTGGAACTTGATGGTCCAGTCGAGAACTTCCTGGTTGGCAAGGCCGTGCAGCGGACCGGCGAGGCCGTTCAGGCCGGCGGAGTAGGCATAGTAGGGGTCGGACAGGGCCGAGTGCACCAGGTGAGTGGTGTGGGCCGACACGTTGCCGGACTCATGGTCGGAGTGAAGGATGAAGTACATCCGGGCAACATCCTCGTACTCCTTGCACTGACCGATCATACGGGCGAAGTTGGCGCCGCAGTCTGCACTCGGATCGATGGGAAGCTGCTTGTCGCCTTTGTACTTGAGGTTGTAGATGAATGCGGCGATGACGGGGATACGGGCTACAAGATCATAGGCATCTTCGTAGACGTATTCCCAGGCGGTCATCTTGTTGAATTTGCCAGAATTGTAGAACCCGCAGAACTTGGAGTCCTTCTGGAGGGCAAGGATACCGACGGAGAGCATGACCATGGGGTGGCTGTCCCTCGGCAGGGCGCGGATGGCGTCGAACACGTACTGGGGAACTTCCTGGCGGACTTTCCACTCGGCAACCACTTCGTCAACCTGGGCCTGGGTCGGGACTTCGCCGGTCAGGAGGAAGTACCAGAAGGATTCAACGGTCGGATAGTCTGAACCGGGAGCCTTGGGGAGTGCCTCAAAGGTCTCGGGAATGGTCTTGCCGCGGAACCGGATTCCTTCCTGCGGGTCGAGATAGGAGATGTCGGTTACCAGGCAGCGGATGTCACGGGCACCGCCGATGCATTGATCAATGGTCACCTGGTCGATAATGACCTTGCCGAACTCCTTTACGAGCCGGGTGGTGCGGGGACGGTGCTCCTCAATTTTTTGCTTTAGGGTTTCCTTGAGTGCCATGTTACGTGCTCTCCTTTCAAGTTGTGATGTTTTAATAAACAAAAACAAACTATCAACCTCGCCTGCCTTCTCCCCCCTCCTTTCCACTGGTGGTGTCACGGTACTGGAAATTTCAGTCGGTTATACTTCCGACAGCACTAAATACGGCATTGAAATTGAAGTGCCGATTATTGCGAAAACGACGGAAATCTCTTTTTAGTATACTGTATACAATTTTACTGTAAAGCCTTATACCATTCAATCTGATTAAACTCAACAAAATTTTACATGAAAACGGGCAACAAGGGGCGCGGCGGCCGGCGCTAATCCGGAGGTGTGGGGCGGGACGTTTCATCTCGGTCAAGGTGACGTCCCGCCGGAGGGGTGAGGACTACTAGAGAATGACCAGTTCCTGGTCCGAGAATGTCAGCTGCTTGAGCCCTTCATGGTTTGAGATGTAAAAAGTATTTTCGATGCCGATGGCTCCTTCGCCCGGGAAGACGACCTTCGGCTCGAAAGCGAAAACCATGCCCGGCTCAAGGACCATCTCGGAGAAGCCGCGCGCAATGAAAGGATATTCGTCGATCTCGATGCCGATGCCGTGACCGATAAAAGAAACCTGGGCGCCGCGGGCGCCCATGAAGCTATCGGCATACCCCAGCTCCTCGGCCAGGGCGCGGCAGCCCTCATAGACATCGCCCCACGGCGTGCCGGGGAGAGCCAGCGCGGTCATCCGCTCCTGAACCTTGATCATATCGTCGTAGGCATGACGCAACCGGTCGGAAATTCCCCCGATGGCCAAGACGCGCGTCTGGTCCACCAGGTAGCCGTCAACGCAACCGGCGAAATCGACGATGATCGGCTCATTGCGTTCGATCCGCTTGAGCCCGGCCCCCTGACCGAACGAGGGGTTGAGACCAAGTCCTCCAAGGGGGGTATCCACATAGGCAGGGACCGCAGTGTCGGTCCCCGAGAAAATATGGGCGTAAAACAGCTCGGAGTTGAAGGAGCGCATCCGGACGAGCCCCTGGTGACCTTCCTTCCGGGCAGTGAACTCCAGTTCCGCCGCAAGCTCCAGATCGGTCATTCCCTCGCGGATGACCTCCATGGCGCGACGATGGACCTTGTCGACCTGGACTGCGGCATCCTGGAGGAGATGGATCTCGTACTTGCTCTTGATCATCCTGACCCGCCGGATGAGAGGCGTTGCATCGCTGAAGTCGGCGTTGGGAAATACGGCCCGGTAGCGCTCGAAGAAGGCTACCGGCACGACATCGAGCTCCATGCCGATCCGGGCGGGCAGAGAATGACCATGGTCTGCCAGGATACCGGGGATGTTCTTCATGGAGGAAAACGGGACGACCAACTTGAGCCCCGACTCCATGCGCGCCCGGGAATGCTCTTTGCGGACCATGTAGATGGGGTCGCCCTCAAGGGGCACATAGAGGCTGCCGCTCTGGATGGTGCCGGTGAAATAGAAGAGATCGGCATTCTGAATGACGATGACCGCATCGAGCCCTGCCTCGGCCATGTATCCCTGGAGACGGGAGATGCGAAAGTCCAGTTCTTCCCTCGGTGTGATGCGCATAAAAACCTCGCTTATGTGCGTTTCCTTGGCGTCATTCCCCGTCCGACTGACGGCGAAGTCGCGCATCCTTCTCCAGGCGCCGCCGCTTGCGGCCGCCCAGGAAGGCTTCTTCGATGATGATCGCCGCGAAACAGAGCACGAACAACACCAAGAGAACGCCGAGAATTTTTTCCCTCATACCAATGCTCCGGTCAGGCGGTTTCCCCCGGCCCTTCGAGGCCGAGTTCCTTGATGGCCATTTCCCTCAGCTTGAACTTCTGGATCTTGCCCGAGGCAGTCATGGGGTAGGAATCTACGAATTTAACGTACTTGGGGATCTTGTAGTTGGCGATCTTGCCCCTGCAGAAATCACGCACATCCTCTTCGGTCATGGTGTCGCCCTTCTTGAGAATGACCGCGGCCATGACCTGCTCCCCGTACTTGCGGTCGGGGACGCCATAGATCTGAACATCTGATATTTTCGGGTGGGTATAGAGAAACTCCTCTATCTCGCGGGGATAGATATTCTCACCGCCTCGAATGATCATGTTTTTGATCCGACCGGTGATCTTGCAGTAGCCGTTCTCATCCATGACGGCCAGGTCACCAGTGTGGAGCCAGCCGTCGGCATCGATTGCCCGTGCAGTCTCCTCGGGCATTTTATAGTACCCCTTCATGACCAGGTATCCGCGGGTGCACAGCTCGCCCTGCTTGCCCGGCGGCAGCTCGGCACCGGTTTCGATGTCGACGATCTTGACCTCCACGTCGGGAAGCGCCCGGCCCACCGTGGCCACCCGGAGCTCGATGGCATCGTCGGTGCGGGTCTGGGTGATCACGGGCGACGACTCGGTCTGGCCGTAGGCGATGGTGATCTCGCTGGCGTTCATCTGGCTGATGACCTTTTTCATTACCTCGATGGGGCAGTTGGAGCCAGCCATGATCCCGGTGCGGAGGCTCGTGAGATCGAACTTCGGGAAATCCGGGTGCTCCAGTTCCGCGATGAACATGGTGGGAACGCCGTGGACCGCGGTACAGCGCTCCTTCTCGATGGTGCGCAGCACCGCGAGGGGGTCGAAAATCTCAACCGGCACCATGGTCGTGCCATGGGTGACGCAGGCCATGACGGCGAGCACGCAGCCGAAGCAGTGAAAAAAGGGGACCGGGATACAGAGACGGTCCTTCTCGGTGAACTTCATGCATTCGCCGATATTGAAGCCGTTGTTGACAATGTTGGAGTGGGTCAGCATGACCCCCTTGGGAAAGCCGGTGGTGCCCGAGGTGTACTGCATATTGATGACGTCGTGGCGATCGAGGGTCCCCTCCACTGCCGCCAGTTCGTCGTCGGAGACATGCTCGCCCATGGCGGCGATTGCCTTGAAGTTGAGCATGCCGGCCGGAGTCTCGCTGCCGATGAAGACGACATTCCTGAGGAAGGGAAGTTTCGCGCTGGAAAGGGCGCCGGCTTCCGATCCGGCCAGTTCGGGCACCACCTCGTTCACGGTGGCCACATAATCGGTATCCTTGAACGATTTTACCAGAAAGAGCGTCGAGGAGTCGGACTGATTGAGGATGTACTCCAGCTCCGCCGATTTGTAGTTGGTGTTGACCGTTACGAGCACCGCGCCGATCTTGGCCGTGGCGAACTGGAGGACCACCCATTCGGGCACATTGTATGCCCAGATGGCAACATGATCGCCCTTCTTTACCCCGAGCCGCAGCAGCCCCTTGGCCACCTTGCGGCAGACTTCGTTGAACTGGCGATAGGAGTAACGGAGACCGCGATCCACATAGACGAGAGCGTCATTGTCGGGATAGCGGGCCGCAATGTGATCGAGCAGTCCTCCCACCGTAAATTCAAGCAGTTGCGCCATGGACTCCCCCTGTGTGTTCCGTCAATTCAAACATGCGTTTCAGCTCGTTAACTCATTGAATCGATGAAGATTTACTGAACTAGCACGCCGCTCGGTACAAGTCAAGATGTTAGAACATGGTATGATTGGAGCGTGAGCAGGGCTGGTGCCGCGGCATGAACGTCATGGCCGGCATGAAACACGGCTGTTGCGAGACACGCACCGCAACGCGCGGTTATGCGGCCCTGCTGACGATATAGTGATTTCAGCACGTTCCGACCTGCCCATTTCTTGGGCAATTTGCTATTTACATTTGTTTTAATATGCCTTTGCAAACGTGTTACGATCTTATCCACAAGGGTATCCACAATTTGTGTGGAAACGAGTTTCGCTGCCCATTTTTACAGGTATTTTTCACAGTTGTAACATAAATGCAATAGTGTGACGCTACCCTCGCACGAGGGAGAGAATTTCATGAAAACGATTCTTATCATTGAAGACGAGCGTGACCTGGCCGATCTGGTGGCCTTCAACCTTGAAAAGGAGGGGTATCGGACCCTCACGGCACTGGATGGCGCGAACGGCCTGGAATTAGCCCGCAGCCAGCCTCCCGACCTGATCCTGCTGGACCTGATGCTGCCGGGTATGATGGGGATGGAGGTCTGCAAAATCCTCAAGAAGTCGGAAAAGACCGCCCACATCCCGGTCATCATGCTGACGGCGCGCGGCGAGGAGATCGACCGCGTGGTCGGATTCGAGGTCGGGGCCGACGATTACGTGGTAAAACCCTTCTCCACCCGCGAGTTGCTGCTCAGGGTAAAAGCGGTGCTGCGCCGCTCCCTCCCCGACAAGCCGGAAGGAAAGGTCATCAATGTCGGGCCGGTGACGATCGACACGGAGCGGCACATGGTGGCCGTGGAGGGAGATGATGTCACCCTGACCACGACCGAGTTCAAGCTGCTGCTGAACCTTGCCGAGCGGCTCGGCCGGGTCCAGAGCCGCGACCTCCTTCTCAAGAATGTGTGGGGGTATAATTACGTGGGAGACACCCGCACGGTGGATACCCACATCACCCGCCTGCGGACGAAGCTGGGACAGGCCGGAGAGCTGATCAAGACTGTTCGCGGCTTCGGCTACAAGATGGAGGAATAGTGAAGCTCACCATCCAGTGGAAGCTGATGGCTTCCTATCTATGTTTGCTCCTCTTTATCGGGGGAGCTTTTTTCGTCTACCTGAACCATACTCTCACCACGCACCTCGCCCACGAGATCCAGGAGAATCTCAAGAGCGAATCGCGGCTGGCGCGGATGGTTGCCGACCGGGAGATCCGTGATATGCGGCGGGATGCGCCCGCAGTGGCAGCGGCCATTTCGCGCGAGACCCGGGCACGCGTAACCGTGGTCCTTGAAGGGGGCGAGGTGGTGGCCGACTCGGATATCGCCCCCCAGTACCTGGGAACGCTGGAAAACCACGCGAACCGCCCCGAAGTCCGGCAGGCGCTGGAACAGGGTGGGGGTGCCGCGGTCCGCTATTCAGCTACCATCAAGACCCCCATGCTCTACGTGGCGACCGTGCTCAACACCACGGAGGGAGAACGCGGCGTGCTGCGCCTGTCTCTCCCCCTCACTGCGGTGGAAAAGGCAAAACAGAGCATCCGGACCCTGCTGGGGGCATCTCTTGCGGTATCGCTGGTGGTGGCGCTGCTCCTGAGCTATCTGCTCTCGCGGCTTACATCCCGCTCGCTGCGCACCATCACAACCCTGGCCACCCAACTGGGCCGGGGAGACTACGGCCGGCGGATTCCGGTCATCACCCGCGATGAAGTCGGCGAACTCGCCCGCGTCATGAATGAAATGGCTTCGCAGATCGAACGGAACCTGGCGCGGATCTCGGCAGAGAAAAACCGGCTCGACACGATCCTGCGCGGAATGGGCGAGGGGCTGATGGTGAGCGATGCCGGAGGGACCGTGACTCTCGTAAATCCGGCATTTCTTGACCTCTTCGGCCTTACCCAGAGCGTGGAAGGGAGACAGATCATAGAAATCGCCCGGTTCCCCGAACTGCACGAAACGTTCAGAGCCGTGGTGTCGTCCCGCAGCGAACACGTGGAGGAGATGACGCTTCCCCTGGGGGACGAGAAGCAGGTGCTGACCCACTGGGTGCCGCTCATGGAAGAGGACGAACTGCGCGGCGTGGTGGCGGTGTTCCACGATATTTCGGACCTGAAACGCCTGGAGGTTGTCCGCCGCGACTTCGTGGCCAATGTGTCCCACGAACTCAGGACGCCGGTGACGGTCATCAAGGGATATGCCGAAGCACTGGCCGGCGGGCTCGTGGAGGAAGACCCGGAACGGGCCGGGCGTTTCCTTGAGATTATTTGCAGTCACTCGGAACGACTCGCCGATCTGATCCGCGATCTCCTCACCCTCTCGCAGCTGGAATCGGGAGGACTCCAGCTGGAGCTGACCCAGATCCACCTGGACCGTGCGGTCTCCCACGCGGCGGGGCTGCTGGAGCAGAAGGCCGCACGGAAGGAGATCGCCATCGACATCTCGGCCCTGGCTGGCGCCCCACCGGTGCTGGCCGACCCGGGGCGGCTGGAACAGGTCCTCATCAACCTCATGGACAATGCCCTCAAGTACACGCCGCCCGGAGGAACCATCACCCTCAGTGCCGACGAGGCGGACGGGATGGTGAGGGTGTCGGTTCACGACACCGGCATCGGCATCCCCCCCAAGGACCTGCCGCGCATCTTTGAGAGGTTCTACCGGGTGGATGCCGCCCGCAGCCGCGACGAGGGGGGGACCGGCCTCGGCCTTTCCATCGTGAAGCACATCATCCAGCTCCACGGCGGCAACATCACTGTCGAGAGCGAGCACGGCAAAGGCACGACCTTCCGGTTCACCCTGCGCAAGGCCTGACCGATACGCACTACCATCAAGGGGGACGGTCAACAACCGTCCCCCTTTTTTGTGCGCGGATCACTCCGGTTAGTTCTGAAGCATTCTGCAAAAGCGAAAGTTTCCTTCCTCTCACCTCCTCTCCACGCACCTGTAACCTTCCCATCCTATCCTCTTCCCGTAATAAGTACACAGAACGGGAGGTTCCATGTGGAAAGAGGATGTCATCGACCTGAAGCTCACGAAGTTTTTCGAGGTGTCGGCGCGGGTTCTTCTCAGCCTGCTGATCACGGCCATACTGCTGGCGATCCTGGGAGGGATCATCCGGACCTTTTACGACATGAGGCTGGTGGTTTCCCACGATTTCCACGAGGCGTTCAGGACCATCCTGGTGGATGTCCTGACCGTGCTCGCCGTTGTGGAGGTACTGCGCACCGCCCTGGCCTATTTTTCTGAAGGACGCGTGAAAGTGACCTACATCATCGATACGGTGCTCGTCACAGTCCTCACCGAGATCATGGCATTCTGGTACCGGGACATGTCCTGGGACAAGGTGGCCATGGTGATCGCGCTGGTTCTGGCCCTGGCGGGCGTAAGGGTCGTGGCGGTGCGCTTTTCACCCCGTCGCATCCGTGAAGAGCTGTAACTATCTGAGAATGTTACAACAGAGACACATACACATCATCCTGCGCCCACAACTCAATTGTTCAGCGGATCTTTGCATAGCCGTAACCCTGATGTAACAAACCACTTCTATGATGACACCATGCATTTATGGAACACAAGATCATCAACAATCAAGGAGACTTAGCATGAAAAAACTCACGTTGGGCGGAAAGATCGGCCAGATTACCCCTGCCCTGGCGGCCGCCATCATGGGGCTCACGGTCACGGCGAGTCCGGTCCTTGCGGCGGACAAGCTCGTGAAGATCGACGGATCAAGCACCGTCTACCCCATTACCGAGGCGGTTGCCGAGGAATTCCAGAAGGCCAAGAGAGGCGCAGTCAAGGTAACGGTCGGCATTTCCGGCACCGGCGGCGGGTTCAAGAAGTTTTGCCGCGGCGAAATCGACCTGTCCGGAGCCTCCCGCCCCATCCTCAAGAAGGAGATGGAAGCGTGCAAGCAGGCGGGCATCCAGTACATCGAGCTGCCCGTGGCCTATGACGCCCTCACCGTGGTGGTGAACCCCCAGAATACCTGGGTCAAGAGCATGACCGTAGACGAGCTCAAGAAGATCTGGGAGCCCGCGGCTCAAGGGAAAATCACAAAGTGGAACCAGGTCAACCCCGCGTGGCCGAACCAACCCCTCAAGCTCTTCGGACCGGGCGCCGACTCGGGCACCTTCGACTACTTCACCGAGGCGGTGGTGGGCAAGGCCAAATCCAGCCGCGGCGACTTCACCGCCAGCGAAGACGACAACGTGCTGGTGCAGGGCGTGTCCCGCGACAGGGGCGGCCTGGGCTACTTCGGCTATGCCTACTACGCCGAGAACAGCAAGAAGCTCAAGGCGGTTCCCATTGTGGAGAAAGCCGGCAAGCCGGCGGTTTCCCCGTCCATTGACACCGTCAAGAACGGCAGCTACCAGCCCCTGTCCCGTCCCATCTTCATCTACGTGAACGCCAAGTCAGTGAACAAGCCCGAGGTGAAGGAATTCGTGGACTTCTACCTGAATCAGACGCCGAAGCTCTCCAAGGCGGTCAAGTACGTGCCGCTGCCCGACAAGGCCTATGCCCTTGCCAAGTCGAACTTCGCCAAGAAAAAGACCGGCACCGGCTTCGGCGGCGAGCCCGAGGTGGGCGTCTCGGTGGAGGAACTCCTCCAGCGTGAAGGAAAACACTGATCCGACGACCGTAACGCTATCCGGGGAGAGGCGCCGGAGCGAGGCCTCTCCCCTTTTATGTGCCCGGGCAATTGTTACAACCGTCAAACGCTTGCACCATCCGTATCGCGGTGGACCGACCCATGGATAACAAACACATGAACACTTCATCTCCCGACACAACCCTCAGCCTGACGGAGTGCGTCTCCTCCGCCGAGGCATCCAGGCGACTCGCCCACAAGCGGAGCCGTCACCTGAAGGAACGGCTGGTAGAGTTCGTCCTCTTCCTGGCGGCCTTCTCCTCGGTGGCGACCACCTTCGCCATCGTGGCGATCCTGGTCTACGAGTCGATCCCGCTCTTCAAGCATGTCTCACTGGTGGAGTTCCTCACCGACCCCCAATGGACGCCGCTGTTCGACGATGCTCACTTCGGCATCATGCCGCTGGTTTCGGGCACCCTGGTGACGACCGGCGTGGCCCTGTCGGTCTGTATTCCCATGGGGACCATCATCGCCATCTACCTGAGCGAGTTCGCCCCCCACAAGGTCCGCGAGACGGTTAAGCCGTTTCTTGAGCTCCTGGGAGCAGTACCGACGGTGGTCTTCGGTTACTTCGCCCTGATCGTGGTGACCCCCCTGCTCCAGAAAGTGATGCCCGACCTGCCCGGCTTCAACATGCTCTCGGCGGGCCTCGTCATGGGGATCATGATCATCCCCTACGTGAGCTCCGTGAGCGAGGATGCCATGCGGGCGGTGCCGATGCACCTGCGGGAAGGTTCCTACGCCATGGGGGCCACCCGGTTCCAGACCGCGGTCAGGGTGGTGGTGCCGAGCGCCTTCTCCGGCATAGCCGCAGCCTATATCCTGGGCATCTCCCGGGCCGTGGGCGAAACCATGATCGTGGCCATTGCCGCGGGCATGCAGCCGACCCTCACCTGGAAGCCGACCGAGTCCGCCTCAACCATCAGCTCCTATATCGTGCAGGTGGCCCTGGGTGATCTTCCCCACGGCAGCATCGGCTACCAGTCGATCTTCGCCGCCGGACTCACCCTGATGGTGATGACCCTGGTGTTCAACATCATTGGCTACTGGCTCAAAAAGCGGTTCCGGGAGGTCTACTGATGCAGCAGTCCGTTACGGAAATCAGGCGGCTCATCGCCCGCCACAAGTTCTGGGATTACGTGTTCGCCATCGTGGGTCTCATCTGCCTGCTGGTGGGGATTCTCACCCTCATGGGGCTGTTCGCCCAACTGGTGGCGGACGGCGCGCCGCGGCTGAAGCCCCACTTCTTCACCTCCTTCCCCTCGCGCTTCCCTGAGGAGGCGGGGATTCTCTCGGCCTGGGTCGGCACCATCCTGGTCATGCTGGTGACCGCCTTCGTGGCGGTGCCGCTGGGAGTCGCCGCCGGCGTCTACCTGGAAGAGTACGCTCCCAAGAACTGGCTCACGGCCATTATCGAGATCAACGTGACGAACCTGGCCGGGGTCCCCTCCATCGTCTTCGGCCTGCTGGCCCTCGGCCTCTTCGTCTACCAGTTGAACTTCGGCCAGAGCATCCTGTCCGCCGGCCTCACCCTGGCGCTGCTGATCCTGCCGATCGTGATCGTGGCCACCCGGGAATCGCTGCGCGCCGTGCCCGGCAGCATCCGCGAGGCGGCCTATGCCCTGGGCGCCACCCGCTGGCAGATGGTTTCCAATCACGTGCTCCCCTACTCCTCCTCCGGCATTCTCACCGGCGTGATCATCGGCCTGTCGCGGGCCATCGGCGAGACGGCGCCGGTCATCACCATCGGGGCGCTGACCTTCATCGCGTTCCTGCCCCATTCGCCGGTTTCCGGCCAGTTTCCCTTCATCAGCTTCGAGTGGCTCAAGGACCCGTTCACGGTCATGCCGATCCAGATGTTCAACTGGACCTCCCGGCCGGAAGAGGAGTTCCAGCTCAACGCGGCGGCAGCCGGCGTGGTGCTCCTGGCCATGACCCTGGCCATGAACGCGGTGGCGATCTTTCTCCGCTACCATATCCGCAAAAAGATCAAGTGGTGAACGGCCGGGACCGCTCAGAGCGCCTTTACCGTACTATAGATACCCAAGGAGCAACGATGTCAGCATCTGTCCAGCCTGTACTCAAGGCCGAATCGAAAAATCTGAACTTCTACTACGGCGACTTCAAGGCCCTGAAGGGAATCTCCCTTCCGGTCCATGACAAAAGAATCACTGCCCTGATCGGTCCTTCCGGGTGCGGCAAGTCGACGTTTCTGCGGTGCTTCAACCGGATGCACGATCTCTACCCCGGCAACCGCTACGATGGTGAAATCACCCTCAACCCCGACGGTGTGAACATCCTCTCCCCCAAGGTGGACCCCATCGAGGTCCGGATGCGGATCAGCATGGTGTTCCAGAAGCCGAACCCGTTCCCCAAATCGATCTTCGAGAATGTGGCCTACGGCCTGCGGGTGCGCGGCATCTCCAAGCGGAGCGTGCTGGAGGAGAAGGTGGAGGAGGCCCTCACCAACGCCGCCATCTGGAATGAGGTGAAGGACCGGCTGAACGACCTGGCCTTCAACCTGTCCGGCGGCCAGCAGCAGCGGCTCTGCATCGCCCGGGCACTGGCCATCGACCCGGAGATCATGCTGTTCGACGAGCCCACCTCGGCGCTGGACCCCATTGCCACGGCAAATATTGAAGAATTGATGGCCGAGCTCAAGGAGCGGTTCACGATCCTCATCGTGACCCACAACATGCAGCAGGCCGCCCGGGTATCAGATTTCACCGCATTCCTGTACCTGGGCGAAGTCGTGGAATTCAACGACACAAAGAAGATCTTCACCACCCCCGACAATCCCCGCACCGAGGATTACATTACCGGACGGTTCGGGTAGAGGGAACGACAGCACACTAATGGGGATTTCAATGGAAAAAGAACATATCTTCAAGCAGTACGATGCAGAACTGAACGAGATCCGCACCCGCCTTCTGGAGATGGGGGGCAAAGTGGAAAAGATGATCACCGACGCCATGAAGGCCCTGGTGGACCGAGATTCCGACCTGGCGCGCCGGATCATCGCCATGGATCATGAGATCAATCACCTGGAAATAGACATCGACGAGAAGTGCCTCCAGGTCCTTGCCCGGCGCCAGCCGGCCGGCCGCGACCTCCGCTTTCTCACCCTGGCGCTCAAAATCGTCACGGACCTGGAGCGGATCGGCGACCAGTGCACCAGCGTGGCAAAGCGGGCCGTGGAGCTGAACGAGGAGCCGCCCCTCAAACCCTACATCGACCTGCCCCGCATGGCCAACTGGGCCGGGGTGATGGTGAAGGAGTCGCTGGACGCGTTCGTGACCGGCGATGAAAAGCTGGCCATCAAGGTCTGCCGCGACGACGAATTCGTGGACGGCCTCAACGACCAGATCCAACGGGAACTGCTCACCTTCATGATCGAGGACCCGACAACCATCAGCCGGGCCCTAAAGATCAGCTACATCTCCAAGTATCTGGAACGGATCGCCGACCACGCCACCAACGTGGCCGAAATGGTCATCTTCATGATCAAGGGGAAGGACATCCGCCACACGACGCCTCCCACGGACCCCCAGTAACAACGATCAAACCGGGGGGCTGCCCGGCCCCCCATACCCGCTTCCGTTTTCACCCTCAATTCACCCCCCTGTAACCCCCCGGCAATACTGGACTGCTACCATCCTGGCATAGACGAATGACCGGCACTCCGGGAATCCCCCCGGTGGCCGTCTCGCCCACAGGAGGCAGCCCATGTCCCGATTCAACCTGCCGATCCCCGGCCTGGGAGAACTCGACCGCCAGATAGCCAAGATCAGGGAGCTGCGCGATGCGCTCCAGCGCCTGAACACGCCTGCGGCCGGACCTGTCCGCGGCGGAGCCTGAATCCTGATACGTATCACCGGAGGGACGAACCATGCTCACCAGCACCGTCATTCCCCTTGCGCAGCGAACTGTTGCCCGGCATCCCGCGCTCCTCTCGGTGGCCTCTGCGGCCACGGGGCTCCTGCGGCACATGGCGATCAAACCACACACCCCGTCATCCCGGCCGCGCGAGCTGGCCCTGCGCCGGCGCCTGCCCAGCGTTCACGCGGTGCGCAACCAGATCTTCCGGGAAAAGGGAACAGGCACCCAGCCGACCATCGTGATCGGCGGTTTCGTCCCGGACGCCACTGAAGCGGTGGAGTTCCAGCGGGAACTGTTCCGCCGGCACGGTTCGGTCTACTATCTGAATTACGCGCGGCACGGCTTTTCCGTTGAGATGTTCTTTGCCCAACTGGCCGACCTGGTGGAAGATCTGAACCGGCGGGGCGAAAAACCGGTCATCTTTGCCATCAGCTTCGGCTGCTCACTCCTTTCCCGGTTCCTGCGGGAGCGCTACTCCGGCGAGGGCCTGACCGTGGGCGGCATCGTGATGACGAGCCCGGTCCTCTGCACTCAGGACCTGGTACGGCCCGAGCGCGAAAAGGGTGGCGGAGTCCGGATGCTGGAGAGCAGCCTCAGGCGCATCCTCAGGGCAGAGGCCACGAAGGAGGAAGAGCTCGAGCGTCAGATCGAGCGGGCCCGGCGCTGCTTCCAGGCCCTGTTCGAAGCCGGCGCCGTGAACCGCATCCTCTCCCACCGGCACCTTTCCATCCGCAAAAAAATCATGTCGGTGCTGCAGACCACGTCATGTCTCGGGGGATACGAACGGGTGGTGGCGCTCAAGGATGCCGCGTTCGCCGCGGCCGGGCCGCTGTTCGCGGGGCCGGCGCTGGTCATGCTCGCCGAGGACGAGGAGAACATCCTGGCCCCCTCCTCCCCCACCCTGGCGGCCCTGCGCGACACCGGCGTCCGGGGAGAGCTCTTCCCCCGGGGCAAGGTCAGGACGGTGGCTTCGCCCATGAACGGCGACACGGTTCCCCATGCCTCGCTCATCTTTCACCATCACTGCTACAACCCCCTGATCGAGGCATGGTACGACCGTCTGGC
Organism: Geobacter sp. 60473; assembly: GCF_036323535.1. GTDB lineage: Bacteria > Desulfobacterota > Desulfuromonadia > Geobacterales > Geobacteraceae > Geobacter > Geobacter sulfurreducens. Next base: position 2,031,880 of record NZ_AP028967.1, read on the forward strand.
GTCCCCCCTGCGCATCGCGGTGGTTTCATGATCAGGTCAAGCATCGACCTGATGCTCAAGACCGGGGCCGCGGCCCTGGCAAAGAACTTCGAGAACAGGGATCCGATTGCCGGTCAGCGGGAAATTCTCGCCCGACTCGTGGTAGCGGCCGCCGTCACCCGCTTCGGCCGCGACCATGGCTTCGCGGAACTGGCAGGAGAGCCCTTCGACCGTCTCTATGCGGAATTCCGGCGCCGGGTGCCGATCCGCACCTATGCCGACTTCTGGCGCGACTATTTCTCGGCGTGGCAGAGCGATGCCAACGGCAGCCAACGGCTCCTGCTGGAGGACGTGACCTGGCCCGGCAGGATTCCCTTTTTCTGCGAGACCTCCGGCACCACGGCGCCCACCAAATACATCCCCTTTTCCCGGGAGATGTTCGCCGCCAACAAGCGGGCCGCCATTGATCTCACCGCCTGCTACCTGCACCGCATCCCCCGCAGCCGCCTGTTCCAGGGAAAGCTCCTCTACATGGCCGGCAACACCAGCCTCACCGATCTGGGCAACGGGGTGCAAAGCGGTGACATGAGCGGCATCACCCTGCGCCATCGCCCCTTCTACCTGCGCCCCTTCGTGGCGCCGGGCATGGCGGTGTCGGCCCTGCCCTGGGAAGAAAAAGTGGTGGAACTGGCGGGGCTTCTGTTGTCGGACCGCTCCATCCGGGGCATCTCCGGCGTTCCTCCCTGGATCATCCTCCTCCTGCAGCGGGTTGAAGAGATGGGGCACCGCCCCATTGCCGAGCTCCTTCCCAACCTGGAACTGATCATCCACGGGGGAACGAGCATGAAACCGTACCGCCGCGAATTCGACGGCCTCTTTCCCCGACGCCGGCCCCATTTCCTGGAGGTGCTCCCCTCCTCCGAGGCGTTCATGGCCTTCCAACTGCCGGGCGAGGACCGGATGCGGCTCGTGCCCCACTACGGCGCCTTCTTCGAGTTCATCCCCATCGAGGACCTCGACGAGGGGGGGACACCGGCCGCCGACGCGCCGACGGTTCCCCTGGAGGCGGTGGAGACCGGCCGGCGCTACGCCGTTATCCTCACCACCTGTGCGGGACTGTGGCGTTACCACATCGGCGACACCCTGCGTTTCACCGCCCTGTCCCCCCACTTCATCGAATTCACGGGACGGGACCGGTTTCTGGACCGGTTCGAGGAAAAGGTGACTCAGGGGGAGGTGGAGGAAGCGGTGGCCCGGCTCAACCAACTGGACGGGATCGAGGTAAGGGAGTTCATGGTGGGCCCCGACATCGGGGAACGGCGCCACCTGTGGGTACTGGCGGTGGGCGAAATGAACGAGCGGAGCGGCGACGTCCTGGGGAGACACCTGGACGCCACGCTCCGCTCGCTGAATGCCGATTACGCCACGTTCCGGAGCCAGGGACGGATCGCCGGGCCCCGAGTCGTGACGGTGAGCTGGGATGTCATTTACCGTTGGTCCAAAGAGGTGCGCGGCAAGCTGGGGGGACAGAGCAAGATCCCCCACGTGGACCCCACGGCGGAAGGTGAGATGGTGGCAAGCCTTGCGGCCTTTGCCGACGGCTTCAGGCCTGCTGGATCGCCGACAGCTTCCAGGGATTCGGCCCCACGGGCCGGGTAAAGGTCCAGAACTCCTCGAACTTCACCGGCTCCCGGTCGCTGCCGGAGACAACCCGTCCCTCTTCGTCCGTGGTGTAGTCGAGAAGATTCGCCAGGAAACGGACCGTGATGAAATCACAGCCCTCCTCCTGCCAGGCCTCCACGATCTCCACCTGGCGCACGGCGATATTCTCCAGCCGATTCACCCGGCCCTGCGCCTTGAGTTCAGCCACGTCGTTCTGGAGCGCCCGCTCCATCTCGGAGGCGAGAACCTCCCGCGCCGACGAGAGGTCGCGCCGGGTCCAGGCCCCCTGGACCCGGAAAAAGACATCTTGGGCCAGTTGACGGAACTGCTCCTCGCTGAACGATCCATCCATCTGGCGGACGTGGGCCAGCCCCGAGTCGGCACCGGCTGCGGGGACGGGTTCCGCGGGCTGCCCGTAGCGGTACTGCTGGGGCGCCACAGGCTCCTCACGCCCCCAATCGGGTGCGCGGCCAACCGTGGCCGCGGCTTCACGGCGCCGGGACGCCACGAAACGATAGACCAGATAGAGAATTCCGCCGATCAGCAGGATATCGAAGAGCCCCACGCCGCCCGCACCGGGGCCCGCGAAACCGAGACTGCGGAAGAGCATACCGCCAAGCAGGCCCCCCACGATACCGCCGGCCATGCTGCGGAGAAAACTGCCACCCTGCCGCTGCTGGGGAAAGGTCTGGGGGACAGCGGGGGCCGGCTGGGGCCGGGAGGCGGGAGCCGGGTCCACCGTCCGGGCCGGTGGCCGGTAGGTGCGCGTACCGCGGCTGCCGAAGGAACGGCCGCCACCCGCACGGGCCTCGGCCTCGTGACAGGCCACCGCCACCAGCGACAGGGCAAAGGCCACCGTAACCACTCGAATCATCATGCGTGAAATCATCATTATCACCTTTTCCGTAATTGAATATGCCGGACACTGTATCCCAAACCGGCGCCGTTTCCCAGAGGCGAGGCGAAAATTCAGCCGCGGAGCCGGGTTGCCCGGTATCGAGCGTTCAGTATCCCGACCACGAAACAGCCGGCTCCCCTTCCGGGAAGCCGGCTGCCATTGCATCAGGGGAGCGGATCGGCCGCTATCCCCGCCTGCGCAGATATGCCAGGAACTCGTCCCGCGACAGCTCTTTCTTCCGCACCAGGTGGTCCATCTGGCGGGACAGGGCCAGCCGTTCCCCCTCCTTCATGGCATCTTTCACAAGCACGAAGAACGGAACGTTACGGACCTGCGGATAGAGCCGGAAGCGCTCCAACAGCTCGAAGGCGTGCATATCCGGCAACGTGACCGAACAGAAGATCATGTAAGCGCGGCCCGTGGTGGCAAGGGCCACGGCCTCCTTGCCCGTGTAGGCGTTAACCACCTCGAAGCCGAGGGAGGTGATGGCCCTGGCAAGGCTCTCCTCCCCCTTCTTGGAGATCACCATCACCTGGAGGTCCCAGGTATCCGCCTCATCGGTCAGCCCGAGGACCGTAAGCTTCTTCATCATGTAATCGGTGTCGATGGGGAGGGTGAAAAAACCGGCGGCCGGGAAAACGCCTCCAATCTTTCCCTCCTGGCTCAGGTAGACCGGCAGGATCGGCACATCGCGGGTGGCCGGATTGTTCTTGATATCCAGCAGGATTCCCCAGCCGTCGTGGGAGAACGGTGAAACGTCGAGGACCACGCCAAGGGGCTTGGTGTCGCCGAAATCGTCCCTTCCCCTGCACACCACCGAATAGCCCGCATGCCTGAGATAGTCGAGCACCGCGGTCGAACGCTCTTCCTCACATCCCAATCCCATCAGCCAGAGTTCCGGCTGCTTCGCTGAATCACTCATGGCATCCCCCGATCTGTGGCGGCTGATTTATTAATTAACAACATAACAAAATTTATCCCGACCGCAAGGAAAAGTTAGCGATAACCGGCTGTTGACGTTGAAAATACCGCGCCCCTGTGCTAGCGTCCATCTCACAACACTCGATGCAAAGGAGACGCGTCATGCCGAGCACCGTTTACTTCAGCGACATGCGGGCGGGACACAAGGAGAACCTTTTCGCCAAGATCGGCAAACTCATGATCCTGGCCGGTGCCAGGGAACGGATCGCCACAGGCGACCTGGTGGCGGTAAAGGTCCACTTCGGAGAGCGGGGAAATCATGCGTTCATCCGCCCCATTTTTATCCGGCGCGTGGTGGACGAAATCAAAGGATGCGGCGGAAAGCCCTTTCTCACCGACTCCTCCACCCTCTATCCGGGCGAGCGCAAGGAAGCGGTCTCCGCGCTGATCTGTGCCATCGAGAACGGCTTCGACTTTGCGGTTGCCGGCGCTCCCCTCGTCATGTGCGACGGACTCCGGGGCAACTCGGCCACGGTCGTGGAGGTGAACGGCGAACTGCTGAAGAAGGTCCCCATCGGCTCCGCCATCGTCGAGGCCGACGCCCTGGTGGCCGTTTCCCACTTCAAGTGCCATGAGCTGACCGGCTTCGGCGGCGCCCTGAAGAACCTGGGCATGGGCTGCTCAAGCCGCGAGGGGAAGCTGACCCAGCATTCCACCGTGGCGCCAAAGGTGGCCGAAAAATACTGCACCGGCTGCGGGCTCTGCCTGAAGGCCTGTGCCCATGACGCCATCGCCATCATCGAGGGGAAGGCCAAGATCGACCCGAAGGCGTGCGCCGGCTGCAGCCGCTGCATCACCATCTGCCCCACCAAGGCCATCACCATCCAGTGGAACGAGGCCGCCGACCTGGTCATGAAGAAGATGGTGGAATTCGCCAAGGGAGCCGTAACGGGCAAGCAGCACAAGACCCTCTTCCTCAACTTCATCACCCAGGTCTCCCCGGCCTGTGATTGCTACGGCCACGCCGACGCCCCCATCGTGAACGACATCGGCATCTGCGCCTCCACCGACCCCGTCGCCCTGGACCAGGCCTGCGCCGACCTGGTCAATGACGCCGTGGGGAACCAGAATACGGCATTGGCCACCGGCCATGAGCCGGGGGGCGACAAGTTCCGCGGGGTTCACCCGGATATCGATTGGGAAATCCAGCTGGAGCATGCCGAGAAGATCGGCATGGGAACGCGCGAGTATGATCTGGTGAGAATCTGAGGTTTCGTTACAGCCGTCCTGACCGGATGATCGCCACGACCCACCAGAGGCCGATGAAGCCGGCGATCGTGTAGCCCATGAAGGCGAACACCGGGAAATCGAGAAACTTCGGCCCCTTGTCGGTCTGCATGACAATGGACGAGCCAACGATCAGGGCGGCAATGATCAGGCTGGAGGAAAGGCGGTTCACGGACTTGTCGAACTCCCGCATGGCCCGGTCGAGGCCCCGGTGTTCCAGGTCGATCTTGAATTTGTTCCGGTTGATCCGATTGAGGAGTTCCTTCAGGTCCCGCGGCAGGTTGCGGGCCAGAGTGAAATAGGAGAGAAGGTTCGAGTCCATCTCCCTGATCAGCTGGCGGGGAGAGAAGCGGTCGCGCACGGCCTGCTTCATGAAGGGGCGCAGGTGCTCCACCATGTCGAAGGCGGGGTCCAGCTCCCGCCCCATCCCCTCGATGGCCACCAGGGCCTTGGCCAGCAGCATGAGGTCGGGCTGGAACTTGATGTGATAGGTGGTAATCACCTCCAGAAACTCCAGCAGCACCCGTCCCACCTCGATCTCCTGGAGCGGGGTCTCGTAGTAGTTGTCGATCAGGCCGGTCAGGTCCCGCTTGAGGGCCCGGGTATCCAGGGTGTCGGCAATCTCCCCCGAGTAGAGCAGCAGCGAGATCACCTCGTCCACGTCCCGCTGGACGATGGCCAGCAGGATGTCGGTGAGATACCCCTTGAGCTGGGCGTCGAGCCGCCCCACCATGCCGTAGTCCAGCAGGCAGATGACGTTGTCCGGCAGGATGAGGACATTGCCGGGATGGGGATCGCCATGGAAGAAGCCGTGGGTGAGGACCATCTTGAGGAAGGCATCGGCCCCGCGCCGGGCGATGAGCCGACGGTCCATGCCCGCGCGTTCCAGGGCCGCCGTGTCCGACACCTTGATCCCGTTGATGAACTCCATGGTCAGGAGCCCCCGGGCGGTACAGTCCCAGTGGACCGTGGGAAAGTAGAGGGTCGGGTCCCCCGCGAAGTTCTCGGCAAAGCGCTCGATGGTATGCCCTTCCCGCGCGAAGTCCATCTCGCGGCGGATCGTCCGGGCGAACTCCTTCACGAGCCCCACCGGGTCGTAGATGTCGCTGCGGGGAAGGTGACGCTCGGCCAGGACCGCCAGTCCCATCATGGCGTCGATGTCGGTCTCCACGGCCTCCACCACGCCGGGACGGCGGACCTTGACCACCACCTCTTCGCCGGAAACGAGCCGGGCCCGGTGGACCTGAGCGATGGAGGCTGCCGCCAGGGGCTCTGGGTCGATGAAGGAAAAACGCTCTTCCGGATCGCGACCAAGCTCGCGGCGGATCTGGTCCAGGGCGTCCTCGAAGGGGAACGACGGCACCTGATCCTGGAGCCGGGCGAACTCCAGCACGAAACTGCGGGGGATCACGTCCGGGCGGGTGGAGAGGATCTGGCCCAGCTTGACGAACGTGGGGCCCAGTTCTTCCAGGGCAAGCCTCATCCGCTCCGCGGGTGAGAGCCGGGCCAGTTCCGGTTCGGGCTTGCGGAAGAGCCGGCGTCCCCGGGCAACGAACCGGGATAGCCCCATGAGCGACAGGGCGTGCTCGAAGCCATACTTGACCAATACCCGCACGATCTGCCGGTAACGGCGCAGGCTCCGGATGTTACGATTGAGCTGGAAAACGCTCAGCATTCGGTACTCGGGTCTCCGACGCCGGCTTTGGCCTCAAGGGCCTCAACCCGCTTGACGAGCCGGTCGTACTCCTCACGGGGAACGAGCCCAAGTCGGTCCATGGCCCGCTTGACCTCCACGTCGGCCATCTCCTCGATGCGCCCCTTAACGTCCTTGGCCATGGTCTGGATCTTCTCCAGGATCGCCTTTCCTTCGTCCTCACCCACCTTGTACTTTTCCTTCAGGTCGACGAGACACTCCTCCACCTTTCTCTGGGACAGCGACACGACCCCCAGGCCGGTCAGAAATACCTTCTCGAACAGTTCGATCATGGGGCGTTCCTCCTTTCATGGACATCACACGGAACAAAAGTAGCAGAAATCACGCAAAAAACAAGCGGCCCGCCACCCGCGCCTCAAATCTCCAGGTCCAGGTCGGGCTGGAACAGCCGCCCTTCCCGGAGGTCGAAAGGAATGGTGAGGAGCTTGCCGGTGCCGCAGCGGACTGAAAATGTCTCCAGAAACCGCTGGTTCACGCGCCGCTCGCCTGCCACGGTGGCCAGTACTACCGGTTCGGCCAGGGTCAGGGCATCAGCCTCGCGAAAAACGATGGGAGCCACCGCGGCGGGGCTTCCGGCGGAGCGGCCGAACGCGGGAGCACGGAGCGTCAGGAGCCTCCCCGCACGCAGGATGGGTGCCGGTTTGGCGGCGAAAGCAGGCACGAAGACGAGCGGTGGCTTCTCCGCCCGGGCAGGGTCAGGCGCCATGATGGTGCCCGTCAGGGACAGGTAGTTGCGCAGGGTTGTCGCCTCGCCGCCGGAACTCGCGACGCGGAACGGGAAGACCCAGAACGGCAGCCGCGCCATGGTACGCCGCGCCCCGGGCGAGGCATCCAGGTCAGGTCCGGCCGCGTGGAGGACCTGGCGCAGAGCCAGAGTCTCCCCCTCCAGTTCCCGGAACGTGCCGCACCGCCGGCAGGGGAAGATGACATCCTCACCCGCAGCCGTAAGGCCACCGCCGCAATCGGGGCAACGGAGCGGGATCACCCGCAGATCGTGCCGGTCAGCCAAGCTCCACCTCCCCTCTCCGGTCTACCACGCCAAAGAACCAGACGGCCAGACGCTCAATCGACAACCCGCCGTTGGCGGCGAGCCAGGCCAGGAAAGCGCCGACGGCGACAAATCCGACCAGCGGATGGAGAGTGAAGGAATAGATCAGGAGCGTGACCGTCGACAGGGGGCGCAGCACCGCAATCCGCACGGCGGCCGGAAGGCGCCCGGCGAGGACGCGACCGTTCACCCCGTCCACGGCCACGTGATAGAGCCGCTCGCCGCGGGAAAACGTGAGGCTCCAGACCGGATATGAAATGAGGACGATGCGCTCCCCACAGAGGGCGAGACGGCCGGCCGAGCGGAGCACTCCCTTTCCTCCGCCCCGGGACCGGGCCTGGGCCAGTGCTTCCCGCCTCACCTGATCCGGCGTCGTGACCGGATCAAAGACCGTGCCCCGGCGGGAAACCTCGGCGAAATCCATCCCCGAAAGCGGCAGGACCGCGCTTGCCACGGCGATGCCCCGCAGGCCGAAGCGTGACGTATCGCAGGCGGGAGAGCTGTAGTCCACGGCAATCATGACCGTCTCGGTACCGCTTTCCACGGGTCCGCGCACCTCCCGAACCGTCCGCATGCCGTTCTCATCGTACTCTTCCTGCTGGACCCGAGTCTCCCGCTCGGTCCAGAGCCAGCCGGCCGCATGGCCCCGCAGCCGCCAGAATGGAAGGAAGCACAGCTCGTCCCCTTCAAACCGGAGCAGTTCCACCACCTTCGGGTCGCCGCCGGCAGCCGCCGCGGCCTTGCGGGCAGCGGCGCGCGCCTGGGTACGGTCAATCCGCTCAGCAATAACAAATCGGGGAATGCCCGCTTCGCCGGAAACTGCCAGAGAGGTTCCGCAAGAGGGACAGAGAGCATTGCGGTTTCCTTCGCTGAACGAAAAAGGGCTTGCACACTGGGGACAGGATATGGTGACCGTCTGCCGCTCGCTCATTACTCCCCCCTTCGGAGCAATGCGGTGCAGACCGGCCAGGCAACGGCCAGCACAGCCGCGAAGACGGCTGCCCTGAGAAGGTGGCTCTTCACGGCCAGCCCGGCGGCAGTGAGCGTGATGGCAAAACCGGCCACCAGTGCAGCGTGGCGAAACGGCACCGACTCGGACCGGGCCGGGAGGGGCGTCAGGAGCGCGACCCGCCGGTCCACCGCCGAAACCAGTGCCCTGCAGTCGTGACCGGCAAGGCGGAAGGAAAGGAGATAGAGAGGGAGGTAAACGAGGCTGAGGGAGGTGCCGCCACGGTCGGCTCCTTCCCCTAATGCCTCGTCGGCCGGGATGTCGGGCAGGATGAAGTCGTCCCCCGACGGGACGAAGAGAAGGTCGCCGCCGGGCAGGCCGGGGAGGGGACCCTGAAGCCAGGGATGACGCAGGGCCGGCACGAGCCGATTCCCTCCACTTTCAGGTCGCGAGAGCCAGAAGGGCGCAACCAGATACTCGCAGCCGGTCCGCTCCACGGCCTGTCCGGCACCATCCCGCTCGAGGGTGGAGGCCACTGCGCTCCACGCCACCCGATCGTCCCGCTCGTGGTCCAGGTGGTATTCGGCGATGCCGACACCCCGTTCCACCATGAAGGATGAACCGCAGAATGCACAGCCGTGGAAACGGGTATCGGTGCGCGCCTCCGCCGGGGCGCCGCACTGGGGGCAGGCGATGGTCACCGCCTATGCTCCGGCCTGCCGTCCGCAGCCGGGGCAGAAGCGAGCTTCTTTCGGCAGCGGCTTGCCGCAGCCGGAGCAAAAGCCGGACTCTACCGGGGCGCCGCACTGATGGCAAAAATTTCCACCCGCCACCAACGGCGCCATACAGCGGGGACAGCTACCCGTGCCGACAGGAGCGGACGCATCAGCTCCCTGTGCCATGGCATTCGCCACCATGCCGGGCAGAATCATGCCGAGACCGGCACCGACCCCGATCCCCATCCCCTGGGCGGCCTCGCCGCCCCCCTCGGCCGAGGCCGCCGCTTCCAGGCTTCGGGCCGCCTTGAACTTCAGGTAGCGATCCACATCGCCGGCCGCCTCCATGGAGGTGCGCTCGTCGATGGCCTTCTGGACCTCCGGCGGGGGAGTGATCGCGTTCACGTAAAGTTCGGCCAGTTCGATGCCGAATCCGCCGAAGTCTCCTGCCAGGCGTTCCTTGAGCGCAGCAGAAGTCTCATCGTAGCGGGCGGGCAGATCCAGAACCGAGTCGATGGTTTCGCCCAGGTAGTCGTTGAGCCGCGCCACGATGATGTCGCGGAACAGTTCCTCCAGCTCGCTGCTGGTGTAAAGCCCCCGGGTTCCCACCAGAGCGTTCACCAGGAGCTGCGGGTCGACCACCCGCAGGGTGTAGGTGCCGAAGGCCCGCAGCCGTACCATGCCAAAGCGGCTGTCCCGGAAGGCAACGGGTTCCTTGGTTCCCCAGCGCAGGTCGGTGAAGGTCTGTATTCCCACGAAACAGACTTCGCAGCGGAAGGGAGAGGTGCCTCCCCAGGGGAGCGACAGGAGCTTAGTCAGGATCGGCAGGTTGGCGCTGGTCAGGGTATGCCTACCAGGGCCAAAGCAGTCGGCGGCCTTGCCGTCCCTGAAGAAGACCGCCCGCTGACTCTCCCGCACCACCAGCTGGGCGCCCAATTTGATCTCGGCGGACCCCTCGGGGGGGATGCGGCGCACCATCTCCCGGCCGCTGTCGTCAAACCACTCGATTACCTCAAGAAATACCGTATTCATGCTGTTGATCGCCATGGGGCCCTCCGTTCGCATAATGACGCTCGCGACAACGACCGCTTTTAGATCGAAGCAGCTGTAGCATCTATCGGTTAGGAGTGGTGAAACTTGAGGAATTTCAGCAGGAACGGCTTATTTTCTCAGCAGCCAGAGGATGAGGGAGAGCACCAGGGATATGAGAATGCTGGTGGCAAGGGGAAAATAAACGGTGAAGTTGTCCCGTTTCACGTAGATGTCGCCGGGGAGGCGGCCAATCCACGGAATTTTGCCGGCAACGGTGAGGAGCACGCCCACGGCCGCAATGACCAGCCCCATGACCATGAGCGACTTTCCGAGGCCCTGCATCATTTTTTCCCCTGCGGGGGATGGTAACGGTCCTTTTCGCTGTAGATGCAGCCGCAGTACTGCTGGCGGTAGAGCCCCATCTCCTTGGAGACGCGGATGCCGTCCTGCCAGCCCCGGCGATAGTCGTCGTAGACAAAGGCGACCCCGTGGCGCGTTGCGGCCCGCTCGGCAGCGATCCTGATGTCGTCGTGCTTCTGGTAGCGGCTGTAGAGGAGCGATGAGGTGAACCCGTCGAAGCCGCCCGCCGCTGCTGCGGCAGCTGCCGCATCCAGGCGCGAAAAATAACAGTACCAGCATCGATCCGCCGGATTTCCGGCCACGGCGGCCAGAAATTCCTCCAGGCGATACTCGTCCCGCACCTCCAGCGGCAACTCGATCCGGTCCGCATATTCCAGGACCGTGTCGAGCCGGCGACGGTACTCCTGGTAGGGATGTATGTTGTGGTTGAAAAAGAACCCGGTGACATCCGCCCCGCTGTCGCGGAGACGGCTAACCGGATAGATGGCGCAGGGGGCACAGCAGATGTGAAGCAATAGTTTCATTGGGGCAACGACCTCCTGATCGGCATGCCAGTTTAGTCGTTATGACGCGTCAGCTCAACCACCTTTTTGGCAATGGCCTGCCGGCGAAGGCCGATAGCTGCCACTGCCCGCGGCCTGCACCGCAACGAAAAGAGGGGAACGCACCCCGCGCTCCCCCCTGTCCTTCCAGCAGTCGGTCACTCTTTTCCGGCTATCCGCGCTTCATCCGATACAGTCCGAGCCCTGCGATTCCAATCCCCAGCAGCAGGATCGTACCGGGTTCGGGCACCGGAGCAGGCGTACTGTCTTCCAGCTTGCCCGCGAGGAACAGGCTGCCGCCGTTGATGTCGCTGGAGAGCCCCATCAACCGGACAGCGGTCAGTTCCACGAACGACTTAAGGTCCGCGAGCGAGAACGCCAGAAAATCGACTGCGGAAGAGTTGAAGTCCATGTAAAACACGTCACTCTGGCCGGCTTTCACGCCGGAGGAATTGATGGACCGTCCATCCCCCTCGGTGGCTGCGAATTCAAACACGTACTTGTTGTCGATCACGGGATTGAACTCATCGCCGTTCTGGGGAGGAGGGAGGGTGCTGAGTTTCTTTTCAAATACCACCCACTTGAGAGCGTCCTGATCGTCGCCGAAGGCTCCCCGGGACGGATTGTAGATCGCAATGGGGAGAGCTCCGGAAAACGTGAACGCAAAGGCTGTTGCCGTGCTGCCCGCGCCGATCGCCGAGGCCGGTGCCGCAGTATACCTGATCCCGAGGGTGTTGGCGTCCTCCACGTAGGCGGTCATGCTTCCCCAAGAAGCGCCGCCGAGGTAATCCTTGTCGGTGTAGGTGTACGAGAGGCTTACCGCATGGGCCGCAGTTACGGTCAGCATGACGAGCAGCAAGGAGAGTATGAACATATGTTGTGTTTTCATGACTGTCCCCTCTCTTTGTGATGGGTGGTAGTGCTTCATACAAGTTTATGCAATTAGTAGGCCAGCCATATAACCATTGAATCTACAAAGAAATGGGCTTCAATCCCGGAAAGGGTACGCCATAAAACCGTAAACAATTTCGACGGTTCGTTCATTCCAGGGATTACCTTACCGGTAACACGCTAAATTCATTATGCAATTTTGTCGCAAAAACTTACATCTCACTGTCATAGCTAGTAAGTGAAACCTTACAGGAGACAACCCGCGCGGCCGGCGGCAGACAAATCCTAGAGAAGTGCCAGCGCCTCGCGCGCCAGTCGCAGGGTAATCTTCCGCTTGGCGCTGAAGGCATAGCGGGTTATCGCGTCCAGCGCGGCAACAAGGGACGGCACGTCGCGGCGTACATGCACCAGGAGGTAGTCGACCGCGTCGGCGGGAAGGATGATTTGACGGTCATCGGCCAGCTTCTGCATGATGCGGCGGCGGGAATCGTCGTCCGAAATATCGGTTTTCGCCACGAGACCCCAGAGCAGACGCGATGTCAGGTGACCATCGAGAGTGGGAAGTTCGTTGGGGGGATTGAGCCCGGTGATGGCTATGGGCCTGCCGGCCTGATAGAAGTCGTTGAACAGCTGCCAGAGTTCCACCCGGACACTCTGCTGATCGGGAATCAGGTGGAGGTCATCCACAAGCAGGGCAGGTGCGCCGCGAAAACGCTCGGCCAATCTGGAGACTTCTTCAGCCGGATACTCGCCGTGATAGATCTCGTCAACATCCTTGAACGATATGCATGGCACTGCCGTAAACCCGGCCCGGCCCGCAAAGCAGGCCCCCATTGCCATGAGCAGATGAGTCTTGCCCGAACCGGAGGGCCCATGGAGGTAGAGGAGATTTTCCGAACCGCTTTCGTCCGTCAGGCGCCGGGCGAAACGGCAGGCAGTCTCGTTGCCGGCACAGATCACGAAATTGTCGAACGAGTATTTGGGGGTGACGGGAAAGTCGAAGACGAGTTGCATGGCGGGAAACGGCCTAGAAGAGCGCGCCTTGCCCGGGCGCGGGCGCAATGCGGCCGAAGTGCTCATAGGCGGACTTCGTGGCCACGCGGCCCCGGGGGGTGCGGTTAATGAAACCGTGCTGGATCAGGAACGGCTCGTAGACATCCTCGATGGTATCGCGCTCCTCTCCGATGGCGGCGGCTATGGTGTCGAGCCCCACGGGCCCGCCGCCGAACTTGTCGATGATCGTCAGCATGATGGTGCGATCCATCTGATCGAACCCCTTTTCGTCGATCTCCAGGAGCTTGAGGGATTCGTCCACCACCTGAGCGGAGATGACGCCATCGGCCCGAACCTGGGCAAAGTCCCTGACCCGACGCAGGAGACGGTTGGCGATCCGGGGTGTTCCCCGGCTGCGGCGGGCCAGCTCCCGGGCACCGTCAGGCTCGATCCGGATATCGAGGATGTGCGCCGACCTGGTTACGATGGTGGAGAGCTCTGCATCGGTGTAGAACTCCAGGCGCGAGATGACCCCAAAGCGGTCCCGCAGTGGCGACGAGAGAAGGCCGGCGCGGGTGGTGGCCCCCACGAGGGTGAACCGGGGAAGATCCAGCTTGATGGTGCGGGCACTTGGGCCCTGACCGATGATGATGTCGAGCTGGAAATCCTCCATGGCCGGGTAGAGTATCTCCTCCACCACATGGGAGAGGCGGTGGATCTCATCGATGAAGAGGACATCGTGGGGCTCCAGGTTGGTGAGAATTGCCGCCAGATCGCCCGGACGCTCGATGACCGGACCAGACGTGGACTTGATGTTCACCCCCATCTCACAGGCAATGATGTTGGCGAGCGTGGTCTTCCCCAGTCCCGGCGGGCCGTAGAGCAGCACGTGGTCCAGGGCCTCGCCGCGCTTTCGGGCCGCGTCGATGAAGACCCGCAGGTTCCCCTTGGCCTTCTCCTGGCCGATGTAATCGTCCAGGGCGCGGGGGCGCAGGGATGATTCGGCGTAGTCGTCGTCGGTCTTTTCAGGGCTTATCGTTCGAGTCGTCATGGGGCTATTTCATCAGTACCTTGAGGGCCTGCCGAAGCACCGCCTCCGTGGAGGCATCGGGCTCGATGCTCATCTCGGCCAACACCTTCCGGACCACCGCCTCCTTATAGCCGAGGTTCACAAGGGCCGAGGTCACGTCGTCAGCCACCTCGGCGGGGGCTTCACTGGAGGGCGCCTCCTGGGCCGACGGCGCCATTTCCATCTTCCGGACCTTTTCCTTGAGTTCCAGCACCAGCCGCTCGGCGGTCTTTTTGCCGATGCCGGGGATGGACGAGAGCCTCGCGAGATTCCCCTGCACAATGGCGGCGGCCAGTTCCCCCGGCTGGATGTTGGACAGGATATCGCGGGCCATCTTGGGGCCGATGCCGGAAACCGAGATGAGCAACTGGAAGAACTCCTTCTCGGCAAGGGTTCGGAAGCCGAAGAGGCTGATGGAGTCTTCCTTCACATGGGTATGTATCGAAAGGGAAACGGTCTTCCCCTCCTCGGGAAGCTCGTAGTAGGTTGAGAAAGGAATCTGGACCCGGTAGCCGACGCCGTTCACGTCGATAATGATGGCGTCGGGGGATTTGTGGGCGAGCCTGCCGGTGAGAAGGGCGATCATCGGATGCTCCGGAGCACGGATTTCATCACTGCCGAATTGGCGTGGCAGACCGCTACGGCCAGGGCGTCGGAGGCATCGGCCTGGGCGATCTCGGGAAGGTTGAGGAGCGATTTGACCATCTGCTGCACCTGCTCCTTGCGGGCGTGGCCATAGCCGACCACCGCCTGCTTCACCTGCATGGCCGTGTACTCGCTGACCGGCAATCCCGCGTTTACCCCGGCCACGATGGCAGCCCCGCGGGCCTGGCCCAGCTTCAGGGCGCTCTGGGCGTTATGGGCGAGGAACACCTGCTCTACTGCCATTGCATCGGGTCGGTACTCTTCGATGACGCGGCTCAGCCCCTCGTAGATTTTGTGGAGTCGGAGCGCGAACTCCCTGTGGCTGTCGGTATGAATGGCGCCGTTGTCCACGTGCACGAGACGGTTGCCGATTTTCTCGATGATGCCGTAGCCGGTGATGCGTGAACCGGGGTCAATGCCGAGAACTCTCATGGGGAGACATTCTGCCACAGAGGGCGCGGAGAGCACAGCAGAAAAAACGCGCGAAAGGAAAGACCCGGCTTCCGACTTCCGCGCTTGAACCAACCGGGGGTGGCAGGGCCCGCCTACATGAGCTTTTCCATCTCCTCCGTGGAGATGTCGAAGTTGGCGTAGACGTTCTGGACGTCGTCGTTGTCCTCGAGGCGGTCCATGAGCTTGAGCATGTTCTCGGCATTCTTGCCGTCAAGTTTCACCATGGTCTGGGGAATCATGGTGATTTCGGCGGATTCGAAGGGGAAGCCGGCCTTTTCGAGTGCCTCGCGCACGTCAATGAACGCTGCCGGGTCGGTGAGCACCTCGTACTGCTCCTCTTCGTCCGCCACGTCGTCCGCGCCGGCCTCAAGGGCCGTCTCGAAGAGCTTTTCAAAATCAACGTCCTTGGACAGGACAATGAGCCCTTTCTTGTCGAACATCCACGAAACGCACCCCGCCTCGCCCATGTTGCCGTTGCACTTGGTGAAGGTGCTCCGCACCTCGCCGACCGTACGGTTACGGTTGTCGGTCATGCACTCTACCAGCACCGCCACGCCGCCGGGACCGTATCCTTCGTAGATGATCTCTTCGTAGCTGACCCCCTCGAGTTCGCCAGTCCCCTTCTTGATGGCCCGCTCGATGTTGTCCTTGGGCATGTTCTCGGCTTTGGCCTTGTCGACGGCGGCACGCAGGCGCGGATTGCCGTTCGGGTCGCCACCGCCGATCTTGGCGGCAACGGTGATCTCCTTGATCAGCTTGGTGAACACCTTGCCGCGCTTGGCGTCGGCCGCCCCCTTCTTATGCCTGATGGTGCTCCATTTATTATGTCCCGACATGCGGTTGATCCTCCTGTTCCCAAAATCAGCCACCGGCCTCAAATCGGGTGATACTATCATGGGAAATTCCGGGTTGTAAAGGCCCAAACTTCATGTAAAATAGCGGTGCCGGCACCGCCACGGACGCCGGAATCCCACCATTCACAACGAGGTATCGCATGCCAACCACTACTCTCCTTGCCCCTCTCGTCCGCCTTGTACGACGCGTTCTCCTGGCTGGCACGGCAGCGGCACTACTCGCCGCATGCGCCACCATCCCCCAGATGGCCGATGAAACAGACCGTGACCTGCCCCCCATCCTGGCCCAGGACGAGATTTTTCGTCCCTACGTAAAGATCGGCACCGTAGAAGTGAACCTCAAGCGTTACGGCAGCATCGAGGAACTTCAGCGGGAGGCTGAAGAGTGGGCCCATGACGCCCTGAGCCTCGAAGCATCCAAAATCGGCGCAGATGCCGTTATCCTCCCCGAAGTCCGCATCGAGAAAGACACCTACATCATCTTTCCCGTCATTTACGTAAAAGGAAAGGGAACAGCCGTCAAATTCCAGTAAAATCCGTCCGCGCCCCGTGTCACAGAGCACGGCGGCCGGGCTTGCGATCAGATGACGCGGCGGTGCCGACCGGCCTGAAACACCGGCACGGAAAGCCACCTCAATAATTGATAGAGCGAAGAACAACTCGCGCCACGCCGGAAGCGATGCCCCCCCCTTGGCCGGCACCCTATTCAACCCGGTCAGCGCAACGGCCCGGGATCTCACCGGGCCGTCACCCACCCTACCGAGAACCCCGTTCGCAACCACGTCTCAAAAATTACATACCCTCACAGCTCACCCTCTCGCATTTTCTTTACTTGATTTTTCAATAAACCATGTTCTACTTATCAACAGAACGTTTATTCAGTTCAATTTTTCGCCACAATTATCATTCAACATACTAACTTTACTTATATATTTTTTAGATAAACTTTTTAAAACAAAATTGTATTGACGAAATTAAAACACCGTGTTAGCTTTTCAATAAAAATATAACACCGTTTTTCAAACAACCCCGACCACCACATTGCGACAGGAAAGGGAACGATGACGAGGGAAAAAAGCTCATACGCGGTACAGACCGTTGAAAAGGCCCTCGATATCCTCGAAACGCTCACGGACGAGAGCCGTCACGCGACCCTTCCCTATCTGGCCGAGAAGCTCGACCTGTCCCGCAACAAGGCATTCCGGCTCCTGGCAACCCTGGAGAGCAAGGGACTGGTTGAACGGGACGAGACGAGCGGCGTCTATCGCCTGGGCATTTCATCGGTCGAGCTGGCCCAGCGGCTTCTGAACAGCACCAGCCTCATCCGTCATGCCCACCCAATCATGGAAAGACTGGCGCGCAAGCATGACGAGGCCGTCTACATCGCCGTACTCAAGGGGGACGAGGTTCTTTTCCTGGATATGGTGGACTGTGAGCAGGCCATCAAGACCGCCCCCCTGGTGGGACGGCGTTTCCCCTTTTTCAGCAACGCCGCCGGCAAAGCCATCCGGGCACTGGAGTCGACCGACCTGCTGGACCGCTTCCTCAAGAAGCGGGGTCGGAACGGCGGACCGTTTGATCCTGCGGCACTCCAGCAGGAGTTGAAGGCCGTGCGGGAGCATGGCGTTGCCGTTGATTTCGACGGATTGGGGGAAGGGATCGTGAGCGTTGCCGTGGCGGTGCGCGACTACGCGGGCAAAGTCATCGGCGCCTTGACCATGCTGGGGCCCTCCTTCCGGATGATGGCATCCCGCATGGAAAACGAGATTATCCCTTCACTGCGTGAAGGGGCTGAAATACTCTCCATGAAGTTTGGCTACGCAAAGCTGTGACCGGAGAACTGCCAGAAAAAACCATGTGCGAAAGGGGGGAGGAGACGTAGAGGATTGCAACGAAAGGCAACGGGAGCGGGACGCTGCTCCCTGGGAATGCGAATTCACGAAGAAAGGAGTAACGAACCATGGCAGAAAAACAGTACGATTGGGCGTCAATAGCCAAGAACCCCAAGTTCGTCGAGCTCCACCGGAAGAAGACCACATTTCTGGTCGGCTGGTGGGTGTTCTCGACCGTCTACTACTTCCTCCTCCCCATCGGTGCGGCCTATGCGCCGGGACTCTTCAAGATCAAGATTCTCAGCAACATCAACTTCGGCTACCTGTTCGCCCTTTCCCAGTTCTTCGTCTCCTGGGGGATCGCCATGTACTACGCCCATGTGGCCAACAAAGACTTCGACCGGCTCACCCGCGAGCTGGTAGATGAGCTCAAATAGGAAGGAGGTCTGTGATGAAAAAACTGATTGCCGGTATCACCCTGGCCCTCTCCCTGGGCTCGTTTGCCTTCGCTGAAGAGCCGGCCAAGGCTCCGGCGGCCCCCGGGGCCCCGGCCGCCGCCACCGCTCCTGCCGCCACTGCCCCGGCGGCCGCCACCGACGCCGCCAAGGTGGCCACCCCGGCCCCGGCAGCGCCGGCCGAGAAGAAGACGAGCATCAAGGCCAACCCGATGGTCACCATCCCCATCTTCCTGATCATCATCGGCGCCACCATGGCCGTTGTCGTCTGGTCGGCCAAGCGGACCAAGTCGGCCGCCGACTTCTACACCGCCGGCGGCGGCATCACCGGCACCCAGAACGGTTGGGCCATCGCGGGCGACTACATGTCCGCCGCCTCCTTCCTGGGGATTTCGGGCATGATCTCCCTCTACGGCTATGACGGGTTCATGTACTCGGTGGGTTGGCTCGTGGCCTACATCACGGTGCTCCTGATCGTGGCAGAGCCCTGCCGCAACGCGGGCAAGTACACCCTGGGCGACATCCTCTCCTTCCGCACCGAGCCCAAGGTCGTCCGGGCCGTTTGCGCCATCTCCGTCGTTGCCGTCTCCACCTTCTACCTGACCGCTCAGATGGTCGGTGCCGGCAAGCTGATGCAGCTGTTGCTCGGGATTCCCTACAAGTTCGCCATCATCGGCGTCGGCATCCTCATGGTCGGCTACGTCGTGTTCGGCGGCATGACCGCCACCACCTGGGTTCAGATCATCAAGGCCGGCCTCCTCATGACCGGTGCGGGCCTCCTCTCCGTCCTGGTCGGCCTCAAGGCCGGCATGAACCCGTTCACCTTCTTCAACGACATCGCCACCAACCCCAACATCATCGAGCACGTCCAGAAGGCCGTTCTCAAGGACCCCGTTGCCGTGGCGGGCTTCGATTACGGGCAGCGCTTCCTTGAGCCGGGCCTCTTCCTGAAGAACCCGCTCGACCAGATCTCCCTCGGCATGGCACTGGTGCTCGGAACCGCCGGCATGCCCCACATCCTGATGCGCTTCTTCACCGTGCCCACGGCCCAGGCCGCCCGCAAGTCCGTTATCGTGGCCATGTTCATCATTGGCTCCTTCTACATCCTGACCACGCTTCTCGGCTTCGGCGCCGCCATCCACGTGACCCCGCAAGGGATCACCGCCGTTGACAAAGGCGGGAACATGGCCGCCATGATGCTGGCCCAGCAACTGGGCGGCGACATCTCCCCCTTCCTGGGCGACCTGCTCCTGGCGTTCCTGTGCGCCGTTGCCTTCGCCACTATCCTGGCCGTGGTTTCGGGTCTGGTTCTGGCCGCTTCCGCCGCCATTGCCCACGACATCTACGTAAACGTCATCAAGGACGGCCACGCCGACCAGCACGAGCAGGTCATGGCCGCCCGGATCACCTCCCTGTGCGTCGGCGCCATGGGCATCATCATCGGCATCGCCGCCGAGAAGCAGAACGTCGCCCACCTGGTGGCCCTGGCCTTCGCCGTTGCCTCCTCGGGCAACCTGCCGGTCGTGGTCATGTCCCTCTTCTGGCGCAAGTTCAACACCGCCGGCGTCGTGTCGGGCCTCGTGGTCGGCACCGTCGCCTCCATCGCCCTGGTGATGGTCTCCCCCAACATGACCTACCCGAAGGTCGTTGCCGCCGACGCCCAAAAGGTCGTCACGAAGCTTGAAGAGAAACAGGCCGGTGGTGCGGTCCTCACCGAAAAGGAAATGAAGGACCTTGACAAGGCAAAGGCCGACTACGCCAAGAACAAGGACGGCAAGTCCATGCTGGGCCTTGACAAGCCGCTGATCAAACTTAAGAACCCGGGCATCATCTCGATCCCGCTGGGCTTCCTCGCCGCCATCATCGGCTGCCTGGCCTTCCCGAGCCGGCGCTCCGAGGAAATGTTCGACGAGATCTACGTCCGCCAGAACACCGGCATCGGCATGGCCAAGGCCATCGACCACTAATCGGAATATCTGTTCATCGGTACATTGGCAGTCCGGGGGGAAGGGAAACCTTCCCCCCTTTTTATTCTTTTTCATACCCTCGTTTGAAATCTGCCCCCTCTTCCCCATAAAATACCATTAGCAAATTCCCCTCACCCGATACGCATTTATTCATTTCAAAACGAACATTACCCCTCTTGGCACAAACGGCATACTCACCATATAGAGCAAAATAAACAATCTGTTTGCCGAATATACACAGATAAGCTTTTAATTTCGAGATGTTATACCTCATTTTAAGGCGACACAAAAAATTGTTGCAAAAAAATATACAGCCGTTATATTAATGGCGCGATACAGGCTTGTAAAATGTCGTTTTTTCAGAGTGTTTACACCATCTTTCCGACATCACACCAGTTGTAGCCCCCCGGCAACATTGCCATTTACAGCCCACCGGTCTCTTTGCCGGAGCCCTGCTCGAGCGGCAAGAAACAACCGGCTCATACCCGCATGCCCACTATGAAAGGAGGACAACAAACCGAAACCGAGGACGTCACAAGCGCTTCGGCCCAGGGCGGGACGCCGCTCTCGATGCGCTTACCACACATGAAAGGAGTAACTGAACCATGGCAGAAAAGCAGTATGACTGGAGCGCCATTGCGAAGAACCCCAAGTTCATCGAGCTCCACCGGAAAAAGACCACCTTCCTCGTTGGCTGGTGGGTCTTTTCGACCGTTTTCTATTTCCTCCTCCCCATCGGCGCAGCCTATGCCCCCGGCCTCTTCAAAATCAAGATCCTGGGAAGGATCAACTTCGGCTACCTGTTCGCCCTTTCCCAGTTCTTCGTCTCCTGGGGGATCGCCATGTACTACGCCCATGTGGCCAACAAAGACTTCGACCGGCTCACCCGCGAGCTGGTGGATGAGCTGAAGTAAGGAGGAATGAACCCGATGAAGAGACTCATTGCAGCGTTTTCCCTTGCCCTCTCCCTGGGCACATTCGCCTGGGCCAGCGAACCGGCCAAAGCCCCGGCCGCGCCCCAGGAGCAGGCCGTCGCGGCCCCTGCCCAGGCTGCGGCGCCGACCCCGGCCGCGCCTGTTGCCGAAAAGGCCGCCGTGCCGGCGGCACCGGCCGAGAAGAAGCACGAACTGAAGGCCAACCCGATGGTTACCATCCCCATCTTCCTGGCCATCATCGGCGCCACCATGATGGTTGTCGTCTGGTCGGCCAAGCAGACCAAGTCGGCCGCCGACTTCTACACCGCCGGCGGCGGCATCACCGGAACCCAGAACGGATGGGCCATCGCGGGCGACTACATGTCCGCCGCCTCCTTCCTGGGGATTTCGGGTATCATTTCCCTCTACGGCTACGACGGGTTCATGTACTCGGTCGGCTGGCTCGTGGCCTACATCACGGTGCTCCTGATCGTGGCCGAGCCCTGCCGCAACGCTGGGAAGTTCACCCTGGGAGACATCCTCTCCTTCCGGACCGAGCCCAAGTCGGTGCGAGCCGTAGCCGCCATCTCCACCGTTGCCGTTTCCACCTTCTACCTGACCGCCCAGATGGTTGGTGCAGGCAAGCTCATGCAGCTGCTACTCGGCATCCCCTACAAGACCGCCGTCATCGGCGTCGGTATCCTCATGGTCGGCTACGTCGTGTTCGGCGGCATGACCGCAACCACCTGGGTTCAGATCATCAAGGCCGGTCTCCTCATGACCGGTGCAGCGCTTCTTTCCGTCCTGGTCGGCCTCAAGTCCGGCATGAACCCGTTCCAGTTCTTCAACGACATCGCCACCAGCCCCAACGTCATCGAGCATGTGCAGAAGGTGGTTCTCAAGGACCCCGTTGCTGTGGCCGGCTTCGATTACGGGCAGCGCTTCCTTGAGCCGGGACTCTTCCTGAAGAACCCGCTCGACCAGATCTCTCTCGGCATGGCGCTAGTGCTCGGTACCGCCGGCATGCCTCACATCCTGATGCGCTTCTTCACCGTGCCCACGGCACAGGCTGCCCGCAAGTCCGTTATCATCGCCATGTTCATCATCGGCTCCTTCTACATCCTGACCACGCTGCTCGGCTTCGGCGCCGCCATTCACGTTACTCCTCAATCCATCATGCAGGTGGACAAGGGTGGCAACATGGCCGCCATGATGCTCGCCCAGCAGCTGGGTGGCGACATCCATCCCTTCGTGGGCGACCTGCTCCTGGCGTTCCTCTGCGCCGTTGCCTTCGCCACCATCCTCGCCGTTGTCTCGGGTCTGGTTCTGGCTGCTTCTGCTGCCATCGCCCACGACATCTACGTGAACGTGATCAAAGGGGGCCACGCCGACCAGCACGAGCAGGTGAAGGCCGCCCGGATCACCTCCTTCGTGGTCGGCGCCTGCGGCATCGCCATCGGCATCGCCGCTGAGAAGCAGAACGTCGCCCATCTGGTGGCCCTGGCCTTTGCCGTTGCCGCCTCGGGCAACCTGCCGGTCGTGGTTCTCTCCCTCTTCTGGAAGAAGTTCAACACCGCCGGCGTCGTGGCGGGCCTGGTGACCGGCACCATCGTGTCCATCGCCCTGGTGATGGTCTCCCCCAACATGACCTATCCGAAGAAAGTGGCAGAAGATGCGCAAAAGGTGGTGGTAAAACTGGAGGAGAAGCAGGCCGGCGGCGCGGTTCTTACCGAGAAGGAAATGAAGGACCTCGAAAAGGCCAAGGCAGACTACGCGAAGAACAAGGACGGCAAGTCGATGCTCGGTCTCGACAAGCCGCTCTTCAACCTGAAGAATCCGGGGGTGGTATCCATCCCGCTGGGCTTCATAGTGGCAATCGTCGCGGCCCTTGCCTTCCCGAGCCGGCGTTCCGAGGAAATGTTCGACGAACTGTACGTCCGCCAGAATACCGGCATCGGCATTGCCAAAGCAGTGGACCACTAACTGGCTGTCCACGAATCAAACATTGTGTTACACTCTGGGGGAAGGTCAGCCTTCCCCCTTTTTTTGCCTTCGGAGCGCCCAGCAGATGCCCCAGAGCGTTGAACAGCACATAGCCGGAATAATGGATCGGGTAAGGGATTTCGCCCGATTCCTGGATCGGGATGAAGTGGCGCTGGTCCTGGCGGAACTGCGGGAGATGTTCGCCCGCGAGCTGCGGGCCACGGAAGGGTTTGCTTCCCACGAGCGCGAACTCCACGGCCGGATTCACGACGAATCCGATTACCAGCAGTTGCGTGCCATCCATGACGAACTGAACGTGCTGGAGATGGAACGGTTCCTCGCCATCAGCTCCGTGGCGGCTCTGCACGCCAATTGCACTGAATACCGGGACATCCTGGCCGACCGAGCGCTTGCCCTGGCAGAGGAGGAGATGGAGCAAAACGGCCATGGCCGACCTCCCCGCCCCTATGCCCTCTGCAGCATGGGAAGCGACGGTCGTGAGGAGCAGACCCTCATCACGGACCAGGATTACCTGATTGTCTATGGGGACGGGGGCGGCGAGGCGGCCGATGAATGGTTCCGGGAGTTCTCGGAACTGATCGTGGAGCGGCTGGCACAGATCGGGTTCAAGAAGTGCACCGGCGACATCATGCCGTCGAACCCCACCTGGCGCGGCTCGCTCTCCCAGTGGCGACGCAAGCTTCTGGCCATTGTCCGTTACGAATACGAGGACTACGCCAAGAACCTCATGGACCTGATCGTGATCTCCGATGCGCGGCACGTGGCCGGTGACCGGAACCTGGCGGAAACGCTCACCTCAACCATCAGGGCGTTGGAAAAGGATTATTTCCAGGTGCTCTGGGGCATGGCCAAGGCAGCCACGGAAATGAAACTGGCTCTGGGATTTCTCAAACGGCTCTGGACCGAGGGATCCGGGGAACACAAGGGGGAGTTCAACCTGAAGCTGCTGGCCTGGGCGCCGCTGGTGATGAACGTCCGCATCCTCGCCATCAACCAGGGGGTGCCGGCCACCAATACCGTGAAGCGGATCGAGCACCTGGCCCGGGAGGGGAGCTTCTCGCCCCCGTTCGCCCACGGACTCGTGGAAGCCTACGAGGTGCTCACCCGCCACCGGATTCTTCTTCAGATCAAGGTCATAAAGGGAATTCAGAAGAGCTCCTACTACCTGAACCCGTACACCCTGCCCGCTGAAGAGCGTGAAGCGATCCGTCAGGCCCTGCTCCGGATCGAGGACCTGCAGCGGACCATCCACACCAACTTCTCGATCATGTAGCGCCGTCACTTGAGCTGGCGCCAGCTCCGCAGGCCGATCTGGCTATGCCCGCCTCCCTCCAGCAGTTTGATGATTTCTCCCGTGGTCTTGGTGATGTACTTGTACTCGTGCTCATCTCCGGCCCCCACGATGGCAGGCGTCGATGCGAGACCGTCCCCCAGGAGGGTGCCGGTGGGCTTCACCTTGAGATCGCCGAGTACCGTGTCGCCATAATCTACCTTCCCGTCCAGATTCACATCGAATACCGGCCTGATCACTTCCCCGCCGGTGTCCATATTCAGCTCCATGAGCCAACTGATCCCGCCGAAACTGCAGGCATTGGTACTGGGGATGAAGGTGGTGAAGATTATCTTGCGCGACCGGGCCACCGGATCGGTGATCACCCGCTCCCCAGCCACGGGAAGGTCCAGGTACCACCCCTTGCTCAGGCCGATCGGATTGTTCGACGAGGTGCGCCAACTGCCCCCTCCTTCGTCGACCCGGGTAACCGTCTGGGCGGTCAGGTCGGCACGGGTGAGCAGGGCCCCGTTGGCAGCCTGGGCGTTATCGGGGTTGCTGGTGCTGTTGTAATCATAGACCCCGTAAAAGGTCTGGGTCTGGGTAGATGAGATGTCCGTGGACTCATAGTATTTGCCGGTGCCAAAAAAGACGATCTGGTAGCCGCCGCGCAGAACCACGTCGGGGGCCGTTGTGATCGGCTGGACACTGCCCGCGGCAGTTTTCGCCCGGAACAGGGCCACGGGAGTCCCCGATCGTTTCCAAGCCACGTCCCAGGTGCTCCTGTTACTGCTGGAGAGGTCGAACTTCCAGAGGTGGCCCGTCAAATCTCCGGCATACACATAGTCCACAAAGCCGTCGGCATTCCTGTCAATGGCGGCCGGCGTGGCGAGGCCGTTGGGCGAGACGCCGCTGAAGGTGCTCGCATCCGCGACGATCTCCCGAATAACCGCCCCCGTTGCCAGGTCAGCCACGATCAGGGTTGCGGCACGCCCCGAGGTGGTCCCCTCGTAACCATTGGCCAGCAGCGCAACCCAGCGGAAGCCGCCCGACTGGGAACTATCCTTGAGCTTGACGATCAGGGGGGTGCCGAAGGAATATCCCAGCCCCACCACCGTACCGCTCGTTTCGCTTGGTGAAGTATTGGTGATCTCCCAGAGGGGAATCGGGTTGGTGGCATCGGTCACATCCAGGGCGAAATAGCCCTTGCCTCCCTCCCGCAGGCCGCAGACCGCAATGGTACGCCAGGAAGACGATGTTTCGGACTTGCCGTCGAGGCCTTTGGCGGTAATGAACGCATCGCCCACCGTGATCGCGCCGTTGACGTAGTTGGTGTGAGTATACGGGGTGGCACGGAGCAGTTTCAGCTTGGGCAGGAGGATATTCGGAATAAAGGCCCACTCCTCGGCACCAGTATCGGCATTGAACGCATGCAGCATCCCGTCGTTGGCCCCGGCCAGGATCAGTGACTGGCGCGTGGCGTTGTTTCGCTTGAACGTGGCGTAGTTGTTGTCGCTGTAGTAACCGTCCGGCGGCCCGAGAATGACCGGAGCCGACTGGACCATGTCGCCGAGCTTGCTCGCCCGATGCCGATAACCGGCCGGTTCGGCATCGCCCCGCACGTAGCCGATCATGGACGCGGTGCTTGCCGACGAGAAATTCATGAACCCGGCAGGGGCAAGGGTGGCTGCATTGGCGGAGGTAAAGTCGACCCGCCGGTACACTCCCGATTGGACGCCGGCAGTATAGACAGTGCGGGCGGAATTGGCATTCAGCAGCGCCCCGGCCTCCCACTTCGGCGAATTGGGATAGCCGGTAACGGCACCGTTTGCCTTGTTGATGCCGTAGGCCTCCAGGTAGCCGCTCCAATCGGTCGAATCGAACCGGGCCCGGTAGAGCGTGGTGTTTGAGGTGAGATATGAGGTGCTGACCGCCACGGCGCTGGCGGAAGACTGTCTGCCGAGGATCTCGTTGACGGCGTTCTGGAGAGCCGTTGCCAGGTCGATGCCCGACGTGGTGGTGTAGTAGGAGCCGCCACCGTTCTCGGCGGTCGTCCGAAGGAGGCTGCTGTCAATGGTCATGCCGATGGTGTAGGTGGTGACGCTCTGGGTGCCGCCATAGGCTGAGGTTGCGTCGCTGCTGTTCATATGGGCGGCCACATCGGCCAGGTGGCTGTCGGCATCCGCGGCATTGTCGCACCCATGGGAGCTGAAGTCTCCCCGGTAGCAGCCGTCATAGGTCGGTTCGCCGTCGGTCACCACAATGGTGAAACTCTTCTGGCAACTGGATGTGATGGGGCTCGCATAGGAAACGCCGGAGTTATAGAGGGAAGTCCCCCCTTTAAAGTACTGCCAGACCTCAGACAGGGCCTCGCCCAGGGGGGTCCAGGTTTCGGCGCTGACCCCGTTCACGCTCGTGTCGACGTTGGCTGAGGTCAGGTCGCCGCAGTTTCTGACAATGCTCCCGCCGTCAGTCTGCTTCCTGCCGAACCTGTCATAGCCGTCCACATTCAGCTTCGCCAGCCCGAACCTGACGCCTGACACGGTCTTGACCAGATTGCTGATGACCCCCCGCGCCGTCTGGATCCGGGTTTTCTGGAGCGCGGCATCCGCGCTCACCGTGCTGTGCTGGCTCGATGTCGCATGATAAAACAGCCAGTTGAGATAGTTCCCGTCCCAGCGGGTATCGTCATAGGGAAGCGGGAGCTTGATGGTGACGCTGTTTTTAGTGAAGTTACCCTTTTTGTCGTCCCGGACATAGTCGTTTCCGGTCGACAGATAGTGATAGCCGTTACTGGTTGTCTGATAGTAGGTCCGGTCGTTGTCGAACCCGCCGCTGTAACGGGTTTTGGGATCGAACGCCGAGTGCTGCATGATGGTGTCCATGCTGCCCGAGTTGTCGAGCAGGATCATGACGTTGGGCTGGGAGATATTGAGCAGGAACAGAGGGATCTGCGAGACCGCTGCCAGTGCCAGGGAAGCGACGACCCCGGCAAAGGCCATCCCCGCAGCCAGCAGGGCAAATTTCTTGAGAGTCGTATTGTCGGTGCTCATGGCAGGCTTCCTAATAGGCAGCAGTGGTGACCACCTGGATTTGCCTCGTGACGGTGGCGTTCCTGTTTTCACCTTCGGACGTAATCCGGTAGTAGTGAACCATCGCCCCGGCCGATGTGGATGTCCCCTGCTTGGCGCTCTCGCCCCCCGCATAGGAAGCAGGTGCGTTCTTCAGGTGCTGGATGTAGTAACGAAATCTGCCGCTCACCACTCCGTCTGCCGTGACCGACTCGTCATCGCTCCATACGGTGGCTGCGGTCGGTCGGGAGGTAGTGGTGTTGCTGAACCACGGGGCAGGGTTAAGCTGGTTTTCAGGCGCGGAACCCTGGTTCGCCAGCCACGACAAGCCTGCTTTCACCCCGGATTCAGCGGCAAAAAAAGCCTTCTGGGATTCCTGGTAATGGGTGCTGAAGAGCATATCCATGAGGGTTGTCCGGTACAGGATCGCCACCATCAGGGAAAGCACCACCATCAGAACAAGGGCCAGCGCCAGGGCGGCTCCCCGGTTGTTTGTCAGTGGGCGGGCCATCGCATCTCCCTTTTCACATATCCCTGACGGCAAGGTTTCGCAGCGAGATTGTCGTACTCATCACCATCCGGCGATACCCTCCCCCGCTCCGGGCCACACCGTTGCCGTCGTCCCCGGTGAGCCGTATGGAATCTCCGTCCCCGTATTGTCGATCAGGCCTTGCCGTTCGCACGATAATGCTGATCCGCACAGCCCTCAGCTTGTCGACGTCGTGGTCGGGGTCGTCGGTGACGGGGGCATCGAGCCACGTGCCATCCCTGAAGTGATATTTGACCTGAAAATCCTCGACTCCCGAGGCGACCGGCCGCTCTTCCACTGCACCGGTCAGGCCGGCCTGGGACTGCCGGCGCAGGTTCATACCGGCATCCACGTAGTACCTCACGGTGCGGAGGGCCTCGGGGGCCAGTCTCAGCACCTTGGCCCCAACCGGATAGCCTCCCGGTGGAAACAGGTTGACGGCAGGGTTGGACGGATTGTAGAAGGAGGCCAATGGCCCGTCGCCCGCTCCGTTGCCGTGTTTGACCGACAATCCGCCGGCGGACGTCGTATCCGTTACCATCAGGATTGAGCCGTACTTGGCAAGATCAGTGGGATCGTAGATGATGATCAGGTCGTTAGCGTTAATCCCGTCGGTCGAACTGACCGGGGTATTGCTCGACGATGGCGGCGGGACACTTCCTGACAGGGTAATGTCCGGCATCGCGTCGGAGGGCTGATCGCAATAACGGATGGCGATGGAATCGGTATCCGCCGCCGGCACTGCCGCCTTGGGGGAGCCGAAGACGTTTGCCTCGGCAACCGCGTAGAAATTATCGGTAACCGTGCCGACCCCCTTGTTGTAGAACCGTATCTTCAGGTTACCCACATCGCTCAGGCCATAGCCTGTCATCCGCAGGTCCCGCTCCATGGCAGTCATGGCCAGCCGTGCTTGCTGCTGCATCCGGACGGTCTCTTCCCGAACGAGGTATTCGTGCTGCCCGCGAAGGAACACTGCTGAAACGCCGGCCGTGATAATCGCGAAGATCACGATCACCACCAGCACCTCAACAAGGCTGTACCCCTTTGTGCCACCAGACCGGAATACCGTCATCGCCGCCTCTAGTAGTCCCGCTTCAGCATGGTGAACGTTCTCGACCTCTCGCGGCCGTTGCTGCTCCATCTGACCCTGACCGTAACGGTCTTGATCCCCGCCTCAGGGACATTGTCCTCCACCTTCACCTCCCTGACATAGCCCACTGCTGAGGCATTTGCGGTGGTATAGGGTTCAAAAGCCCCCCCGGTGGCAGACAGCGAACCGTAACTGCGGGCAGTGAACCGCTCCAGCATATCCTGGCCGAGACTGGCCGCCATGGTCATGTCGCGGGTGAACCTGCCGGAATTGATTGACATCCAGAGGACCATGATGACCGATAGAAAGCCGACCACCAGAATCAGCAGCGCAATGAGCATCTCCACGAGACTCATGCCCTGCTGGCTTGAAAGACATCCTCTGATCATCTCTCCCGGCTTCGTCATTTCCTTGGCCCCGATTTCCGTCTTTTTGACTTCATCTTGCCCCGCAACGATACCCCACTATCATGCGCAGCAACGCCCATGCCAAACCGCCGGGAACCGCAGTCTGCACATAAGGCAGGGGATGCGGAGAAACCCGACGAGAGGCATCGGCACCATACTATGAAAAACATGCGGCGTCATGTCCCTCGAGAGCGGGCATATGGCCGGAGGTCACAGCGGGGCGTTTCCAGCGCGGCGCTCAGCGTTTTGCCGCCGGATAGCCGGCACAGACCCGCTCCGCCTCAGTGAGCAGGTCCATCATCTCACCGGCGGAGCCAGGCGGAGGCGCATCAACCAGCTGATGTTCCATGCATTCAGAAAAACTCCGAAAGGGTGGCGGGGCGGCATCCGGCGCAACCGGTAACCGACGGCGCGCCGGGGCCTTAGTTTCCGGCACCGCTTTGCCGTGCGTCCTGCCGGCGGCCTTGCGTGCCGGCGATGCGGCCGGCTCCTGCAGATCAGCGGCGGCCCGGGGGTTATCGGTGTAATATGCGCTTCCGTCCCGCGCCTTCAGCTTGTACAGCACCATGGGCGGTGGCGGGGGAGAGGGAGGGGCCTCGGTAGCCGTCTGTTCCGGAAGCGGTTCTACTGATCGGTCGGAGGCGACCACTCCCTCGGGACTCCCAACCGGAGCAGCGCTGGTGGCCGGCTCACGAGATTCGCGAAGGACCGGTATCAATGCCGTTGGCTCTATTTCACTCTCAGGCTTGCGGGCCGTCGACACCGGGGGATGCGCACCGGCGGGGATGGCAAAACCATTCTTGAGAAAGGCCGTCCCGAACTCATTGAGTTTCGGAATCCTGGAATGACACCCATCACACTGCATGCCGTATTTTCTGGCAAAGGCCGACATGGCCGAAGCATCGGCAGTCAGCCATAGCGACGCAGACACTGCAACCAGAATCCGCAACTTCCACCAGTTCACCGCCATCGTACCCCCATTGCCTGCCCGTACTCGTTCATTCACGACGACCTCTCACCGGCTGCCATCAGCGCACCATAATAGTAAGCAATTCTCATTCCTTCAACAGGCAAACGCATGAGCACTCCCGTTAATCCCCCCTCTTGCCCTTCCCCCTCCCCTGTGTTACAA
Source organism: Geobacter sp. 60473 (assembly GCF_036323535.1). Lineage (GTDB taxonomy): Bacteria > Desulfobacterota > Desulfuromonadia > Geobacterales > Geobacteraceae > Geobacter > Geobacter sulfurreducens. The sequence goes on from NZ_AP028967.1 coordinate 2,062,564, forward strand.
GCTGATATACATTATTTTCCACAGAGGTTCGCCATGCCCATCGCCACGAAAATCGCCGGCCACATTTCCAAGTCGTCATGGATTCGCAAAATGTTCGAGGAGGGGGAGCGGCTGCGGCAGATCCACGGCGCCGACAATGTGTACGACTTCACCATCGGCAATCCCGACACGGAGCCGCCCGAGCAGTTCCGGGAAGAACTCCTCAACCTGGCCCGGCACCCCGTGCCCGGCATGCACCGCTATATGAGCAACGCCGGCTATGCGGAAACCCGCGGTGCCGTGGCCGAAGTCCTTTCCGAGGCGGCAGGCTTCGAGGTGAAGGCCGATCACGTCATCATGACCTGCGGGGCCGGCGGCGCCCTCAACGTGGTCCTGAAGACCATTCTCAACCCGGGGGAAGAGGTGATCATCCTGGCCCCCTACTTCGTGGAATACAAGTTCTACATCGACAACCACGGTGGCGTGCCACGGGAGGTCTGGACCGACCGCGAGACCTTCCAGCTCGACGTGGCGGCCATCGAGGCGGCCATGACCGCCAAGATCCGGGCGATCATCATCTGCTCGCCCAACAACCCCACCGGTGTCATTTATCCCGAAGAGAGCCTGGCTGCTCTGGGCGAGATGGTGGCACGGATGGAGCGGCGCTTAGACCGCCAGATCTACGTTATCTCCGACGAGCCCTATGCCCGCATCAGCTACGACGGCAAGCAGGTGCCGAACATCTTCCGGTTCGTACAGAGCTCTGTCATCGTCACCTCCCACAGCAAGGACCTGGCCCTGCCCGGCGAGCGGATCGGCTATCTGGCGGCCAATCCCCGCGCCCGCGGTGTGGACCAGTTCATGGAAGGGGCGGTCTTCTCCAACCGGGTGCTCGGTTTCGTGAATGCGCCGGCCCTCATGCAGCGGCTCGTGGCCAAGCTGCAGCGGTCCTCCGTGGACATCGGCGAATACCAGGCCAAGCGGGACCTGTTCTACGACAGCCTCACCGCCATGGGGTTCCGGATGGTGAAGCCCGACGGCGCCTTCTACCTCTTCCCCCAATCGCCGCTGGCAGATGATGTGGCGTTCGTCACCATGGCCCAGAAGCACCGCATCCTGCTCGTCCCCGGTGCCGGCTTCGGCGCGCCCGGCTTCTTCAGGATCGCCTACTGCGTGGATCGGGGAGTCATCGAACGGAGCCTGCCCGCATGGCGGGAGCTGGCTCGCGATGTGGGCCTTGCGGGGGCATGAAACCAGCCGGAAATTCAAGGCAATTTCATTGCTGAACCTGAATCGTAACATTCTTCAACTTGACATTCCGGATTGAAATACATTAAGGTATGAATCACTTTTCGACATAGCATCACACCTGCCGCAGATACACGACAATACTAAACCATCCGCGAGGATGGGACGGAAAGCCCACAGGGTCTCACCGAGACAGCCGGGTCGCCGAATTATCACTCGATATTCAGGCGATCCGGCTTTTTGTTGTGGCGACGATCAAGGAGGAAACATTATGACCATTGGTAAGAAAATACAGGAAATGGCGGTGTGGATCGAATTCCTGGTTGGATCAGGTCTGGCGATCTTCTTCCACCTGGTGCTTCATTATGAACAGGCCGCTTACGTGATCTTCGGCATCGGCATCCTGCTGGCTCTGGTCACCTACCTGATCCGGGAGGACATTGAAAAAAACCGCGCGCACCTGGTTGAGCAGTATCATCAGGCCCATGAAATCCCCTTTGCCATGGCCAGCATCACTGACCCCGAATGCCTGGCAAAGGCCCACGAGCTGATCGCCGGCACCCGGCGCACCATCACGATTCTCCAGCAGGGATACATTCCACTGGACGAGAATGAGTTCTACCTGGAAGGGGCGAAGCTGTCCGATCAGACGGTGCGCGAAATACGCGCCGTTGATCCGTTGACGGTGGGATGGTGGACCAGGGGCGCCCTGGTCAATTTTTACCAGGCAAACCTGCGCGCCTTGGACCGCGGAGTGAGGATCAGGCGGATATTTGTCGTAAACCGGGAAGAACTTGGAGAGCCGGAGGTGCAGAAGGTGCTCCTCAGCCACTACCGCGACGACATCGACATCCGGATCGTGTACCGGGACGAGCTGCCGGCAGCGGGCGAGATCATCGGCCGCGACACCAACAGCTCATTCGACTTCGCCCTCTACGACGACCGGGTGGCCACCGATGTCTTTGCCCATCCGGGCAAGTACTATGGCAGAAAAACGGCCCAGCCCATGGAAGTGGCCAAGTACCGGCACCTCTACGACCTCATTGAGCACAGTGCCCACGCGGTCAGCGAGGATGGGGACAGGATCGTGCCGTCGGCCGAGGTCATGCCCCTCGCCTCGTGAAATGAACGAAAAAACCCGTACCCCGCGAGGGTACGGGCTCTGTCACAGGATGACGGAACCGTCTAGCCCTTGCCCAGGGCTTCCAGCATCGCAACACCCATCTTCGTGGGACTGGTGGCTACCACCACCCCGCATTCGGAGAGGGTGCGGATCTTGTCCTCGGCCTTTCCCTTGCCGCCGGTGATGATGGCGCCGGCATGCCCCATCCGCTTGCCCGGAGGGGCGGTGACGCCGGCAATGAAGGATGCCACCGGCTTCTTCATGTTTTCCTTGATCCAGTAAGCCGCTTCCTCCTCGGCGGTGCCGCCGATCTCGCCGATCATGAAGACGGCCTCGGTATTCTTGTCCTCATTGAAGAGCTTGAGCACGTCAATGAAGTTCATGCCGATGATCGGGTCGCCGCCGATGCCGACGCAGGTGGACTGACCGAGCCCCGCCTCGGTGATCTGTTTGACCGCCTCGTAGGTGAGGGTGCCGCTGCGTGAGACCACGCCGATCTTTCCGGGCTTGTGAATATAGCCGGGCATGATCCCCACCTTGCACTCGCCCGGGGTGATGACGCCAGGGCAGTTCGGTCCCACGAGCCGGGTCCGGCTCTCCTGGAGGATGCGCTTCACCGGAACCATGTCGCGCACCGGGATTCCTTCGGTGATGCAGACCGCCAGTTCCAGTCCCGCGTCGGCCGCCTCAAGGATGGCGTCGGCCGCGGCCGGCGGCGGGACGAAGATCATGGATACATTGGCCCCGGTGTACCTGACCGCTTCCTCGACGCTGTTGAAGACCGGAATCCCTTCGATGTGAATTCCCCCCTTGCCGGGGGTGACGCCGGCCACGATCCTGGTGCCGTAGTCCCGGCACTGCTGGGTATGGAAGAGGCCACTGCGGCCGGTTATGCCCTGAACGACTATTTTCGAATCGCTGTTGATGAGTATGGACATTGATGATCTCCGTCAATTGATGTGTAGGGGCAAACCTTGTGTTTGCCCTGACAGAAGGCGACCACAAGGATCGCCCCTACGGACCCGTTCACCCGAGCATCCCCACGATCCGTTCCGCCCCCTCGCCCAGGGAGTCGGCGGTCTGGACGTTGAGCCCCGATTCGACCAGCAGTTGCTTCCCTTCCGCCACCTTGCTGCCGTCCATCCGGACCACGATCGGCAGGGTGCAGTGCACCTCGCTGGCAGCCTCGATGATCCCCTGGGCGATCACGTCGCAGCGCATGATCCCGCCGAAGATGTTGACGAAGACCCCCTTCACGTCCGCATCCTCCAGGATGATCTTGAAGGCCTCGGCCACCTTCTCGCGGGTGGCACCGCCGCCGACGTCCAGGAAGTTGGCCGGCTCGCCGCCGAACTCCTTGAGCACGTCGAGAGTGGCCATGGCGAGCCCCGCGCCGTTGACCATGCAGCCGATATTGCCGGACAGCTTGATGTAGGAGAGATCGTACTTGCCGGCATTGATCTCCAGGGTGTCGAGCTGGGAGTAATCCATCATGTCCGGGTATTCCCGGTGCCGGAAGATGGCGTTGTCGTCAAAATTGATCTTTGCGTCCATGGCCATGAGCCAGCCGGCCCGGGTGACCACCAGGGGGTTGATCTCGACCAGTGAGCAGTCCTTTTCCAGAACCACCTTGTAGAGATTGAGCATCAGCTCCACGCAGTCCTCGCAGAGGGTGCCGGAAAGCCCGAGGGCCAGGGCGATGCGGCGGGCCTGGAACGGACGGAGGCCCGTGTAGGGGTCGATGGTGAGAACATGAATCTTGTCGGGGGACTTCTGGGCCACCTCCTCGATGTCCACCCCCCCTTCGGCCGAAGCGATGAGGCAGTAGCGAGAGGTGGAACGGTCGAGGGTAATGGAGAGATAGAACTCGCGGGCGATCTCGACGGCCTCCTCCACCAGGATGCGGCGGACCTTGAGACCTTCGGGACCGGTCTGGGGGGTGACGAGGCGACGCCCGAAAAGCTCCTTGCCGTAATCCTGGGCCTGCTCAGGATAATGGACCAGCTTGACGCCGCCGGCCTTGCCGCGCCCGCCGGCATAGATCTGGGCCTTGATGACGCAACGCCCACCCATCTCCTTGGCCGCCCGCTCCACCTGGTCGGAGGTGAGGGCCACACGCCCCCGGGGAACCGGGATGCCGTAGGCGCTCAGTATTTCCTTTGCCTGGTACTCATGAATGTTCATGACGCCCCCTTTAGTATTAATAAAACGGTTTTATGTATACCATAAGCGTAACGTGAATGGTAAGACAAATTCAAACGATCAACCTTAACTGTTTACTCCTGTCGTCAACGATTTATAATACTACCAGACTATGCCCAGGGAGGAAGCCGTGCCCGGAACTGAACTTCAGGAACTTGTCGCCCGCGGGATGAAGGCTGCCAACAGCGGAAGGACCGCTGCAGCACTCGAATGCTTCGAACGGGCGGTGAAGCTGCAGAGCACCCCTGTCAACTGGTCCTATCTCGCCTTCTGCGTTGCCCGGGAGCGGCAACAGTTCGAGCATGCTACCCGGCTCTGCGAGGAGGCGGTTCGCCGTGAACCCCGCAGCTCGGTCCTCTATCTGAACCTGGGGAAGGTTTACCTCCTTTCCGGTCGCAAGGACGACGCCATCAGAACCTTTCGCCAGGGGCTCCTCTATGAGCGCAACACCTTGATCGAATCAGAGCTGCGCAGGCTCGGCCTGCGGAAACCGCCGGTCCTGAACTTTCTTGCCCGAGAACACCCCGTTAACAAATATCTCGGCATTATGCTGAAAAAGTTGAAGATAAGATGAGCCCGCCGGGCGATTGGGAGGAGGGACGTGATGATCAGGCACCTGGAATTCAAGAGCAGATCGCGAACCGACATGATCGACATCACGTCCGCGGTGCAGGAGCAGGTGCGGTCCGCCGCCGTCCGGAACGGCGTGTGCCACGTGTTCGTGCTTCACACCACGGCGGGAATCACCATCAACGAAGGGGCCGACCCGGCTGTTCAGCGCGACATGGTCAACTTTCTCGATCGGCTTGTCCCTATCGATCCCTACTTCACCCATGCGGAAGGAAATTCTGACGCACACATCAAATCAACCCTCACGGGAACCTCGCTAACGGTCTTCATTGTGGAGGGGAAATTGCTGCTCGGCAGCTGGCAGTCGATCTACCTCTGTGAATTCGACGGGCCGCGTCATCGACGGGTGGCCGTCAAGGTGGTACCCGACCCCTGACGCAACGGCGATGAAATCAGGAGGTCCGCCGCTCAAGTTTCCTGCCGTATTGCCGATAAAGATACTAATGAAAGCATGCCTACCCGATAGTGCCCGGATCAGGGCACAGTCCCGAGCATGACCGGGAATCCCGCATCCCTTGTGGCAGCCGGCCTGCTGCTGGGAATGGTCGCGGGATTCGTCATGCACCGTTCCGACTTCTGCATGGCGGGCGCGTTTCGCGACCTGTTCCTCTTCGGCAGCGCCACTATGCTCAGGCCGGTACTGCTGATGTCAGCGGCTGCCATGGTCCTGTTCGAGGTCGCACGCGTGTGCGGGTTGGTGCCGCTGTACCCCTTCCCCCTTTTCGGAACACCCTCCGCGTCGAACCTTGCGGGAGGCGCCATCTTCGGCGTCGGCATGGTGCTGGCGGGAGGGTGTGTCGTGGGGACCCTCTACCGGATCGGGGCGGGAAACGCCGCCGCCATGGTCACACTGGCGGGGCTCATGACAGGGAGCGCGCTCTACGCAGAGATCCACCCCGTCTGGAAGCGCCTGGCCGACGCCACCGCCATGCCGGCACTGGGAGTCACGGTGCCGGCGTTTCTGGGGATTGAACCCTATTGGCTCACAACGCCGCTGTCCATCGTAGCCGCCCTGGTCGTCCTCCACTGGCAACGCCGGGGCATGCTGACCCGCCACGCGCAGGTGGAAGGCTACCTCCAGCCGTGGCGGACGGCGCTGGCGCTGGCAGGGGTCAGCCTCCTGTCCGTGATGGCCACCACCATGCCGCTGGGGGTGACTACGTCCTACACAAAGGCGGGAGGATGGCTTCTCGACCGAGTCATCCCCGGGCATGTTGCCGAACTTCACTACTTTCGGGCGCTCCCGCTCAACCTTGCGGCAACGACGCCCCTCGGGGAAGTGCCCCTTATCGGCGGGCCCGCGCCGGGATCGGACGCAATCGTGCTCGTCCAGGTACCGGTCATCGCCGGAATCATCGCGGGCAGCGCGCTTTCCGCACTCCTGCTGGGAGAGCTCGGCCTCCGCTATCGCATCCCGGCCCGGCAGTACCTGGCCGCCTTAACCGGAGGGATACTCATGGGCCTTGCCGCACGAATGGCCCCCTCCTGCAACATCTGGCACCTGGCCGGAGGGCTGCCGATCCTGGCGTGGCAAAGCATCATCTTTACAGCAGGGCTCCTGGCCGGAGCCTGGCTGGGGAGCAGGATCATCATCCGGCTTCTTGCATGACCCGCACCGGACGGGCTTCGGGACCATCTCGCGACAGAGGTTGATGTCATGGAAACCATTGAATTCGACATCCGCGGCCAGATCTGCCCCTCCACGCTGCTGATTGCGCTGAAGGAAATCAACCACCACCGCACCAGCCTCAAGAACGGGAGCTGCATGCTCGTGTTCCTGACCGACAACCGGGATGCAACCATAACGATCCCGGAAACGGTGCGCAACATGGGATATGGGGGCCAGGTGGAAAAACGGAACGGTTACTACGTGCTGACGATCTCACGGGCGGGCGGAAGCGATGGGCCTCATTGATACGTTGAAATCATTTTTCGGCAATCTGTCCGGCAGGGACGAGATACGCCGGCTCCGCAGGGAAAACGAGGAACTGGCCGAGCGGGAGCGCAAGGCGATCGCCTATATCCGGGAGAAGACGAACCACCTCCTGACCACCATCGGCACCCTCCCCCTGCGCCACGAAGAGCTTGACGACCGCAGCCTGCTGGAAGTGGACCCCATCGGCATCGTCTGCGATTCCTTCGAACAGATTCTCGAACACATGAAAGAGGTGAATGCCGAGCTGAAGCTGGCCCATGACGAGATACAGGGAATCTTCGACTGTTCCGACGCCGCCATTTTCGTGCTGGACACCTCGATGAACATCCAGGCGAGCAACTCCCAGGCCCGGAAGATATTCGCCTACGACGGCAACCCCATCGGGAAGACCTGCGACGAAATCATCTGCCGCACGAAATATCCCGAAGGCTGCATTTTCAAGAGCATCATAGCCTCGAAGCGCGCCGAGCGGCGCAGCGAGTGCGGCCGCGTCGGGAGATGGTTCAACGTCCACGGCGCCCCCATCAAGGACCGCTTCGGCGATATCACCCACGTGGTTCTCTTCTATACGGACATTACCGAGGAGAAGCGGGTGCTCGACACGCTCCGCGAACGAGAGGGGATGTATGACCTGATCCTTGACAATGCCAGCGACCTGTTCCAGAGCATAGCCATCGATGGTTCCATCAACTATGTGAACCGGGCATGGCGTACCACTCTGGGCTACACAGACGACGATCTCGCCACGCTCTCAATCTTTGACGTCATCCATCCTGAGTCCGTGGATCATTGCCGCGAGATATTCATGAAACTGCTGGCCGGCGCGCGTTCAGGACCGGTCTCCTTCTCGTTCGTAACAAAACACGGCCGTACCGTGCCGGTCACCGGCTCCGTATCGTGCAATTTCCGGGACGGGAAACCGTATGCCACCTGCGGCATTTTCCACATCATGTCCGGCATCGGCCAGGACAGCGCCGCCCCCTGCCCCGGAACCGAGAGCCGGGCCGGCGGCCAGCGCGCCGGCTGACCCGCGACCATGAGCAGCACTTCGTCCGGCTCCTTCTTCACCTATTCCCCCGACACCAGCATTCACTATCGTATCCACGGCCGTGGCCCGGTGAGCGTGGTCTTCATCCACGGTTTCGCCGCGGCCCTGAGCACGTGGGACGACCTGGCCCCCCTCTTCCCCCCCGACCGCTTCACCCTTTACCTGATCGACCTGAAGGGATTCGGTTTTTCGTCCAAACCGCGGCGCGGTTCGTATTCTCTGGAAGAACAGGCCGCCGTGGTCACGGCCTTCATCACGGCACAGGGACTTCGCCAACTCGTGCTCACGGGGCATTCCCTCGGCGGAGGTATCGCGCTGCTGGTTGCCCTCCGCGCCAACGAACGGGGTGACGACGGACTGATCGACAGGCTGATTCTCCTGGACTGTGCCGCCTACCCCCAGCGGCTTCCCCGTTTCATGCGACTGCTCGGGGTGCCGGTGCTCGCCCGGCTCGGCATGGCCCTGATCCCGGTACGACTGATCGTCACGCGGACCCTCCGCGCGGTATTCCAGGACCCCGCCGCCATCACGGCGGAACGCATCCGGCGTTACGAAACCTGCTTCGGCAGAAGGGGGATAGCGCGGGTGCTGATCCGGACCGTGCGGGAGCTTTCACGGACCGATGTCTCAGCCGTCATTCAACGGTATGGAGAGATAGCCATCCGCGCCCTCATCATCTGGGGAGAAAACGACCGCATCGTCCGGCCGACACAGGGCCGCCGCCTGGTCAACGCCCTGCCGTCGGCACGGCTTGCCGTCATTGGTGACTGCGGCCACAATCCCCACGAGGAGCAGCCGCTCCGGACCTACGAACTGATACGGGAATTCATCGAAGAAGGAGAGGATAAGGGCGAGGGTGTGAACGCCGCGCAAACCAGCCAATGTCCTGCGCAGTAGTTTTGCATCAACGAATATGGCTACGGAGTGCGGCGCAATTCTTCAATAAAGCGCCGGTAGCGCTCCTCTCCGGCGATGAACTGGGTTATTTTGATGCCCATACCGCTCTTCTTGACGAGGTGGATGACCTGGGGGGGGACCTTTTTGGACCACCTGACCATCCCTTCCAGAAAGACCGGCTCGCTATCGGGAAGTTCCAGTTCGATCTGAATGAGGGTGCCCGGCGGGCAGAGGTTGGTGGTCTTGATGAAGAGGCCGCGGGGCGAGACATCTTCAGTGAAGGCGAGCCGACTGGGGGTATCGGTTCCGAACCTGAGCGACAGGCGCTTTTTTGCCCTCCCCGTCTTCCGTTTTTCGACCATATTCCATCCTTTCGCTTCAACCCGGATCCGGTGTTCTTTAGACGTCCTGGGCAGTTTTACACCAGCAGAAACCCGATGTGGTAAAGTAACGCTACCACAACCACCACATTTGCACACACAAAATGCAGGCGATCGGAGGGGCGGGCGTCCGCCGTCTCGCCCGATCGAGGGAACGCCGGCTACGGCAGGGTGAAGGTGAAGGTTGCCCCATGGCCCGGCACGCCGTGGGCGGTAACCGTGCCGCCGTGCCGCTCGACAACCCGCTGTACGGTGGCGAGCCCCACGCCGGTGCCCGGAAACAGGCTCTCGTCGTGGAGTCGCTGGAACACCTCGAATATCCGTCCCACCTGCCTCATGTCAAAACCGGCGCCATTGTCGCGAAGATAAAAGACACGTTCGCCGTTGCGGTCAACGGAGCCGAATTCTATCCGGCCGCCATCCACGTTCCGGGTGAATTTCCAGGCATTGGACAGCAGGTTCTGCAAGGCTACGCGGAGCATTGAGGGGTCCCCCTCGGCCGTCAGATCGGGGGCAATGACAAAATCGACCCGGCGGGCCGGCTCCGACCGGCGCAGGTCCAGGGCAAGCTGGCTGACCAGTGCTCCCATGTCGACTTTTTCACGGCGGAGCTCTTTTCGCGAAACCTGGTTCAAGGCCAGGAGGGCTTCCATGAGGTCATCCATCTGGGAACTCCCTTCGCAGATACACGACAACAGGAACCGACCGTCGTCGCCCATCTGCTCGCCGTAGATTTCCTGCAGCGTCTCAACGGCGCAGGATATCTTGGCGAGCGGGGCGCTCAGATCGTGGGAGAGGGAATGGCTGAACGCCTCCAACTCCCGGTTATTGGCCGCCAGATCCCTGGCGCGGCGCTCCAGAGAGGCATTGAGGGACTTGATTTCCTCCTCGCTGCGCCTGCGCTCGGTCACATCGCGCACCACCTGGACGCCGGCGACGATTTCACCGGCGGCATTGCGCACCGGTGAAGAGGTGATCTCCAGAAGACGTGTCTCCCCCTTGCTGATGAACCGGCGGTTTCCCGTGCATACCTCGCCGGTATCCATGGCGCGGGCCACGGGACAGTCACGGCAGGCGTCCGGGTCTTCGTCGTATGCGTCGGAGCAACGTTCTCCGCCGTGCTCGCCGAGCAGTCGCTCATGGGCCCGGTTCTGGTAGACGATGCGGAAATCCCGGTCGAGCATGCAGACGCCGTCGCCGACCGCGTCAATGACGGCATCGGTCCTGGCCTTTTCATCCAGGGCAGCGGCCACCGCCGCTTCCAGCTTCCGGACCAGCAACCGGCGCTCGCTGAACAGTCTGCGGACAAAGAAAATGAGCAGCAGTTGTGCAATGAGGGGGATCAGGTGGAACAGAGAGGCAAGCACGGTCGGAGCGTGAAGGCGGCCGCATTCGCATTCCACTTGGGGAATGACGGCATCGATCACCGTGTCGGCGAACCAGAAGGCCGTTAGCGCCACGAGGGTCGTGACGATGATCGATTCGATACCGTTTTTAGGCGGGTCACTCATTGTTTTCACGGATAAGACCTCGCGTCCCTGCGGGGAGTCATCTCCAAAATTACATCAACATTCCGCCAGTTGCGCCACCATACAACCAAAAATCAAAATACGTTAATTTTTTAATGCAAAGACAATACCCACAACTCAAGACGTGATACACTTGCCCGCAAAAGGCCACGGGAGACTGATGATGCCGCCACTTTTTCACCCTCATCTTGTAAATGGCCCTTTCGATGATCCGGGGCTCTACGTCGATTTTCTGTTCGGGCGGCGGGCGGTCCTGTTTGACCTTGGCGACACGGCTCCACTGCCGCCCCGGAAGGTGCTCCGCCTTTCCCACATTTTCGTCTCCCACACCCATGTGGACCACTTCATAGGCTTCGACCGGGTGGTAAGGCTCTGCCTCGGCCGGGAAAAACGGCTTCACCTGCTGGGGCCACCCGGATTCGTTGATCACGTGGCAGCACGACTGGCGGGATACACCTGGAACCTGGTGGAAACCTTCCCCACCGACTTCACCGTCGCTGCCGCCGAGCTTCATCCGGACGGAAGCGTTCACAGCGCGGAGTTTCATTGTCTTGCCGCATTTTCGAGGGAGAACGAACGGCGGGATCGCGCCGCCGGCGGAGTGCTCCTGGATGAAGAGGCCTTCCGCGTCAGAAGCGTCTTCCTCGATCATGGCATCCCCTGCCTCGCCTTTGCCCTTGAAGAAAAAAGCCACGTGCACATTCTCAAGAACCGCCTGCGGGAGGCGGGATTGCCGACTGGGGCGTGGCTGGCGGAACTCAAACGGGCAATTCTGGGGGGCAGGGACGACGGGGAGCCCTTCAGGGTATGGTGGCGGGAAGGTGGAAAAGAATGCGAGGCGTGTTTCCCTCTCGGCGAACTGCGGGAGCGTTTCACCAAAACCGTGGCCGGACAGAAGATTGTCTACGTCACGGACGCAGCGCCGACCACGGAAAACCGGCGTCTCATCGTGGAACTGGCCGCCGATGCCGATTACCTCTTCATAGAGGCCCCCTTCCTGGATGAAGAGCGGGAGCGCGCCGGCGAGCGATGTCACCTGACCGCCCGCATTGCAGGCGAACTGGCCAGGGATGCGGGCGTTGCGCGGGTGGTCCCGTTCCACTTCTCCCCCCGTTACACGGGAAGGGAATCGCTGCTGCGGGATGAAGTGGAACGGGCCTTCAGGGGGTGACGTCGGAGCGGAAAAACGAACCGCGGCGCCGAATGGGCGCCGCGGTGAAGATCAGACGGCGAACAAGGTCAGGCGCCGCAGCACTTTTTGTACTTCTTGCCGCTGCCGCAGGTGCACGGATCATTGCGTCCGACCTTGGTGCTCACGGCGGGCTGGGGCTTGATCCCATAGCCATCGGTAAAATACCAGGCATCATCGACTTTGCGGAACTCGGCCAATTCGTGGTGGGTGCGGCGCCCTCCGGCGTCACGGTATCGGGCGACGAACTCAACCCGCCCCTCGGTGTCGGCGGGTCCTCCGCCTGCAGTGGCAAGGATTTCGAGCCCCTCCCACTGGGATGATTCGGCCCACTCGCGGGTTCCCTTCTCGTCGAAATCGGCCCGGTGGTCCGGATGTGTGGTGTCGTGGATATAGCCTATCTCCGCACGGGTATAAGCGGTGTAGCGCGAACGCATCAGCTCTTCGGCGGTGAGAGCTGCGCGCGCGCCTGTGACGAGGGGCTCACAGCACTCGCCGAAGCTTTTGCCGGTACCGCAGGGACAAAGGTTGGTCATGGGTGGCTCCTTGTGGCGTGTAAATCGGCCCCGTTGCCATGGGCTCGGGGGCCCTCCTGAAAGCCATTACATACCTGCCCGCGCTGTCCGTGTCAACTGTTAAGGAGCCGCTACCGGAACGGGATGACGAACAGCGCATCGAGGAAGGGATCAACGCGTTCCCGGTCGCCCGGAGTCAACGCGCTCACCGGCACCGGTGTGCGGAAGCGCCGTAAAAACCGCCGGGCGGCAAAGCCGAGCACGGGATTCTTGTGGCCGAGACGGGGAGGTACGGCCAGCGGCGCGAGACGGAGAACACCCACATCGTGCCTGAGGGCCGGATTGAGCATCAGGAGCGCGTCCGGGGCGAGGCCGCAGCCGCCCCGGGGTTCGCGCCCCAGGTAGAGGACGAAGTTGGGCACCGGTTCGCCGGCCTGCTCCAGCCCGCGCAGGCGCGCCACCTCGGCTGCCGGCTCGGCAAGGGCGCGGGAGTGGGCGAAACGAAGCGGGACCAGCCCGGTCTCCCCCACCATGGCCATGAGCCCGTCAATGCTGAAGGTGCGGGCGCGGGGATGAAGCAGGGCGTCGGCAAGCCCCGCGTCCCCTCCCCCTTCGCCCGAGGCCTCCACGGCATGGCCGAGCCTCGACCCGGGCGGCGAACGGCGCAGAAGATCCTTGAGCCGCGCCACGTCCCGCACGCCGGCCAGGCGCAGGGCCCGGCGGGCCGATTCCACCCCCCGTCGCGCGCCCCGGCTGTAGACCATGAGCCGGAGGATCCCCCCCGGCGCCAGCCGTCGCTCCAGGGCCCGCAGTCCCGCCAGGGGGTCGGCCAAGTGGTGGATAACGCCGAAGGAATCGATGAAGCCGTACTCCCCCTGGGCCGCGGCCGGGTCCATCAGGTCTCCCTGTTCGAAGGAAATGCCGAACCTGCCGTGCATCCAGGCATGGAGCCGGGCCCGCCTGAGGTTGGCGGCGGAGAGGTCCAGGGCGGTGACCGGTACGCCGGGATTTGCCACCGCCGTGGGGTAGGGGGAAAAGCTGCCGCAGCCGGCAAGGAGGACACGGCGGGCCGCGGCCGGCGGCAGCGTGCCGTTGAAGCGGGCGTAGAGAGCGTCGAGGTTCAGGGCATAGGTGTCGCTCCGCCTCACCGATGCAGCGAGCGGATAGCGGGGGTAGACCCAGGTTTCGTAGTGGAGGCGCACCTGATCGTTCATGGCGCCGGGGGTTTCCGCAACCGGAATTTGCGAACCAGTTCCACCGGGTGGTAGGAGAGCTTGGCAGTGCGCAAGCCCGGCTCGCCCAGATCCTGCTCGCGGTTCACGAAGGTGCAGTCGGTGAAGAGGCGACAGAACTCCCGGTTCACCAGTTGGGAAATCCCTTCCATGAAGGGATCGGATTTTTCGAAGTGACAGACGGCGGTCTCCCGGTTGAGCCGTTCTCCCAAGGCAAAGGCACCCACCCTCCCCTCCACGGCAATCACCACCCCTTCAAGCCCCAATTCGGCGGACAGAGTCACCGCTTCGGCGGCAGCGGCCGTTTCCGGGTCGAGCGACATGCTGCCGGCGGCATCGCGCACCCGGCGCCACTCGTCGAGCAGCGCCAGGCATCCCTGCCGGTGGTCCGGCCCGAACACCCGCACCTCGAAGGGGTGACGCGCGGCAAAATAGTTGATCCGGTTCTTCTTCTTGTGGAAGCGGTTGCCGGGGAGATCGGCCAGATCCGATCGGAGGTAGAGGTAGTCGAAGCCATCACGGTCTTCTTCGACCATGATGGCTGCATCCGCCCCATGGCGTTCCAGAAAGGCGTCATCGGCCCCGTAGATGGTGAAGCCGCCCGCCAGAAGCGCGCGGAGCGCCCCCTTTACGTCGCCCGAGAGGGGCGGCAGGGCGTACGCCTCGCCGCCGTAGCCCCGGCCAAGCACCACCAGCGCGTCTCCCAGCCGGGTGAGGCGGTAGTCGTGAATCCCGCGGAACAGGTAGAGATTGGCGAACGTCAGTTCGGACACGCGGGGCTGAAGCTCGGTGAACAGAGCGTCCAGCAGCGGCTTGTCCGCCAGGGCAAGGGGGCGGGAGTCGGGGTGACAGGGTATCTCCATGGCGTTCTTCACCCTAGAGCAGGATAACCAACACCACCCCGCCGGCAATCACCGACAGGTTGCACGCTGCCGAAATCCCGTGAAGCTTCGAAAACTCGCGCCTGAGAGGATGATCCTTGGTGGTGGTTTCGAAAGAGGGGATCTGACGCTTGAGCTCCGCGGCCTTCGGCTCGATGTGGAACGCCTGGAACGCCGTGACGGCAAGCATCACCACCATCAGGGCCGCGGCCGGAATCCAGTTCTTCCCCCTGACGACCAGGAGCGCCACCAGGGCCACGGCGCCGCAGGCGAGCCCCCAGCGAAAGTAGCCCGGGAAGAGATAGCCGACGATGCGCCCGGCCGCGTCGCGGCTCTCGGAACGGAAGATGATCGGGGTCAGGATAAAGGTGAACAGGGCGGCGCCGCCGACCCACAGGGCGACGGCAAGGCGGCAGAGAGCGGAAACAAATGACACGGTGAACCTCCCTTACGGTGCTGGTACGCTTTTCCGAATCCCGATTACCGGGTTCCGGCCTTTCATGGCGTTTCCCGGTCCCCGAGTGCGAAGCGCTCGATGATCCACCGGGCAATGCTGCGGTGATGGGGGAGCGAACCGGGCATCCGGTCCGCGCTGAACCAGCGGCCGTCCTCGATTTCATCGGGATCGACCCGGATCTCGCCGCCGGTGTATTCAGCCACGAACCCCGCCATGAGCTGGCTCGGAAACGGCCAGCACTGGCTCCCCACATAGCGGATGTCGGTAATCTCAACCCCGGCCTCTTCCCGCACCTCACGGCGGGCGCACTCCTCCAGCGACTCGCCGAAATCGAGAAAACCGGCCACGAGGCTGTAGCGCCCGGGCGCCCATTCGGGCTTGCGAACCAGGAGAAACTCGTCGCCCCTCCTGACGAGGATGATGGCGCAGGGATGGATGTGGGGAAAATGCTCGGTCCGGCACGAGGGGCAGTGTTTGCCCCATCCGCCGGCAAGACGCTCCGTGGCGCCGCCGCACCGCGGGCAGCGGGCGCTGGAGCGATCCCAGTGCAGGACCTGCTGGGCAATGCCGCCCAAGGTGAGGGTTGTGTCATCCAGACGCTCGTCGCCTGCGTTGAACGGCTCAGCAGCCAGATGCGGCGGCAGCTCGGCCCGGGAGCCGATGCGGATGGCTCTGACCGGCAGCCCCTGCCAGCGGGCAATAAGGACAGGCTCGGACTCGGCAACAATCCCATCCGGCAACGTCCCGCGGGGGAGTACCAATCGGTCGGCCTGGACGGCCGCAACCAGCGAACCGCCGCGCAGAATGGCCCAGATGCCCGGCGCGCCATCATCGGTGATGCCGGGATGGAGCATTTCGAAGCTGTCGCCGAGTACCGCTGCGTTAAAGGGAAGATTGACCGTATCGGGATACCGCATGGGGCCTCCGGAGATTGTCGAAGCGGGTGTATCCGCAACCGGTGCCGGCGTGCGGGGGCTGGCGACACGCCGGCAGCCCCTTGGCGGCCCGTTGCCTGCAAACAAGCTCTAAGAATACCCCCCGCGCCGCGCCCGCGCAACCGTGAACTGCGGAGGAGAGCGACTGAGTCCCGCGACGGCGTGTTATGCTTCCTCATGAATTTCCTGGCTTGCGCAGCACGGCATTGAGCCGGTATACTCAGTTCCGCATCGCCTCGCGAACGCTTTTGTCACAAAACATCTAGCAGGAGCAGGTATCTCCATGCCCGAGAACAGGAACTCGTCCGAAACCGTACCGCTCCTCGCCACAGGAACCGGAATCCTCGTCGCGCTCTACCTGACGAGCTTTTACAGCTTCGTGCTGTTCCACGTCCTGGTTGAGTTTTTCTCTGTTGTCGTGTCGGGCGGGATCTTCGTCATCGCCTGGAACTCGCGCCGCTTTGCCGCCAACGGGTACCTGCTGGTCATCGGCATCGCTCACCTCTGCGTCGGCGGCATCGACCTGCTGCACACCCTCGCCTACAAGGGCATGGGGCTCTTCCCCGGCTTCGATGCCAACCTCCCCACCCAACTCTGGATAGCCGGGCGCTACCTGCAGAGCGTCTCGTTCCTCCTGGCCCCTTTCTTCATCGGCCGCCGACTCCTGCCGCGCACCCTGCTGACCGCATACCTGGCAGTCACCTCGCTGACGCTCGCCGCCATCTTCGTCTGGCAGATCTTTCCCGTCTGCTTCGTGGAGGGGGTCGGCCTCACACCCTTCAAAAGGGTCAGCGAATATATCATCTCCGCAACATTCGTGGCGGCCCTGGTCCTGCTGAGGGTCAAGCGCAGGGCGTTCGACCGCCGGGTCGCCAATTATCTGTCGGGAGCCATTACTCTCATGGTGGGCGCCGAACTGGCCTTCACCTTCTACATCGACGTCTACGGCCTGAGCAATCTGGTCGGCCACATGTTCAAGGCGGCGGCCGTGCTGCTCATCTACCGGGGGCTGGTCGAGACGGCCCTGACCCGCCCCTACGACATCCTGTTCCGGGAGCTGGCAGAGCGGGAAGAGGCCGTGCGGGAGTCCCACCAGCGCATCTCCACCATCCTCGAAAGCATTACCGATGCATTCTTTTCACTGGATCACTCATGGCGCTTCACCTACCTGAACGGGGAGGCGGAGCGGTTGCTCGGGCGCACCCGAAAAGAGCTGCTGGGAAAGAGTATCTGGGAGGAATTCGCCGCCGCCGTGGGTACAAAGTTTGACGTCGAGTACCGTCGCGCCGTGGCAAGCGGAACGACCGCCACGTTTGAGGAGTACTACCCTCCCCTCGCCCGCTGGTTCGAAGTTCACGCCTACCCCTCGCGGGACGGACTCTCGGTCTTTTTCCAGGACATCACCACCCGCAAGCGGGCCGAAGCCGAACTCCGCGCTTCGGAGGAACGCTTTGCCAAGGCCTTCAACACCGCGCCCACCATCATGATCATCGCATCCCTTGCCGACGGACGGTATCTGGAGGTGAACGGGGCGTTCGAAAAGGCCCTTGGCTGGCGGAAGGAAGAGGTGCTCGGCCGCACATCGTACGATCTCGGCATCTGGATTGACAAAGCCGAGCGCGAAGATGTGCTGCGCGAGGTTACCGGGCAGGGCTCGGTCCACAACCGGGAAATCGTGTTCCGCAACAGGAACGGTGAAACGATCATCGGACTTTACTCGGGCGTCATTATCGAACTGAACGGCGAGCAGTGCCTGCTGAGCCTTGTCCGAAACATTACCGCCCGCAAGCGGGCCGAGCAGCAGGTCGTCATCCTCAACAAGGAATTGGAGGCCCGGGCGGAGGTGCTGGAGGAAACCAACTGCGAACTGGAGGCGAGCGTCGAGCAACTGGAAGCGGTAAACCGCGAACTGGAGGCCGCCAACGAGGAACTGGAGGCGTTCAACTACTCGGTATCCCACGACCTGCGCCGCCCCCTCACCAACATCAACGGGTTCTCCCAGCTCATTCTGGAGTTGTACGGCGGTCAACTGGAAGACCAATGCCGCGATTTCGTCCGCTGCATTTACGACGAAACGCGCAACATGGACCATCTCATCGGGACCCTGCTCAAGTTCTCCCGGATCTCGCGCTGTGCGATGAAGCCCGAAACGGTAGACCTGAGCGCCATGGCCCGGCAGATATCAGAAACCCTGAGAATGGGCGAGCCGGAGCGCAGGGTCAGCTTCCATCTGACCGAGGGAATAACGGCCCGGGGGGACGCGGGGCTGCTCCACATCGTACTCGACAACCTGGTGGGAAATGCATGGAAATACAGCAGCAAGCGCGCTGATGCCCGCATCGAGTTCGGCGTGACCGGCAGAAGCGGCGCCGCAACCTACTTTGTTCGCGACAACGGGGCCGGCTTTGACATGGAACTGGCGGAACGGCTCTTCGCGCCGTTCCAGAGGCTCCATCACACCGACGATTTCGAAGGGCACGGCATCGGCCTCGCCACGGTGGCGCGGATCATCCAGCGCCACGGCGGCAAGGTCTGGGCGGAAGGAGCGGTGGGACAGGGGGCTACCTTTTACTTCACCCTCTGTTGAAGATAAGATGCGAACTCCCTGTCCATGCCGCAGACATGGTCCACGAGCCACTGAAACAGGGTCCGTCCGGTTTCGATCACCAGCAGGTTGGTTACCCCCTGCTCCGCGAGCGATACCCTGATGCCGTCGAGCTGCCGACGGAACGTCTCGTGGGCCATGCGATGGAAGCCGGCGTCGGGATAGTGGCATTCCCGTTGCAAGTCTTCCTCATCCCGGAAATGATTCTCGGCGTATGATTCGAGAAACGCGATTGTTTCCAGCAACTCGTGTCTTGCGGTCCCCCCCGTGAGGGCATCAATCAGCCTATGAAATCGGGAGAAGAGTTCGCGGTGCTGCCGATCCACCTGCTCTACCCCGATCAGATACTCATCCTTCCATACAACCATCAAGTTCTCCCTTCTTAATCTGCACCACGAAGGCCGGCCCCCCCACTGACCCTGTCCGCCAGGCCACCGGGCGAAACCGCCCCACGATGCTCCTGAACTCTTCAGAGAACGCCGGCAGGGCATGGGCCGCACGGGCGGTTTCCTCAGAGCCGCGGGAGGACACCTTGATTATGATCGAAACCTGCCGGAGGTTCATGGTGATCTGGTCGGTGGTGGCGTTCTGCTACTCGGAGGCGACGGCGATCCGGCTTATCAGCTCATTCTATGCCGTGTTCATCAAGCTTGCGATAAATGGTCCGGCGGCTCATGCCGAGCAGCTTTGCCGCCTTGGTCTTGTTGCCGCCGGCCCGGACGAGGGCGTCGCGGATCAGGGCTGCTTCATCCGTTACCCTGACCGTCCGCGGCGTCGCGGAAGCCGGCACGGCAGGAGCAAGGTCGGCTGGCAGGTGATCGGACAGAATGACGTGCCCCCGGCAGATGACCGCCGCATGTTCGAGAACGTGTTCAAGTTCGCGCACGTTGCCGGGCCAGGGGTGGGACATCAGCGTATCCAGCGCCTCCTGGGAGATGGTGAGCGGGTTTCTCTCGAAACGGGTGGTCAGGCGCCCGAGAAAGTGCTCCACCAGCAAAGGGATATCCTCTTTGCGCTCCCGGAGCGGCGGAAGTTCCAGGTGCACGACTTTGAGACGGTAATAGAGATCTTCCCGGAACCGCCCTTCGCGTACCAGTTGCGCCAGGTCGCGGTTGGTGGCCGCCACGATCCGCACGTCGACCCGGATGGGCGTCGCATCGCCGACCCGCTCGAACACTTTCTCCTGAAGCACCCGCAGCAGTCTCAGCTGCATGGCCGGGGATATGTCCCCGATCTCGTCCAGGAAAATCGTTCCACCATCAGCCTTCTGGAAGCGCCCCTCCTTGTCCCTGAGCGCGCCGGTGAACGCCCCTTTCACATGGCCGAAAAGCTCGCTCTCCAAAAGAGTTTCGGGAAGGGCGGCACAGTTGACCGCCACAAAGGGCTTGCCCGCACGGCGTCCACCCCGGTGGAGGGCATCCGCGGCCAGCTCCTTGCCGGTTCCGCTCTCGCCGGTGATGAGGACGGTGGTATCTACGTCCGACAGCGCCTCCAGCAGCGAATAGAGCCGCTGCATCGCCGCGCTGCCGCCAACCAGCGAAAGATGGGAACGGCGACCCGAGGCCCGGCGCTCCAGATGGTCGAGACGGGTTTCGTCCCGGGCCACGAGGACGGCTCCGTCGAAACCTTCCAGTTGATCCAGCAGGGGCGAGGTTGCGGCGGCGATTACGCGATCGGGCTGTCCCTGCCTGCGGCAAACGAATCGTTGCCCTTCGATGGGCTGGCGTTTGACGAGGGTCTCTTCCAGAAGCTTCAGGCACTGGTGCTGGCAATCTTCGGGGCAGAAGAGCTCCTGAGCCTCGACCTTGTCCTTCGTGATGCCGCAAAGCGTGGTGGCGGCAGTGTTGCAGGCGATAAGCCGCATCCCCCGGTCGACAGTGACGATGGCATCCTTGACGCTGCGGAAGATCGCCTCCAGGTTGGAGCGGTACTGGTCTTTTTCCTTGGAAACCAGGTGGTGGCGGATCGCCATGCGTGCAACCCGGACAATGGTCTCCTGCTTCACCGGCTTGGGAATGTAGTCGTAAGCGCCGAGCCTGAGCGCTTCAGAGGCGGTATCGATGTGGGGGTAGCCGGTCACCATGACGAAGGGAACGTCGAAACCGCGCAAGCGCGCCTCGCGCAGCAGATCGACGCCGGTCCAGCCGCCGAGGACGATATCGGCAAAAACGAGATCGAACCCGGCGGGCAGAGCCGCCAGGGCCTCTTCGTAGCTCGACGCAATCGCCACCTCGTAGCCCTGATGCTCCAGGAAGCAGCGGAAGGTGTAGCGAAGGCTCTCCTCGTCGTCTACCACGAGAATGCTGTATGTCATGGCGTCTCCTCGGTGGGAAGGTCGATGCTCACCAGGGTGAATTCCCCCTCGCGGCTCTCGATGGAGAGGTTGCCGTCATGGTCGCGGATGATGTTCTGGCTGATGCTGAGCCCCAGGCCGGTCCCCTTGCAGGTGGGCTTGGTCGAAAAAAACGGCGTCATCACCTTGTCCTTGATGGCTTCCGGGATACCGGTACCGGTATCGTTGAAGCCGATCCGGATGTACGGCCGGCCATTGATGAGCACGCGCTCGCCCCGGATCTCCAGGATCTTGGCGGAATGGAAACCGCGGAACTTCTCGTTGAGTGCATAGCGGGCGTTGCTGATAATGTTGAGGAAGACCTGCTGGAGCTGCTGGTGGCTGGCTCTCACTCGGCCCAGGTCCGTCGGCACCCCGACCTTGAGGGTAATGCCGTCCTTGCGGATCTGGGCTTCGGTGAGGGTGAGCGTGTCGGTCAGGACATCGGCGACATTGCAGGGCAGGCGCGCCCCCATGCCCTCCCGGGCAAAGAAGAGAAGCCCCCGGACGATTCCCGCCACCCGATCTCCTTCCCGGATGATCCGTTCGGCGATGTCGCGCTCCTTGCAGGCGGACGGCAGCCAGTTCACCAGCAGTTGCGCATAGTTGATGATGCCGTTGATGGGATTGTTGATCTCGTGGGCCACGCCGGCCGCCAGTTCGCCCAGAGCAGCCAGTTGTCCCGACCGGAGAGCCTCCGCCTGGAGGGAAACCATCTCCGTCATGTCAGAGGCGAGCTCAATGATGCCGCGCACGGTGCCGTCTTCCCCGCGCACGGGGAAATACTTCATGTCCCAGATCCTGCCGTCGGCGGCTGATACACGCTCGTAGCAGGGCTCGCCCGAGCCGAGCGACGCGCGTACGGTAAAGACATCGGACGGGATACCCCGCCCCCCCTTGAGGGAAATAAACTCCTGGCCCACGAGCTGCTCGACGTAATCGCCGTAGAGGTGCTCGGCGCTCCGGTTGGCCCAGAGCAGTTTCAGATCGGTGGAGAAGAGGACAAGGCTGTCGTTGATGGAGTTCAGGAGCGCCATCAGCTCGCCCGAAAGCAGACGGCTGGTGGCCTCGCTGCGCTGGAGGGAGACAAAGGCGTCCCGCGCCCGCAACAGATAGGGAAGGCGGTGGTTGAGAAGCATCCAGTTCACGGGCTTCTCGATGAAATCGGTGGCACCGGCGTCAAAGGCGCGGCCGATTGAGTTAACATCGTCCAGGGCAGTCATGATGATGATCGGGACATGCTCGCCGCCCGGCAGGCCGCGAATCGCCTCACAGGCACCATACCCGTCCATGACCGGCATCATGATATCGAGAAGGACCAGATCCGGTGAAAGTTCGCCAAACATCTCAACCGCCCTGGCGCCGTCTTCCGCGTCGGCCACGCGGTATCCCGAAAGAGTGAAGAGGTTGCGCAGCATCTTGCGGGTCACCGCATCATCGTCCACCAGGAGGATCAGAGGAGGTGCATTTTCCAGAGCACATTCATCCATAACATGTTTCATCCGCACGTGAGTGATCATACTTTACCGTATCGGTCATAAGTATCGATGAATTTAGATTTTTTTCAACCTCTCAACGACTCGGAATCATTTTTTTGTCAAATCGGGAGGTTCGACGCAAAAAAGGGGCTGCGTCTTCCGCAGCCCCATCACTCCCCTCCCCTTCATAATGTTCGGCAGTTCAGCCGGTGCGCCCTCTTACCTTCCCCGCGCCACGGCACGAGCGGGCGCGCCGCACCATCTCCCGGCCCGGAGCATCAGGCTCGCCTCATCGGGGTGCACCGGCTTGCCGAAGAGGAACCCCTGAGCCTCGTTACAGCCATGGGCAAGGAGGAATTCAGTCTGACGATGGCTTTCGACCCCTTCGGCCACCACCTGGAGATTCAGGTTGCGCGCGACGGCAATGATGGCCTTGATGATCGCCGCATCCTCGTGGGGCGAATCGATTTCCCGCACGAACGAACGGTCGATCTTGACCGTGTTCACGGGGAAGCGCTTGAGATACCCCAGCGACGAGTAGCCGGTGCCGAAATCGTCGATGGATATCCTGACTCCCATGCCCCGCAGCTCGGAAAGAGTCCGCATGGTCTTCTCGGTCCGCTCCATGAGGATTCCCTCGGTGATTTCGAACTCAAGACAGGAGGGAGGCAGTTCCGTCTCGTCAAGCACCTCTTTCACCATAGAGGTGAGGTTGCCGCTGGTGAACTGGTGGCTCGACAGGTTGATGGCCATGCACAAATCGGAGAAGCCTTCGTCGATCCATGTCCTGGCCTGGGCACAGGCGGTTCTCAGCACCCACTCGCCGATCCGGACGATCAGGCCGTTCTTTTCCGCCAGGGGAATGAACGTATCGGGGGGGATCAGTCCGAGCTCCGGATGGTGCCAGCGGGCGAGGGCCTCAAAACCGGTTATCTCCCCGCAGGACAGGTCTACTTTCGGCTGATAGTGGATGAAGATCTCTCCCCGTTCCAACGCTTTGCGCAGGCTGAGTTCTATGGAGAGACGCTGCTGGGCGGCTTCGTTCATGCCCCGGGTAAAGAAGCGGAATGACGGCCCTCCCTCCTCCTTTGCGGCGAACATGGCCATGTCGGCGTTTCTGACCAGGGAACCGGTATCTTCGGCGTCGTCGGGATACATGGAGATGCCGATGCTCACCGATACGAAGATCTCATGACCATCAATCCGGAACTCCCGGGAAAACTCGTTGATAATCCGCTGCGTCACCGCCACCACATCGTCAACTGAGTCCAGGTTTCCCAATGAAAGGATGAACTCGTCGCCGCCGAAGCGGGCAATAGTGCCGCACAGGCCGCTCTCCGCCCCGCTGGCGACGTAGTCGCTGCTCCGGACGCATCCTTTGAGGCGCTGGGCAGCTT
This sequence comes from Geobacter sp. 60473, assembly GCF_036323535.1. Taxonomy (GTDB): domain Bacteria; phylum Desulfobacterota; class Desulfuromonadia; order Geobacterales; family Geobacteraceae; genus Geobacter; species Geobacter sulfurreducens. The sequence goes on from NZ_AP028967.1 coordinate 2,086,557, forward strand.
CCCGCAGCAGGTGGTCACCGGCGGCGTGGCCGAGGGTGTCGTTGATAAGCTTGAAGTCGTCCAGGTCAACAAAGAGAATGGCAACCTGCTTGCCGTCGCGCCGGGCGCGGGAAAGAACGGGTTCCAGCATTTCGCCGAAGAATATCCGGTTGGGGAGACCCGTGAGGCTGTCATGATGCGCCAGGTAGCGGATCATCTCTTCCGACTGCCGCCGCTCCGTCACGTCGCGTACGATGGCAAGCACCGTGCCGGTACCGTTGGCAACGATCCTGGCCTCGTGGGTGTTGAGACCGCCGGGGCCCTCCAGCTCATACTCACAGACCATCATGGTTCCCGTGGCAAGGGCGTGTCCGACCTGAGCCATGAACTGGGCCGCCGCACCGCAGGGAAGAAGGTCGGCAATGGTCCTGCCGCGGAGATTTCCCCCGAACGCCGCATAGGCACAACCGTTGCCGGCGCGGAAATCGAGAATGGTTCCCTCGCGGCAGATATGGAGCATCATGTCCGGAATGGCGTTCAGCAATGCCCGGTTTTGCGTTTCGCTTTCATGGAGTTCCTGGAGGACACGGCTTGATCTGACAAGGTAGGTGAGGTGTTCGGGGAGGGTCGATAGGTTGATCGGTTTCGGGACGAAAAAGGTGGCTCCCGCGTCGAACGCCTCCCGAACCGCATCCGAATCGCCCAGAGCCGTCATCATTACGACAGGGACCCGCTCGCCGCCGGGCATCTCCCGCAGGACCCTGCACACGGTCATGCCGTTCATGTAGGGAAGGATCACGTCGAGCAGCACCACGTCGGGCCGTACCCGACCGAACTTGACCACGCCTTCCCGGCCGTCACATGCCTCTTCCACCACAAACCCTGCTTCCTCAAGCACATCCCTGGCAAGGAGGCGAACCTGCCGGTCATCCTCGATGATCAGAACTACCGTCGGCCGTTCCGGCACTTCGCTCTTCATGCCGCACAGGGCGTCAAGACCCGAAAAACAGCAGTGCTGTCCCCTGGGAGTGGGAAACCGCTGCTCCTTTTTCTCGCGTATGTATTGGCGAACGGTCCATTCGGACGGAGAATCTGTCGCCGGCCGGGAGTCGCCGGCCGAGGTGGCAGGCACCGGGCGGGCGTCATGGTCAAACGAAGAGAACGAAGCATTGGGATCCAAGCCCGGCTGGCTGACCAACCGCATTATCTTCCTCTGTCGTGTACCTCTGCCCTCCCTGCCCATTGGACACCCTCCCCGATATCATGACATCATGCAGTGCGAGTTCCTGCCAATCAGATTACAAGTGTCGTGCCGTCGGGAAAGTAATTACCGTATCGAAATATAAAGCTGGCGCCCCCCAAAAAATATCAATGATTCACAATTGATACATATTCGTAATATGGTTGACAGACAGCCGGCAACGTCATGCCCTGCCGTGGCCGAGCGCCGTAAAGTGTGCCGTGGCACGATAGTGTGACATACAGGTATGTACCACGACACACTCCTGAGATAGTCCATCGAAGGATCTGTCCGGCGAACAGAACTCGGCGTCGAATAAAGTTATTTTTTAGGCTATAATCAATGAGTGCTGTCTTACTTGTGGTTACGAGGTCACAGACGGGATTCATTTCAGTACAAACCGGACGGAAGCGATGGGTCTTACATGAGTCAGGATGATCACATCAAAGACGGCACGACGCATGCAAGGCAGGTAAACGTGCTTGTACGGGCCATTGTGGTGGGGGTGCTGGTCTTTGGCGTAAGTGCAACGATCGTCACCCTGATGGAGCAGCGCTATCGCCAGGAACAGCGGCACATCGTCGCCGAAGTGGCCGCCGGGACCGCCCATTCCCTGGACCGGCAACTCTCACGCTCCCTTTCTCCCACCCACGTCCTGGCCTCCATTCTCCGGGCCTACGGCTCCATCAAGAATTTCGAACGCCTTGCTGCCGACATGATGGAGCAGTATGGCGGAATCAGCGCGCTGGACCTTGCCCCCCAGGGTGTTGTCTCGGCCGTCTATCCTCTGGCCGGCAATGAGAAGGCCATCGGGTTCAACCTGCTGAACGACCCGGCCCAGCGGACTGAAGCCCTGCACGCCATCGAAAGCCGCTCACTCACCCTGGCCGGCCCCCTGGAGCTCAGACAAGGGGGAATGGCCCTGGTGGGCCGGCTGCCGGTCTTCCTGGAAGAAGAAGGGGGACCGGAACGCTTCTGGGGGTTCACCGTTGCGGTCCTGCGGCTCGAAGACTTTCTGCCGGCAACCAACCTGAGAAGCCTGCCCCAAAGCGGTTACGATTATGAAATCTTCCGTACCCACCCCGAAACGGGAACGCGCCAGATCATTGCCCGCTCCACAACCACCCCTCTCCCCAAACCCGTCACCCATGCGATAGAGGTGCCCAACGGCCAATGGATCCTGGCGGTGGCGCCCCAAGGTGGCTGGCCGTGCTCTCCTCTCTATTTTCCCGGCTACGGGCTGGCTGTAACGGTCTCGCTGCTGGTGGGGGTCCTCTTCTTTTCCACCCAGCGTCAACCGGCGCTGCTGCGTCGCCTGGTGGCGGAAAGGACGATGGAACTGGAACGCACCAACCGGGAACTCACCATGAAGGTTACCGAACTGGAGCAGGCACGCACGGAAATCCGCATCCTGAACGACCAGTTGGAATTACGGGTCGCCGAGCGGACCGCCCAACTGGAGAACGCCAACCGGGAGCTGAGCTCGTTCAGCTACTCGGTCTCCCACGACCTGCGGGCTCCTCTCCGTCACATCGCCTCCTATGCCCAGATCCTGCTCGATGAACAGGGTGACAAGCTCGATGAGGAAGGAGTGGGAATCCTGGGTCGAATCCATGCGGCGGGAGCCCGGATGGGGGAATTGATCGACGCGCTGCTTAACCTCTCCCAAATGTCCCGGGATGCCCTGCGCTGCAGACCGGTCGATCTGGCGGCACTGGCCGAAGAGATTCTCAAAGAACTGAAAAACGCTGAGCCGGAGCGCCGCGTGTCGGTCGCCCTCCCCGGCCGGTTGGAGTGCTGCGCCGACCCGGACCTCATCAGGTCGGCGCTCCGGAACCTGCTGGAAAATGCCTGGAAGTACACGGCCAGGAATCCGGATGCCGCCATCGAGCTCGGCGTGATTCATGATGGGGATACCCCGGTCTATTACGTGAAGGATAACGGGACGGGCTTCGACATGAGATACGCGGGCAAGCTGTTCGAGCCCTTCCAGCGGCTCCACAGCGAGGGGGAGTTCGGCGGCACCGGCGTCGGCCTTGCCACGGTGGACAGGATCATCCGCCGTCACGGTGGCAGAATCTGGGCCGAAGCGGAACAGGAAAAGGGCGCCACCTTCTACTTCACGCTGGGTGGGGAGGAGGACAAGCCCCACGGGTGACACATGACAACGCCGGGGAAGCCCGGCGTTGTAGATAAACTTTGTTTCATCAGAGCCCGCGACAGGCGCGGGCTCTGACGAAAACCGGAATCGGCAGTGTCATCTACAGCCGGAACTGCCCCACCATGCGCTGGAGCTCTTCCGCCAGCCGATTCAGTCCACCGGCCGCGCAGGCCGACTCGTCCGCGCCCCGGGCGGTTCCCTCCACAACCTCGGTGATCTGCTGGATGTTGCCGCTGATCTCGCGGGTGGTCGATGTCTGCTGCTCGGCGGCCACGGCGATCTGGTTCACCTGCATCGACACCGCCGTGATCTGGTCGAGGATCTCCCGCAGGGCCTCCCCCGATCGGGCTGCTTCGGCGGTGCCGGTCTCCACGTCCCTGACCCCTTCGTCCATGGAAGAAACCGCCTCCAGGGTTTCCGCCTGGATTGCCCTGATCATGCCCGAAATTTCACGGGTCGCGCGGGTGGTCCGCTCGGCAAGAGCCCGCACTTCGTCGGCCACCACGGCGAAGCCGCGCCCCGCTTCCCCGGCCCGGGCCGCCTCGATGGCGGCGTTAAGCGCCAGCAGATTGGTCTGGTCGGCAATATCCTCGATCGTGCCGACGATTTCTCCGATCTGATCGCTGCGCTCTCCCAGCCGCTCCACCGTGCGGGCGGAGTTCTTAACTTTTTCGGCGATCCGGTCCATCACCGTTACCGTGTTTCCAACCACCTCAGCCCCGACAGTGGCCGTGTTGCTGGCCCGACGCGCCCCTTCGGCGGCCATGGCGCAGTTCTGGGCGATCTCGGTGGACGTGGCGGCCATCTCCTCGCCGGCCGTGGCCACCGTCCCCGCCTGGGAGGCCACCTCTCCGGCACCGGCGGCCATCTGCTCGGCAGAACCGTGCACCTGGGACGCGGACGAGGCGAGTTGCTCCACGGTCCGGGCAACATGGGTGATGATACCGTGGAGCTTGTCCATGAACGAATTGAACGACCGGCTCATGTCGCCGACCTCGTCCTGTGCGAGGTAATCGAGCCGCTGGGTCAGGTCACCCTCACCCTGGGCCACGTCCCGCAGCACGTCGTGCATGCGGTTGAGGGGGTTGAAGAGCCGGTGGATGATTACCTTGCTGGCAACAGCGGCCAGCAGCACGATGACCAGCACGATTCCGACCACCGTCAGCTTGAGACTCTCGTAGGACGCATAGAAATCGCTTTTCTTGATCCCCACGTAGAGCACACCGATCACTTCGCCCCGGGAATCGCGGATCGGGTCGTAGGCGGTGAAATAGGGAACGCCGAGGATATCCGCCTCCCCCCGGTAGGGTTTGCCTTCCTTTATTACGGCGTCGTAGGCGGCGCCCTGCAGCTTGGTTCCGACGGCGCGGTTTCCGTCCGGCTTGAGCACGTTGGTGGAAACCCGCGTATCCCCCATGAAAATGGTGGCGGTCCCCCCGGTCAGCTCCTTCAGCTTGTCGGGAAGCTCATAATTATCGTTGATGACATAGCTGCCAGCCATCAGTTTACCATCGGTAACGGTGAAGCCGTCCCCCTTCTGGCGTAACAGCTCCCAGAAGGTCTTGAGTCTGATCTCCTGGGAGGTCACGGCCTGGCGGCGCAACTCGCGGTTGAACTCCACGAGGCAGGCGGCCGCCACGGCGGCAAGGGCGCAGCAGACGATCAACAGATTGACGACTACGAATTTGGTCCTGATTTTCATGGAAGCATCTCCAGAGGCACGTAGAGTAGGCCGGTGCGGTGGCACACCCTGCCATCCCGCGAATAGCACGCGGGATCAGCAGTATAGCACCACGACCGCCATCGTCTGCGAACGTATACGCGCCGCGCGAGCCGGGCGGCGTATACGTTCACCCCGAGAGAAAAAAGAAAGGGCCGGTCAAAACCGGCCCCTGATGTGGAGATTAGTGAGGGTTCAGTACTCACGCCGCCGCGTGTTGGGCTTCAAACTCGCGGCGGATATCGTCGAGGCGGGTAATGATCTCCCGGGAAAGCTCTTTCAACTCGGGGAAGAGTCGGGCTGCCCGGTCCCGGTCCCCACCGTTCACCGCGGCAACCACGTCACGGGCCAGGGAGTGGATCCGCTCGTGAGGCGCGTAGATAGCCTTGTAGCTGGCCAGGTGACCGCACAGCTGCCTGCCGTCACCCTCATACCATTTGCCGAAGCGGCAGGTATGGTGGGTGGAGAGCTCGCCCGCCTCCATACGGCGGCGCCCGTCGAGGACCGCCTCCACCGTGGCGACGAAACCGCTATGGTCCTTTTTGGCCAGTTCCAGGATAAAAAGCTCGCTTCCGGACGTCTTGAACGTCCTTACTTCAGTCTGCAGTCCATCGGCCAGCGTTGCCAGCCCGGTGGCGGCATCGGCGCTCTCGCCCGCTTCGCGGGCCGTATGGCCCACCACCTCGGTGATCTGCTGGATGTTCATGGTGATCTCGCTGGTGGTGGCGGTCTGCTGCTCCGCTGCCGTGGCTATCTGGGCGACTTGGCCCGTCACCTGCTCGATCTGGTCGAGAATTTCCCGCAATGCGTCTCCGGAGCGGGCCGCATCGGCACTCCCCTGCGTCACTTCAACGACTCCCTCCTCCATGGACGCAACGGCTCCCCGAGTTTCCTGCTGAATGGACTTGATCATCTCGGCAATCTCGCGAGTTGCCCGGGTGGTCCGCTCGGCCAGGGCGCGCACCTCATCGGCCACCACGGCAAAACCGCGCCCCTGCTCACCGGCCCGTGCCGCTTCAATGGCGGCGTTCAGCGCCAGCAGGTTGGTCTGGTCGGCAATATCCTGGATAGTGCCGACAATCTCGCCGATCTGGTCGCTGCGCGCGCCAAGGGCCTCGACCGTTCGGGCGGTATCCCGCACCCGCTCGGTTATCCGCTCCATGGCGCCGATGGTCTGCTGCACCACAGCCGCGCCGGACCGGGCACTGGCACTCGCATGCCGGGCCACGTCCGCTGCGGTCGAACAGTTCTGGGCGATCTCCATGGATGTTGCCGCCATTTCCTCGCTGGCAGTGGCAACGGTCCCGGTCTGGGAAGCCATTTCCTCGGCGCCGGTGGCGATCTGTTCCGACGTGACGCTCAGGGTGCGGGCGGACTCGGAAAGATTGAGCACCGCATCCTGGATCGACTTGAGCATACGCTCGAAATTCTCCACCATCCTGTTGAAGGTACGCCCCATGTCGCCCAGTTCGTCATCGGCCCTGATAACTACGCGGGTGGTCAGGTCACTGTCGGCCACCCGGGCAATCATCTCGGAAAACTTGCCGAGCCGGAAAACGAATCGGCGGGCCGTATTGAATCCGAAGCCGGCGGCCAGCAAGGCCACGATAACCGAAAAGGCCGCTTGGCCCACGAGCAGACGCTTGGACGAAGCGGCCAGGGCAGCACGGCTGTCATCAAAGCTCTGCCGGGCCGCCTTTTCCATCGCCTTAACCGCTGCCTCGAGAGGGCGGTCGATCCCCCTGGCAAGATTGCGGTCGATGGCGGCCACGTCGTCACTGGCACCGCGAGCCGTCACCAGTTCATCGATGCATCCCCGGTACTTGCCCAGCTCTTCCTTTGCCTTGCCGACAGCCGCCTTTTCCCCATCGGTGTTGGCCAGTTTCTCGAAGTCAGAGATGTTTTTCTCCAGAACCCCGACGCTTTCGCGGAAGCCGGTCACGTGTTTGTCGTCCTTACGCACCAGGTAGTTCTTGTAGGCCCGGACAGCCTCCGCCAGGCTCACCTGCGACTTCATGGCCACATCCACCTGGGCCGCGTCCACCTGGACGATGGTCTCGGTCTCTGCAACCTGGCGGTTGACCCCGTAGAGGGAGAGCGCCGTCACCGCCACCAGCCCCAGCACCGTAAGCCCTGCCATTCCGTACAACTTTGTACCAATGGAAATCCGCATTAGACCTCTCCTTCCTCTTCCATCACAACTTCGCGATGACCCGCTCAAACCGTATCCACTGCCGTACCACGGGACGTTTGAAAGACACGTCCGCAAAAACCGTATTCAATAGTAATTTCGGCACAATTCCGAAAAGCTTTAATCGGCAGTTCACGATGGCACAAAAATAAACCCGGCCTGAACCGGGTTTATCAATGGAGGATTCTATGGAGCCACTTACTCTTCAGGAGAGGCGGAATTGTCCCACCAGGCGCTGAAGTTCTTCGGCCAGACGCGCCAGGTCACTGGTGGCGGAGGCTGAGTCCTGGGCGCCGCGGGTTGTCTGGGTAATAACTTCGGTGATCTCATGAATGTTGCTGCTGATCTCGCTGGTGGTAGCTGTCTGCTGCTCGGCGGCGGTGGCGATCTGATTAACCTGGTTGGTCACCTCGCCGATCTGGTGCAGGATTTCCTCCAGGGCCTCTCCCGATTTAGCGGCCTCTGACGTTCCCTTCTCCACTTCCTTGACCCCTTCCTCCATGGAAGAGACCGCCAGCTTTGTCTCCTGCTGGATCGACCGGATCATCTGGGCGATCTCCTTGGTGGCCGTGGTGGTCCGCTCCGCCAGCGCCCGCACCTCATCGGCAACCACGGCGAAGCCCCGGCCCTGCTCGCCGGCCCGGGCAGCCTCGATGGCGGCGTTGAGCGCCAGCAGGTTGGTCTGATCCGCAATGTCCTGGATAGTGCCGACGATCTCTCCGATCTGATCGCTGCGCGACCCGAGGGACTCGACCGTATGGGCGGATTCCTTCACCCGGTCGGCGATGCGGGTCATGACTGTCAGGGTCTCCTTTACCACGTGGGAGCCCTTGAGTGCGGTATCATTTGCCTGGCGCGAGTTCTCGGCGGCAACCATGCAGTTGCGGGCGATCTCGGACGAAGTGCTGGCCATTTCTTCGCCGGCCGTGGCCACGGTGCCTGCCTGGGCGGCAACCTCCTCGGCGCCTGTTGCGGTCTGCTCGGAGGTACTGTGAATCTGGGCCGCAGCCGACGCCACCTGCATGCTGTTCTGGACAACCTGAGAAATAATGTTGTGCAACTTCTCGATGAACTGGTTGAAGGCGCGCCCCAGGTCGCCCACCTCGTCCCGGGTCACCACGTCGATCCGCCGGGTCAGGTCCCCCTCGCCCTGGGCGATATCCTCAAGGCTCGACACGACGACCTTGAGCGGGCGGGTAATCCTGACCCCGGCGAAGAGAACCAGCAGGCAGGCAACCGAGCCGGACACAACAATGGCGCCGATGATCTTCCAGCGAAGCATGGTGATATCCCGCTTCACGTCGTCCACGTAGATGCCGGTACCGATCACCCAGTCCCATGGCTTGTGGTACTTCACAAAGGAAACCTTCGGCAGGGGCGTCTTCTCGTTGGGCTTGATCTGGCGGTAGTCCACGAACAACTCGCCGTTTTCAGCGCTGGCCGCCTTGGCGAACTCGCGGTAAATCAGCTTGCCGTCGGCATCCTTGAAGTCCCCCATGTCCTTTCCTTCATTTTCCGGTCTGAGGGGATGGGCCACGAGCCGTGCGCTGGAGTCGTTGATCCAGAAATACTCCTTTTTGGCGTAGCGCAGTTTTTTGATATCAGCAGCGGCCCGCGCCTTGGCTTCGTCAACGGTCAGCTCTCCCGCCGCGACCCGCGCCTCATAGGCCCCCACGATGCCGAAGGCCAGCTCCACCGATTGCCTGATGGCACGCTTACGGCTTTCCATCTCCTGCTTCTCGACCAGGGGCAGGAAGTAGAAGAGCACCACTGCCGCCAGGAGCACCACTCCGAGGAGCGCCGCGCCGATGATCTTCGGCAGGATTCTCCAATCTTTGAAACTCTTTATTGCCATTGCATCCTCCGCTCTCAGGGACCGGCAGGCCCCGTATACTCACATCAATTGATATCGGCAGGAAATCTGACGGGACTATCAGGAATTTCCTGATATGCCCCCGGCAGTTGCCGTCCACGGCGGGTCCGGGAACAGAATAAAAAACCCGGCGGATGCCGGGTTTTTTATGGGTATCATGCGCTGGTCAGGAGAGCTTGAACTTGTACACCAGGTCCTGCAGTTCCTCGGCCAGTTTCGCCAGCTGTTCGGCGGCCTGGGCCGACTCTTCGGCGCCCCGCGCGGTGAGCTGGACCACCTCCGTGATCTGCTGGATGTTGTTGTTGATCTCGCCAGTGGTTGCAGTCTGTTCCTCTGCGGCGGTGGCAATCTGGCTCACCTGCATGGTAACGCCGCCGATCTGCTCCAGGATCGCCTGCAGGGCCTCGCCCGACTTGGATGCGTCCGAGGTTCCCTTTCCCACCTCTTTGACCCCCTCCTCCATGGAAGTGACGGCGCCCTTGGTTTCCCCCTGGATCGCCTTGATCATCTGGGATATCTCCTTGGTAGCCTTGGTAGTCCGCTCGGCCAGGGCCCGGACCTCGTCGGCGACCACGGCGAAACCGCGTCCCTGTTCGCCGGCGCGGGCGGCTTCGATGGCCGCGTTGAGAGCAAGGAGATTGGTCTGGTCGGCGATGTCCTGGATGGTGCCGATGATCTCGCCGATCTGGTCGCTCCGCTCGCCCAAAGATTCGACGGTGCGGGCCGAATCCTTCACCCGCTCGGCGATGCGGTTCATGACGGTCAGGGTCTCCTGCACCACGTCCGAACCGTTCTCGGCCCGGTCGTTGGCGTGTCGGGAGCTTTCGGCCGCCAGAGAGCAGTTATGGGCGATCTCGGCCGAAGTGGCGGCCATCTCTTCGCTGGCCGTGGCCACGGTGGCGGCCTGCTGGGCCACCTCTTCGGCGCCGGTGGACATCTGGGTGGAGGTGGCGTGGAGCTGGGTCGCAGCGGCCGTCACCTGGGAGGCGTTGTGGGCAACAAGGCCGATGATCTCATTGATCTTGGCCGCGGTAGTGTTCACCTCACGCGCCAGCAGACCCATTTCGTCGGCGCTGTCAACGTCGGCCCGTGCTGTCAGGTCGCCGGCAGCCACGCGGGTGAGGACATCAAGCACCTTGTTGAGGGGACCGCTGATGGAAGCGGCAATGGCCATGCCTGCTACGGCTGCGAAGCCGAGCACCCCCAGAATGATCACCACCATCATGATGAACGAAGTACGGTACGAGGCCATGTCCTGCTCGTACATCTTATGAGATTCGGCGATATTTTCCTGCACCATCGAGGCAATGATCTTGGCCGGGGTGTCGTAGAGGGGGGCCACGCTCTGGGTGGCGAAGATCATGGCATCGGCCCGGCCCACCTCGTCTCCCTTGGCGGTAGCGGCCTTGATCAGCTCGGCGAGCCGTGTCCCTTTTTCCACATAGGATTCAAACCCACCCTTGAACTCAGTGAGGGATTTCTTTTCGCCTTCAGTCAGGTCCTGCTTGCCCAGGTCGTCGAGTGTCTTTTTGATCCTGTCGGCGCCCTTCAGGAAATCCTGCTCCTTGCCGCCGATCTTTTCCGCATCTTTCAAGGCAAGCATGTAGACGAGCGCCAGCCTCATCTCGAGGAAGTCGCTCTTCATACCGGAAAGCCCCGCCACGTGCTCCATGCCGATGTTGGCTTCCTTCACGCTGCCGCTCAGGTTGCGCATATTGTATAGCGCCACCGATCCCAGCACCACGAGCCCCAGACACCCGGCAATCACCAGGGCGAAAATTTTCGTTCTCACCTTCAAGTCCCGCCATCCTTTCATCGTATCCATCTCCTTCCTGGAAAGTAATTATCCGATTCGGCATGACAAACTAATGCCTCTACTGATTTACTCAACCATATCGGCACTGTCCGGCTAAACTTTAGTAGAAAGCAATTCAATACCAAAAAGATAACAATTACCCACTGGTTCGGGCATCACACCTATACAACCTTTTTTCAACTCATCTTGTTCCGGAAATGACCATTGCATTCCGTGCGTGATTTTCCTAGACTTACCTCTTCAATCATCCCATGACGTTAGGAAGTATTTTCATGACCATACGCCTCCCCGCAGAGTGGGAAGAGCAGGACGGGGTGCTCATTGCCTGGCCCCATCCCGACAGTGACTGGCAACCCTGGCTCCGGCTGGTGGAGCCGGTCTTCGCCCAGATCGTCCGAGAGATCACCCGGTTCGAGACCGCCCTGGTGGCCGCGGCCGACGGGGAGCGGACCGCCGCGCTTCTGGAGGCCGTGGGCGCCCGAATGGACCGGGTGACCATCGTGGAGCTCCCCACCAACGACACCTGGGCCAGGGACTTCGGCCCCGTTACCGTGGAGCGGGACGGTCGTCCCGTTTTGCTGGATTTCGGCTTTAACGGCTGGGGTCTCAAGTTTGCCGCCGACCGGGACAACCTGGTGACCCGGCGCCTTCGTCATTTGGGCATTTTCGGCGATACCCCCGCCGAGACGGTGGGGTTGGTCCTGGAAGGGGGAAGCATCGAGAGCGACGGCCGGGGCACGGTCCTCACCACCGCCGAGTGCCTTCTGAACCCCAATCGCAACCCCCATCTCTCGCGGGCGGGGATCGAAGAGGCCCTTGCCCGCCACCTGGGGGCCGAGCGGGTCCTCTGGCTCGAAAACGGCTTCCTGGCCGGCGACGACACCGACTCCCACGTGGACACCCTGGCCCGCCTGGCGCCGGACGACACCATCGTCTACGTCCGCTGCGACGACGCCACGGACGAGCACTATGCGGCCCTCTTCCTGATGGAGAAGGAACTGGCGAACCTGTGTACCCGCGAAGGGAGCCCCTACCGCCTCATCCCGCTTCCCTGGCCCCGGGCCTGCTTCGATCACGAGGGGCAGCGGCTGCCGGCCACCTACGCCAACTTTCTCGTCATCAACGGCGCCGTGCTGGTACCGGTCTATGACGACCCGGCGGACGAGGCGGCCCTGGAGGCCATCGGCCGGGCGTTTCCGGGCCGCGAGATCGTCGGCATCGACTGCCGGCCCCTCATTATCCAGCACGGTTCGCTCCACTGCGTAACCATGCAGTTGCCCAAAGGAGTTCTTCCATGTCCAAACTGAGCGTTGCCCTTGTCCAGCAGAGCTGCACCGCCGACAAGGATCTGAACCTGGCCAAAAGCATCGAGAACATCCGCAAGGCGAGCGTCCTGGGCGCAAAGCTCGTGGTGCTTCAGGAGCTGCACACGGGTCCCTATTTCTGCCAGAACGAGGACACCGCCCATTTCGACCTGGCCGAGCCGATCCCCGGCCCCACCACGGAACTGCTCGGCGGCGTGGCCAGGGAATTCGGCGTGGTGCTCGTTTCCTCGCTGTTCGAGCGCCGGGCCCCGGGGCTTTACCACAACACCGCCGTGGTCTTCGAGAAGGACGGCTCTGTGGCCGGCACCTACCGCAAGATGCACATCCCCGACGACCCGGGCTACTACGAGAAATTCTACTTCACCCCCGGCGACCTGGGCTTCGAACCAATCCGGACCTCGGTGGGAAAACTGGGGGTCCTGGTCTGCTGGGATCAGTGGTATCCCGAGGCCGCCCGGCTCATGGCCCTGGCCGGCGCCGACATCCTCATCTATCCCACGGCCATCGGCTGGGACCCCCGTGACGATGACGACGAGAAGATCCGCCAGAAGGAAGCCTGGGTCACCATCCAGCGGAGCCATGCCGTGGCCAACGGCATTCCTGTGGTGAGCGTCAACCGAGTGGGACACGAGCCGGATCCCTCGGGAGTCCTTCCCGGCAGCCAGTTCTGGGGTTCGAGCTTCGTGGCCGGTCCCCAGGGCGAGATCCTTGCCCAGACATCCAACGACGGCGAGGAATTGCTCATCACGGAACTGGACCTGGCCCGCAGCGAGGCCGTCCGCCGCATCTGGCCGTTCCTGCGTGACCGGCGCATTGACGCCTACGGCGACCTGCTGCGCCGCTACCGGGACTGAGAGGCCCCCATGCTCCAGGACAAGGAACTGCTCGAAGCCCTCTCCAGCGCCCGGGTGCTCACCTCCATGATCACGCCGGCGGTGCTCATCTCCGCCGCCGGCACCCTTATCTTTTCCACCTCCAACCGCCTGGGGCGAGTATTCGACCGGGTCAACAGCCTGAAAAGCGAGATCGAGTCGGTCCTTGCCGGCACGCTCCCCTTTGCCACGGCCCGGATGGAATTCCTGAAGGTGCAGGTACAGAAACAACGGGTCCGCGCCCGGCTCATCCAGCACGCACTGGCGGCCCTCTATACGGCAACGGCCCTCTTTGTGGCGTCAAGCCTCGGCATTGCCTTCAACGTGGCCTACGGCAGCAGGGAAACCAGCTGGATACCCACTGCTCTCGCCCTCTCCGGCGGCCTCTTCCTCTTCGCCGCCAGCGCCATCCTCATCTACGAAAGCCGCCACAACCTCACCTTCATCAACCGTCACATCGATTTCGTGGAATATCTGGAAGAGCAGTACGGCAAGCAGAACGGAAAGCCCACGAAAGACATTTGAAAACAGCTTTCAATTTGCTACACTAGTACTTAAAAGATGGCCATATTTCCTTTGTGAGGAGGTCGTGTCATGGTCGGAGGCATCGGCATGGGTGGAGTAACCCCACCACAGTCAGCGGAACGGGACCGGCGCAACGACGAACTCCTCCGCGGAGCGGAGCGAAAGAGTGACAAGGACGTCCGGAATGAGGTCAAGGACAGGGTAACCATCGGTGAATCCTCCGACGAAACCAAGGAACTCACCTATGGCAAGCCGCTGGACCGGGAGCAGATCCTCGACTCGAAGTTTCTCATGCTGCGCGAGTTGGTGGCGAAGACCTTCACGGACCAGGGCATTTCCACGACTATCGATGTGGGCGAGGGGAAAACAGTAAACCTGGAGGACCTGACCCCTGATGAGGCGGCAAAGCTGGTGGCGGACGACGGGTACTGGGGGGTGGAACAGACATCGGACCGTATCGTTGAATTCGCCACATCCCTGGCAGGCGGTGACCCGGCCCTCCTGGAAAAGATCAAGGAGGGGGTTGTGAAGGGCTTTGAGATGGCCAAAAAGGATTTCGGCATGGAGTTGCCCGAGATATCCCGGAAAACCTTCGAAGCAGTCATGCGGAAGCTGGATGAGTGGGCCCAGCAGGCGGGCGCAGAACCGGAGGGAGAGACAGCGGCTACCTGAGGCCGGTGCCGGAAGACCTGCCGGCACGGGTGAACGGCAGTGGAGTGGTGATTGACCGCCCGAGTTGGCAGGTATTCCGGCACCAGCCTAATAAATAAAGAAAAATGTGCGGTGCTCCTTGCAATGAGGCCGTCTCCCCGTACAATTGGGGGCAGACTTTCGTACTCAAAGGAGGAGCACCATGAAACGACTGATAGCAGCCGCAGCACTCACCCTGTTCTGTGCCGGCCTCGCCGTTGCCCACGACAAGGTCGTGGTCCTGGAAGCAAAAAACGGCAACGTCACCTTCGACCACAAAAAGCATGCCGGGGTGAAGGGCGAGTGCAAGGCCTGCCACGAAACCGAGGCTGGGGGCAAGATCGCCGGCATGGGCAAGGACTGGGCCCACAAGACCTGTACCGGCTGTCACAAGGAAATGGGGAAAGGCCCCACCAAGTGCGGTGAGTGCCACAAGAAGTAACTGCTGAGTTCTGGAGAAAAAAAGAGGGGATGGCCAGTGGCTATCCCCTCTTTTTTCATCATCCCCCGAAGCGCCGGACAAAGACCCCGACGCCGAGCCGTTTGCGCAGGGCCCGGCAGTAGAGTTCCTCATACCTGGCCGCCGAATCCTCCCAGGTGAACCGCTTTGCCATTGCATTGCCGATGAGGGCTGCCATGGCGTCCTTGCGGCGGAACCAGGTATGCACCGCCCACCCCACCGTATCGAACAGGGCATCGGCATCGTGGCTCCAGAACTTGAAACCGTTGCCGGTCAGGTTCTGTTCCTCGAAGTTCTCCACGCTGTCGTCGAGCCCCCCCGTGGCCCGGACAATGGGCAGGGTCCCGTAGCGCAACGAGTACATCTGATTGAGCCCGCACGGCTCGAAGGCCGACGGCATCACGAAGAAGTCGCTCCCCGCCTCGATCCGGTGGGAAAGCCCATTGTTGTACCCGATATACAGGCCGAACTTCTCAGGATATTCGTTTCTGACATCCCCGAAATAAAAGTGCGACCAGGGCTCACCCGCCCCCAGCATGACGACCTGAACATCCAGGGCAAGGATACGGTGAATAGCCTCGGCCAGGATATCGATTCCCTTCTGCTTCACCAGCCGCCCCACCAGGCCGAACAACGGCACGTCCTCCCGTTCGGGCAGGCCGAAAAACCGCTGCACGTCACGCTTGCACAGCTTCTTACCCGACAGGTCGGAGCGGGAATAATTAGCCACGATGTGCGGGTCGGTCTCCGGGTTCCACTCCTCGTAATCGACGCCGTTGAGGATACCGACCAGATCGGCGGACCGTGCCCGCACCACGCCGTCGAGCCCCCACCCGTACTCCGGCGTCTGCATCTCCCGGGCGTATCCCTCGCTGACGGTGTTGAGGACCGTGGCGTGGTAAAGCCCCCCTTTGAGCAGGTTGGTCTGGTTGTCCTTTTCGAGCCCCAGAAAGGTGAAGTGCTCCCAGCCGATGCCCAGGACCTCCATGGCACCGGGGTAGAAATTGCCCTGGTGCTGCATATTGTGGACGGTGAGCACCGATGCGGCACCGCCCACCAGCGGGTCGTCACGGTAAAGGGTGTTGAGGAAGACCGGCACCGCGGCAGTGTGCCAGTCGTGGGCATGGAAGACATCGGGGGCGAAGCCGATCATCTTGGGCAGTTCCATGGCGGCCCGGGAGAGGAAGATGAACCGGTTGTCGTTGTCCATGTACCCCACGTTGTCTTCCTCGTAGAGCCCTTCCCGACCGTAGTACCCCTCGTGTTCGAGGAAATAGACCGGCACGGCGGAGCCCGGAAGCCGTCCCTCCCAGACGCCGCAGTACTGATTGCCCATGATTCCCATGGGAACCACGAGCACGCCGGGAAGCCGCTCCAGCCCGAACCGCTCCGGGTCGATCCGGGAGTAGCGGGGCATCACCACCCGCACATCGTGCCCCATATGGGCCAGGTACTTGGGCAGCACCCCCACCACGTCCGCCAGTCCCCCTTCCTTGGCAAAGGGGACGCACTCGGACGCGGCCATGAGGATGTTCAGTCGTGTCATATCAAACACTCCGTGTTGTGGAAATGGAAGTCAAACCGGGGAATTGTAGCCCGAACCCCCGGAGGCTCAAAGTAAAAATTCCATGCCGCTGCAATCTCTTCGTTCCTGCCGGGCCATAACCTGTGATAGGTTCATGGATACCATCTTCACCCCCCTACAGGAGAACCAGCAATGACCGACCTGCCCCAATCCTCCGGCGAACGCCATATCGAACGGATCATGGAGGAACTCGATCCCTCATCGGAACGCTTCCAGGTACTGGAAACCGCAAAAAAGTTCAAATCATCCTGGGTGGAGCTGGGCGACCGGTTGCTCGGCGTGAACAACCGCAATCTCTACCGTGACTGGGGATACGGCAGCTTCGAGGAATACTGCACGAGGGAAATCCGCATCAAGAAGGAAACGGCCCAGAAGCTGACGCTGGCCTACCGCTTCATGGAGCAGCACGAACCCCAGCTCCTGGCACGGCGGGAAGAGCCCCGCCCCCTTCCCGACTACCGCTCCATCGACCTCCTGCGCCAGGCCCGGGAAGAAAAGGGGTTTTCCGATCAGGAATACGCCGACCTGCGCAAGCGGGTCGTGGAGGAGGAGCGGAGCCACCCCACGGTGCTCAAGCAGTTCAAGGAGGTTGCCAGGAGCCGTCAGGAGCCGGTGCGGGACCCGGCAGTCACGGTCAGGGGCGCCCTTGCCGCGGCCCGGCGCCTCGAAACAGCCCTGGCAGGGGTGGACGGGCTGCCGGACGGCCACCGGGAAGCGGTGAGAGGACTGGTTGCCCACCTGGAGAATGAACTGGAGGAACTGGCCGTGACGGTCGAGCACGGCTAAGGCTTCCCGCCCCGACGCAAAAAGGCCCGCCACCATGTGCGGGCCTTTTTGCGTCGGAAGTCCGCCGCGCTTACAGCTTACATCTTGGGGAAAAACACGAACAGCAGCACCGCAAGCCCCGCCAGGACCCACATGCCAGCAGAGACTTGGTGTCTCTTGCCGGCGGCTGTCTTGAGGAGGGGATAGGTAAGCAGCCCCGTGCTCATGCCGACGCCGATGTTGTAGGTGAAAATCATCAGCACGATGGTAAGGAAAGCGGGAACCAGCTCGGTGAAGTCCTCGAAGTCGATCCGGCGGAGCGGCTCGATCATGAAGGACCCGATGACAATGAGGGCGATGCCGTAAGCATGGGGAGGAACGATAGTGAAGAGCGGCGCGAAAAAGAGGGACAGCAGGAAGAGACCCGCCACCACCAGGGCCGTGAAGCCGGTGCGGCCCCCTTCTTCAATGCCGGTGGCCGATTCGATGTAGGCGCCGGTAGTGGAGGTGCCCAGCAGCGGCGCCACGGTGGTGGCAAGGGCATCGGCCAGCATCGGTTTCTCGATCTCCGGCAGGTTCCCCTTCTCATCAAGCAGATCGGCCCGCATGGAAAGGCCGATGAGGGTGCCCACCGTATCGAGGAACGCCATGATGAAGATAGTGAGGACCACCGGGAAGAAGCGGATGTCGAGGGCATCGCCGATGTTGAGCTGAAACAGGATCGGCGAGAGATCCGGGGGCATGCTCACGAATTCGGTCGGCATGGGCGTCACCCCGCAGGCCACCGACAGGATGGTGGTGGCGACGATGCCGATCACGATGGCCCCGTGAATCTTGCGCGTCATGAGAAAGACCGTGAGAAGGTAGCCGAAGACCGCCAGGAGCACCGACGGAGAGGCAATGTTGCCCATCTTGACCGGCGCACCCGGCACGCCGAGGGTGACAAGCCCGGTTTCGTTCAGGCCGATGAACGTGAGAAACAGGCCGATGCCCACGGCAAAGGCGCACTTGAGCGAGAGCGGGATCGCCTCGGCCAGCCAGCTCCGCACCTTGAAGACGGTCAGGACCGTGAACAGGACGCCCGCCACGAAGACCGCCCCCAGGGCAGTCTGCCATGAGTAGCCAAGGACCTTCACAACCGTGAAGGCGATAAAGGCGTTCTCGCTCATGTACGGGGCGATGGCAAAGGGGCGGTTGGCGTACAGGGCCATCACCACCGTACCGAAGACCGCGGCCACGATGGTAGCCGTTGTTGAGGGGCCCCGTGGAATCCCCGCCGCCTCGAGAATGGCGGGGTTGACGATGATGATGTACGCCATGGTCAGGAAGGTGGTGATCCCCGCCACCGTCTCCTTGCGGTAGGTGGTGTTGTAGCGTTCGAACTGAAAAAAATGTTTCATGGACGCCTCAGAAAAATGGATATGAGTTTCGGGCGGTGCTCAGGGTACCAGGGGGCAGCCCCCTGTTCTGTGACGCCGCTCACAGCAAAATCATGCTGCTACGGGCTAGAATTGCTCAAAAGGTCCGTAATCCGTTACGCACTGTTTTCGAAGAGGTAAACCCCGGGTAACCGGGGGGCACAAAGCTGCGGGTCCCGCCAGAAAGAGCGGGACAGCCGGGTTGGCGAAGAAACAGTACCGCGTCCCACAGGGGCAGGCTGTTTCTTTTTTTTTGCCCGCACCCACCACACACACGAAGGAGGAACCATGAAAGCGGCAGTACTGAGTCTCATCATCCTTCTCGCGGCATCGGCATCGGCCCTTGCCCAACCGTTGCAGGTGGTTCTTGCAACCACTGCAACGGCTCTTACCGGCAGCGTCATCAAGCCGGCGCCCACGGAATTCTACGGCCTCGAAGTCGTGCTGCAGCTCCCCGTGGGGATCACGCCGAAACTGGACCCGCTCACCCCGGGCAAGTACTTCCTCGATCCGGCGACGGTCGTCATGGTGGACAACAGCATGCTGAACACCGGCACGCTCGTCTCATCCGCTCTGACCCCCTCGACGGATCCCAGCGTGGGCGACACCGTGAAGTTCTTGCTTGTCAATCCATACGGGGTCAAGTTCGGGACGTTCGGCTCGCTCTGGTTCGACTTCAAGCCGGGATTCGTGCCGAACTACAACGCCACCACGCAGAATGTCAGCAACGCGGACATCAAGGTCCTGAGCTATCGAGTGCTGGACGTCTCGGGAACCGAAATTTCCACCGACCAGGCCGCCGCAAGCATCAGCAAAACCTTCGTATGGAAGCAACCCTAATCGGTGCCCGAGCCGTTCAGGGCGGACCGAAGTCGTCCCCCGGCCCGCCCTGAACGGCTAGTACCCCTTCACCGCATAGATCCCCGGCGCGTTGCGCCAGTATCCCTTGTAATCCATTCCGTAGCCAAAGAGGAAACGGTCCGGTGACACAAGCCCCGTAAAGTCGGCCTTCAGCCCCGGCCGGGCCTTCCGGTCATGCTCCTTATCCACGAGCACGGCGGTGAAGACCTCCTCCGCCCCCTCCTGCCGGCACCATTCGGCAATGGCGTCGAGCGTTGCACCCTCGTCCAGTATGTCATCCACGATCAGTACCGTCCGTCCTCTCAGGTCCACAGTGGGCCGCACCCGCCAGTCGAGGGATTTGCCGAAGATGTGGTGCCCGTAGCGCGTGGCGTGCAGGTATTCGATCTCCAGGGGGAACCCGAGCCGGGGCAGCAGCTTGCCGGTGACGATGAGCCCCCCGTTCATGACGCAGAAAACCAGGGGATTGGCCTCGGCCAGACGTTCGGTGACCGCGGCGGCAAGCCGGCCGATGGCGGCCTCCACCTCTGCTTCGGAAAAGAGACAGTCGGCCTCTTGGTAGACTTGTTTGATTTCATCGAGAGTTACGGACATGAAAGACCTCGCGGAAAAATGGTGATCGCAGGCTACAGTAGCCCAAGGCGCTCGCATTGACAAGCAGGTTGACATGAAAACAACCAAACCATTTCACCACGCCCCGACGGGAGTGGCTGAAGCCGGCAGGACATCACATGAGCATCGTAAGCAGTATCTGCACAATGAGAATCTTGCTGATGGTCGCCACGGGATAGACTGAGGCATAGCCGATATTGGGGAGATCGTTGCCGGTCTGCTCCAGGGCGTAGCCGAGAACGGCGGGTTGGGTCTGGAGGCCGGCGACCATACCGATGAGGATGCTCATGGGAATTTTCATGAGTTTGTGGCCGATCCAGAGGGTGGCGAGGGCCGTAAGACAGGTGACAACCGCACCGGCGGCGAAGATGGCCAATCCGCCCCCCTTGGCGAGGGTGGTGACGAAACCGTAGCCCGCCCGTGTGCCGACTCCGGCAAGGAACAATACCAGGCCGATCTGGCGCAGGGTCATGTTGGCGCTGTAGGGCAGGCTCCAGACCATGGAGCCCGACCGGCCGATGGTGCCGAGAATCAGCGCCACTATGAGGGGCCCGCCGGCGAAACCGAGCTTGAGGGTGATGCCTCCGGGCAGGGGAATGGGGATGATGCCGAGCAGGAGTCCCAAGGCCAGTCCCAGGCTGAAAGTGAGGATATCCACCTCGCTTACGGCCCGGTAGGAATCGCCGAAAAAGGCCGTCACTTCTGCCATGTGATCGCGGTGCGTGACAACACGCACCCGGTCGCCAAGCTCGAGGACCATGTCGTCATGGGGCAGGAAGTCGTCGTCGCCACGCCGCACCCGCGTAACGGTGGCACCGTAGTTCTCGAACAGGTTAAGCTCTCCCAGCTGTCGCCCGGCTACCCGGGGATTCGAGACAAAGATCCGCCGGTAGTCGTACTCGCTCCGGTCAACGGTGATCTCTTCTTCGCTCACTTCCCCCAGAAAGGCGGCTACCCGCCGCAGCTCCGTCTCGGTCCCCACTGCGGTAACAAGATCACCCGGCTGGAAACGGACCTGCGGGCCGGTGAGAAGATATGAATCCCCGCGCCGGATCCGGCCGAAAATCACGTCCCACTTCTCATGGCGGGCCAGCTCGGCCACGGTGTGGCGCCCTGCTCCTGGCCAGGCGATGCGCACCGTCATGCTGCGCAGCGCCTCCGACGCGGTTCCGGCAAGCCTGAGCCGTTTCCCTTCCTCGCCGTAATCGACGTTCCAGAGCTTCTGCACCAGACTGATGGCGAGCACCACCCCCATGACCCCCATGGGGTAGGCCACCGAGTAACCCACCACCGGTTCGGCCAGCAGCAGTTCTCGCAGTTCCGGCGAGGCGATGTGTTTGATGGTTTCCAGTGCCCCGGCCAGGGCGGGGGTATTGGTGAGGCTTCCGGCGAAGAGGCCGGCGGTGACGGTCCCCTTGAACCCCAGGAGTCGTTGGGCTCCCACGACAAGCCCGGCAGCGACCAGGAGCATTCCGATGATCAGGGCGTTGTTGCGGATTCCCTCGCGTTTCAGGGATGCCACAAAGGCGGGGCCACTGGAGAGGCCGATGGTGTAGACAAACAGGGCAAGGCCCAGGACATAGACGATTTCGGGGAGCTTCAACTCGGGATGGAGCGATCCCATGGCCAGCCCCACGAAGAGCACGGCCGCAACCCCGAGACTCGATCCCCGGATTTTGATCCTGCCGAGGGGATAGCCGATTGCCGCCACGAGAAACAACACAAGAAGAGGGTTTTCAAGGAGGATTGAAAGCATGGGAGCGGGGCTCACATCCGGAGCGTGGGCTTGATGGTGTCGGGAATGAAGCTCTCGGCTGTGCGCCACCCCTTGCCCGGCACGTGAACGAACTCGAACCGGTAGGCAATGAAACCGAGGAGGTCAAAAGGAGGCGGCATGTCCGGGTCGTACCGGACCACCTTGTAGCCGATCAGGTCGCCGACTGAGGGGGCGCGCGAGGACTCCTTGAGGGTACACGCCTCGATCACCTGGCCACCCCGGCTGTTGGCCAGACGGATGCGAAAGTAGCGCTCACCCTCGTGACTTACACGTACAAATTCTTCCACCAGGGCGGGTATCACCGCTTCGAGGAGAATACGGTTTCCCAGATTCCGGCAGGCATAATCGAAAGCGGCTTCGGCGCTGTCGAAGATGGCTGGGGCCGCCTTTTTACGTTTGAATAATCCGAACACAGCTGCCTCCTGACCGATCCGGGATCACCGCTAGCCAGCCTTTATTCCCCTCGTCCTGAGAAAAGCGACCACTGCGCCGCTGCCCCCCATGTCCCGGGGGGCAGGAGCGAATTCGGCCACCATGCTCTTGCCCTGTTCCCGGAGCCAGGACAGGACCGCCCCTTGGAGCACCGGCTCACCGGGGGAATTGTTCCCTTTCCCCGTAATGACGAGAACAGCCTTCTGCCCCCTTCGATGGGCACCGGTGATGAACCGCTCCAGGCTCACCACGGCCTCTTCCCGGGTGAGCCCGTGGAGGTCCAACTCCAGATCGATCCGTATCTGGCCGCTCTTGAGCTGGCGCAATCGGCTCACCGGGCGGGAAACGCCGCTGTCGCCCGGCAGGCTCTCGCGAAAACTCACGTCAAGCTTCAACCGCGCGATGGCTTCGGCAAAGGCCGCCTGGTCGGCAACTTCCAGCTCCTTGACCAGATCATCGTCAGCGGCCCGGGCCTGCCCGGCCGGCTCTTTCCGCCGGCGTTGCTCCGACGGCCCCCTGCCCGACCGATCCATGCGGTTCACACCGACCATTTCCCTCAGGAAGAGATTCAGATCGTCGGGCTCCGCCGTGCTCCGGGCCGGAGGAGCGGCAACCGGCGGCTGTTTTTTCTCCGGCTCGGCCGGCTCGGGACGAAATCCTTTGAGGCCGCTGAAGGGGCTGGGGGAGAACTCTTTCGTCTTCTGTCCGGATTGCATGCTTTTCTTCTTCATGGACATCGCGCGTCAGGGGGCATCCTTCGGCACAAGGATGATCTCGATGCGCCGGTTTTTGGCCTTGCCTTCATCGGTATCGTTGGGAGCGACGGGGTGATACTCTCCGTAGGCCACGGCAGACAGCACGGCGGGATCAATTCCACGGCTCTGGAGGAATCGGGTCACGTTGATGGCGCGGGCCGAGGAAAGCTCCCAGTTGGTGGGGAAGCGCTTGGCAAGGTTGCCGACGATCTGAACGTTGTCCGTATGTCCTTCGATCCTGATGGCCTTGTCCGTTACATCCTTCAGGATCTCTACCACCTTCTGGAGTATGTCCATACCCGCCGGTTTTACCTCGGTTTTGCCCGAGTCAAAGAGAATTGCGTCCACCATGTTCACCGTCAGCTTTCCTTTGAGCTCGGAGATGGTCACCTGTCCCTGGGCGATCTCGCCCTTCATCTTGTCGAGCAGGTCCTCATAGGTCTTGCTCACTTCCCGGACCTTCTCCTCCTTGGCTTTCTGGGTCGAGGCGATGTCGGCCTTCAGGCGGGCATTCTCGGCTTCCAGCTGGCTCACCTTCTGGCGCAACTCCACAATATTCTGGGAAAGCGAGTCAGATTTCGTCTGGAGCACCTGCTGGAGCTCCCGGTTGTCAGCGGTGAGCTTCTCCTTGTCCTGGGCAAGACCGGCTGCCTCGTCCTTGAGCTTGGCAAGCGTCCCCTTGAGCCCTTCGTTCTCCGAGGACAGGGCTGAATATTTCTCCTGAAGCGTCGTCAGTTCCTTCGACAGATTATCGGCTTCCTCGACTTTTTTCAGATACTTTCCCTCGCCGACAAGACAGCCGGACAGCATCAGGGACGAGAGAGACAGCATCGTCAGGATCAGTAATCGTTTCAGCATGGAACCCTCCTTTTCGCTCTGCAGCAACCGGCACGGCCCCCGCCGATGAACGGCGCCACGGACGCGGGCTGCATCATGTCTGGAATCATTGAAAAATATACACCGGCACCACGGCTGCCGCAAGCACAAGGGCCTGGGGAATCCACAATCGGTGATAAACCTTGGTCATATCCGCCCCGAAATACTCGCGCGTAAGGACGAGACACAGATGGACCGGCGAGATCATGACCCCGGCAAACCCGCTTCCGAACGCAAGCGAAAGCAGTCCTAAAGACGGGGCGTCGCCCCCCATCAGCGGCATGAGAATCGGAAAGGTGATCCCCACGAAGGCTACGGTGAGACCGGTCATAATCCCCGCAAGGAATGGAATGACCGTAATGATGAGCACTGCCGGCAGGCCGCTCTCGGCGAAAAAGCGCGAGATGCCGTCCAGCGCCCCGGTCAGTCGCAGTGTCTCCTGAAAGATCATGATTCCGAAGACGAGGGTCATGGCCTTGAGCGATATACTCTCCCCGAGGGACCGGACGATGGCGGCCGGCGAATACCGGTGGGCCAGGTACATGAGCACGGTCACACCACCCATGGCCGGGACTGGATTGACCCGGAAGACAACCACCAGGACAAGGGCGGTCATTATGGGCGATATGGTAACGAGGAACACCCGAAGCGCCTTCCCACGCCCCACGGATGTGCTGCTGCCGGCCGGAGTGGGGCCAACCCCCGAAAAGGCGAACAATCCCCCCCAGAGAACCACCGACAGGGCATAGGGAAGGTTCGCCAGGACGATCTTCTGGTAGGGGATATGCGCCAGTCCCGCCACAAGAATAATGCCGGGATAGAGGGGGGAGACGTATTCCCAGATATGGCGATACCAGTAGTTGACGAACGCCTTCTGGTCGGCGGGTATCGACAGGCGGGACGCAGCCTCGCTCACCATGGGCGCCGAAAAGACCGCTCCGCCCGGAGAGGGCAGCATCCCGATCATGGCCGGCATGGATGCCATGACGAACCGGGCGTCGGGGAAGACCTCGGACAGGCTTTCGACCATCCGCTTCAGGGTGCCGGTGGAGCGGAGAATATTTTCCATGATCATGGTGAAAATGAGGGTGGCCGTCATCTCCAGCGAACTGGGAGAGACCAGCGCCACCCACGCCCCGGCGAGAAAATCGAGCGGCGGAGTCAGGTAGAGAAGCGCCAGGATCGCCGCTCCGATGAGCATCACGAGTCCCAGGTGCATCTTGCGCCGCAGCAGGATGACCACCACGACGAGGACGGCGAGAATTCTGAGGAGATCATTCATGTCCGGCCCGGAGAGAGGGTTGGGTTACCTGCCCGCGAACAAAAAAAGGGACGGAACCGCCCCTTTTCGTGCTGCCTTGCGTCAGACGGCGACGTCTACTTCCGGATGAACCGCCGCTTCATGCCCATGGCGGCCGCCTGTTGCTTCATGACGACGCTCTGGCGCTCCAGGTGAAACTGAAGCCACATCTCGCCGTAGTTTTTCATCTTCATTTTCTTCCCTTCCTTGAGCGCCTCAAGGTTGGCGGTCAGCTTGTCGTCGCCCGGGATCTTCTTGAGACCACGCTCCAGGACCTCACGAGCCTGCCCCAGATCCTCGCACTCGGTCCAGCAGTAGGCATACACGCTCCAGAGCAGCGACTCCTTGGGGCTCCACTGGACCGCCTTCTCGAAGGTCTCCTTCATCTTGTCCCGCTTGTTCCGCTTCATGTAGGTGATGGCGAGCATGGCCACGGCAACCCAGTTCTTGTTGAAGGCCTTCTCAAGATAGGGAAACGCACCGGAGAAATCCCGTTTCAGGTAGTAGATGATGCCGATCTGGGCGTTGATCTGCCCCTCCACGTAAATCTGCCAGCGAGAGTAGCGGAGTCCCTCTTTCAGGTCGCGGATCGCCTTTTCCACCCGTTGGGCCTGGATATCCCGGGATGCGCTCTCCATGAGGGCAAGAACCTTTTTCATGACCACGCGGGAGATGAGGAGGAAAGAGCCGCCGAATAGAATCAGTCCGACAAGTATGGCCCACCACCAGGACGAGGTGCCAGCGGCGAGGATGATGACGACAATGGCGACAAGGGCGATCGCGCCGGAAATCAGGAAGTTGTACATTGCGGATGAAGTCCTTTCATTCGTGAGTGCAGTGAAGAATAGAGCGTGCTAGCTGTTCTCCCCGCCGTCGACCGGCACCATCGACCCTTTTTTCTCCACATACTTGGCGACGATGATCCGCTTGCCGGGGTGAAGGGCCATTTTGCCCTTCAAATTATTCCATGCTGCCAGAATCCGTTGGGAAATGTTGAATTTCTTGGACAGCGAGGCGACGGTGTCGCCTTTCTTGACCGTGTAGTACTTGTTGAATGCGCGGGACTCGTCCTTCTTCGGCGACGCCTTGGCGACGGTCCTTTCCGCGGCATCCTCCGTCGCGACCGGCACCGGCACCAGCAGGGTGCGGCCCCCGAGCTTCGAGGTCGGCTTCAGTTTGTTAACCTCGGCCAGGGTCTCGGCAGTGGTGCCGTAGCGTCGCGCGATCGCCTGCAGGGTATCCTTTTTCTTAACCCGGTAGCGGCTGTAGACGATCCGCTCGACGTAGCGCTGGTCCGCGGGGAGATGGGCGTATGCCTCCTCGAAGGACGTGCGCTTTCCCTTGGGGATTTTGAGCTCGTAGTCGGGGTAGTCGGGAGGTGTGCACCAGCGGCGCAGTTCCGGGTTCAATTCCTTGATGGCCTTGACATCCACCTCGCAGAGTTTGGCCACCAGGTCCAGATCGGTGCGCGAAGGAATGGCAACTAAGTCGAACTCGATGGGGGGAAGATACGCCACATCGGCGAAGCCGTAGCGGGCCGGCTCCTTTGCGATGATGGCGGCGGCCAGGAGCTTCGGCACGTAATCCTTGGTCTCCCTCTTCAAATACGAGCCCTTGGATATTTCCCAGAAGTCCCGCGTGTTGTATTTGTCGATGGCGCGCAGGATCTTGTTCTCGCCGGCGTTATAGCCTGCCGCAGCCAGATACCAATCCTGATTGAAGAGGGAGTAAAGCTCCTTCAGGTACATGGCGGCGGCAACGGTCGACTTGAGCGGATCGCGCCGTTCGTCGATCCATTGGTCGATCCTCAGGTCGTAACGTTTTCCCGTGCCCGAGATGAACTGCCAGGGGCCCACGGCGCTCGCCACGGAAACCGCATGGGGCGTAAAGCCGCTCTCGATCATGGCCAGGTAGACCAGATCCTCGGGAAGTCCTTCCTTCCTGAGAACCTCGCGCATCATGGGAATGTATCGTTCGGAGCGGGAAAGCCAGCGGGAAAAAGACTTGCGGCCGGAGGTCTGGAAATAGGAGATGAAGTACTCTACCTTGCCGTTGAGGGCAAGCGGGATGTCCGATTCGGGGAGGTCCTGGCCGGGGAGCTGTAGTTCGAAATCATCCTCAAGGGATGTCTCGTCCTCCACGACGATGAGCTCTCCCATGGACGGCTCCAGCGGATTCGCCCGGCGCCCCTCGGCGAGAGAGGCAGCCTTTGGCCGCGCCGATCCCACGCGGGGAAGAACTCCCGACAGATCGGTCTGCAGTGAACCGCTCCCCAGGGAGGTCAACTCCCGCAGGGGGTTCAAGCGAAGATCGGATGCCTGGGCAATGGGTGTAAACAACAGGACTATGGCCAGCAGGAAAAAAGATCGATTCATGGGAGCCCTTCCACGCACTTTCGCGAGGGAATAATGTGGGAAGCCGGTGCCATGCCGGATGCGGCAGTATAGTCGCATTTCACCAAACTGTCAAGATTAGGAGACTTTTAGATGATAACCAACTGAAGGGACGGGCGTTTCGGCTCAGGAGAGCTCGGGCGGCGCATCCTGCCCTGCCTCTTGGGGCCAGAAACGCCGCTCCATCTCCAGTAGGAGCGGTTCAAGGCTCGAGCGGTCTGTCGCGCTGATGGTGATGGCCCCGTGACGGCGGGCCAGCTGGCGGATCTTCATGAATGCCAGAGGGGCCTTCCGCTTCAGCTCAGGCACCAGATCCCCCTTGTTGAAGACCACCAGGCGCGGTTTATCGCCAAGCTTAAGCTCTTCGAGGATCTTTCCCACCTGCTCGATCTGCTCCTCGATGCGGGGATTGGCGCAGTCCACCAGGTGAAGGAGGAGATCCGCGTCCTGGAGTTCTTCCAGGGTAGCCTTGAATGCCCCCAGCAAGGACGCGGGCAGGGAGCGGATGAAGCCGACCGTGTCGGTGATGATCACCTCGCGCTCCCGGGGGAAGCGGAGCCGGCGGGTTGAAGTATCGAGGGTGGCGAAGAGGAGATTTTCGGTAAAGACGTCGCTCTTGGTCAGGGCGTTGAGCAGGGTCGACTTCCCCGCATTGGTGTAACCCACGATCGAGACGATGGGAAGGCCGGCCCGAACCCGCTTCTGACGCCGCTGCTGGCGGCCCCGGGAAAGCTCCTCGAGCTCCCGTTCCAGCTTGGCGATGCGGTCCCTGATGCGGCGGCGGTCAATCTCCAGCTTGGTCTCGCCTGGCCCCCGGCCGCCGATCCCCCCCATCAGGCGCGACATCTGCACCCCGCGACCAGTGAGGCGCGGCAGGATGTACTTGAGCTGGGCAAGCTCCACCTGGACCTTGCCGTCGAGACTGGTGGCCCGGCGGGCAAATATGTCGAGGATCAGCTGGCTCCGGTCGATAACCTTGAGTTCGGTCAGGGCCGAGATGGAACGAACCTGGGCCGGGGAAAGCTCCTGGTCGAAAATCAGAAGCGTCGCTCCCAGCTGAAGCGCCCGGATCACGACTTCCCGCATCTTGCCCTCCCCCATCAGGTAGCGGGGATTGAACTGGCGGGGACGCTGGATCGCGGTATCGAGAACTGCCACGCCGGCGGTGCGGGCCAGCTCCCGAAGCTCGTCCATGGAATCCTCGGCCTCCTCCCGGGGATGTTTCGTGACCGAGATGAGGATTGCCCGTTCCGTACCGGCAGCGACTTCCCGGGAGTCGGTGGCGACGGCCTTTTCCAGAGAGCGTTCGAGGTTCGAAATAAAGGCGCCGAAATCCATCCGGTGGGCGGCCAGCGGCTCGGCTGACTCCACGCGGTAGGGATGGGCACTGTCATCGGAGGGATTGAGCGATGCGGTCTGGATGGCGAGCCGGCGGTCGTCATCGTGGACCTGGATGACCGCCATCAGGTCGAACCGCAGGAGTGCCAGGTCGGTGAGGTCATCCTCGGTAAAGGAACCGCCCCTCAGGTTGGTGTGGATGTAGCGGAGCCCCCTCAGGAGCCGCCGGCCCAGCGGATACTCGGACAGGTCGGGGATGAAGAGGCCCCGTTCATCGCCGATAATGACATACTCGACGGAGCCGTGGCGGTTGACGAGAATCCCCACCCGTCGGCGGATGTCCCGGGTGATATCCACCATCCGGGCCGCCAGTTCGGGGGTGATCAGTTCGTCGGGCGGCACCTTGCGCCGGTAGAGCCGTTCAAGGGCCGCCACCTGGCTCGGCTTGAGCCCCATGAGGTTGCCGTGCAGCTGTTTGATTGAAAACTCCTTGAGGCCGGCAGCGGCCTCGTTTTTCAAAGTCCTATGATATTATACCCGCTGTCGACGAAGTGCACCTCCCCGGTAACCCCGCTTGACAGATCGCTGGCCAGATAAAGAGCCGCACCGGCCACTTCGTCCTGGCTGATATTGCGGCGAAGAGGCGCTTTCTCGGCCACGTGGCCGGCGATCTGGTTGAAGCCACCCACGCCTGCTGCGGCGAGGGTCTTCAGAGGACCTGCAGAGATGGCATTGACGCGAATGCCGTCGGGACCGACGGCCTCGGCAAGATACCTGACGCTCATCTCCAGGGCCGCCTTGGCGACCCCCATGACGTTATAACTCGGGAAAACCTTCTGGCCGCCATAGTAGGAAAGCGTGATAATGCTCCCCTGCCGCTCCTTCAGGAGGGGATGGGCCCCCTTGGCCAGGGCGATGAGGGAGTAAGCGCTGATGTCCATGGCGAGGGAAAAGCCTTCCCGGCTGGTATTGAGAAAGGACCCCTTCAGTTCGTCCTTGTTGGCAAAGGCCACCGAATGAACCAGGGTGTCGAGCCCTCCCCACGAATGCTCAATCCGGGCGAACACTGCCGTAATGTCGTCATCGCTGCGAACGTCACAGGGGAGAATGAGGCTCGCCCCGATGCTTTCGGCAAGCGGGATCACCCGCTTGGCCAGGGTTTCGTTGGCATAGGTGATCGCCAGATCGGCCCCTTCCCGCCGGAACGCCTGAGCAATGGCCCACGCGATGCTTTTCTCGTTGGCGATGCCGAAGACGACCGCCTTTTTGCCCTCCAAAAGACCCATGAATCCGCTCCTCTCTACCGGATGCTGTCACCTGCGCCGAACACTCACCTCGGCTCGGCGCAGAGGGGATAGTAATACAAAAAAACCCCCTCGTTGGCAAGACATATGGCTATTTTATGATACAAGTGTGAATGGGGAGGACGCCATGACCGGCACCTACACCGAACTCATCGAGGGAAGCGAGCGGTTGAGCGGGCTTACTGATGTGGACGAGGTAATCAAAGACCTCTCCCGCCTGCTGCGCAAGCTCGTCAAGACCCGATGGATCGCCGTCTACTTCTTCGACCGGGAACGGAGGGACTTTGCCCCGGCCCGCAGCACGGGACTCCCCGCCAGCTTTGTTCCCGTGTTTCGCGAGATGCCGCTGGCTCCGGACAAGATACCCCTCCTGAAAAGCATGCTCCGCAAGCGGCAGCACCTGATGCTCACAGACCCCGGCTCCTCGGACCTGCTCACCCCGAAGCTCCGGAAACTCCTCAGGAACCTCTGCGTCCTGGCGGTCCCCATGGTGGTCAGGACCCAGGTCATCGGTGCCGTGTTCATGGCCCGTACCCGCGACAATCCTCCCTTCTCCGCCACTGAAACCGCCATCATCCGCGACCTGGTCTCCCACGCGGCACTGGTGGTTTCCCACATGCAACTCTTCGACGAGTCCCTGGACATGGCCCTGGACCTGGCGGGCCGTATCGACGTAATCCTCACCATCGACGAAATCAACAAGGCCATCTCCTCCTCTCTCTCTCGGGAAAGGATCATGGAGACGGCCATGGCGCAGGTGGAACGGATCACCGGTTGCGAGTTCGTGGCGATCCTCCAGGCTGAAGGAGGAGGACTCAAGGTCATGTCGTCCCATGCCTCGGGGCTTGAGATCCCCGCGCCCCTCCGCCCCGGCGCGCCCCTTTCGCTGACGGGCTGTACCGCCTGGACCGCCTTCCGCACCGGCCGCAGCGCGGGCATCGCCGACCTGGCCGATGACAGGAAGGCCGGCACCGTCACCCGGACCCTTCTGGCCGCTGGTATCCGGTCGCTCCTGGCCATTCCCCTCATGTCGCGCGACCAGGTCAAGGGTGTGCTGCTGCTGGGCGACACGGAACCCGGCACGTTCGCCCGCGGCGAGACCTTTACGATCGAGAAGATCGCGTCACAGATGGCGGTGGCACTGGAAAACGCCCGGCTCTATGAAGACATGCGAAGCCTGTTCTTCAACACCGTGTCCAGCCTGGCCAATGCCATCGACGCCAAGAGCCCTTGGACAAAGGGACACTCGGAGCGGGTCATGCACATTTCGACCCGCATCGCCAAGGAGATGGGGCTTTCGGAACAGGAAGTTGAACAGATCCGGCTCGGGGGGCTGCTGCACGATATCGGCAAGATCGGCGTCATCGAGGCACTTCTGGAGAAGCCGGCGCTCCTTTCTGAGGACGAATTCCCTCCCATGAGGCTCCATCCGGAAAAGGGGGTTGCCATCCTGGCCCCCATCGCCCAGCTGAAGGAGGTGCTCCCCGTTATCCTCTACCACCATGAACGGCTGGACGGCTCGGGCTACCCCGAGGGGCTCACCGGCGATCACATCCCCCTGGGGGCACGCATCGTGGCGGTGGCCGACTCCTTCGACGCCATGGTGTCGGAGCGGCCCTACAAGCATGCCAACACCCTCACGGAGGCCCTGGAAGAGCTTCGTGCCGGCGCCGGCAGCCAGTTCGATCCGGTCGTGGTCGAATGCTTCGCCAGGTATGTCAAGCGGGTAATGGGCAAAGGGGGCGGCAACACGCCCGGTGTGCTCTGGGAAGCTGCCTGAAGGGATCAG
Source organism: Geobacter sp. 60473 (assembly GCF_036323535.1). Classification (GTDB taxonomy): domain Bacteria; phylum Desulfobacterota; class Desulfuromonadia; order Geobacterales; family Geobacteraceae; genus Geobacter; species Geobacter sulfurreducens. The sequence goes on from NZ_AP028967.1 coordinate 2,118,614, forward strand.
GGGGTGAACGGCGGGCGACGGTTTATTCCGTCTCCTCCGGCGGGGCTGCAGGGGCGGGACTCACCGGCCCGCGGGCACCACACGCTTCCTCCAGCCGTTCGAGACGCTCCTCAACGCGACCGAGACGCTGCTCCACCGAATCGAGAAGCTCCAACGCCCGCTCCATCTTCATCTTGACTGCAAAGACCGCGAAGGGGAGCACCAGCCAGACAGCCACGACAAACAGGCCGAGAATCGCCATCATAACCATCATGCCGCCGAAAATTTCCATCTCTTCGCTCCCGGGGCGCTGTTGAGCAACCTAGACCCGTTGAAGCGTACCTTTCACCTCGCGAAAAGTCAATCATCTCGAAGGACTGTCCTCCCCGGCGACGCCGGGGTAGCACCAAAATAAATGCTTGCGTTTTTCCTGCCCCATGCTACTATGCCTAAATTTTAAGCAATAAATACGCGCGACTGCCGACGATGATCCGTTCTCTTACCATAGGCTCCCTGCCCCTGGGAAACAATCTTATCCTCGCCCCCATGGCCGGGATAACCAACCTTCCCTTCCGCCTCCTTGCCCGCGAACAGGGGGCAGGGCTCTGCTTCACCGAGATGGTGAGCGTGAACGGCCTTGTCCGGGAAGGCAAAAAGAGTTTCGAGCTCCTGCGGAGCGTGCCGGATGACCGTCCTCTCGGAATCCAGCTTTTCGGTGACGACCCGGACGTCATGGGCCGGGTGGCGGCCACGGTGGAACAATACGGGGACCTCATCGACATCAACATGGGATGCCCCGTGAAAAAGGTGGTGGGGACCGGCGCCGGGAGCGCCCTCATGCGCGAGCCGGACAAGGTGCGGGCCATTGTCAGGGCTGTCCGGCGGGCTACGCGGCTGCCGCTGACCGTGAAGATCAGGAGCGGGTGGAGCTGCGAAGACGCCAACTTTATCCAGATTGCCCGGATTGCCGAGGAAGAGGGATGCGATGCCGTTACGCTCCATCCCCGGAGCAGGGCGCAGATGTTCGAAGGCTCGGCCGACTGGACGAAGCTCGCCGAACTGAAGCGGGCCGTCGCCATACCGGTCATCGGCAGCGGCGACCTCTTCAGCGCGGCCGACGTGGCCGCCATGCTCGACCAAACCGGCTGCGACGGGGTCATGATCGCCCGCGGTGCGTTGGGAAATCCGTGGATATTCAGGCAGGCCCTGGACCTGATGGCTGGTCGCGACCCGTCGACGGCCTCACCGGCCGAACGGTTGGCGGTGGCCCGGAGGCATCTGGCCCTGTTCACGGAAATGGCCGGCGAACAGGTAGCCGCGCGGGAGATGCGCAAGCACCTGGGGTGGTACTCCCACGGACTCCCCGGTGCGGCACAGTTCCGGAAGGAAATCAACGAAATTGAGGGCAATGGCGCCCTGATGGAGGCAGTGAGCCGCTTTTTCACGGCTGCGGAGGCGCCATGACCCCCGAAGAAAAGAAAGAGGAATTTCTTGCCACCGTGATCGACAGCGTCGGTGACGGCGTCATCGTCATCGACCTGGACGGACGGATCGCCCTGATGAACCCCGCCGCGGAGGAGATCACCGGCATTTCACGGCGGCAGGCCGTGGGACATCGCTTCGCCCTCGTCTTCCACCGGGAGGAGGTCCTGCGGGAGATGGTCGGCAAGACCGCCTCCAGCGGCATGACCATCTCCGACCACGAGAACATCGTCATCCGGAAGCTGAAGCAGCTGACGCCGGTCTCGGCGACCACCTTCCCACTTATGCTTCCTCACGGCGAAACCACCGGGACGATCCTGGTGCTGCGCGACATCACCAGCATCCGGGAGCTGGAAGATGCCGTCCGCAATGCCGACCGGCTTTCCACCCTGGGAACCCTGGCCGCGGGATTGGCCCACGAGATCAAGAACCCCCTGGGGGGCATCAAGGGAGCGGCCCAGCTCCTGGAGCTGGAGCTGCCCACCGAAAGCGAGTTGCGCGACAACGTCCGGATCATGCTCAAGGAGGTGGAGCGGGTCAACCGGATTGTTGAGGAACTTCTGGCCTTGGCCTCGCCCCGGGGACTGCAACTGAGCAAAGTGAACCTCCACAAGGTCATCGGCGACATCCTCACGCTCCAGAAGCGCTCGACCGAAGGAAAAAACGTCGCCTTCCAGCAGCAGTTCGACCCCAGCATCCCGCCCATCCTTGCCGACGAGGGGCTGTTGACCCAGCTTTTCCTGAACCTCGTTAAAAACGCGATGGAGGCGGTGGATGACGGCGGCTGCATCCGGGTCGCCAGCCGGGTGATATCCGACTACTCAATGACCCAGAAGGGTGAGCGTCGCTCGCGGATGGTGGCCATCGACGTGGCCGACGATGGACCAGGCATCCAGCCGGAGCAGCTTGAGCAGCTCTTCACGCCCTTCTTCACCACCAAGACAAAGGGGACGGGCCTGGGGCTGGCCATCTGCCAGAAAATCGTTACGGAGCATCGGGGAATGATCAAGGTGGAATCGGACCCCGGCAAAGGGACCACCTTCACGGTAATGCTCCCCCTGATTCAGTAACCGGGATCTTTCCCTTAACCATGTTCATTTCCATATCCACAGTTCGAGGTCTGCAATGTTACTGAACCGCATATTGGTTGCCGATGACGAAGAAAGCATGCGCTGGGTCCTCTCGAAGGCCCTGCGCAAAAAGGGATTCACCGTAGACCTCGCCCGCGACGGAGAGGAAGCCCTGCACCTGATCCAGTCCAACGAGTATGACCTGGCCATCCTCGACATCAAGATGCCCGGCTTCACCGGGCTGGAGTTGCTCGACAAGGTACGGGAGCTCAAGCACGACCTCCTCATGGTGATCATGACCGCCGAGGCGAGCATGAAAAACGCCGTGGAAGCCATGAAGCGGGGGGCCTACGATTACATCACCAAGCCCTTCGACCTGGACGTTATAGATGCCATCATCGAAAAGGTGAACAAAGCCCGGGAGATCACCTCCCAGATGACCATTCTGCGGGAAGAGCTGAAAGAGCGCTATCACCTGGAGAAGAACATCATCGGCAACTCCCCCGCCATGCGGGAAGTCTACAAGACCATCGGCAAGGTTGCCCCCAGCGACGTGACCGTTCTCGTTCAGGGGGAGTCGGGGACCGGCAAAGAGCTCATCGCCCGGGCCATCCACTTCAACTCCAAACGGATCGGCAAGCCGTTCATCGCCCTCAACTGCGCCGCCATTCCCAAAGAGCTGCTGGAAAGCGAACTCTTCGGCTTCGAAAAGGGGGCGTTCACCGGCGCCGTTGAGCGCAAGCTGGGCAAGTTCGAGCAGGCCAACGGCGGCACAATCTTCCTTGACGAGATAGGCGACATGCCCCTCGATCTCCAGGCCAAGATCCTGCGGGTGCTCCAGGAAAAGGAAGTGACCCGCACCGGCGGCAGCCAGAACATCGCCGTGGACGTGCGGATCGTGGCGGCCACCAACCAGAACCTGGAGGAACTGGTCCGCAAGAAGCAGTTCCGGGAGGACCTCTTCTACCGGCTCAACGTGGTGCCGATTCAGCTTATGCCGCTGAGGGAGCGAAAGGAAGACGTGCCGCTCCTGGTGGAGTATTTCCTCCAGAACGCCTGCGCGGAACTGGAGGTTTCACAAAAAAAATGCTCCCCCGAAGCCATGGCGCTCCTCACCACCCACAACTGGCCGGGCAACGTACGGGAACTGGAGAATACCATCAAGCGGGCGGTGATCCTCTCGTCCGACCCGCTTCTCACCCCATCCGACTTTCCGGGGCTGCGTGCCCGCCAGACGGGAAGTGAGGCGACCGCTGCGGACGACCTCTCCCTTGAAGCCCTGGTGGACATGAAACTGCGGACAAGCCTCACCAACCTGGACAAAATGGAGAGCGGGGATATCTATAACCTGGTCCTCAAGCAGATCGAGCGGCCCCTCATCCGTTTCGTTCTGGAAAAGACGCGTGGCAACCAGGTGAAAGGGGCTGAGATCCTCGGCATCAACCGCAACACGCTGCGCAAGAAGATTCAGGAGCTTGGCATCGAACTGAAAAAAGACTGAAAGGAGGGAGCATCTGATGGGAATTATGGAGAAGTTCTTCCTTGACCGGCAGCAGGCAGTGCTCGTGGTCATCGACGTGCAGGAAAAGCTCTGCGCGGCCATGGACCCGGAAGTTCTGGAACGGCTCACGAAAAACACCGGCATCCTACTGGAGGCCGCCCAGGAACTCGGCATGCCGGTGGTTGCCACTGAGCAGTACGTGAAAGGCCTCGGCTGCACCCTGCCGGTCCTGAAGGAGAAGATCGAGGGAGACGCCTGCGAGAAGATGACCTTCAGTTGCTGCGGCGACGAAGCGTTCCTGAACCGTCTCGCGGCACTGGGACGCAAGCAGGTCATCATAACCGGCATGGAAACCCATGTCTGCGTGCTCCAGACGGTTATCGAGCTCCTGGAGCGGGGCTACCACGTCCACCTGGTGCGGGATGCCATCATGAGCCGCCGCAAGGAGAACTGGTTCGTGGGCATGGAAGTGGCGCGGGACGCCGGCGCGGTCATCACCTCCACTGAAACGGCCCTGTTCCAGCTCCTCCGCGTGGCCGGCACCGATGAGTTCAAGAAACTGTCGAAACTGGTGCGCTAGCGGATCGCTATCGCACGCCACCCATGGGCCGTCCGAAGGGGACGGCCTTTTTTTATTGTTGAATGCGCCGGGCTTCCCGGCATCACGGATTCGGGGAATAAAAAAGCCCCCTCTCCCAGGAGGAAGGACGAGGGGGCACAAGAACGGGAGGATGGCTTAAAAGAGGAAGGTTACCTTGACCGAAAACCCGTTGATGAGCGGGTCCAGTTGCCGCGTTATCCGCTGGCTCTGCTCCCGGATTTCGTCATGGGGAGCGAGATCCGTGTAGCCGATTTCAACGGGAACGCCGCCGCAGTTGAGCGTCACATCGCCGGTTGGGCTGGCTGATATGCTGAAAAAGGTGGCATTTTCCGATTGGGAGGCGGGTGAGGCGGAAGGAGGAGAAACGAGAGCCGGAGAATCATGGCTGGTGGTCGATGCGAGATAGGCGGGGATCGAGTCCGCCAGCGCCGGGATCGCCGCAACAGCAAGGACGAACAGTACGACCTGCGCAACAACGGCCTTGCCCCATCTGCGACAATACTCCCGTGAAACTCCCATGGCTCGTCTCCTTCCGGCACCGGATAAAGAGCAAGCCGGGGCCGAACGTCGTCGTGCTGACATTTCGGCATCCCGGCTGTCTCAGAGAGACCCTGTGGGCTTTCCGTCCCACCCTCGCGGATGGTTTAGTATTGTCGTGTATCAACGATATGCGGTTTGCATGACACATGCAAACCGCATACCATCCAAGTAACAATATTGTTCCCCTTTTGAAATCCCCCTTGTTCAAGCGAGAGTGCGACGACAGGAACGACCCTGAGGTGACCTTTTCCGTCGTCCAATGACGGAAAAGGTCGCGATCAGGCGGCAAGCCTACGCGCAATCACGTCGTGATTGAGCCAGAGGACCGGCGCCTGGGGCGCCCAGGAGTGATCGAACATGAGACGCCCCACTGCCTGGAAAACCGCCTTGGACAGCTCTGCGCAGACGATGTTCTTGGGATCGGCGCTCATGGCCATGAGCGCGTCCGACGCGGTGAGCATCAACGCGGCCTGCTCCGGTGTGTTATGGCGGGGCCACTCTTCCAGTTTGTCGAAGGATGCCTGAACCGGAGAAGCAAGGTAGGCATCGGCCTGCGCCAGCAGGGCGTCCATGGCCTCCCCTTCCTTGAGCAGCGCCTGGCAGGCGGCGCGGATACCGGCTGCCGCAGAGGAGCCACCTTCCCGCTCAATGGCGTCCAGAAGTGGGTACAGAGAAAGTTCAACCCCAAGGAACAGGGCGCTGGAATTCGTCTGAATCTCCGGCGAATTGTAGACCGTAGCCTTGACACCCTGCTGCCAGACCCGGCAGGCCCACTCCTCAAGGCGGATCTTCGCCCACCCCTGCAGATAGGGGGTGTAGGATTGCCAGCGGTATTCGCCGCCGATGAGCACCTCGCAGCCATGGTAGCCGTAGGCTGCGTAGGAAACCCTGGCGCCGGCGACCTCCACCCGTGCCCGCAGCGAGGCAGTGGCGTCCACAAGGGCGCCGAAGGTGTCGGCGGTGACCTCGTCGAAGGAGAGGCTGCACAGCCGTCCCACGTCAGAGTTCCAGAAGAGCTCCGAGGGGAGGAAACGATCCCCCTGGCCCTTGAACACGCGATTGAGAAGCGGCATGAGGGTTCGGGCGCGGGGAATGCCGCCGGCCATGGTGTGCACGATCAAGAGGTTGGCCCCCGGCGGAACGAGCCCGTCGAGTTCCCGGGCGAACTCGGCCAGGTTGCTCCGGAAGCGGGCAAGCCCCTTCAGGCGCGACTCCTCAATGGCGGCCATATCAAGCGCGGTTGTGGCCACGGTCTCGGGTTTCACCCCCTTGAGGCGGTCGACCGGGGTGAGCCCGTCGCCGGCAGGCTCCAGATCGAAACCGGCTTCCAGCGGGGCATTAATGATCTTTCCCCCCAGGTTCGCCTCGGCTTCGGCCAGTTCTTCGGCGGTGAGGGGGCGCGGCGGCCCGTTGTTGTCACGACGGCCCACCGTGGCGCCGATAATGGTCATGCCGGCCTTCCGGGCCTCATCAACGATGCCGTTGGCATAGCCGCGGCCGAACAGCTCGCCGAAGAGGACAAAAACGTCGCCGGGGCCGTAGCCGGCAGCAGCGGGAACGTCACGGAGCGGAGTGTATGTGGTCATGATTGACTCCTCGATTCGTAATGGGGTACTGACGTCCGGCCATCGGGGCCGGTCGGTTTCGGAGGGTGAGCCGGGCGGGCGGCACCCTACTCCTCATCCTCCACATCCACGATCTGGCCGCGACCGAAACAGACTCCGCGCTTGGCCGACTTGATGAAGTCAATGAGGTAGCGGACATCGTCGGTGATGTGGAGGGAGCGTTCCGCCTCGGCCAAAGCGTTCTGCATGTTGAGCCCCGACAGGAACAGGAGCTTGAAGGCGTTCTTGATCGCCCGGATGCGGGCCTGGTCGAATCCGTTGCGCTTGAGACCCACCAGGTTCAGGGCCTTCACCGTGTGAGTGTCATCAACGATGCAGAAGGGGGGAACGTCGCGGGATGAGCGGGACAGCCCCCGCATCATGGCGAACTTCCCGATCCGGCAGAACTGGTGCACCACGCAGTTGCCGGAGATGATGGCCCGGTCCTCCACCTCCACGTGGCCGGCCAGCATCGCGGAGTTTACCAGGATGATATTGTTCCCCAGAACGCAGTTGTGCGCCACATGAGCATTAGCCATGAGCATGTTGTTGTCGCCGACCACCGTCTTGGTCCCCGGCCGGTTTCCCCGGTGGATGGTGGCGTACTCGCGGATCACGTTGCCGTTGCCGATGATGGTCCAGCTCTCCTCCCCCTTGTAGCCGAAATCCTGGGGATCGTGGCCGACGATGGCGCCGTAGTGAATGACGTTGTTCTCGCCGATCTGCGTCCAGGGACCGATGACGGCGTTGGCCATCACCCTGGTGCCGGCGCCGATGGAGGAGTGATCTCCCACGATGACGTTGGGGCCGATTTCCGCGCCGTCGGCAATGGTGGCGGAGGGGCTTATGTGGGCAGTCGGATGAATGTTAGTAATCATGATGCTTCTCCATATTTTCGAACTTGGTGAATTCGCCGTTGAACAGCAGGTTGACGGAGCCGATGGGGCCGTTACGCTGCTTGCCGATGATGATCTCGGCGTCCTTCTCATGCCCCTTGGTGCAGGAGCCGTCGCGTTTCTTGCAGTCATCGCAGTAGACGGCGTCGCGATACACGAACATGATCACGTCGGCGTCCTGCTCGATGGCCCCCGATTCCCGCAGGTCGCTCATCATGGGGCGCTTGTCGGTGCGGCTCTCCAGACTCCGGTTGAGCTGGGAGAGCGCCACCACCGGCACGTCCAGCTCCTTGGCCAGGGCCTTGAGGGAGCGGGAGATTTCCGAGATCTCCTGCTGGCGTGACTCCTGGCTGGAGCCGCGCATAAGCTGGAGATAGTCCACCACGATCATGCCGAGGCCGTTCTCCGCCTTGAGGCGCCGGGCCTTGGCCCGCATCTCCAGCACCGGAATGGCCGGGGTATCGTCGATGTAGAGCCGGGCCTTGGAAAGCTTGTCGGCCCCGTGGGTCAACTTGTGCCAGTCGGTGTCCACCAGGTGACCGGTCCGCAGGCGGCTGGCATCCACCCGCGACTCGGAGCAGAGCAGACGCATGACCAGGGATTCCTTGCTCATCTCCAGGGAGAACACGGCCACGGGCAGGGGCGGATCGGCATGGGCAGCGGCATACTGGGCGATATTGAGGGAAAAGGCCGTCTTGCCCATGGAGGGGCGGCCGGCAATGATGATGAGATCGCCCGGCTGGAAACCGGCGGTCATCTTATCCAGGTCGTAGAACCCGGTGGGGACGCCGGTTACGTGCTCTTTCTTTTCGTAGAGGGTCTCGATCCTCTTGAAGGTATCCTTGAGGATGGTGCCCACCGGGGTGAAGGCAGGGCGGAGCTTGTTCTCGGAAATTTCGAAGATGGTCTTCTGGGCGCCGTCCAGAAGCTCGTCCACCGTGGTTTCCTCGTCATAGCCGCGGGTGACGATGTCGGTGGCGGCGGTGATGAGGCGCCGGGTGACCGACTTTTCCTTCACGATCCGGCAGTAGTAGGCGATGTTGGCGGCAGTGGGAACATAGTCCACCAGGGTGGCGAGATAGGCGCCGCCCCCCACCTCCTCCAGCTCTCCCTTGCGCTTGAGCATGTCCGTGAGGGTGATCAGGTCGCAGGGCTCGCTCCGGTTGGACAGGTCGATCATGGCCCTGAATATCTTGCGGTGGGACTCGCGATAGAAATCGTCGGCCTCGATCAACTCCAGACAGCGGTTGATCGCCTCATTATCGAGGAGCACGCCGCCGAGAATCGACATCTCGGCCTCAATGCTCTGGGGGGGAACTTTTCTCAGATCGACCGCGGACATGACCTGCCTTGGGAAGAAACGCTGGATGTGAGTCGGAGGAACGGGTACTATACCCCGCGCCGCCGGTCCGGGTCAACCGTTTTGACCGGGCCGGCGGCGCGCCGGAATAATGCGGATCAACGGGAGGATAGATGCCGGAGTTGCCGGAAGTGGAGACAACCCTGCGGGGGATCGCGCCCCATGTGACCGGGCGGCGGGTGACGGCGGTCACGGCCCGGGCAGCCAAGCTGCGGTTGCCGATCCCCCCCGAGCTGGGCGAGCGGCTCACCGGCAGGGTCATCGAGCGGGTGGAGCGCCGGGCCAAGTACCTCCTCTTGCGCTGCGGCGACGGCACGGCCATTATCCACCTGGGGATGACCGGCACGCTCCGGGTCGCGCCGGCCGGCAGTCCGCCGGGAAAGTACGACCACCTGGACCTGGTCCTGGACGACGGCCGCACCCTCCGCTTCAGGGATCCGCGCAAATTCGGGCTCGTCCTCTGGACCGGCAGCGATCCCCTTGCCCACCCGCTGCTGGCACAACTGGGGCCGGAGCCCTTCCCGCCCCTGTTCAACGGGAGCTATCTCTTCGCGCGCAGCCGGAAGCGGAATACCGCCATCAAGCTTCTGCTCATGGACAACCGGATCGTGGTCGGCGTGGGGAACATCTACGCCAACGAGGCCCTGTTCCGGGCGCGTATCCATCCCGAACGCGCCGCGGGGTCACTCTCTGAGGAAGACTGCGCCACGTTGGCAACCGCCGTCGGGGATGTGCTGCGCGACGCCATTGCCGAAGGAAACGCCACCCTCCACGAATTCATCGCGGCCGAGGTCCCTTCGGGCTATTTCCGCATCGATCTGGCCGTGTACGGGCGAACCGGCAAAGCCTGCACTGTCTGCGGCACTCCCATCGCCCGGACCCGGCTCGGCAACCGCTCCACCTGGTTCTGTCCCCTCTGCCAGAAATGAGCACCACCGGCTGCGCCGGCTCGGCCGGGACGCAGCCGGCGGACGGTCAGTTACAGTCGTCGCGCCAGAGACAGGCGCCCTGGCCGCACGAGTCGGCGCGGCCGGTCCCGTAACACGCTTCGTTCCCTTCATCCGACTGGATCGCCCGGACGAGTTCCGCCTTTTTCATGGAACCTGCCTTGATCCCTCGTTGTTTGGCAATCTCTTTGACTTGCTGCATGTTCATCACTCTCATCCTCCCTGCGGACATGTTGTTTTCACCGCAATACATCACTGTACCAGCCATGTATTGCGGCACCATCACAACGTGATAACGATATCAGGAAATCAGTCCGCTGCAACCGCGGCTCAGCGCCCCCTGTTTCGCGGGCAGGGCGTCGATCTCCTGGGAAACCTTATCGTCACATCCGAAAAAACATTTAATTGTTTCATGAAAAAATTCCGCATTTTCTCCCCTTGCACTTTCTTGCTCGACAAACTGAGAATTTTTCAATAAAATCCCGCCGTATACTGTATACACTTACGCGGACAGCATGGCCCGGAGCGTATCACGATTCCCGCCCGACCCTGCATCCCCGGCCGTCAGCCCATGATCGAAAGGAGAGCACGCGATGTCCACCAAGCCGTTCGTCTACCAGGACCCTTTCCCCCTCGGCAAAGATGAGACGAAGTACCGCAAGATCGAGGGATCCGAGAAGCACGTCACGGTCGAGCAGTTCGCCGGCAAGGAAGTGCTGCGGGTCTGCCCCGAGGCGCTGTCCATCCTCGCCAACGAGGCGATGCGCGATGTATCCTTCCTGCTGCGCCCCGAGCACAACGAGGCAGTAGCGAAGATCCTGCGCGACCCGGAAGCGTCCATGAACGACAAGGGCGTGGCCCTCGCCTTCCTGCGCAACGCCGAGATCTCCGCCAACTTCGAGCTTCCCATCTGCCAGGACACCGGCACCGCCACCGTCATCGCCAAGAAGGGTCAGCAGGTCTGGACCGGCGGCAAGGACGAGGAGTATCTCTCCAAGGGGGTCTACAAGACCTACACCGAGGAGAACCTCCGCTACTCCCAGACCGTTGCCCTCAACATGTACGACGAGATCAACACCGGCACGAACCTCCCGGCCCAGGTCGAGATCCAGGCCGTGGACGGCGATGCCTACAAGTTCCTCTTCATGGCCAAAGGCGGGGGCTCCGCCAACAAGACCATGCTTTTCCAGGAAACCAAGGCGCTGCTCACCCCCGAGAAGCTTGAAAAGTTCCTCGTGGACAAGATGAAGTACCTGGGCACCGCCGCCTGTCCGCCCTACCACATCGCCGTGGTCGTGGGTGGCTGCTCCGCCGACCAGGTCATGAAGACCGTCAAGCTCGCCTCGGCCAAATATCTCGACGCGCTCCCCACCCAGGGGAACGAGCACGGCCAGGCGTTCCGGGACCTGGAACTGGAAGAGAAACTCCTCCAGGCCGCCTACAAGCTCGGCATCGGCGCCCAGTTCGGCGGCAAGTACTTCGCCCATGACATCCGGGTCATCCGGCTTCCGCGTCACGGGGCCTCCTGCCCCCTGGGGATGGCGGTCTCCTGTTCCGCCGACCGCAACATCAAGGCGAAGATCACCAGGGACGGTCTCTTTGTGGAAGAGCTCGACCGCAATCCGGGTCGCCTCATTCCCGAGCAGTACCGCGGCAAGCACGAGCACGGCGTCAAGATCGACCTGAACCGCCCCATGAAGGAAATCCTCGCCGAGCTCAGCAAGTACCCGGTTGCAACGCCGCTGCTCCTGAACGGGACCATCGTGGTCGGCCGCGACATCGCCCACGCCAAGTTCAAGGAGATCATCGACGCCGGCAAGCCGGTGCCCGAGTACCTGCTCAACCACCCGATCTACTACGCGGGACCGGCCAAGACCCCGGCCGGCAAGCCCTCCGGCTCCTTCGGCCCCACCACCGCCGGCCGGATGGACTCCTACGTCGATCTCCTCCAGTCCAAGGGCGCATCCATGATCATGATCGCCAAGGGGAACCGCAGCCAGCAGGTGACCGATGCCTGCCAGAAGTACGGCGGGTTCTACCTGGGCTCCATCGGCGGCCCGGCCGCGGTTCTGGCCGAGGAGAACATCAAGAAGGTCGAGTGCATCGACTTCCCTGAACTGGGGATGGAAGCGGTCTGGAAGATCGAAGTGGAAAACTTCCCGGCCTTCATCCTTGTGGACGACAAGGGGAACGACTTCTTCAAGCAACTGGGTCTGTAAGCACTGAAGCCCACCACGCCCCCGGCCTACTGCGGCCGGGGGCGTTTTTGCGCGTATCGGTCAATGGTGGCGGGCCCGTGTGCCGGGGCGCCGGACGGACGCAGACAAAGGATCAGGAACCATGCAAGTCATCGACGACGGCCGCTGCTTCATCTGCGGCAAGGACAACCCCATCGGACTCAAGGCGGAATTCGTCACCGACCCTCACCAGCGGCGCGCCGAGACGCGCGTTCGAATCCCGGAGGTCTTCCAGGGATGGCAGGGGGTGACCCACGGCGGCATCATCTCGGCCCTGCTGGACGAGATCTGCGCGCAAGCCTGCATGGCGAGCGGACTCCAGATAGTGACCAGCGAACTGCGACTCCGCTACCGCGAGCCGGTACCCACCGGATCAGAGATAACGGTAATCGGTCAGGTGATGGGCGAACGGCGCCGCCTGGTGGATGTGAAGGGGTGGGTCGAACTGGACGGACGGGTCATGGCAGAGGCCGAAGTGACCATGTTCCGGGTGGGGTAATCTCCCCGGCCGATTACTCCTTCAACTGTTTCTTCAAACTGTCGCGGTGTTTCTCGTACGCTGCGATGTGATCGCCCTTCTTGATCTCCGACTTCCTCCAGTAGATGGTATCTTCGGCGTTTCCTTCCAGAACCGGGTTTTTGAAGAATATCCTGGCCGTGGCAGGTTGCTTGTCCTCTTTGCGCTTCTTGTCGCTCTCCGCGCGGACCGCCGCGATGGCGGCCTTGAGCGTGGAGCCTGAGCTGCTGTTTTCCGATCCCCGGAGCATCCAGTAGTTTTCAGTCTCGTCGTCCCCCTGGAGCTGGTACTCAACAATGTGATCGATGTGGAACGTCATCTTCTCGCCGACCCGGTTGAAGCGTGGGCGAACGATATCCCGGTCGCTCATGCCGAGATCGGCGGCTTTCTTCCTGAGGGGCTCGCTCAGGTTCTGCCTCGCCCAGGATTCCCACTTGCCGACCTGACCTGTTTTGCGGTCCCTTTTTTCATGGAACAGCTTATCGGCCTTGGCCCGTCCCGTATAGAGGGTCTTGTGCTTTGCGCCCGCCCCTGCGTGCTCCTTGCATGAAGGGATGGGGAACGGCTTTTCATGGTAGAGGTCCCCTGCCCCGGCAGCTTTTCCCTTTTTCTTGACGGTCTTGAGATCCTGGGCGGGATTGAGGGTAGCTGACACGATCCAGTTCTCACCGCCGTCCCACGCCTTGAGTTCCTTGAGGCCGTACTCCTTGCGGCGGCGGATCGATTTCAGGACGGTATTGAGCTCGTCGAGGCCGATCCCCGTCTTCTCCGCATAGGCCAAGGCCTGATCCAGGGCCGTCTTTACCCGCCCCATGCGCGCGGCAATGTCGGCTGCAGGCTTGTCGGCCTTCTTTTGCGGCTCCTTCGCCCCCGGTCTCTTCCCCTTTTTTTCTGCCTCCGCCTGGTACTGCCGGACCGTTTTGCCATCGGCGGTCCGGGCGTTGGGGTCGGCAGGCTTTTTGGCTTTTTTGGGCCCTCCAGGCGTAACCCTGGCCTTTGCCGGAGATTGTTTCGGCGCCTCTCCCTCCTGGGCCGCCCCCTTCTTCGCCTGCTTTGGCGGCGGCTCCGCCGCCCTGGTATTCTTTTCCTTCCACGCCCCCTTTTTCTCTCCCTTATCGCCGGAGCCTCCCGTGGCCTTGTCGCTGTAGAGATCGGTCATGAACTTCTCAGCGGAAAACTCCACCGGCTTGAACTCGACAGAAGGTGCCTGGCCGGAGCCGAAGACGTAATCCACCGTGGCGCCTACGCCGAAACTGCCGCCGATGGGCCATTCCTTCCCCCCCAGGGGCCAGGTCCACCGCTTGTCGGGGACGGGCGACCACCACGGGGCGTCGATCTCCACGAAAAGGTCGCCCGACAGCCCCAGGAACGGCTGGGCCGCGATCTCCATGTCGCCCCGGATGAAGAACTCCCCCTTTTTATCCTCTCCTTCGGCACCTTTTTCCCGGTAGCCGATGACGGGTGTCGCCTCGGCGTACCCCCTGATCCCGGCCAGGGCGTTGACTCCGGCCCCGGCCTTGATGTCGTGGGACAGGATTTCGAGGCCGGCACCGGCCTCGCCCCGGAGCCGGAGACCGGCCGCGGCGGAGATGTTGAGACTCCCCTGGATAGTGAAGTTCTGAGCCTTTTTCGGATCGGTGGAGTAGGTCCCCTCCACCACGATATTGTAGAACTTGGCCGGACCGAGCTTTGCAAAGGCTCCCATCCCCACGTTGGCGAAGATGAAAATGTTTCCCACCACGGGAATGCCATAGGAGGCCCGGGCCTCCACCTTGAAGAGGTCCTTGTTGAAGTCCTTCTGGGGAAAGAGGATGAATTCCTTCTGGGGAGTGATCTTGCCGATGACGGTGAGATTCCCCCGAGGATCAACGATGACATGTGCTGTTCCGTTCAGCCAGTCGGTAAAGGCAAAGGTAAGGTCCCCTTCGCCGAAGACCACGTAGTCGACCTTGTCGCTACGCGGCCCCGCCTTGGCCGACGGAGCAGGGGTTCCCTCCGGGGCCGTGCCGGCTGCTTCGAGTCGGGCCGCCTCCCCCTTTTCCATGAGACGAAGGAGGACCTCGCCGGAAAACTTCTCCCCCGTGTAGCCGACCTTACCCTCACCCGTAATGGCCCGGCCGTCCCACCCCACTGCCACGTTGCCGGAGAACCCCTTGGGCAGAGTGAGCCCCACCGTGGCAGTGCCGGTGACGATCCCTTCGGTGGACCGTTTCAACTCCAGGCTGCCCGAAGCGAGCCCCCGCACGGTCACCGCCGCGCTCCCTTCAAAGGTGATCGCCTCGTTGACCGCCTCAAGGGTGAGGGTACCGGTAAACGCCCCTCCCATCCGGATCGGCGTGCCCTTGATTCCCAGATGGAGGGCACCGTTCTCCAGGGTATTGATCGCTGAACCGAGCCGGCTCAGGTCAAGGGCACCGAGCCCCACCAGGTCGGGGGTTTTCCGGATCAGGGCGGCAAGATTTCCTTTCTCCCCGTCAAAGCCCACCCGACCCCTGATCTTTCCGCCGTCGCCGACCGCCACAAGGAGAGAGGGGGCGAGGGCACCCGTGAACAAGGGGTGAGTCAGGGGGATTGCCTGTTCGCGCACGGAGTAGCGTTCCCCGGCCCGGCGGACCTCCAGCTGACCGGCCGCGAGGCTGCCGAACCGGACATTGACGTTCCCTCGCGTGCCTTCCTTCAGGAAGTCGGCAATGGGCGGGGGCGGCACAAAGGTGGGCATCCCCTTCAGCTCCATGATGCCGGGGACAGTCTCCCCCGTGGCATCGGCTGCGGTCGCAGCCTTGAGCATCTCTCCCGTTCGACGGTTACCGATGGTCTGCTGGAGCTGACGGACCGGGCCGGCAGGCGTGCCGGCCCGTGCCGGCGACGGAACCGGAGCGGGTCGCTCCGGGCGCCCGGCTGTGTTGATCGGTTTCGGTCCGGTTTTCTGAGAAGTCATGGATGTCCCCAGCTACTGGTTGCTCCCGCGGGGAGAGCCCAGGATAGGAGAGTACAACGGCGACGGACCGGTCATGCCGCAGGCCAGATGACCCGTTGACGCCCACGGCAAGGGTTTCGTGCTCCGCTGCCGTGACGGCGTACCGCCTCGCGGATAATGGCGGCATAGCCGCTTGCGGCCCGCTCCACGGAGAACGATCGGGCAATTTTCTGGCGGCCGGCCCGGCTCATGGCCTCGGCGCGGGCACTGTCTTCCAGCAGCGCCAGGGCCGCGGCCGCAAACCCGTCCGCGTCCGCGGCATCCAGCAGGATTCCGTTACGCCCGTCCTCGATCACCTCGGGGATAAAGCAGCGTCGGGAGGCAATCACCGGCACGCCGGCGGCCATGGCCTCGAACAGCCCCCAGTTGGCCGCCCCCTCGAACAAGGGAAACAGGATGACATCCATGGCCTGGAGGTAGCGCACGAACTGGTCGTGGGGGACAAAGGGACGGAAGATGAACTCCTCATCCGCCATCCCCTCCTGCCGCAGAGCGTGCCGCTTGAACGAGGAATCCCCCAGGTAGGATGCTTCGTTGCCGTAGATGCTCGCCTCATCGCCGACGACGAGAAAGTGTGCGTCGGGGCGGACGGCTCGAATCCTGCCGGCGGCCCGGACAAACACGTCGAAGCCCCGCACCGCCTCCAGGGTCCTGCCCGCAAAGCCGATGACCGGCCCGTTCCCGGTTATGCCCAGTTCACGCCGCAGAGCCTCCCGGTCACCTGCCGGTGGAGGCAGGGCAAACCCCTCCATCCGGACCCGTACCTTGCTGCGCAGCTCGGGTGGGAACAGGTCGCGGGCGTAGGCGGAGGGAACCACGCAGATATCCGAATGAATCACGCTGGAATGGATAAGAGAGCGCAGGGCCACGTCCATGAGGCTCTGGGGATACCGGCCCGGGAATTCATCCCGGCAGAAGGCCGGATGGTATCCAGGCAGCTCCACATAGGAGACCACAGGGATAGCGAGAATCTCCCGAACGAACAGGGTTGCCCCGAAGGATGCGTGCCCCACCACGGCGTCGATGCCGGTCGAGGCATGGATGTGCGCCAGGGCCTCCACAATGGCCTTGCCCCGGCGCGCCCCCTCCTCTATGCAGCGGGTGTAGTAGGTCCCCGACAGGGGCGATGCCTCCTCCCCGTACCCGTAGTAGGCGACGGGCGGATTGTCCCGGCGGATCTGCCGGGTGAACGCCCGATCCACCAGAAAGGCACACTCCCACCCCCTTTTCCGGGAAAGAGCGTTGGCTATCCCGGTGAACTGGTTCGGATAGGAAGGGTGGACGAATACAACGTTCATCGCTTCTTCGCCAGTTTCCTGGCCGCGTCGATGAAGCCTCGCGCCCGTTTGGGATCGCCGCCCAGGGCGGTTGCCACGTCATCGACGGAGGCGGCCGCAAGATCGGCAATGGTCGAGATGCCGGCTGCCGTCAGTTTCCCGGCCATGGCCGGCCCGATCCCCTTCACGTCCGTCAGGTGCGGAGCCTGCGTGCCCTTGCCGGGGGGAACGATCACCGTGGGGGGCTCCACCGTGCCGGGGCCGCTCATGATCGGGCCATGAATGGTTACGCTCGGAATGGTCATGGTGGGGATAGTGGGCACCGTGAGCGTCGGCGCGGTCATGGTGAAGGTCGGCTGGGTCAGGGTAAACGTGGGCCGCGTCAGGGTGAAGGTCGGCTGCGTGAGGGTGAACGTGGGCGACGTAACCGTAACGGTTGGAGATGTAACGGTTATTGTCGGCTCCGCAGCTGCAACGGCAGGGATGGCGACCCACCGCAGGGACAGCGTGCGCTGGCCGACCCCCGGAGCCGAGAACATGATGTCAAAACTTCCGATGTCCTGGAACCTGAGCACCCGCACCGTGATGAACGCCGTCTGGCCTGCATAGCGCAGAACAGGGCCGTATTCCACGAACTCGCCATAGTCTATCCCGGCCTGCACGCAGAAGAGGTTGTCGTCGAATCCCGAGCTTACCCGTGCCGTGCCCACACCGTCCGAATTGGTAGTGATGGTGACGCGCCCGGTGCGGGCCGATGCCCCTCCGCCGCCTGCGGCGCTGATGGTGATTTTCTTGCCGGCGGGATCAGCGGCCAGGGTCACGTTCTGTCCGGCCGCCAGATCGATGGCCGCGCCCGGATTGACGACGAGGCTGCCGCCGTTCACGGTTAGCCCTGCCAGGGAGCGGTTCCAGCGCATGGCATTGGCGTTGGAGACGTGCTTGTCGCAGGTGGTATCGTCACTGGCGGGGTCGACGCAGGCGGGACCGGTCTGCTCGTGCCGAGTGTTGTGGGGGTTGCCGGTGACCCCCGAATGGCTCTCGCCGATCGTAATGGTCTTGGCGGTGGTGTTGGGCGTGATCTGGACGGCGTTCGCCGCCACCAAGTCCACGTTGCCGCCGGGGTTCTCGACCCCGTCCACGCTTTTCAGCGCCCCCACCTGGGCCGCGGTGGTCATGTGGGGATTGCCCAGGTCGGTCAGGTGGCGGCGGATCATCTCGAAGAGTTCGGGATTGGTGTGCACGACGATGTTCTGGATGAGGTCCGGGGTGCCGCTCCAGGCACCTCCCTTGCGTATCACCAGGGCCAGCGGCACCCGGCAGGGCTCCCCGCAGGCAGGGCAGCCGGCCAGGATGCGATCGAAGTGGGCCTTCAACAGCGCCCGGATGTCCGCCCGGCCGGCGGTCGTGTCCGTGGTGAAGAGGCCGGACCAGGCGTCGTCAACCGACGGGACCGGACCGTCCCATTTTTGCGCTGCCAGGGAAAAATCCTCCCGCACCCGACTGTAGCAGCAGGTTTCGCCGCAGGCGTTGCCGCTGTCGGCCATGGGGGCCGGAGCCGGCTCGATGCGGCAGTCCTCCCGGCTCAGCCAGAGACAGTAGGCCGTGACATCCGGGGCCGGCTCGAAGGTGACGGAGGAGGACCTGTCCACTACGATCTCCCGGCCGCCGCAGTCGATGGCCACCCCTTCGCCGACACTGAGCGTGACGGCCTTTTTCGACTCGTCCCAGGAGGCGGTCACCTCCAGGCCGCAGACCGCTCCTGTGCCGAGCACCATCCTGTTGATCAGGTGGCGCTTGCCGTTCAGGTAGGACTGCTCCATCTCGAAGTCCCGGACTGTCATCAGCTTGCCGTAAAAATAGAGGTTTCTCTGGAATGGGCTCAGGGTGCGGTCGTTCGACATGGCGTCCTCCTTTTATGTATCCGTTCGTCAGGCAACATGACCCTCTCCGTTCAAACGGCCTGGCTCCGCTGTTCCGGAGCCCGCTCGTTCCAACGGCTTACGTCGCCTGCCGGTTTCAGGTTCACTCAAACAATGTATCCATGCCCTGTCGCGCCCGGACCTGCGCCTGTCCCGCCTTCTCGCCGTCGGCCAGATAGGTCTGCCGGGCGAGCGACGAGGATGTCTCCAGGGCAAAGAGAGGCTGGTTCAGGTTGGTATTGACCTCCAGATAAGTGTGCCCCCCAAGCCGGAACAGGTTCTCCAGGGCTACCACCGTGGCGCAGGTATGGGCCGGGCGCTCGCGCGCCACGATCCGCTTCACGGTCTCGATCCTCCCCGAGCCGCCCGGCTGAAGGAGAACCGTGAAGTGGTAGGGATCTTCCCCGAAGAGCCTCATGGTTTCGCGCCACTCGCTCCGGCCCCGGATGCGGTCCAACTGGAACGCCTCCACAATCCACGGCTCCTTGCCGGTGTAAAGGGCGATGAGTTCCGCCAGTCCACCCCGGGTGCCCCGACAACGGTACAGCTCATTGGCCCGGGCGATCAGTGTGCGCAGCCGTGCCCCGCCATCTTCGAGCCACTGGTCCGCATCGGGGAGCGCCAGCCACGAGGCGAGCCAGGGAAGGAAGCCGGCCGGTACGGCACAGGGGTCGGCATAGCGCCGGGTCGTGAATATTTCGCGCTCCAGGTCGTAAAGGACGCTCTCGAACAGGGAAAGAAACCGCTCCAGGAAATCACGCCCCCGCTCGTCGTCCTGGAAGACGGCCGGAAGGTAGCGGAGATACGATTGTTTGGGAAACTGGAGGCGGAGGCTCACCACTGTGGGGGTGGCATGCCGGTCTTCGGAGATCAGTTCCAGGCGCACCCTCAGATGCCGTCCCTCCTTCCGCTCAAAAAGGGCGTCGGCCGGATTGGACGGGAAACTTCGCCACTCGCCGTCGGCCGGCAGGAGCTCCGGATCGCGGCCGGTTTCGTAGATGAAGTAGGAAAGTCGCACCTGGGTCTTTGGGGGGACCGTCGCGTCCAGCGTCACCCGGTGCCAGAAGAGGCGGCCGTCGCCGGTATCGAATGAGCGGGAAGTGTAGATGCCCGTTACCGGGCCGCTGCCGGTCCACGAGCCTGCCGGCGGATAGCGACGGCGACGGGTGAGGCGGGCCACCTCCCCATCTTCCAGGGCGTAAAACTCCCCGCCGGGACCGGCGAACAGCCGCAGGGCCTTCCCCTCGTACTCCTCCAGAGGGCTCCAGTCACCTGCCGACCTGATGGCATAGATGAACCGCTCCCGATCAGAGACGTACCATTTGCCGTCGGCGTCCACCGCCAGACCGGCAGGCTCGAAGCCGAGGTCGTCCAGGCCGACGGTGCCCAGGAACCGGCCCTGGTCGTCAAAGGTAACGATGGCGGTGAGCCCCGTATCGAGGCAGTGGACCAGGGCCCCCCCGCCGGACGGGGAGGGAGCCGGGCCCAGCGCCAGCGCCACCGGCTGCTTCAGCCGGTCGGCGCCGAAGGGGGGCACATGGGGCACGGGTTCGCCATGGTAATCGAAACGCTGGATGCGCCGGTTGCCGGCATCGAGCACATAGAGGTTGTCGCAGGGGTCCACCGCCAGATCCAGGGGGCGGTCGAACTCCCCCGGACCGGTTCCGGCCGCCGGTTCCCCTGCCGGGTTCTCGGCTCCGATAAACCGGCGCACCTGCCAGTTAACCGTGGCAAAGACGCAGACCCGGTTGTTGTCCGTATCGGCCACGTAGAGATTGCGGCTCCCCAGAGCCATGGCCCGGGGTCCACTCAGTTCCCCCGCCCTGTCCCCCCTGCCGCCGAGACAGGGTATCCGCTCCAGTCGGCCGGACATGGGGTCCAGACGATAGAAGCGCTCGCCGGCCAGCATGATCAGCGTTCCGCAGCGATCAGCCACCAGGGCGTCGGGGCGGATGCGTCCCGCGAGCCCCAGACGGCGGTCGAGGCCGTGCACCATCTCGCCGGCCAGTGCCAGTCCGCCGTCTCCCACGGCCACCAGGCCGTTGGTGGCTGCCCCGGCGGCCCATGCCTCGCCGCTCGCCACATGGATTATGGTGTACTCGTTGTCTTCCACGCCGTGTCTCCCGTGTCAGTACGTGACGGTGCACCGGCCGGAGCGGGCAGTCACGTCCACCTCGTGCCGTTCGGAATAGACCAGGGCGTCCCGGTCTATCATCAGGTTGCCCTCGCCGTCGACCCGCGTGCACGTATCGCCCGAAAGCGTCGTCTCCAGCACGCATTCCACACCGCTCACCTCCCTGATGGCTGCAATGATCTCCGAACGGTAGACCCCTCTGCCAAAAGGCCACCCCGTCCCGTCCTCACCCCCCTTCAGGGGATGAAGAAACTCCAGAAGCCGTTCGGCCACCCGCGCTCGCAACTCCTCGGGACGTACCCCTTCACCGGCGCTGACCCGTGTTCTGACCGTCACCTGCGCGTAGAGGGGAGGGATCACCCTGACGCGGGTCGTCACCAGCCGGTGGCGATCCAGGTGGTCGCACACCGCGCGCAGGAACCGTGGGCCGGGATACGGCCGCGGGGTAAAGGACCAGGGGACCACGACCACGGTCACCGTGGCCGGCACAGGACGATCCTCCGGCGCTTCCGGCTCCCAGAGGGGAAGCGCCCGGGCGCGGGCCACCCGGAGACCGGGGGTATTCAGCGCCAGATACTCGAAATCATCAGAGGTTATGGCCCGGTCCACCTCCCGCAGTTCCAGGGGAGCGCGGGCAATGGCCTCCGCGAGCGGCTCGGCGTCTCTGCCGCCGCTGGCGGACGCGTCATTGCGCGCGGCAAGGTCCGCCAGCAGGGGATCATCGAAGCGCCACGATGCCAAGGGCCTCAGGTTTCCCGCCGCGCCCCCGCCTGACAGGTAGTCGGCCCGCACCCGAGCCCCCTCCGGCAGGACACGCCCGTTGCGGCCATCACCGAAAAGGATGGTACCGCCCGCCGGATCGAGCACGAAATGCCGATCCATGGGACCCGAGGCGTCCAGGTTGTCGCGTTCGGCCCACTCTTCCCAATCGGTGCCGGTCAGGACTCTGACCCTGATGCTCCCCTCCATGGCCGGCCGCCGGGCAAGGGAAACTACCTGTCCCGGCATGCCATTGCCCCAGCCGGCGCCGGATGATGAGACAAGGTTCTCGTCCACCACCGATACCGCCTGG
Organism: Geobacter sp. 60473; assembly: GCF_036323535.1. GTDB lineage: Bacteria > Desulfobacterota > Desulfuromonadia > Geobacterales > Geobacteraceae > Geobacter > Geobacter sulfurreducens. Next base: position 2,140,727 of record NZ_AP028967.1, read on the forward strand.
CGCGCCGTCACCGTATTGAGGCGGATGGAGTCGATGCGCGGAGGTATCTCGTAGAAGCCCGCCCCCTGCAGGGCGGCGGCGCGGCGGCATGCCGACAGACCCTCGGAAGGCAGCGGCACGGCGGTGCTCTCTTCCGGCAGGCGACAGCGGATCATGGGAAAGCGCGGCGCAGGCACCGTTGCCGGCAGGTAAGGCGAGCTGGTCGCCGTCAAGTCGGTGGGCACTGAAAAAAGAATCTGTCCGGAGCGGGTCAAGCCGGTGGTGCCGTCCTCCAGCAGATCGAGCCGACGGTAACCGGCCTCCGTGGAATACTCCCAGACCAGATCCACCGGGGGTACGGCGGCGGCCGGTTCGTCCCGGTGGGCACCCACGGGGGGCAGGTCTGCTTCGTAGAGATCGATGGAGAGGCGCACCTCCCGCCCTGCCGGAAGCATCCGCTCAAAGGCGATGAGGAGCGTGCCCCCCGGTGCCGGCTGCTCGCCGAAGGCAGGGAAAAAGAGGGCATCGCGGGCATTGGCATCGGTGACATTGCGGAAGCCGCCGCCCCAGGCGCTGATGACGGCAGCGATTCGGTTGTTCAGCAGAAACAGATCGTCCGTCGTCTCGAAGGCAAGGCTCACCCCCCCCGTCTCGGCCGTTAGCCGCGTTCCCCGAGGGATCAGCAGCTCGCGGCCGGCGGTGGACGAGATGGTCAGGGATACAGTGGCGGCGGCCGCCGGAGCCGGCCGGATACCCACGAGACGGAGGAAGGTCCGGTAGTGGTCGGGGGTAAGGCAGTTGAGCCCGTAGATCTGCATCTCCGCCAGCCAGGCAAAGAGCTCCACCACCGTGATCCCCGGGTCCGATGCGTTGTGGTCGGTCCACGCCGGTGCGCGCACCGCAAGGCTCGCCACCGCCTCCCGCACCAGGTCGGCGTATCGTTTGTCGTCAAGATCCGGTATCGGTACTATGGGCATAACGTTCTCACTCCCGCATGGTGCTATGCGTCGCCGGCCCGTGCCGCGACCCGGTGGTCTCCGCTGGAAACGAGCAGATAGGGGTCCACCGGCCGTGCCGGCTCATCCGCCTCGCCAAGCTCCATCCGACGTCCCATTTCATCGATGGCCGTCACCGCCATGCTCGCCACCCGATCAACCCCCTCGACCTCCTCCAGCAGGCGGTAGAGGTCAGAATGGCAGACCAGGCGGCCAAAGGGCCACCCTCCGCCGTCCCACCCGCCGGTCAGGGGATGGAGAAACCGCCTGAGAGCAACCAGTGCCGCCGTCTCCACGGCGGGGGCCTGGTCGAGGCTGCGGGGCACCAGGGCGGCATCAACCGACACCCGCACGTAGGACGGCCGGGTCACCACGGCATGGCAGGGGACGGTCACCACGTTGGCGCCGTGACCGGCGACAAACTCCTCCACCCGCCGTCGCAGGGCCGCCGAGGGGATGGGCCGATCATCGGCCGTGCGCGGCACGATGATCACCGACAGCCATCCCGTGCGGGTCATGCCCCGGTCATCACACACGGGGAGGCACTTGACCAGGGCCATACCGGGGAACTGCTCCCTGATCAGGCCCTCGTAGTCCTCAACGGTCACGGCCCGGTCGCGGCGCCGCAGGCTCTGGGGGCCCCGCCGGTAGAGGGCGGAGATATCCTCCCCCACGACCCCGCCTCCACAGGGGCCGGGATTGACGACCTTGTCCACCAGGGGGATGCCGGTCCGCATGCGGGCAATCTCACCCCCGCCGAGGTTGCCGGCGACGCCGCCGCCGGTGCGGTAGCTGACCCGGACGTTGTTCGTTCCGGCAGGCAGCACCCGGCCCCTTTTCCCGTTGCCAAAGGAGACGAGACCGCTGCTCCTGTCGATGCCGTAGTGCCGGTCTAGCGGCCCCGAGGCCAGGAGGTCGTCGCGCCCTTCCCACCGCACCCAGACTTCGCTCAGCCGTCCCTCCCGGTCAGTCACCCGGCTGACCCGGCCGGGAGCGTCTGCGGCGAGGCGATCCAGCTCTGCGGCGGAAATGAGCCCGAACTCGTTGACCCAGACCTGGTCGTCGAAAACCGGCTTCCGGGCAAGGGTGAAACTCTGGTCCGGCAGCCCGTTCCCCGATCCCGGCCGCTCGTTCCTCACGGAGGTGAGCTGCAGGGCCCGGGCGGCATTGAGGTAGATGCCCCGGGCAATGGGGGGGCTGTTGGAGGGAAGCTGCCGCCACGACCGCCACCGGGCCGGATTGAGGATGCTCCCCTTCAGGTGGGCCGGTCTGCCGATGATGCGGGGTATGTTCAGGTAGCCGCGGCGCAGCCGGTAGGGAAGACCGGCGCCCAGGGCCGTGGGGGCGTACTCCCCTGCCACGAGCACCGCCCGGAGCCAATGGAGCCGCGTGCCGAAGAGCGGGGCCGGAACGCCCCCCCCGGGCACCACGATACGGACGATGCCGGCGCGGGTGAGGCCGGCTGTGCCGTCCTCCGCATCGAGCCTCAGCCACTGGCACGCTCCGGCGTCGTAGACTTCCCACTGCACCCTGGGCCTGAAGTCGCGGGCATAATCGATCTCGGCCAGGTCCAGGTAGAGGCCGATGGGCCCCTTGGCCAGGGGGCGGTCGAAGCCGGCGTAGAAGGCGGGGCGCAGGTCGGCCAGGGGGCGGAACGGCCGGTAGACCGCGCCCGTGCGCAGCACGGCAAGACCGTCGTCCCACTCCAGGTTATTGCGCGTCAGGATCGAATCGGGCTCACCCATGGCCGAGGGATCGGTGCCGTCCCAGGAGAGGATGATGCGCCCCAGGCGCGGCGGGGTGAAGCCGGCCGCCACGGCCTGGCCGTTCACGATCTCGAACTCCCGGCCATAATCGCCGGAAGAGAGCCGGACCCGGATCCACCAGTTCCGCTGGCCGCTCACTTCCACCTCCGCCATGTCGGCAGGGCAGGTGAAGGTCACCTCGCCCGTGGCCATGAGGCTGCCGGTGCTGTCGGCCACGTCGCTGATGGCACACCAGCCGGTCCCGTTCCAGTACTCCCATGACAGGCCCGGCCCCGGCGCGGCAGCACGGCCTGACCGGTAGCTGACCGCTCCGGTCTTGTCGTAATAGGCCTTGGCCGTGGCTTCGCGGATATTCCTGGCCCGGAGCAGGTAGGAGGAAGCCGGGCGAGCGCTGCCGGGAGCCCGGATTATCCCGGCAACCTGGGCGTCTGACCGGGACAGGAGTTCACCGGCCGTGGCAATGCCCGCTCCCCTGAGCCGGGCCGAGAAGACGGCGCCGATTCCCTGGACCCGTTCGATGGGGACGTCAAGGTCCGTGGCGCAGGTAATGCGGAGGGTAATCCTGGCCCCCCTCTTGGAGAAGACCTCCCGGCTTGCCAGGTGGAAGGCGGCCAGTGGCATGGGCTTATCGCCGAAAGGGAGGAGGTTCCGGATGAAATCACCACCGGCAGTCACGGTAAGGTCCTGGGGGACATCGCCGGCAAAAGCCAGGTCAGGGCAAATCACCGCCGTGGGAAGCGACCTGGTGCCGACCCCCACCACGGTGCGGAGCACGGCGTCCTTGACTCGCGCCAGGGCAGTCGTGCCGTCGGCACCTACCTTCGGAACACCCTTGATCCAGACACCATCGATCCCGTTCACCGTGCTCCGGCCCAGTTCCGGCCGGCCTGCCCCGGTGGTGAGAATGAGCGTGCCGCCGGAACCGTCGAATCCCGCACCGAACATCGTCTCCCTGCCATCGGCATCGAAGTAGCTCCAGGCAACATGGTCGGCCAGCGCCTTCGGCACGCCGGACAGGTGGATCTCCACGCCGCTCTGCACGGTGAAGAGCCCGGTCTGCCGCACATAGAGGGCATGCTCCTGGAGGTTCTCGATGCCGTGAAAGAGCGTAAAGGAGCCTCCCACAGCCCACGCATCCGTGTGACCGAAGATCTTTTCCCTCCCGCCAGCCGCATCGGGGAAGACGCTGTAGAGGGCCGCGATCCGGCTCGGCACGGCCAGTACGTTCTCGTCGGTTTCGAAGAGGAGTTCCGGGTGGTCCGCGGTCTTTTCCGCCATGACCTGGGTACCGGAAGGAACGAGGGCGCTTCGGTCCGCATCCTTGGCCAGGGTGAAGACCACCACGGTTTCGGCCGGCCGGGGCGGCAGGAGCCGCAACCCCAGCACTTCCAGGAACGCGGCCAGATGGCGCTCGGGCACACGGTTGAGCCGCTGGAGCACCTCCACCACCATGTCGCCGAAGACGCCGGCCAGGGCACTTCCCGCATCGCCGTCGACACCGCCGCTCCACTCGGGCACATAGAATGGCGCGGTGGCGCGAATCTTCTCGACCACATCCGCGGCCGTACGGCCGTCTATCAAAGGGAGATCGGCATTCATGGCAGTTCGCACCTCGATGTCACGCGCTTTCCTTCAGATAGAACGGGTACACCAGGTTGAACCGGGTGTTGGTGCTCCTCACCCGGTATTCGATATCGATCAGGAGCCGTCCCTCGGCCGCCTCCCGGGGTGAGGCGGTCACGGACAACAGCTCGATCCGGGGTTCCCACAGGATAAGGGCCTCCTTCACCTCGTTCTCGATCAGTCCCAGGGTGGTGGTGTTGATCACCGAGAAGACGCGGTCGTGGATGCCGCAGCCGAAATCGGGGCGCATGACCCGCTCTCCCCGGGCCGTGCCGAGGATGATGCGGATCGACTCCGCGATGTCCCCTTCGGCCGAGGAAAGGATCATGCAGCCATCCGCCCCAGCCGCCACCGGAAACGTCCATCCCGTGCCCAGGAATTCTCTGGCCTTGGTCACTGCGCCCTCCCTATCCGATCATCACCGTGGGACACCCCAGGGTGATGCTGTTGGGCGGCCCCGACTCCACGATGGAATCCCCCTGCCGGGCCGCCGGTAGGCCGCCGATGAAGACCGTGGCGCTCCCCGCCGCCACTGTCCCACCCACATGGGGCGACGGCCCCGGATTCATGAGCGGGCAGGCGTGAAAATCGCTCCCCGCCCGCCAGGCCGGCATGCCGCCGATGAGCACCGTGGCGCAGCCGGGCCCCGGCCCCAGGGGAGTGCCGTGGGATGTCATGTCTCCTGTCCGTGCCGCCATCGGCATGAAAATCTCCTTCAGACGTTTTGTTCGATCACACAGCCACCACTGGTTCCAGAGAGGCGGCGGGGCTCCCGTGGAGGAAAAATCCCGCAGAAAATCACCACCCTAGCCTGCAACGGGAAGGCTCCCGGCACTGCTGCGGAGGCTCCATGAACACCACCGGTGACGCTCGGATTTTTCCGGAGCGGGAGCCCCGCTGCCTCCCGCCCCATCTCCCCCGACACCGAGAAGGATGTCAGTTGATCTTCACCATGGACCCCTGGATGGTCATGACGGCCCCGGCCTTGAGGGTCATGTTGGCGTCCGACTGGATCTCCACCATCTGCCCCTTGATCGTGAGCTTCATGGAGCTCTCGATGCCGATGCTGTTCTGGGCCGAATCGATCACCAGCTTGTTGGAACCGCTCTTGTCCTTGATCTCGATCTTCTCGCCGCCGCCCGCATCGTCCAGGGTGATGGAGTGCCCCGCCTTAGTCCTGATCACCACCTTTTCCGCCCCGGACGTGTCGTCGAAGACCAGTTCGTGGCCGCTGCGGGAGGTGATCTTGCGGATATTGTTGTTGCCGTCGCCGTTGTCCCCCGGCGGGGTATCGGTGCCGTTCCAGAGGCTGCCGAGCACGTAGGGATGCTGCACGTCGCCGTGGTCGAAGGCCACGAGCACCTCGTCCCCCACCTCGGGGAGAAACCAGAGGCCGCGCCCCTTGCCGGCCATGGGGGTTACCACCCGGGCCCAGGTGCTCTCGTCCGCATCGTCCTTCCAGGGAAACCGCACCTTGACCCGCCCCATCCCCTCCGGATCCTGGTTGTCGGCGACGACACCCACCGCTACGCCCGGTGATTTCCCCTTCTGGTCGTCCTTGCCTTCCGCGTCGAGCAGATCATAGAGACCCAAGGGCGTTCCTCCTCACTTCGAAAGTGGTCCGGTAGCCCGAATCCCCCAGGCTGTGCCGCGCCCCCTTCACGTAGTACCTGCCGCTGAACCGCGTGCCGATCCCCTGGATGGCCACGGTAATCCCCGGCCTGAGCTCCGGCATCCCGATGGTCTCCCCCGTGCCGGTGATGAAGCCGTCATTGAGGCGGTTGAGCTCGGCGCGGGCCAGGGCATCGGCCTCTTCCCGGGAAAACACGGGCCGGTCCTCGATGCTGCGGACCACCGCCTCCCCCCCTGCCCCTGCCTGTTCCGCGCCGCTCACACCGCCGGCAAGCCCCTTCAGATCGGCAGCCGTAGCCTTCCCCTCGATCCGCTCCTTGGTGGCCGGATTCCACCCCCTGACCCGCACCTCGCTCACCTGGGCGGAGGTGGACAGGCGGGGGGTGAAGCTCACGAGACTGCGCCCCCACTGGAAGGTGAGAAGTTCCGTTTCCCCGTCCGCCGGGGTACGGAACATGAGTGCCCTGCCCCGGACAAACACCTCGAACCCCAGGCCCCGCGCCAGGCGCCGCAGAAACTCCAGGTCCACCTCGTCCTCCCCCTGCCGGATGCTCGGATGGACCGTAGCAGTGGCCTCCACCCCCGAGGCGTCGAGGCCGTTCAACCGGGCGATCTCGGAGGCGGCGTCACTGGCCCGGGCATTGGTCCGGGAGAAGTGGCTCTTGGCCTTCTGGAGGCTGTGGGAATGGTCATACCCCTGCACCATGAGCGATGGGACGCCCGAATTCTGGAACGCCGGGGTCAGGGTATGGAGTCTCCCCTCGAAAAGAGGCTTTGGTTCCGGCACCGCTCGCCCCGTATAGCCGAGAAAGACCTTCACCTCCGCACCGGGCACCAGCTTCGGGTTATCGAGCCAGGCAAAGGTCTGGCTCCGGGGGTCGAGGGTCTCGTTGAAGGCCAGCGAAACCATGGCCGGAGCATCGAGGGTCTCGTCCACCTCCACGCTCACGATCCCGTCCTGGGGGATCGTCTCGCCGTCGATCTCAACCCGGAAGCGGGGTGCATAGTAATCGAGACTGATCGTTTCGTCGGCCATGGCTCACTCGATGGGGGGAATGACCAGGTCGGTGCCGGCCTTCACCCGCCGGGGATTGACGATGCCGCTCTCCCGGGCGATGAACCGCCACTGGGCCGGGTCCCCATATTCCCGGGCCGCCAGAAGCCAGAGACTGTCACCCTCCCCCATGGTTCTTACTTTGGTCCGGTCCGGCGACTGGAGCGGCTTTTCCCGGTTGAGGCCGGTCCGGAACTCCTTCAGCGCCACCCCCACCGTGGCCCGCACAGGGGTCCCGTCGGCCAGAAACATGGTGAACCGCTGGGTGGCCCGCTCCAGCACGCCGGTGAAGCTCTCGCCGCCTCCCCAGACGAAGCGGCAGACGGGCGGGGCATGGGTCTCGGGATCGATGTCCAGGAACGAGGTGATCCGCTTGGTGTGGACCCGCACATCCTGCCCCGTCTCGGAGGTATCGAGAAAGAGATCCATGGTCAGGGAACGGGCAGTGCCCCGGCTGAACTGGAGCAACGGCGCCTCCAGCCCGGGGATGGCGATCTCCGCGTACTGGTTCCCCTTTTCCACCGCGTATTCGGTGGGATTGAAGAGGACCGCCACCTCCTCGCCGGTGTCGGCGTTCACGAGCTTCGCCTTCTCAAGGGCCATACCCCGCACCTCCCCTCATCGTCCCCGCCGCTCCCGTTCGGTGACGAGTCTCCGTTCGATCACCCGGCAGACCTCGTCGGCCAGCCGATTCACATCCACCGCGGCACCCGGCGGCCGCGTCACTCTTGCCGCCTCAGCCGCCACCGGCCCGGCAAAGGGCACAGCGTTAGCCGACACTGCTGCCGGAGGGCGGGAGACGAAGGCCGACCGGCTCACGGGGCCGGCCACCGCGTGGGTCAGGGTAAGCTCTTTCTCCAGAGTGTCGACGGGCACCGGGGACACCATCCCCCGCCGGCGGTGATCCAGGGCAGCTGAACCGGCGACCGTCCCCGTCTCCGGCAAGGAGGCCGTACCGACTCTTGCCGGCCCCCCTGAGGAGCCGCTGCGCTCTCCCACGGCAGCAAGGCCAGCGAGGGGCCGAACCGCGCCAATCAGCCGGGTCCGTGGCGCCGGCAACCGCTGCCTGCCGGGGAAAGACCCCCCCGACACGACGGCTGGATGATGCCCACTGGCGTGGCTCTTTTCACCCAGGGGCTGAGTTGCGGCTACCCCCGCGGGTGTACGCCGCATCATGCGGACGGCCTGATGCGGGAAACCGTTCCCCTCTGCGGACTGTTCACGTAGGTACGTCGGCAGGGTTCCGCCCCGGCCGGACGTCGACATCGTCACCCTCCCCACCAGCACCGCCCGTAAGACCTCCTTCCCCTCAGTCAGGTAGTCCCGGCCGTTTTCCCGCCGTCCCGCAGGACGAACCTGCACCCTCACGTCTTCAATCCTGCCGAGGATGGTGCGAAGAAACGCCCCGTCGAAGCTACGAGGCAGGCCTCCGGCAGAATGGACAAGGCGGGCTGCCGCAACACTTCCCCTGCCGGCGACCGACGCGCCCGGCCCCCGTTCAGCCGGGACCGCTGGCGCAATCACCGTTCCTCCGTGTCGCAACCCACAGGAAACCGGCAGCTCTCCTGTGGACAGTCCCATGACCAGGGCAGCATTCGTCTGCCAGTGGAACCGGAACGACAGATTCAGGTCCAGGCGCCCGGTCCGGTCCGGATGCAGCATCGGCACCGGCGTAAGCGTCATGGGCCCCCGCAGGTAACGGCCCAGCAGCCGCTCGGGCGTCAGCAGCGAAACCGTACCGGGGCAGCCGCGACGGCCGGCCGCTCTCCGCCAGCGGCATCTGTCCGTGATCCGCTCGGCAAGGGTCATGGGTCACTCCACCTTCAGCCCGTTGTGCACCAACTCTACCTTTTCAATGGCCGTGGCAGTGCCGTCTGCCTTGAGCTCCGGGCCTTCCCACTTGACCGGAAAGGCACCGGAGAACTCCATGCGCCAGGCGGGATTTCCCTCCCGGTCCATGAGAATCACCGCACCATTCCGGCGGGACACCGTGCCGGCGATCACGTCCCGGTACCATTCCCAGAGAACCCGGCAGTCGGTGATCCCCCGCCTGAGCACCAGGTTGGGGTAACGGGTGATCTTCCGCAGCTTGTGGGGATGCTCATTGACCCCACCTTCCCGGTACTCCTCCACCTCGGTTTCGGCCTGAAGTCCGGAGACCTCGGCGAAACCGCCCACCACCAGCCCTTCCAGTTCCACCAGAAAGCGAAAGGCGCCGTAGGGGTCTTTTCTGTTGTCAAGCGCCATGGGCACATCCTTCCCCGTGCCACGGGCCGGCCGGCGATTCCGGGGCCCGGGTCGTTCCGCTACAGATCAGCGATGCTCGTGGCATCGGCGTTGGCGGACCGGTTGATCCGCGATATCTCCTCGCACCACCGGCGCCGGTCCCGATGCTCCATCCCCATGATCTCGTCATGGGGCCAGTGCAGGTAATAGGCGATGAAGGCTACCTCCTCGTAGATGCGGTCGAGGGGGTAGCCCGCTATTCCCCCGGGGCGAGCTCCATGGTGAAGGCGTGCTCGCAGCGGGGGCAGACGGCCTTAACCTGGGCAGCGCCGCCGTCGTTGATCTGCCGGTAGAACTCCTGCAGGTACGACAGGTCGGAAACAAAGAGCCCTTCCACGATGCGGGAATTCACCTCCGGCAGGCTCCCCAGCTTGACCATGACCCGGGAGAGCAGGATCACGGTCAGGTAGGCCGGGTTCTGCTGGACCCGGGGGTCTTTCAGGGGGAGGACCTCGTCGGCCGCGGTGGCGAGCCTCATGAGCCCCTGGCGGTGAAGATTCCCTTCGCCGTCCACGTACCCCTTGGGAAGGGTGAATTCAAATTCAGTCTGAAACGCCATGGTCATCCACCTTTCTCATTGATCAGCTCACGCGCTTCATTCCCTCGTGGACAATCTCCACGCTCTCGATGGCCACGTCGTTCCCCTTGGCATTGAGGTCCGCCGGATCGTACTTGTTCGGCCAGGCGTTCTCGAACTCCCACCGAGCCGCCGGATTTCCCTCCTCGTCCATGAGGATCACGGCCATGTTCTTGCGCGCGTCCTTCATCTTTCCCTGCATGACGAGCTTGCGCCAGTTGAAGAACTCCAGCGAATCGGTCGTGCCCCATTTCAGGGTCACGTTGCCGAACTTGTTGAGTCCCGAGAGCTTGCGCAGGCGCGGCTCCTCACTCCCCTCCCGGTACTCCACCACGTCGGTGGAGGTATCGGGCACTGTCACCTCGCTGAATCCGGCCTGAACGATGCCGTCGATCTCCACGAGAAATCTGAAATTCCGGTATGGATCTTTTCTGCCGGCCATATGGTCATCCCCCTTGAGATAGTGTTAGTTCGGCGCCGCCCTACCCCTTGGCCCCGGCGGTCCACTGGGCGATGCGGAAGATCACGAATTCCGCTGGCTTAACCGGAGCCACGCCGATCACGCAGATCAGCCGGCCGTTGTCGATGTCGTCCTGGGTCATGGTGGTCCGGTCGCACTTGACGAAAAACGCCTCTTCCGGGGTGGCTCCGGCCAGGGCGCCGGTGCGCCATACCCCGGTCAGGAACTGGACGATGGTCTGCCTGACCCGGGCCCAGAGCGGGATGTCATTGGGTTCGAACACCACCCACTGGGTCCCCTCGTCGATGGACTCCTCCAGGAAGATGAAAAGTCGCCGGACGTTCACGTACTTCCAGAGCGGGTCGCTGGAGAGGGTGCGGGCGCCCCAGACGCGGATCCCCCTGCCGGGGAAGGCGCGGATTACGTTGACTCCGCGGGGGTTCAGCACGTCCTGCTCCCCCTTGGTGATGGGGAACTCCAGATCCACGGCGCCGTTCACCTTCTCGTTGGCCGGGGCCTTGTGCACCCCCCGCTCCGTGTCGCTGCGGGCGTAGATCCCCGCCACGTGACCACCGGGCGGCACCAGGCGCTGCACCCCTGCCTCGGGGTCGATGACCTTGAGCCACGGATAGTAGAAGGCGCCATACTTGGATTCGTTGGTGTCGCGGGGCGAGAGGTTCGAGACGGTGGAGCCCTGGGCCGCGTCGATGATGGCGAACCGGTCCTTGAGGTTCTCGCAGTGGGTGATGAGGGAGCCGGGCAGTCCGGCAACCCCGTGGGCGTTGGGCGCATACACGAGGGAGATGTCGTCGATCTCCTTGAATCCGGTAAGGCCCTTGCGGTTACCGGGGGAATCCGTATCGCCCCGCTCGTAGTCGGAGAGGATGAGCGCCGGGGTGATCCGGTAGACCGACGTGGCGTCGGGCTGGGTCGTCCAGGCGGCGCTCACCGTGGCCACCCGCGTCGAGCCAACGTACCCGGAGATGGTTCGTTTCTGCCCCAGCCCGGTGCCGGAAAGGATCTCGACGGCCATGCCGTTGTAGGCATTGTTCACGGCCGAAGCGCCGGCGGCCAGGGTGATGGTGGAGGCGGCCCCGGCCTGGGCCGTACCCTGCTGGGCCAGCACGTCACCCCCCCCGGCGAGCGAGGCGACGGACGAAACGTAGCAGACCGACGTGCTGTCGGGCTGGGTCGTCCAGGCGGAGCCCACCGTGGCAACCCGCGTCGAGCCAACGTAGTCGGAGATGGTGCGGACCTGCCCCTTGCCGGTCTTGTCGGCGATCCAGACCTGCATGCCGTTGTAGGCGTCATCGGTGGCTGAAGCGGTGCTGGCCAGGGTGATGGTGGAAGCGGCACCGGCCTGGGCCGTACCAATATGCCCTGCCTTGGCGTCGGGGGCGCCCCCCGTGTCGCCGGCCTGCCTGTCGAGCCGGACCAGGCTGGAAACCGCGTTCACCCGCTTGTCATAGTAGTCGGGAGACGCCTCGTCCACCGACAGGTTGTCGTAGATCTCCACCGCCGTTGGGCGAGGGTTCGCCTTCTGGTCGTAGTCCGGGTCGAACAGGGCGGTGGGGGCTGATTTCCAGTAATAGACGCTCAGCCGAAACCCCGACAGACTCCCGGGGCTCACCTTCACGGCCACCCTGTTGCCCCAGGCCCCTTCGCCGATGGCAGTGACGGTGAGGGCGTTGGCCGCGCCGGCCGCAAGTTTCACTGTGGCCGCCGTGGCGGCCGCATCGCCAGCCTTGACGACCCGCCCCACATAGCAGCGCTTCCCGCCGTTGTCAAAGAACCCCTGGACCGTGTAGGGAAGGTACTTGTCCGATCCCAGGTAGCTCCCGAAGACCCGCTGGTACTCCAGCCAGCTGGTCACCAGCCGCGGCACCGTGGGTCCCCGCTCCGTTTCCCCCAGGAAGCCCGCCGTGCTGGTGCTCACACCCTCGATGGGCTTGGCGCCGATTTCGAACTCCTCAACGTACACTCCGGGCGACAGATATTCGGGCATCGCGTATTCCTCCTTTCAGTGTGTTCCCCTATGATCAATCAGCCTCTATTCGGCAGTTGAACTTTGCCGGATTCAGGATCAGAGCTGGTGCAGGCTGATCACTCCCACGGACTGGGTCGTACCCTCGACGATCTCCAGATCCCGCTCGTCCGACAGATATCCCGCTACGCTCGTACTGAGCCGGATTACGAACAGCCGGGCGGACGCGTTCCTCTGATAGACAACGAATTCCCCGGTGCCGGCCGTGGAGGTGGTGAAGGGCGCGGCAGCCGCCAGGGGGTGGACCGGAGTGCCCGCGGCATGGCCGAAACGGAGCGGCGCGGCCAGGTTGAACGGCTGGGAGGCGTTGGACGGCAGAGGCGTAGCGATCCGGACGATCTCCTGGCGGGACGGGTCTCCATCCCTGACCAGCAGCATGTCGCCCGCGGCCAGTCCTCCCGACAGGTGCTCAAGGCGGATGGTCGGCTGGCCCGCCTGGGCGCCCCCCTGCCGCACCCGCCCCTTCACCGATGGTGCGGGCATCCAGGGAACCGCCTCCACCAGGGCATCCGGCACGCCCAGGTCCGCTTCGTTCCTCACCACGCCACGGACCAGCGTGGTTCCGGGCGGGAACGGGTAGGCAGCGGACGGCTTAAGCAGCAGTTCCACCACTGGCAGGCCGGGATCCAGCAGCGCGGTGTCGATCTCCTTATCCTCCGCCAGGTAGAGCTCTGACCGGGCGCTCACCCGGTACGTTCCCGCGGGCAGATCCATGAAGAGGTGCCAGCCGCCGGGGTTGCGAACGCCCTGGGTTCCGCCTCCCGTGAGCGTCATCGTTACCCCGGCCGGAGGCTCCCGCTCCGGCGCGAAGTCGTCAACCAGCCGCACTGCAAAGGCAAGGCGGCTCACGGACCGGTCGGGCGGCTGGAGCATCACTGCCTCGGTCATGATCCGACCCCTTTCTGGTAGTACTCCAGAGTCCGCTCCACCACGGGCTTCCCGCCGGTGGACCGGGTGGAATCAATGGCCACCGGGGTCACCTGGTACCCTGCCGACGCCTTGAGGGCGTTGTTGGGCAGGGCGGTCCAGATCTTGGACAGGTCGTCCAGGGCAAGGGGCTGGAGATTCATCCGGAACTGGGCCGTTGATCCGGCCAGACCACCCTTCAGGACCGATCCCGCCAGCAGTGAGTTGTCGTAGAGCACCCGCATGGCCCGCCCCAGGATCCGGTGCTCTTCCAGGGAGCGTTCTGTCCGGTCGGTGATGAGGCGGGAGCCGTGGGCCGTGAGCAGGTAGGAAAGGTCCACGTGGAGCGGAGGCGCCCGGCGGATGCCCGGCGGAGCCGGCGGGGCCGGGGCGTTTTTCAGGTGCGGATTCTCGCTCACGGCATAGAGGAAGAGGGTCAGGCGGATGTCCTGCCCTTCCAGCTCCGCCGGTGAGAGAAGCGCGATGGCGTCGGCGGACAGCAGGTCGCCCATGCTCTCCCGCAGCAGCCCGATCAGCGTGGCCCCGATATCGGCAATCACCGTGTAGTCGCTCATGGCTCCATCCCTGTCACGCCAGCATCTCCAGGTAGTCTCCGAACTCCTCCCTGGTGCACGGTTTTCCCGTCTTGCGCAGCTCCCTGCCCAGGGCGCGGACCAGGTGCGCCATGGCCAGGGGCCGCCCCTCCTCGGCCGCATAAAAGACCGCGCCCAGGGCCACGTTCCTGATGTCTCCTCCGGAGATTCTGAACCGGCGGGCCAGGAATCCCAGGTCCACATCGTCCCCCACGGGAAGCTCCGGCGGAAAAATGCGCTGCCAGATCATTTCCCGGTATTCCTCGTCGGGGAAGGGAAACTCCACCACGATCCGGATGCGTCGGGTAAAGGCCTCGTCCAGGTTCTGGCGGAGGTTCGTGGCCAGGATGGAAATGCCGCTGTACTCCTCCATCCGCTGGAGCAGGTAGCCGATTTCGATATTGGCATAACGGTCGTGGGCGTCCTTCACCTCGGAGCGCCTGCCGAACAGGGCGTCGGCCTCGTCGAAGAACAGGATGGCGCCGGCGGTCTCCGCCTCGGCGAAGATGCGCTCCAGGTTCTTCTCCGTCTCACCGATGTACTTGCTCACCACCTGGGAGAGGTCGATCCGGTAGAGCTCCAGCCCCAGTTCACGGGCAACCACCTCTGCGGCCATGGTCTTGCCCGTGCCGGGAGTCCCCGTGAAGAGCGCCGTAAGCCCCTTGCCCGAGGAGAGCTTCCGGTCGAATCCCCACTGGCCGAAGACCAGGTGCCGGTAGCGGACCTGGGCGCAGATCTCCCGCAACTGGGCCATCTGGAAGGCAGGAAGCACGATGTCGTCCAGGGTGTGAACGGGTTCGATCCTCCTCGCCAGAGTACCCAGGCGGATGTGCGACTGGGCACGGCAGGCAGCGTGGAGCAGATCGGCCGCGCTGGGTCCGTCGCCGGCCTCTCCCACTCCGCCGCGCCAGGCGGCCAGGTCGTGGGCAGAGGCCAACGCATGGCGGATCTGGCCGGGAGTGAAGCGGAACGTCCCCGCCAAGGCGCCGGCCTCGCCGAGACCGGCCGCCAGGGTACCGCCGCGCAATCCCTGCTCCCACAGTCGCTTCCTCGCCCCTTCATCCGGCAGGGGGAAGTCCAGTTCGATGAAAAAGTCTGAGGGGTGGCGATTCCGGGGAAGCCAGGGGCGGGAGGAACAAACAAACGTGACGCGGCAGAATGTTCGTATGGCGTCCATGAGTGACGTGAGTTCGGAGGAATGATCCTTTTCTCCGGCAAGGAGAGCATCCATCCCTTCCAGGCAGAGGACGGCGGGCTGGAGAGCGGCCTCGCGGCCCAGAAGCCACGCCATCTCCCCGAAGGGGACGCTTCCGGCAAGCATCCGCTCCACATCCGCCACCAGGAGTCCAAGACCGAGATCGCGGCACACGGCCTCGGCCAGCTCCCGCTTCCCTGCGCCCCGGGGACCGCGGCAGAACAGCACCAGACTTCTCTCCGACGACTCCTGGGCCGTCAGGTGCGCGTGGACCAGATGCCGTGTCCACTCCCGGTTCGGATCGCTCTCCTGAGTCGTCCGCTCCGCCGGATTGAGGAGGACCAGACGGACCGAGTCGGCAAGGAGCGGGTCCGGATGGATGTGCCCCAGCAGGAAGCCGGCGACCCGTTCGTTGAGCATGAGCTGCCGCGAAGGGAATGGAAAGGGACCGTCAGGTGAATCCTGGATGAACCGTACAAGACGGTATTTCGCCAGCGGAGCCCGAAGATCGAAGACGGTGCGGGCAGCCACCCGATCCGGAAAGGAGGGGCAGAGCAGATCGAGAATCAGGCCGATGGTGGGCAGCCGGCGCGTCACGTCGTCGTGAAGATAGGCGAAGAACTTTTCGTACTTGGGGTCCAGTTCGGGGGCAAGACAGATGAGGAGGCACTTCTCTTCGAAGGGAGAAAGGTTGAACGTACGGGAAAGGTTGTCCAGGGGAAGGGATATCCCGGCCCGGCGGGTGGCGGCGCGCCGCTCCGTAACCCCGGCAGCCAGAGCGGCCAGTTCGTCGTCCAGTTCCGACGAGCCTCTCGGTGGCTCCCCGGCATCGCCCGAGAGCAGACCGTTGATCTCGTCGTCGGAGAGGACGAGCCCCCGCAGTTGCCCGAAGGGGTCGCCCCCCCTCCGAGGCTGGCCGCCGATCCGGTAACGGATGAGGCAATCGAGCCACCGGAGCTCGTCCTCAAGGTAATCCAGACCGTCGGCGTACACGCTCGCGACACTGTCGTCATCACGGTTCAGCTGTGCCGTCCATGGCATACCAAAACCCCGTTGGTGCTCAATACGTTTTTCAGGGCAGTTACGGCTGCGGTCCCCGGGGGGAAGGCTCCGAGGTCATCGGCCGTTGCCAGGAGCGTCCGTGCCCCATGGCGGGAAATGATTGTCGTTTAATGTTACACAAACATTCCTCGTATACAAGGCTCCGAATCCATTTTTTTACAGGCGGGTTCTCCGGCCGCAAGCACTGGCAAAGGGACCGACTTTCATGGTACCTTGGCGGCGTGGGAGTGAAAGGGGTAAGGCGTATGGTGGAAATCAGGGAAACGGACATCAGGGTGGAGTACTACCGTGCATCGGGGCCCGGCGGCCAGCACCGCAACACCACCGATTCGGCGGTGCGCATCCGCCACCTCCCCACCGGTATCGTGGTCCAGGCCAGCGAGAGCCGCTCGCAAATGCAGAATCGGGAAAAGGCCATGGATCGCCTGCGTCTGGCTTTGGAAAAGCGGGAGAAGAAGGCAAAAAAGCGGATCGCCACCAAGGTGCCCAAGGGCGCAAGGGAAAAGCGGCTTGCGGAAAAGAAGCTGGTGGGAATGAAGAAAAAATCGCGCTCGACGGTTGAGTAACCGCCGAGCGCCGGGACTGCCGTTGCCTGCTGTTGATCATTCTCCCCTCAGAGGACCGCTGTCACCACGTCAAGACCCCCAGCATCTTCCGCAGCACGACGAGCACATCCTCCATGTCGATGATGCCGTCGGGGGCCGGGAGGCCGTTAGCAGCGAGGGGGGCCACATCGCCATGAATGAAGTCGGCCATGGTGGGCTCGGCGATGCCGGTTGCAATTCGCAGGGCGCGCAGCACATCGGGCACATCCAGCGCCTCGTTGCCGGTCAGGTCCCCGTTGGGCGGTTCGGGAACGAACTGCCAGAGCTCCACGCCGTGCTCACCGTCATTGGCGGCAAAATAGAGTGCGTTTCCCGCCACCACGGGGTAGGAAGGGGAGGAGCTTCCCTCACCGGCCATGATATTCGTGACACGCACCGTCCCGTCGGCGGTGCCGTCGCTCTTCCAGAGTTCGAGGCCATTCATGCCGTCGGCGGCCGCAAAGTAGAGCACCCCGTTCAGCACCTTCATCCAGGTGATGCCCGACACGCCGTCACCCGGGAAGATGTCCTTCACCATCACCGTTCCCTCGGGCGTCCCGTCGCTCCTCCAGAGTTCCTCGCCATGAATCCCGTCGTCGGCCACGAAAAACAGGGTGCCGTGCACGCCGGTCAAGAGCCGCAGGTTGGAGGAATTCTCTCCGGGCATGATGTCGGCCACCGGTACCGTCCCGTAGGTTGTTCCGTCGCTTTTCCAGAGCTCGAACCCGGCGCTCTCATCATAAGCGGCGAAAAACAACGTGCCGTTCACGGGGGTCAGGTAAGCAGGAAGAAGAAAGTGATTGCCGGGGGAGGTGTCTTTCACCAATACGGTCCCCTCGGTGGTGCCGTCGCTCCTCCAGAGTCCGTAGCCATTGGCTTCGTCGCCGGCAGCGCTGAAATAGAGGACGTTGTCCATGACCGTCAGCGAAAGGGGGCGGGAGCCGAGTCCGTCCTGGTACATGTCCTTGACCAGTTGCGTACCGTCCGGGGTGCCGTCGCTTTTCCAGAGCTCGGCACCGTGGGACCCGTCATCGGCCACAAAGAAGACCGAACCATTCATGGCAGTAAAGCTGTCGGGTAAAGAAGAAAAGTCCAGAAGCGGATTTATGTCCTTTACGAGGGCGGTCCCTTCAGCGGTGCCGTCGCTCTTCCAGAGTTCGTGGCCGTTGGCCGGTGTGTATCCCGGGAAGTACAGCGTGTTGCCGACGGCTGCCGTGGAAAAGGAATAATTGGGGTTGGTGGGAAAGTATATCCCCTGGGGTCCGGGGTTGATATCCTTCAGCAGTACCGTACCTTCGGCGGTGCCGTCGCTCTTCCAGAGTTCATAGCCGGTTTCACCGTCATCGGCCAGGATATAGAGGGTATCGCCCGCCACGAACAGCTGTTCCAGATACGCCCATCCGTTGGGATTGATCTCCTTGACCTGCACCGTGCCGTCGGCGGTGCCGTCGCTCTGCCAGAGGTCAAAGTCCCCCTCCGAATCGGCCGCTGCAAAGAACACCGTATTCCCCATGGTGGTAAGGTAGTAGGGATAGCTGCTGCTCGACTCGGGTGCAATGTTCCGCACCAGCACCGTGCCCTCGGCCGTTCCGTCGCTCTTCCAGAGCTCCGTGCCGTTTACGCCGTCGTCGGCTGCGAAGTAGAGTGTACCGTTATGCACCATGAGCTCGGATGGCCACGACATGGCGTCCGGGATGATATCCCTGACCATGAGGGTGCCCTCGGGGGTGCCGTCGCTTTTCCATATCTCGATGCCGTGCTCTCCGTCGTCGGCGGCAAAGAGGAGCATGCCGTTCACCAGCCGGGGAGAGCTGTACATGGAACCGCCCACCCCGGGCTGGATGTCGGCTACCATCTCCGTCCCCCCCATGGTGCCGTCGGTGCGCCAGAGTTCATACCCGTTGACGCCGTCATCGGCCGCGAAGTAGACGTACCTGTCCATGCCCACGATGCCCCAGGGCATTGAGTCTTCGCCGTCCGGATTGATATCCTTCACCAGCGTCGTCCCCTCGGGGGTGCCGTCGCTCTGCCAGAGTTCGTACCCGGTGTAGCCGTCATTGGCCGTAAAATAGAGCATGCCATTGATGCCCACCGGCTCGAAGGGGTAGGAACTCTCTTCGCCGGGGGCTATATCGGCGACCAGATACGTCCCTTCGGCGGTGCCGTCGCTCCTCCAGAGCTCATGGCCATTTTCACCGTCATCGGCGGTAAAGTAGAGGATGCCGCCGGACACCGCCATCTCGCCCGGCTCGGATCCGCCGAAGGGGTTGATATCCTTGACCATCACCGTGCCTTCCGGCGTCCCGTCGCTCTTCCAGAGCTCCCGGCCATGGAGACCATCGTCGGCCGCGAAGAAGAGCGTACCGTTGACCGCCCTCAGCCACTGGGGCGCCGAACTCGCCTCTGCCGCGATATCGGCCACGAGGACGGTTCCCTCGGCGGTGCCGTCGCTCGTCCAGAGCTCCCTGCCATAGACGGGATGCTCGGCGGAGAAGAAAAGCGTTTCCCCCACCGTTGTCAGTTCCAGGGGATTGGATGATTCGCCCCCCTGGTAGATATCCTTCACCAGGACCGTCCCCGCGGCCGTTCCGTCGCTTTTCCAGAGTTCCACGCCGCGGAAGCTGTCCATGGCGGAGAAATAGGTGATCCCGTTCATGACGGAGAAATACTGGGGCGTGCCCGGCCCGGGCCCGGTATTGATATCTTTGACGAGCGCCGTTCCTTCCGCGGTGCCGTCGCTCTTCCAGAGTTCCGGGCCATTGGCGCCGTCGCCGGCACTGAAGAAGAGGATGCCGCCATTGGCCGTCATGCCGGAGGGGTTGGACGAGACAGGTGCCGATGCGGTGTTGATATCCCTGACCATGACCGGGCCTGCCGGCCCGGCTTCGGCCCCGGCCGGCAGGCCCGCCAGCAGAGCCAGCACGGCAAGCGACCGGATGACGCGTGCGGCAGGTCGCGGGTTTGAGCTATATCGTTTGCTGTTCATTCTTACCCCCGAGGCGTGGTGCAGTGCCCGTGTCGGGCCGTTATCGAGCTTATCGGCGAATCCGGCGGAAAGTTTACGAAAAAACAGCAGATTCGACCAGAGAATGGCCCAGCGACGCCGTGAAGGGGCAGGCACATCAGCTCACGCAACAAAAAACGGGGCACACTCAGCTGAGTATGCCCCGTTTCGGCAACACCATCCCCATTTCGGCCAACGGCCTAGCGCTTCGCGGTGGCCACCTTGCGCATGGCATCCCACCCCTTGAGCAATTCAAGAGCCCGAAGAAGCTGATAATCCTTGTCAACCTCGTGTTCGGGAGTCGCCGGCGCGGTCGGGACCTTTTTCGCGTCCTGCTCGGGGTTCTTTTCCCCCACGCCCGATTCCGCCCCGGACAGATGGTTGTCCAGATCCTTTTCGAGGAATCCGGCCCCCCCTTTGTCCGGCAGTTCCTTGAACCCCGCCCGTTCCACGACGATGTCGGGCTCGATGCCCCGGGCCTGAATCGAACGCCCCTTGGGGGTGTAGTAGCGGGCCGTGGTCAGTTTGAGCCCGGCGCCATCCTTGAGGGGGACCACCGTCTGAACCGATCCCTTGCCGAAGCTGGGGGTTCCCATGATGACGGCGCGGCCGTGGTCCTGGAGAGCTCCGGCCACGATCTCCGAGGCGCTGGCGCTGCCGCCGTTGATGAGGACGACAAGGGGGTAGCGCGGCTCTTTCTCGCCGATGGTGGCGCTGTAGCTCCGCTTGGCAAAGTGCTCGCGCCCTTCGGTGTAGACGATGAGGCCGTTGTCTAGACGTTCCCCCACGAAGCGCCCCGCCACCGCCACTGCGGCATCAAGGAGGCCGCCGGGATTATTCCGCAGATCGAGCACGAGCCCCTTGAGGGACCCGCCGTTGTCTGACCGAAGCTTGGCAAGGGCAGCGGCAAAATCATCCCCGGTCCGCTCTTGGAACTGGCTTATCCTGACATAGCCGTAGCCCGGCTCCAGAGTCCGGGACTTAAAGCTCCTGGTCTTGATGATGTCGCGAACCAGCGGAAACACGAGGGGTTTCCCGTTCCCGTTCCGCAGAATCGAGAGGGAGACCAGGGTCCCCTTCTCGCCCCTCATCCGCTTGACCGCCTGGGTGATGGTGAGACCGCGGGTGGGAGTATCGTCGATCTTCCAGATGTGGTCGCCCGACTGGATTCCGGCCCGCCAGGCGGGAGTATCCTCGATGGGGGCAACCACGGTCAGCTTGCCGTCGCGCATGGATATCTCGATGCCGAGGCCGCCGAAGGAGCCCGATATCTCGGTCTTCATTTCGGTGAAGGGTTCCGGCGGGAGATACGAACTGTGGGGGTCCAGCGAGGCAAGCATGCCGTTGACGGCCCCTTCCAGCAATTTTTTCCCGTCCACCTCTTCCACGTAACTGCTCCGCACGATCGTGACGACCTCGCGGAGAAGTCTCAGGTGCTCGGCACCGACCTGGTCGGCAGCAGGGTTATAGTGGCGCCATCCGGCGGCCACGCCGATGGTGAGGCAGAATATGGCAACCACCAGGCCGATGGTTATCCTCGTTCTCGTTTGCATGGATACAACCTCCGGGGCTCCGTCGAAGGGAGCGTCTCCGGATACTGTAGTTGTCGCGGAGCGGGTTTGTCAATGTTCGCGGTGAAGGTAGGATGAGAGACAACCTGGACCATCCGCAGAAACGCTTGACCCTCTCCCGCGGAAAGCCGGGAGAGGGTCAAGGTTACCGAACCGCCAGATTGCTTGCCGTGAGCGTCCCGACCCCGACAGTAACCGTTCCGCGCAGGACCGAGTACCCGGCAACGCCGCCGAAGCCTTCGGCGTATCCGCCGTAGAATACGACGGATTTCCCGCCGGTGATGGCCAGGCTCTCCGGGAACTCCATGGCCCTGGCCTTGATGGCGGCGGCAGAACCATCGGCAACGGTGGCCATGGCTGCCGCCAGGGTCGTGTGGAGTGTCGTGGCGGCGCCAATGGTGAGCTCTACCGTTGGTGCGGGGTCAAACGCGGCGCCGACGTTCCGGTCGGTGGTCATGGTCGGAGTGCAGGCACCGGTGCCGGCGCAGTCGCCCGACCAGCCCGCGAAGAGCGACCCCGCGGACGGCGTGGCGATGAGTTCCACCTGGCTTCCCGTATCGAAGGCTCCGTTGCAGCTACCCGACGAGCAGGCAATTCCGGCCGGAACGCTGGTGACGGTCCCCTGTCCGTTGCCGGAAACCGTCACGTTCAGATTGCGGGTGCTCGGCACGAAGGTAGCCGTCACGGCCGCATCGCCCCCCAGGATGACCACGCAGGGACCGGTGCCGGTACAGGCCCCCGACCAGCTGGAAAAAACGTAATCCGCAGCGGGCGTGGCCGTCAGCGTCACCGGGAGGCCGTCATAGAACAACGCGCTGCAGGTGGACGCCGGGCACGAAATCCCCGCAGGCGAGCTGGCTACCGTACCGCCGCCGTTGACGGTCACGGCGAGCTGATGCTGAGCGCGGGGGATGCCGGTCAGTGCCACATCGTCCACTTTCCAGAACCAGGCGTAGTTGGCACCGTAATAGTGAAAGCGGATCATGATGTTTGGCTTGCCGGCCGCAAGGGAGGTGAGGTCCAGTTCTTCCGTGGCGGGGCCATAGTTGCCCCCGCTCCTGCTCCAGAGAGTCTGCCAGGGTCCGGCGCCGCCGTTCGTACTCAGCTCCACGGCAGCAATCTCGCCGGCTTCATATTCGAACAACGTCTTGAACCTCAGCGTGACCGTTTCGTACCCGCTCAGATCCAGGAGCGGTGTCCGAAGCTCCGTATCCATGTTGACTGCGCCGGCATAGTCGCTGTCTGCAATGGCAAAGCCGCCTGCCCCCCCGGTATTGTTGCCTCTCTTTGCCGGATCGTCGAAGCGCCACAGGGCTCCGGTGCCCGCATTGTCCACCAGGCTCCAGCCGGCGGGCGGATTCTGGACCAGGGACTCAAATCCGGTAGTGAGGATGGTGACCGTGCGATCCACATAGGTGCCGAAACCGATGTCTGCCAGCATGGTGGAGCCCGACACCCGGATGAAATCGAGGTAGAAGCCCGAATCGGCACCGCTGTAGAGCCGGCTGTTCGGCACCGTGTCCGCGGTGAGGCGCGTCACGCCGGAGGTGCCCGGGAAAGGATCCCCCGCGTCGCCGCGGTTCATTTCCCTTTCCAGGTGGTAGACGCCATCTGCCTGGACCAGGGCGACCTTGTAGTGGGACGTGCAGGAGGCCCCGCAGGTGGGATACCACTCGCCGGTGTTGTTGGCTTTGCTTTCGTCGATGTGCCAGACAACGAGTCCCGAGGCGGGGAGGCCGGCGTCAAAGCCCGTTTGCTGACGGTTTTCCAGCAGGAAATATTCACCGGTACTGCTGGCGGGAGAGCCTTCAAGAAGCTGCACCACCGAGGCGGTCGTTTCCACGGGGGCAAAGCTGAACCCTGCCCGGGCCGACGTCACCTTCTGGGGGGCCACCCACCCCAGCTTGTATTTGCTCCAGGGATCAAGGTGTGAAGGGCGGTCCCCCTGGCGCGAGACGTAGGTCCAGCTGCCGGCGGCCATGAGGCTCCACTTGCCCACCCCTTCGGATGAACCGTCCGTGTCGTAGAGGTCCGGGAGCCCCATCACGTGGCCGAACTCGTGGGCAAACACGCCCACCGTGGCAATTCCCGTACCGTAGCGCTCTGGCTGCATGATGTAGTCGTTGATCTTGACCATGGTGCCCGGATTAGCCGTGCAGGCGTCGTTGGTGGTATAGGTGCCGTAGTGGCTTCTGCCAAAGTATTTGGCGCTGCTCAGGGTCCAGCGGTGAGACCAGATGTCGGTGGCGGGAGTTCCCGCCTGGTCTTCGCCGGTCCCCTGGTGGACGATGGCAACCGCATCCACGTAGCAGTCGCCGTCCCCGTCGTAATTCGCGAAGTTGACCGTCGCGTCGGCGGCCTGGACTGCTTCATACACCAGATCGCCCGGCCACATGTCATCACCCGAGGCGTTGTTGCTGCCATAGTAGTCATGGGTGTTGGGCGCCTGGACCCAGCCGACGATACCCGCCGGACCGGGGGACAGGGTAAAGCTGCCGGAGGAGACCTCCTGATAGTAATCCTTGAGGCTGTATGTTCCGGTCCCGAACAGGAGCGACTGGAATTCCTGAGGGGTGTTGGTCGTTGTACGGTCGGAAAAGTTCACGAGGATAACGGGGAGATTGGTCGAGCCGCTCGACGGCGGTGCGGGCTGGAGCGCAGACTCCTGAACGACACGCAAAGGCGCCGTTGCATCGGATGGCGACTTGAGTTGAGGCGCGAACCGCCCTTCGCGGTCGAGCTGCTTTACGATCCCCCGGGGAGGCCGAAGCCTTTTGGGCACATGTGAGGGAGGAGCATCACGCCCCACGGCCCTCCCTGAACTCATGAGCCCGCCATCGGGCGCCCGGTCGGCATAGTACCAGCCGCGTTTTTTGCCATCGAACACGATTGTATGGCCGGAGTCGGTCTCCCAACCGTGCCGGGACTCGTCGCCCCACTTGCGGGCCCTGAATGCTGTGCCGTCCTCCTGATGCATATCGAGCACGGTGGGCTCGGCGGGGACGGCTTGCGCCATTTCAGGCAGGGTTGTTGCCAGCAACACCGAGAACGAAACCCCGAGAATCTTCCAGCCGTTCATAATTTTCTCCCTTTTCGTACCCACATCGGACACGGGAATTACTATTGTATAGTATCGGCTGATCGGCATCTGGTCTACAGTGGTCGCCACAAAAAAAAAGGCGACGGCTAAGCCGTCGCCTTGGTGATGCATTATCTCGCTCCCGCCTACGGAATCTTTTGCTCGGCAGGCTTCTTTACCGGCCCGTTCATGCGGATTGCCGCGGCGAACTCCATCCAGAAGATGAGGTAGATGGAGATCATGAGCGAGAGGCCGATGTTCTGGTTTTCGACGCCGAGGGCCTTGGCGAGAACCGGCGAGGCGAAGCCGGCGCCCAGGGTGCCGGTGGCGCGCTCCAGCAGGTAGAAGGCGCCCAGGGTCAGCGCCGTGCCGACCACCATGATGGAGATGCCGCGGCCACGCTTGATCCAGTAGCGGGGCGAGAAGCCGAACATCCGCATGAAGATCACCACCCAGATGATCCAGACCGAGTAGTCCACCGCCGCGTCGGGGAGGGCAAGCTTGCTGTTCACCAGGGAAACTTCCAGCACGGTGACGGCACCGAGCAGGATGAACATCCAGGAGAACTTCTCATTGGCCTGGGTCTGCCACTGGCGGCTGTCAGGGGCGGCTACCTCGTGCATGGAGTGGCTGTGGGTCCCCAGGGCCGAGAAGAGGATGGCGAACCAGATGCCGGCGTTGTGGAACAGGAGCGAGGCGTGGTTGCCCGCCACGTTGGCGATGCGCGCCATGGGGTCGGTGGCGAAGTCGGCGGTGATCCTCATCAGGAAGAGGTTGACCACCACCGAGCAGGTGATGATCACCGCGATGGTGAAGATCTTGCGCGGCAACAAATAGGGGTCCACCCGGTCCGGGAAGCCGATGATGAAGGCGAACCAGATCAGGAACATGATGAGCGGAATCCCGAAGCAGATGCCGTAGACCGAATCGCCGGCGAAATCGCCCGCCTGGGCATAGATCTCCACGTTGTTGGCCGGGTCGGCATCGGTGTTGAGGGCCTTGACGACATCCTTGGGCATCTTCACCACGTGGGGCAGCAGCCCCATGCCGTACCAACCGTGATCACCCTGGGAGACGTCCACCACCCAGTACTGGTCGCCCATCATCTCGTCGAGTCCCTGGAAGATCCTCATGCTGAAGGCGGCGCAGAGGGTCACCACCACGAGGAGCAGAATTGCGTTCTTGATACTCATTGGCATGGCGTGTTCCTCCTAATCCTTGTGGGTGGTCCAGAACATGGACACCGCATTGGCCGCGAACAGGCCGTAGAGCCACATGGTGTTCCACGCGGGGCCGGTCCAGTGGCTGCCGTGACCGCCGCCGACCACGCCGGAGGCGACGATGATGCCGATCATGGCCGTACCCGCAACCATGGCGACCGCCCGAAGGATGGCGCTGTTGCGCCAGGTGTGCCGCTCGAGCTCCTCGATCCTTGCCAGCAGTTCAAGCTCTTTTTCGCTCATCTCTCTTCTCCTTTACGAACGATATAACCGTTAACGCTGCAACGAATGTGAGGGCATAGAGAATGTACGGTCCGTGGAGATACAGGCTCATGTTGTACAGCATGGTGTCTTCCTCCTTGTATGGTCAACACTTGACGGGTGTGAGGATGTCGTGGGGAAACCGCTCGGCCAGTTCCTGGTACTTCATGCACTCGCGGTAGCGGCAACTGCAGAACTTGATGATCATGTTGACGTCGTGGGGCGAGATGTACCCGCAACCCACATCGCAGATGTCATCGCTCTTACCGTAGAAGGGGCAGACTATTCCGTCCTTCATGGATACCTCTATCTCTTAAACCGTGTCCGGTCCGATTGACGCGCATGGGATGAGAGCCGGATCATCTGGTCGTCACCATCCCCGACCCTGTCCCATGCAATGAAGGAGTAACTGCCTATCCCTAGAGCAACCTGTATACCAATTACGTGAATAGGCTTTTATTGTTTTTTTAAGTTTGTATTTTCAATAGGTTACCCATGACAATGGGAACCATGGGGAGCATTTGGGAGGAACAGGCTAGAACGTCGTTTTTGCAGTCGTGCGAGGGTACCGGGAGCGCCGGAGAGGTTACGGAGACGGCAGGGGGGTGCCGCCGGCAGCGGACGTCCCGACAATACCTCATGATTTCAGGGCGTTCCGGTTATCGGCGTAAAGGATTGCAGGGCTGCAACGGCCGCGGCAGAAGGTTTTGCAGAAATGCAAACCCGTCTCAACGGTGAGAACGGAGTGAACGTCATCGTGCGGCCGGCAGGGGAGAGCGCCCCCGAGGGGCACCCACGGGCCGTCAGACGTAGTCTTCACGGCGGATATTGTACTTCTTGAGCTTGCGGTAGATGGTGGCCATGTTCATCCCCGCATCGCGGGCTGCCGCCTCCACGTTGCCGTGATTTTTGCGCAGGAGCCCCTTCAGATAGTCGATCTCGAAGCGCGACAGGGCCTGGGAGTAGTCGCTCTCTTCCAGCTCGCCGGCAACGCCCTCCTCGTCCCCGCCCGCGAGGAGGGGGATCTCGATGAACTGGGAGAGGACCGGAAGCGAGAGATAGTCGCCGTTTTCCATGGCGGTGCAGGCCTCGATCACGTTCTTGAGCTGGCGGATGTTCCCGGGCCAGGAGAACTCCATGACCGCCTCCAGGGCGTCCGGGGCGAGCCCCTTGATGGCGGTGCCGAATTTTTTGTTCTGCAGCGTGATGAAGTGGGCCGCCAGCAGCGGGATGTCGGCCCGCCGCTCCCGCAGGGGGGGCAGATGAAGATTCAGCACGTTGAGCCGGTAGTAGAGGTCTTCGCGGAAGGCACCGCTCTTGACCGCCTCCTTCAGCTCGGCATTGGTGGCGGAGATGATCCGCACGTCGACCTTGGTGGGGGTGGTGTCGCCGATGCGCAGAAACTCCTGCTCCTGGAGAAAGCGGAGCAGCGTCTTCTGGACGTTCATGGGGAGGTTGCCCGCCTCGTCCAGGAAAAGCGTGCCGCCGTCGGCCGCCTCCAGGAGCCCCTGGCGGTTCTCCTTGGCGCCGGTAAAGGCCCCCTTGCGGTAGCCGAACAGCTCGCTCTCCAGCAGCGATTCGGGCAGCGCCCCGCAGTTGATGGCCACGAACTTCTTTTCCTTGCGCAGCGAATTGTAATGGATGGCCTGGGCGATGAGCTCCTTGCCGGTCCCGGACTCGCCGGTGATCAGGACCGACGTGTCGCGGATGGCGATCTTCTCCACCTTGTCCAGCACCTCCTTGAGCCCGGTGGATGCGCCGATGATGTTGTCGAAGCGGAACTTGCCCACCAGCTCTTCCCGCAGTTCCCGGTTCTCTTCCAGAAGCTGGGTGTGCTTGAGGGCGTTCTTGACCCGGTAGAGGAGCTCCTCGGGCTCGAAGGGCTTGGTGACCATGTCGTAGGCCCCGCGCCGGAGCGCCTGGATCGAGGTCTCCACCGTGGCGTAGGCGGTGATCATGATGACCGGGACAAGGGGATCCTTGGCCTTGATCCGCTGGAGCACCTCAAGACCGTCCATGCCGGGCATCTTGATGTCGCTCACCACCAGGTCCCAGTCGCCGGCCTTGAACTCCTCCACCGCCTCGAAGGAACGGGTATACCCCTTCACGGCATAGCCGCTGTCGGCGAGCACCGCCTCCATCATGCGGCAGAGCCCTTCTTCGTTATCGATAAGCATGATGCGCTTTTTGTCTGACATGATCGGCACCTCTCAACGGTAATGAACGCTACAGCTCTTCCGGCTCCAGGGGCAGACGCACGGTAACGTCGGTGCCGCGCCCCACCTCGCTGTCGATGGCGATGCGGCCGTGGTGCATCTCCACGATCTGGCGCGTAATGGCGAGCCCCAGGCCGGTCCCCTTGGTCTTGGTGGTGAAGAACGGCTCGAAGATCCGCTCCTGATCCTCGCGGGGGATGCCGCAGCCGGTGTCGCTGAACACGATGTTCACGTACTGCTCCTGGTCCAGGAACGTCCGGACGGTGAGGACGCCGCCGGCGGTCATGGCGGAGCCGGCATTGAGGATCAGGTTGATGGCCACCTGGCGGATCTGGTCGCCGTCGGCCATGACCGGCGGCAAGTCGGGCGCGAACTCCCGGACCACGGTCACGTGGTGCATGTCGGTGTGGTTGGCGGCAAACCCCACGATCTGACCCAGGAGGTCGTTGATGTCGGTGGGCTCCAGGGCGGGCTTGGGGGTCCGGGCGTAGGAGAGGAGATCCTGGACGATCTTCTTGCACCGCTTGCTCTCGCGCTTGATCTCGTGGATATATTTGTAGGTCGGGTCCCCTTCGGTGATCTTCGACTCCAGGTACGAGGCATAGCCGAGGATCACCCCCAGGGGGTTATTGATCTCATGGGCAACGCCCGAAGAGAGGACGCCGAGCGATGCCATCTTCCCCTGCTGAGCCAGGCTCGCCTCCATCTCCTTGTTCTGGCGGATGATGGTGGTCATCCGGTTGAAGGCGCCGGCAAGCTCGCCCAGCTCATCGCCGGTGTCAACCTCCATCTGCTCGTCCAGACGCCCCTTCTTTACCTTTCTGATCACGTCGATCATGTAGTTGATGGGGTCGGTGAACACCTTGGCCGCGAGGAAGACCAGCCCCGTTGCCACGAGGCCGGTGAGAATGGTCAGCAGCGTCATGGTGGTGACGATGCGCCCCCGGATCTTGTTGGCTTCCCGGTAGAACTCGTCCTCATAGGACCCGACTGCCACGATCCATCCCCAGGGCTTGAAGTAGTCGTAGCGCACGAGCTTCATCCGCGGTGACGCGTCTCCCTTGTTGCGCCAGGGGTAGCGAATCCACCCGCGCTTCTTCTCAACCATCTCCTTGATGAACTTGTTGCCGCTGGAGTCGACCGCATTGAGGAAATTCTGCCCCTCGCCCGAGGGGTGGATGGTAAAGGTCCCCGTGTCATCCATGCAGAAGATGTAGCCGGTCTCCCCCACCTTCTTGCTGCGGATCTTTTCCTTCAACTCGGCAAAGGAGCGGCGCTCGAAGGCCACATCCTCATAGGTCTCCTCGAGATAACCGCCCGACGCGATGATCCAGTCCCACTCGGGAAAGTACCGGTAAGCCACCACCTTCTTGCGGGGGTACTTGTCTCCCAGCACCTCGTTGCGCCAGGGATAGACGATGAAGAGCACCTCCCCCGGCTTGGCCTTGAGCGCGTTCTCGCACATGATCCGGATGAAGGGGCGGCCGTTCTCGTCCTTCTCGTTGTAGACGTTCTCCCCTTCCCGCGCCACGTGGACTTCCAGCAGTCCCTTGGTGGTCATGGCGTAGATATAGCCGGTCATGCCGACGCTGACCCGCTTGAGGGCCTTGCGGGCCTCCTCCTTGGCGGTCAGCAGATCGACCTTGCCGGCCCGGTACTGGCGATTCTGGGCCTCGACCAGGTTGTAGGAAAGATTGGTGAGGGTGGCCAGTTCCAGGTGAACGGTCCGCATCTTGTCCTGCTTGTAGACCTGGAACTGCTGGTAGTGGGAATTGAGGAGATCGATGGTGAAGCTGGCCATGTGCTCCAGGTCGTCCCGGGAGGTCTGGGTGATCCCCCGGTAGGCCTGCTTGGTGGAGATGTAGCCGATCACCCCGCCCACCACGAAAATGGGAATGATCACCAGCGGCATCACCAGCACCAGCATCTTCCAGCGAAGTTTTAGATTGGTCATGAAGCTGAACAGATACCGGCGCATGGGGCCTCTTCCATCTGTGCGGAGTCACGGAGAATAGTATGTAAACACCATAAAAAAATCCAGTTATTTTTGCATTTTTGCAAAAACATCTAGTTTTGACCCCGTGGAGACCGCGCTCCTTACGCAGCCTGCATCCATCAAGGTCATCGAAACGGCTCTGGTTACATAATCTCCTGAAACGAGGCTCACAACCGCGGAGTATAGGGGTTTTCCTGATTGAACGGGGATGACAATTGTTTTATGAAAGGGTGTTAGTGGTGTGGAGGGGGATTGAGTCGTGCGGTGACCGGTAATCCCCTTCGCGCAGCAATTGGATTCGCTGGCATAATTGTGGCCGGTTGACCTATCGGCTGATTCAAGCTACAGAGTTTGAAGCGAGGACTCTGAGAGGATTTTAGTGATGATAGCAAATGGATGTATGTTTCCTATATAAGACGCCAAAGTGGTTTCCTATATAGGTGACAAGCATCCTATATAGGAAACATGTTTCTTATATAGGAAAACCTATTAATAACGAGTTATGCAGAGGAAAAAAAATGAACTACTCAAACGGCGAAAAAGTGTGCATGTGGGACCGAGTGAAGCTTGGTGGAGAGAACAAAGGCATTGTCGTATTCTCTGCTGACGATGACCAGTACAACTCCCTTTTCCCGAAAGAGCAGTGGGCATACATGGAGCATGGCGTCATGATCGACACAACGTTCGGTGGTTTAGTTCACTACTCGGCAAAAAATGAGGACCTGGAATTGACCTCAAGAGGGGACAAGCCAACTCCGGCGGAATGGGCAGAACTACGAAAAGTGCAAATTGAGACACCAGAAAGCGAATGGAAAAGCGGAAAAGGCGAGTCTGTCAAAATCGGATACATCAACAGAAATAGCCAGATCTGTACTGGCCACCGAGATAGGCCGGGAACGGATCATCTTCAGCGAGCGTACCGCGTGGAGTGTGGACTGTGTGGCCACGCGTATGGCGCTAATGGCTCCGATATGCATGAAAGGCGCTGCCCTGCTTGCCAGTCCGGTGCCCCTGGAATCGATTACTGAGACGGCATAACCCACGGCTAGACCCATCTTCGCTAACGCTCCGTGGGTCAGCCTTGCACCGTTGGCCAAATGGAGAAAGAGATGACTCAAGAAGAATTCATTGCTGCGATTAAAATCGCAGTTCACGATTCGAGCATCCGCGGAATGAAGGAGCTTCTCACATCACCTCCGGGACGGAGACCTCGAGCAAAACTGAAGAGGAATTCTGAATGGTTCAACACATTGCCGGAGACAGAAAGGCAAAGAGTAGAAGACATCATCACCGATACAGTTCATTTCACACTATTCAACTTTCTCTGCGTTCTTGATGGCGTAAAAGCTATTGAAAACACACCTGAAAAAGGAACACTGCAACTTTACTTTGCAAAGAACGGAGAGAAATCAAATCTGAACAGCGAAGTCGGCGAAATGCTCCACGACCTATATCAATCAGTAGTCCAAGATGAGGTCCACGGAGAATAAGCGATGGCCAACCAGCCGGTTACACGCGGCCTTGAGGCCGGTGAACCGGGCACCCCGTTGAACAAAGGAGTAAATAATGAAATCTTCGCTTGAGAGTCTTCAGAAGGAGTATCGAGCAATCGAAGGCTTAGCCAAGAGATATGCTTCATCTTTGTGTGAACAGATTGAACATGTTCTTAAAGAAAATCAAATCCCTCTTGGTGTTCGTATTGAGCAAAGAATCAAGGCTTGGGAGT
Organism: Geobacter sp. 60473; assembly: GCF_036323535.1. Classification (GTDB taxonomy): domain Bacteria; phylum Desulfobacterota; class Desulfuromonadia; order Geobacterales; family Geobacteraceae; genus Geobacter; species Geobacter sulfurreducens. The sequence goes on from NZ_AP028967.1 coordinate 2,172,556, forward strand.
CGATAGCAGATAAAATTGAAAGAAAAAATGTAGAACTAAAAAAAGTTTCTGACATGAATGATCTTATTGGCATTCGTCTAATGTTGTTGTTCAGAAGAGATGTTGAAAAAACTTGTGATTTAATTTGCAATACTTTCAAACTATTAGAGCGTGAAGATACAATTGAAAGACTACATGAAGACCAATTTGGTTATCAATCTTTTCACCTAGTAATTGCTTTGCCAGAAGGTTGGCTACAAATTCCATCACTTAAAGAGTTCGCAACTTTAAAAGCAGAGATACAAATTCGGACGCTTGCCCAACATATATGGGCAGCAGCCTCACATCACCTTCAATATAAACGTGAAACTAGCGTACCCGCCCCAGTGCGACGTTCTATACATAGAGTTTCTGCCTTGCTTGAAACTGTGGATCTTGAATTTGAGAGAGTACTTCTTGATAGAGCTGAATACATTATAGGTAGTAATACCATACCTAAAGACAGCCCACTCAACGTTGATTTACTTGCGCATATTCTTGACTCAATGTTCCCTGCTGAGAATAAAGATTCACTTGAAGATTATCACGAGTTACTTGAGGATTTGGAACATTTCGACATCAAAACATCAAAATCGTTAGTAGATATCATCAATGAAGCATTTGATAAAATTATGGAAGCTGAAAAACAGCACTTAGAAGAAGCGAAAAATGAAGGATATATAGGAACTAGCAGACGACGTTCAGAGCGGGGTGTATTTTTCACTCATGTTGGATTAGCAAGACAAGCTTTGGCGGAAAAGTTTGGACAAGACACTTGGCGAGCATATTCTTCTGAAAAATATTCAAACACTGAAGATGATGACGACTTCGATGACGAATGTATTGCTGATTTTTGAGGTGAAAAATGTTCAACCCTTATTAGGCCCCCGTCCGTCAAGGGCAAAAAAGAGCCCTGACGATTTTGAATCGCTTTTTAAATGAATCGGATCAGCAGTTTCTCTGTTCTGACTTCATTTCGGAATCATCAGAGTCAGGAACCTTTGCCAGAAGGAAAGGTCCTGCACCAAACACCTATCGAGGTTCACACCGCTGCGGATACTACAATTGGCAGCGGCTGCGAAGGCATCACCTTCGCGACCTGGAAACTGTACCGTACCCTCATGCCGTCCCATTCAAAGCGTCGGGATTAATCCTGACGGAGAATCGCAGTTAGTGCCGGGCTCAGGCGAGGGGCAGAACACACCGAAACAGCAAGAAATCGACTCATGTATGTAAGGAGCGGGACGGAGCTCTAATCCAAGCGACAGGTATCCGGGCATCGGCCAATCGACCGGTTCGCGTTCAAAGACGCACTGTTACTCATCTTTCACGGTCGTGATCATGCTCGCCCCATGTGGCTCCAGTTGAACGTTGTAGCTGCTTCCATCCCCTCCAGCTCTATGCTGTTGCCATGAACTTCTCCAAGTTGAACGGCACGTTATTTTTCAGCATGTAATAGATCGCCCGCGCCAGCTTGTGCGCTATGATTCCGATAGCCTTTCCCTTGCCATGTACCTTGGCCAGATTCTCCACCAGCTTCTTGGCCGGCGGGTTGTAACGGATGAACAGCATGGCTGCTTCGGAAAAGGCCCACTTCAGATGCGCATTGCCGATCTTGGCGCCGCCGCTGCCTTTCTTCTTCCCGGCTGATTCGTGACTGCATTTGACTAAGCGGCAGTAAGAGGCGAAATCCTGAACCGACTCAAAACGATTGATGTCGTGGATCTCGTAGAGCATCACCAGGGCCAGGATTTGCCCGACACCGTGGATAGAGCGCAGCAGCAGGAGTGTATGCCAGTCATGACGGCGGGCTGTTTTCTCGATGTCCCATTCCAGGGCTTTGAGAACGTCGTCATAGGCATCGATCATTGCCAAATCGACCTGCACGATCTTTCGAACCTGCGGGTCGGGAAAGTGTTTGTCTACCCCTTGCCGGTTGCTCTCAACAGCAAGATGGACGCCGATTTCCGGCAGATTGTACTGGGTAGCTGTATTGTGGATGTGAGCGTACAGTTGTGCCCTCTTTCGTACCATATGGGTCCGACGGCGCAGCAGATCGCGGGTAGCGCGCATCTCCGGAGGGTAGACGTAAGCAACAGGGAACGAGCCGCCGCGTAACAGCACCGCGATCTTGTGGGAATCGATCTTGTCGTTTTTCGCTTTCCCGCCGTGGACGGCTTTCATGTAAAGGGCATGACCCAAGACAAATTCGATTCCTTCCTTACGGCAGAGATCGGCAAGCCAGTACCAGGCAAACATGCATTCCACGCCGACCACCAAGCCATCACGGAAAGGCGCGACTGCTTTGAGAAAGGCCTCCGGCGAACTTGAGATGTTGCGGTGCAGGAGCACCTCGCCCTGTGCATCCAGGATACAGAGGAACATTTTCTTCGCATGAAGATCGATTCCGCAGTAGTGTTTGTGAGTTTTTGTGTAAAATCTCATGGGTAAGGCCTCCTTTGGAGAATGGGTTCTCGCAAAGTCCAGCATACGGCAAAAATCCGTATGCCCAAGGGGGGCCTTACATAGTATCCAGCGGCAAGACCGGCCTGATGGCCGGTCAGCCTTGTGACGTTATGCCAAGAAATAAACCCATAAAATCTGAGTGCTCCATAGTGGGCACAATTACCCAAGAGGAGGAAAGAGGAATGAGAGTATTATTTGTAGCAATTATTTGCGTGGTCATTTCAATTCAGTTAGCAATGGCAAATGAAATAGTTAACAAAAATACCCCTGCTGAAAATCTTAAACGCGCCAAAGGATTCATAAAAGCTGAACTGCCTCGTGAGGCTAAAACTTTTCTTGATGCAATCCCTAAAACAGCTCCCGAGTACAAAGAAGCTAAGCGGCTATACACCAAACTCCCTGCTCTTATGAAACTGGAGGAGCAAGAACTCTCTAAAATGCAAGCCGAAGAGCGAAAAGAATTTGCAAAGTCCTATGAGATGGAGCTTGATTATAAAGGAATTAGCAGCACAGTCTCTGTTCAGGGTAAGGGCAATACCACCCTGAAAATTAACTGTGCTTTAAGAAGAAGATTGGCAAATGACCAAAAACTATTGGCATCCCTTCGCCAGCTAAATTTTAAGAACTTACTGGTATCTGATGGAGTAACCCTTACTACGGTCACCCTGAATTAGACCATTCTTTAAAAACCAAATAAACCCACAGTATTAAGGACCAAACAAATGCTATCCGTAGTCCTAAAAAGTGCTGAAGAGTTTCTGAAACAGATGATACAATTTTTATTTTCTCGATACGGCCTCGGGACAACAGTCGCGTCTCTGTGTGTAACTTTTTATGCCCAAGTAAAATTCCTAATAAGCTTGCAGTATACATTCCCAATATTACTACTAATGATGACATTATTGTCCTTTCTTGTATGGTCAGTAACAAAACGAAAGTACGAATTAACCGAACCAATAGTTATTGATACAGAAGTGATCCAAGTTGATACGTATGAATGGCGCACTAAGCTTTTATCTGATAACACTATTGAAACAGGTATTCCCTACTGCACAAAACACGATAAAAGATATATAGACCAAGGAATAGTCTACAGTTGTCCTACCCCTGACTACTCATGCTCTTCTATTCGAGATATTGGTACTGCTCAACAACAGGCGGAGAGTATTGCTGAATCACACTTTAGGAACAGGAAGAGAAATGTATAACCAGCCTGTCAGACCGTGACCGTGGGCAAAAAGACGCCCACGGCAGGTCAACAGGGCACCCCGTTATGCGAGAGAAAAATGAAATACCCGTTTGAACCAAAGTCGACAGCATATTTACGTCCCGGACAATTTTGGTCCGTCCCACTGCCGTCTGGGAAATATGCATGTGGTCGAGTCCTTCAAGTTAATGCAACAGAAATCCCTTCAAAAAATCGTGCATTTTTTGGAGGACTGCTTGACTGGCTAGGCAACCAACCTCCAACAAGTGAAGATATTGCGGACTGTCCTCTGATTGCCTTCGGCAATATGCATATAAAAGCGATAATAATGACAGGTGGAGTAATAATCGGAGAGAGACGTTTGGAGGAAGATCATATTGAACTTCCTCTTTTGCTATCTGCTCAAGGAGGGCCAGGAACGATGATCCTCCGTGGAGCCGAGTCGATTCGAGAAGCACAAAGAGATGAGTGGGGAACCCTCCCGGTGCTTGGAACGTGGGGATACAATTTTATCTGCAAACTGGCAGAAGCAAAGCTAGAAAAGAGCGCATAACCAACGCCTTGCACCTGCCCCAAACCCGGCAGGTGAAGGCTCACCGCGTTAGACACCAATAAAGAGGAAAACTATGACTGATTACATTAAATACTTTCCAAAGCCATTTCTTGAGGATCTCGTTCAAAGTAGGTGTGTTCCTATTATTGGTGCCGGCTTTTCAAAAAACGCCGACATTCCAGCCGGGAAAAGTATGCCATTATGGGACGATCTGGGAAAATCTCTTAAGGATTCATTGCAGGACTATGAATATTCCAACGCAATAGATGCCATTTCAGCGTACTCACATGAATTTCACGTGCAAAATTAATAGAAGCATTACACGAATATTTACTTGTCGATAAAGCATCTCCGGGTGAAGCTCATAGATCATTCTGTGACTTGCATTTTGAGCTTGTAGTAACAACAAATCTTGAGTTTTTACTAGAGCGTGGCTATGCCATTGCCGGAAAATACTGCCATCCCATAATAGACGAGAACCAACTTGCAATAGACAGCAAAGGTCCGAAAGTCAGCTTATTAAAACTTCATGGTGATATTCATCATCCAAACCGTCTTGTTGTTGAAGAAGAAGATTATGATTCCTTCTTGGATCGATATCCTCTTATTTCCACCTTCTTAGCAAATCTTTTAATAAGCAAAACAGCGCTTTTCATAGGCTATAGCCTTGACGATCCTGATTTCAGACAGGGAGATTCAGGGGACGTTGTTGATTTGTTGAATAGAGCAATATAACTATCTGAAAGTTCATTACCAATGCCACGATCAGCGCGAATTGACATTCCTAATCTTTTGCAGCACGTGATCGCTCGCGGCATAGAGCGCCGCGACATCTTTCTCTCGGATGATGATCGGTGGGACTTCCGGAATCGGCTTCAGAAGCTTCTGCTGGAGATGGATGTTGACTGCCTGGCGTGGTCGTTGATGTCGAACCATTTCCATCTTTTGCTCCGGCCAACACGGACCCCGCTTGCCCCCTTCATGCGGAGGCTCCTTACTGGCTACGCCGTCTCGTTCAACCTGCGCCACAACCGCTCCGGGCATCTATTCCAGAATCGGTACAAGTCGATCGTGTGCGATGAGGATTCGTACCTTCTGGAACTGGTGAGATATATCCATCTGAATCCTTTGCGTGCTGGTATTGTTGCCGATCTGGGCGCGCTGGACACCTTCCCGTGGTCCGGCCATGCAATGCTGATGGGGAAGATTGTTCTGGAGGGCCAGGGGATCAACGAGGTCCTGCGGTATTTTGGGCCGGGAGTCTCCGCATCACGCCGCACATACCGCGAATTCATGGCCGATGGTGTTTTACAGGGGGAGCGCCCGGACCTTGTCGGAAAGCGTTCAGGAGCCAGCGGCGGTGGCTGTCCGGCCAGCGATAGAAGGATTCTTGGCGATGAAAATTTCGTTGAACAGCTGAAGACCGAGGAATGCCTGCACCAACAACTGCGACGTCCTATGTCGATAGAATCGATTGCTGCGACCATTGCCGACCAATATGGAGTCGCGCCGAAAGCCATAGCATCAAAGTCTCGTCTGCCGCGGACTTTGGATGCGAGGGCGGTCGTTTGCTATACCACGGTAGAAGGTCAGGGCCACACCGGGGCAGAGGTTGGGAGAGTGTTGGGTATGACAAGATCAGGCGTCGCAATAGCCAGAAGACGCGGCGAGGAAGTTCTTGCCCGAATCGAGTCGACAGCAGAATTTCAGCACGATACACGTCTGGATTCGACAAATTAACAACGTCCCTTGGGCCTCCTCGGGGAACAGAAGATGGTCGGATACCCCGTCTACTTCATCAAGGAGAATGGAATATGGAAGCTGCTCAACTTCTGAAACAAACCCGACGCGTTACCAACTGCTTCATCCTCATCGCCGCTTTCCTCGTCAGCACCGGCTGCGTCAACTTCGTGCGGATCGACGGGCCTTACGAGGGTAAGGTGATCGATGCCGAAACCGGCAAACCGATCGAAGGTGCAGTGGTATTCGGCGAATGGAGCAAGGCGCATCCCGGCGCCGGCGGGGCGAGCCACACCTATTACGACAGCCACGAGGTGCTGACCGACGGGAAAGGCGAGTTCAGCATACCGGGACTGGGGCTGCTGGTGCTCACCATGATCGAAGAGATGGATGTGATCATCTTCAAGGCGGGATATGAGCAGGTTACGCCCAATCCGTGGAGCGGCCTCAAGAATGTTTGGCCTAAGGATAAGGTTATTTGGCAAGGCGACAAGGCCACCTTCAGGTTGAAGAGATTGAGCATGAAGGAAAGGCGAAATAGGCATGTCTCATTTCCGAGCTGCGCCGTTGAACACAGGGGAAAAATGAGAAATCTAATCCGAGAAAGCAACATCGAAATGAGAGAAATGGGCATGCCAGCCAATATGTTACTGCCGGAGGAGTAACTGGTTATGATATTCAGACTAATTCTGGCCACGCTGCTGTTGGCCGCTTCCACCGAAGTGTTCGGCTGGAACGATAAGATAACGCATAAAACAATCACCGAGTATGCGGCCAAGTTCCATTTCAACCCCATAGACGCTAACTTTCTAGGTTTACCGATAAAGGGTTTGCGTGCCCTTGAATGGATCAAGATGGGGTCCGAATTGGAGGACTCCGGTGACCATATACAGTTCGCCAACGGAAGAGCTCGTTCGCTGAACCACTTCCACGCTCCGAACCGCCCCTTGGCCGAGGCCGGGCTCACTGACATTAAAACCGGGATTTCCGCCATCCGCTGGGCACAGGATGGGCCGTACCAGATTGGGAAAGGCTCGGAAGACTGGTCGTGGCAAGCCGTGCGCAGCCATTATTACGACTACCTTACGGCGCCGACCCAGAGCGTGAAGGATGACTGTCAGGTCAAACTGCTCAAGGGATTGGGCTACCAGATGCACCTGATCCAGGACATGTCCCAACCCAACCATGTCCGTAACGACACCCCTGTGTTCGACGGAGCGGGGATTACGAATGGCCTGGAAACCTGGGCGAAGTCGCATGATGATATCATCAGCAACAAAATCCTCGCTACGACCCCGATCCCCAAAGTGACCGTCGACCTGACGGTCTCCTTCGAAGACCCGTCCAAGGTCCCCATGGCCCGCCTGTCCGACACGCGCAGCTATGCGAGCTCACAAACACCTTCGACGTCATTGAGCCAGGGCCTTGCGGAATACACCAATGCCAACTTCTTTTCGGAAGACACAGTGTTCGCCGAAGGACTGTCTGCCGACGATAAGCATTACTTCCCAGCTCCCCGGAAACAGGAGACCAATCTCCAGGCTTTTGTCGACAATATTCTGAACACGGCCCCGACCACCGATGTCGATGGGAAGACATACCAGTCCTTCGTGATTTCCAAACGGAATACGTCGGGAGAAAAGCTCGACTGTCTGGCGCGGCCCGGTCCCAATACGAGAAAGTATTTCCAGGAGTTCGGCGAAGGTGAGGAGTTCACGCGCTCATTCGTTGTGGATGAAACCTGTTTCGAAGAGTATGCCAGACACCTCATCCCTCGTGCCGTCGGCTATTCGGTGGCCATGCTGACGTATTTTCATCGCGGCACCATCGAGCTCACTCTCCCCGACAGCGGAGTGTACAGCGTCACCGACCCCTTTGACTTCGAATTGAAAGAAGTGCGGGTAAAGGCGAAAAACACCACCTCCACCGGCGAGTTGATGTCAAACGGCCAAATCAAACTGGTCGTAAGGTACCGGCTCGCGCTGGAAGACCCGTTCCGGTCCGAACCGGTGGATATCGAGCCGGAGTACCGCTACATCGTCGTCCCGGAGAAAACCGGCAGAACAAGCATCCCGAAGGACGCACCGGTCGAGCTCGTGTTCGACCTGTCGGCAACTCCCATCCCCCTGTGGGCAACCAACCTCTATCTCCAGGTCGTATACCGGGGACAACTCGGCGCGGAGGCCGACGCCGTGGCGGTGGGTCTCAAAGACATTTCCGAGCCTACACCGGTGGATCTGTACAACAACACCGATTACACCTGCATTAACGGCACATGGCTCTCTTCGGGCAGCCCTGCGGCGGTGGCCGCGGTCGACACTAACAATGACGGCATCGCCGACCTTTCGGACGTCTACCCTCATACCATAAGCTACGTATATGCCAACATATCCCCTGTAGGCAGCACCGTGCCAGCGTCGCCGACAGCATTCGACATTTATGAAGACTATCCATCACTGCCCGGTGGGCTCCTGCGTATTGGATTTGTCCTCTCTGATTATGCCTTTAGCTATGGAGTACACGAAAAATGGTTAAAAAGGGACCCTAACGATACCTGGGACGTAATTGACAAGGATCACCAGTATCCCGGCACAGCGGTCATGAATCAAACCGGCCCCGACGACATCGACTACTATCCTTACATGTACAACATGAGAGGCCGGAAGATGTGGTGGGGAGCTGGTGTCATCTACGACAATAACGAATACCCTTCGGGCAGTTCCTGTTCGTGGGACGACATGTAGGCCATCCGTACAGAATTCGTGGTGTCCCCGGAATTCGTACCTGGATACAGTTACCGCTCTCGGCGACAGGCTCCCCCTGCTCAGTTGTCTCGTCTGCCGCGGACTTTAGATGCGAGGGCGGTCGTTTGCTATACCGCGGTAGAAGAGGGCCACACCGGGGCAGAGGTTGGGAGAGTGTTGGGTATGACAAGATCAGGCGTCGCAATAGCCAGAAGACGCGGCGAGGAAGTTCTTGCCCGAATCGAGTCGACAGCAGAATTTCAGTGCGATACACATCTGGATTCGACAAATTAACAACGTCCCTTGGGGCCTCCTGGATTCGACAAATTAACAACGTCCCTTGGGGCCTCCCTTGGGGCCTCCCTGAGCAACAGGCACAAGGAGGACAACATGGTGAACGCGCCAAAACTATTTAATCCGAGTATTGCAACTTTGGTCATTATTGCTGCCATCCTGCAACTTGTCGCACTACCAGCTCATGGCAGTTGGCTGATCTATCATAAACCCGAGTTCAAGGGACAAGTTGTGGACATCGAGACCAAGGAACCTGTCGAAGGCGCTGTAGTTGTAGCGGTTTACAAGAAAACTACCTTAAACCCACCGGCTGGCAGTTACACAAACGTGATTGAGGTTCGTGAAACTCTTACCGACAAAAACGGAACATTTTATTTTCATTCATACACTACTCTAATACATCCATTCTCATACTCAGACAATTGTGATTTTATTATCTATAAACCCGGATATGGAAATTTGGGAGAACTTGGACTTGAGGATTATTTTTCTGGAAATGCGAAAGACATTTGGGAGATGAGAGCTTTTTGGAACAAGGAACTGCTTTTCCGTTTTTTGCCGACCGGGGTAATTGAAATACCAAAAACAATTAATCGAAACGACATAAAACAGTCTTGGATGAGTGCACATATTTTTTCACATAATATCAAACTGTTAGACTCGCCATTGCTTTACAATATGTTTGACAAAGAAAGAAGACGGCTTGGATATTGACACCTCAAGGATTAAATATGAAAATATTAATAGAAGAAAGTGGAAGAAAATGGGGTCAGGCTTGACAACTTGCAACTTCAAGCTCATACCCCCGTCCTAGTCTATCAGCAATTATTCAATCCATTTTAGTCGCTATTCCAGCTTTATGACTGCCGCACTCATGAATGAGACGTCTCGTACGAACTTCTTGGCAAGATCAGTCAATGTTGCACTACTGAACGCCTGAATCGCCCATGCGGCCACACCCCGTGCTTCGGCGGTTTACGTGCCATGCGAAAAGGTTATTGCTATCTTTCAACCTTTCAAGCCTGACCCCATGGCCACACCTTTCAAGCCTGACCCCATGGCCACACCTACACCGGCCCCGTTCCGGTAGAATTACTCCCCGGCGCCACCCCAACCAGATACACGGTCAGGCTCCCCGCGGAAGGGACCTACACCCTGACCGACGACACCATAGGGCCGGACGGGTTGGTACATAAGGATACGGTGACGGTTGTCGTGTTGTCAAAGTTGCAGATTGATCGACTATTGCAAAACAAGTGGCAGACACTCCTCAGCGGATTCGCAAACAATGACCAATTCACCGCCATTGAAACGATATTAACCGCCTCAAAAAATTACTATCAAACAATGTTCGATGCACTGGGCGCCCAACTCTCCTCAATTGCTTCAACAGCACGCGAGTTCAACCTCATCTCGATTATCGGCAACCAAGGTCAATACGAATTGGTTTCAGAACAAAACGAGGGGCTTTACTCTTATGATGTGATATTTACCCGCGACGTGAACGGCCTTTGGAAGATTCAAGGTTTCTGACCTGAGCAACAGGCACAAGGAGGACAACATGGTGAACGCGCCAAAACTATTTAATCCGAGTATTGCAACTTTGGTCATTATTGCTGCCATCCTGCAACTTGTCGCACTACCAGCTCATGGCAGTTGGCTGATCTATCATAAACCCGAGTTCAAGGGACAAGTTGTGGACATCGAGACCAAGGAACCTGTCGAAGGCGCTGTAGTTGTAGCGGTTTACAAGAAAACTACCTTAAACCCACCGGCTGGCAGTTACACAAACGTGATTGAGGTTCGTGAAACTCTTACCGACAAAAACGGAACATTTTATTTTCATTCACACACTACTCTAATACATCCATTCTCATACTCAGACAATTGTGATTTTATTATCTATAAACCCGGATATGGAAATTTGGGAGAACTTGGACTTGAGGATTATTTTTCTGGAAATGCGAAAGACATTTGGGAGATGAGAGCTTTTTGGAACAAAAAAGTACTTTTTAGATTTTTGCCTAATGGTACTATTGAACTCCCAAAAATTACCTCAAAAGAAGAAAGAACAAAAGCTAAACCAATTCCTGCGGGTGACTTTCGATTTTGGAAGAAACAGAAAATTTTTATTCAGACAATAAGAAAAGAATGGAGCTATCTGACAGGGCAAGATTCAACCGATCTATACAGATACGAGGACCAATAATGCCAATTACAACATATCTAGTTATTCTAATCATATTACTATCAACTAATGAGATCGTCTTGGCTTCAAGTGTAGAAACTCATGAGACATTTAATGATAAAATTACACGAGTACTTTTGTTGCCCAAGTTTGATAATTACCTAAGGAGAGATTCAGAGATTCAGGGGACGTTGTTGATTTGTTGAATAGAGCAACGTAACTATCTGTAAGCTCATTACCAATGCCACGATCAGCGCGAATTGACATTCCTAATTTTTTGCAGCACGTGATCGTTCGCGGCATAGAGCGCCGCGACATCTTTCTCTCGGATGATGGTGAATGGCGCCGGAAATGTGGCGTAGATATCTGGGCGTACTGCCTTATGCCGAATCACGTTCATCTTATTGCTGTCCCGGAAACAGATGACGGCTTGCGTCGCGGGATCGGCGAGACACACCAGCCGGTTACATGTGGGCAAGCCACACGAACCGGGCACCCCTTTAGACCTTGAGGAGGCAAACTCATGGCAACCAACAGAGCCACAGCGCTAAAAAAACTCGCAACGCTGGCAGGAACATGGCATACGACAGGCGTGATGTTGTCGGGCCCTGCCGCAGGAAAGCAATTCAAAGGAACAGACCGGTACGAGTGGAACCGCAGCAAGACCTTTCTCCTACATACCTGGAGAGTCAAAATGCCGGAAGGGATGCAAGCCGGCATTGAACTTTTCGGCTTTGATCCGATAAGAAAGGAAATTTTTGCCCATGCTTATGACGAGAGCGGCACTTTCACCCCATCATCTGTGGTCTTCAACAGAGGTAAGTTCATAATCCGCGGACCAGAACTTTACTTCATCGGATCACTGTCAGAAAACGGACAATTCATTTCCGGGCGCTGGTTAACAACCCAAGACGATCAGCCCGTCATGCAGATCAAACTACGGTGCGACACACTAAACCATAAGGTCTAATCGGATAGCCGGGTTTTTCTCCCCCAGCCCTCCACACCACAGTACATGCGGGAGCACGTTGCGACACAAGGGGACGTTACCCATCCAAAGGTCAGCGCCAGCATGAAGACCTCTGCATTCACCCCATTTTCCCCATTGACACGCCACCCCCACATCCGCTAATGTGAGTGTATACTCGCATGAGGCGGTTCCATGATTCCCAAGAAAAGTACCCGCATCCGCAAGGAAGAGATCGTCCAGGCATCGCTCCGGGTCATTGGCGAGCGCGGCGCCAATGCCATGACCACCGCGGCCATCGCGGAGGCGGCAGGTATGAGCGAGTCGAACATTTATCGCCACTTCGGCGGCAAGTTGGAAATAAACCTGGCGCTGACCGACTTCATCGGTGGCTCCCTGGCCGGACGGGCGGCGACGATCGCCGCGGGAAGCCAGCGGCCCGTGGAAAAGCTGCACCAGATCTTCACCGGTCATTTCGCCCTCATTGCCGAGAATCCGGGCATCCCCCGCTTCATTTTCTCCGAGGAGGTTCACCTGGGAGACCGGCGACTGGCCGGCAAAATGGCCATCTGGATCGGAAGCTACCTGGAGACTCTGGCGGGGGTGATCGCCGCAGGGATTGCCGAAGGGGAGTTCCGTCAGGGGATCTCTCCCAGGGAGACTGCCATGACGTTCCTGGGGATGATCTCCTTCACCGCCATTCGCTGGTCGATGAGCGGCTTCGCCTTTGATATCCGGGACGAGGCAGCGCGTCTCTGGGACAATTTCGCGGAACTGCTCCGCTAATTTTTTTACCCTGCAAGTGAGTGATTGCTCACTTTGTATTTACTTTTACGAATAATGGAGCACACCATGCGAGCAATGGTCATAACCGCGGCGCTTCTCCTGCTGTCGGCCCATCGACTCCCGGCAGCGGAGCCCCTCACCCTCCGGGAGGCACTGACAACGGCCCTCGCGAACCACCCCCGAACCATGGCGGCCCGGGAATCACTGGCCGGAGCCGATGCGCGCGCGGGGCAGGCCCGCTCGGGCTACTATCCGCGGCTGGACCTGGTGGCGGATTGGAACCGGGGCCGCTCCTACCTGACCGCCTTCGAAGGATTCAAGGAGACGGAGACCTATTCGGCCGGCCTTACGCTCCGCCAGACGATCCACGACTTCGGGCGCACCTCGGGAACCGTGGCGGCGACAGAGGGAGAACGGGGCGCAGCCCGCGAATCCCTGGCAGCGGTCCGGCAGGACGTGGCGCTCCGGGTGCGAGAGGTCTACAACTTCCTCCTGACGGCGGAGCGCCGGGTCGAAGCGCTGAGGGAGACCGTCCGGGCGCGGGAGGAGGTCCTGGGCCAAGCCCGGGCGTTCTACAGCGAAGGGGTCAGGCCACGGCTGGACGTGGTCCGGGCCGAGGCCGATCTCTACGCGGCCCGAACGCTCCTCACGGCAGCCGAAAATGAACGGGACATGGCCCGGGTGGATCTGGCCGCCGCCATGGGGCTCGACAGTCTCCCCGACCGGCCCCTGGCTGAACCGGACGGGGAGAGCCCTTCCCTGCCCGACCTGGCGGAGGCGAAACGCCGCGCCACGGCAGGCAGGGTGGAACTGAAGCGGTACGATGCGCTCCACGCGGCGGCCCAAGGGGCAGCGACGGCCGCCCGCGGCGGACATCTGCCGGTGATCGAGGCAACGGCCGGTGCGGGATATGCCGACCGGAGCTTTCCGCCGGAGGGGAACACCTGGGGGGTTGGCGTGCGTCTTAGCGTACCGATCTTCGCGGGGTTCGCCACCAGGGAGAAGGAACGGGAAGCCGCGGCAGCGCTGCGGGAAGTGGAGGCCCGGCGCCGGGACCAGCAGCTCCAGGTGGGGCGTGAAGTTGAAGGCGCCTGGCTGGGGATGCGGGAGGCCCTGGCCCGGGTGGAGTCGACCGGCCGGGAGCTGGAAGCGGCCCGGGAGAGCCGGACCCTGGCCATTGAGCGCTACCGGGAGGGAGTGGGCACGATCATCGAGGTGACCGATGCCCAGGCCCGGGAGCTGGAGGCTGAAACGGCCAATATCCGCGCCAGGGGCGATACTCGCATCGCTTTGGCGCGTCTCGATCGGGCGGTTGGCGACGACGGAGGAACGGAACAATGACGTTGATACACACGCTGCGCAGACACAAAACCGCCCTGATCCGAGCCGCGCTTCTCGCTGCACTGATCGTGCTCGTCAAGGCCACCATCCTGGCCCCGCCGAAGGTCACGACGGTGCGGGTCGAACGGCGGGACCTGACGGCACGGGTCTATGGCAACGGCACTGTGGAAGCCAAGGAAGTGGTGGGGGTTTCCAGCAAGGTGACCGGAAGGATCGTTTCGCTTCACGCGGACCAGGGTGACCGGGTGCGGCGGGGACAGATTCTGGCGCGCCTGGAAAACGACGAATATGCCGCGCAGCTGGGCCAGGCCGAAGCAGGGGTCAGCCGGGCGGCGGCCGGCCAGAGCCTGGAGGCGGCCACTCTGGCAAAGGCCCGGGCAAACCTGGAACTGGCCGAGCGCAACGCAGCACGCTACCGGAACCTGGCCGACCGGAACCTGGTATCGCGCCAGGAGGCCGAGCAGTACGAAACGGCCTGGCGCCTGGCACGGGAGGAGGAAGCCCGAAGCAGCGCCGCCCTGGAAGCGGCCCGCATGGAGTCGGCGGCCGGACGCGCCGCACGGGGAGTGGCCCGGTCGCGGCTTGACGACACCGTTATCCGCGCCCCCCGCGACGGGATCATTGTTTCCCGCGACCTGGAGAAGGGGGCCGTGGTCTCGCCCGGCCAGAGCATCTTCACCCTTGCCGATCCGGCGGTGGTCTGGGTCAGGGCCCATGTGGACGAATCGCAGCTTGCCGGCGTGGCCGTGGGCCGGGAGGCCGCGATCTCCCTCCGGTCCGCGCCGGAGCGTGCCATGCAGGGACGGGTGGCCCGGGTCGGCATGGAGAGCGACCGGGTGACCGAAGAATTGGCGGTTGACGTGGCCTTCGCCGCCCCACCGCCCGCGTTCCGCCTGGGAGAACAGTCCGACGTTCTGATCACGGTCGGCGCCAAACGCGGCGTGCCGTCCCTGCCTGCCGCGGCCCTGACGAGCCATGAGGGGAAGCGCGGGGTCTGGACGGTTTTGGAAGGTCGGCTCCGCTTCAAGCCGGTGCAGGTCGGCATCGAGGATCGGCAGGGCGTCACCGAGATCCTGTCAGGCCTGGCCGGGGCTGAGCCGGTGGTGCTGCCAACGCCGACCCAGGCGAAGAAATTCCGCGACGGCATGAAGGTGAGGGTGTCGCCGTGAACCTGGCGGTCCGCGACATTCGCTGCCACCGGGGGCGTTTCGTCCAGACCTGCCTGGGGCTGGGGCTGCTCCTGGCCGTGGTCATGAGCATGGGAGGAATCTACCGGGGTCTCGTTGCCGATGCCCTGGCAATCCTGGAGGCCATCGGCGCCGACGTCTGGGTGGTGCAGCAGGGGACCAGCGGCCCCTTTGCCGCCACCTCCCGCATGCCCGAGGACCTCAAATACCGGATCAGGGCCGTGCCGGGGGTCAGCCAGGCATCCCCCCTCTCCTTCCAGAATATCCAACTGGAGCGCTTCGGCGAGCCGTTCCGCTTCTTTCTGGTGGGATACGAACCGGGAGGGCTCGGCGGGCCGCCGGCCATTGTGGAGGGGCGGGGGATCGGTCAGAAGCACTACGAGCTGGTGGCCGACCGGGCCATGGGGCTGGCGGTGGGCGAGCGGCTCGCCATAGCCGGCGACGTCTACACCGTGGTGGGGCTTACCCGGAAGATGGTTTCCTCCAGCGGCGATCCGGTGGCCTGGGTAACGCTGGAGGATGCCCAGAAGATCCAGTTCAAGGAGGACAACAACGCCATTCGCAATAATCGCGTGCGGATCGCGGACCGGGTGGCCCGGAAGGGGCTGCCGCCGGTCCAGGCGGAACAGGCATCTGCCCTGGCGGAAGAGCTCACCGGCTCCACCCACATCGTCAACACCGTGGTGGCACGCCTGGCGCCGGGAGCCGAACCGGCGCGGGTCCGCGCCGGGATCGATCGCTGGAACCATCTGCGCGCCATCTCCGATGAGGAGCAGACCACCATCCTCACCGAGGGGATGATCAAGAAGGCAAAGATGCAGCTAGGGCTGTTCCGGGCGATCCTGCTCGTCATCTCGGCGGTCATCATCTCGCTCATCATCTACACGTCAACCCTCGACAAGATCAGGACCATCGCCACCCTCAAGCTGATCGGCGCCAAGAACCGGGTTATCGTCGGCCTGATCCTCCAGCAGTCGATCCTGATGGGGGTCATCGCCTACGCCATTGGTTACGTCCTGATCACCCTCACCCAGGAAAAGTTTCCGCGCCGGGTGGAACTGCTGGCGACTGACCTCCGGATGCTCTTCCTCATCGTGGTGGTAATCTGCGTGGCGGCGAGCATGGTGGGCATCCGCAAGGCGCTGAAGGTGGAAGCCGCCGACGCCCTGAGCTCGTGACAACGGGAGGAATCTGCATGTACGCGGTGGAAGTGGAAAACCTGACAAAGATCTACGGGACGGGAGAAACGGCGGTCCGGGCGCTTTCCGATGCCTCCTTCCGGGTGTCGCCCGGGGAACTGGTGGCGATCCTGGGTCCGTCGGGCTCGGGCAAGACGACCCTGCTCACCTCCATAGGACTGGTTACGGAACCGACCCACGGCCGGGTGGTGATCGACGGGACAACCGTGGCCGACGAGGGATGGTTGCCGGGCCTCGACCTGAAGCGGATCAGGCGTGAGCGGCTCGGATTCATCTTCCAGGCCCACAACCTGATCCCCTTTCTCACGGCCCTGGAAAACGTGATGGTTGCCATGGAGATCAATGGAGTCGGTCGAAAAGAGGCGAAACAGCGGGGGCTGGACCTGCTGGGAGAGCTGGGGCTGGCGGAGCGGGCCGGGCACTATCCGTCGCACCTGTCGGGGGGACAATCGCAGCGGGTGGCCATTGCCCGGGCCCTGGCCAACCGGCCCCGGGTCATCCTGGCGGACGAGCCGACCGCGGCCCTGGACACCGAAAACGGCTCGAACGTGATGGCGCTCCTCAAGCGGCTCGCCGTGGAGAACCATTCGGCGATCATGGTGGTCACCCACGACCACCGGATGGTGCACGGTTTCGATCGGATACTTGATGTGAGCGATGGCCGGATCGTGGGGGAGCGGCGCAACGGCGGGACCGCCTGAGGCGGTATCACGGCCGGTTGTTTCGGGAAGGAATGCCGGCGATGGACAGCATCGAAGAACGGAAATGCCGGCGATGGCCGGACGGGCCCCTACCCCTCTTCGGCCCTGGCTATCAGCCGCAGGGGCGCGGTCCCGCGCACGGGCAACGCCGCCCTCAGGCGCGCCTCCACGTCCCGGGCCGACATGGGCCTGCCGAAGTAGTACCCCTGAACCTCGTCACACCCCCGCTCGCGCAGCAGTTCCAGCTCCTCTTCCCGCTCGACTCCTTCGGCCAGAACCCGCAGCCCCAGACTGTGGGCCATGGCGATGATCGCCTCCACGATGGCCCGGTCGTCCAGGTCGGAGACGATGTCGCGGACAAAGGAGCGGTCGATCTTGAGCCGGTCGATGGGGAAGTGCTTCAGGTAGCTGAGGGACGAATACCCGGTGCCGAAGTCGTCGATGGCCAGATGAATGCCCCTTACCTTCAGGTCGATGAGGGTCATGATCGTGTCCCGGGCCCCTTCGAGCAGGGTGCTTTCGGTCAGCTCCAGTTCCAGAAGGGTGGGATCGAGCCCTGTCTCCTCCAGGACCCGGTCGACCATGTCGATGAACCCCGGTTGGTTAAACTGGTGCCCCGATACGTTGACGGCCACCCTGACCGGCGGGAGGCCCGACTCCTGCCAGGCGCGGCACTGGAGACAGGCTGCCCGCAGGACCCACTCGCCGATGCGGCGGATGAACCCCATCTCTTCGGCCGCGGGGATGAAACGCCCGGGCGGGATAAGCCCTTCCTCGGGGTGATTCCAGCGCAGTAGCGCCTCAACGCCGAAGACCCCGCCGGTATGCATATCGATCTGGGGCTGGTAATCGAGATAGAACTCCCCGTTGGCCAGGGCGCGCCGCAGACTGTCCTCAAGCCCCCGCCGGTCCTGGGCGGAGCGGTTCATGTCGTCGCTGTAGAAACGATAGACGTTGCGGCCGGCCTCCTTGGCGGCATGCAGGGCCATATCGGCCCGCGAAAGGAGGACGTTGCCGTCCTCGCCGTCGGACGGGAACAGCGCGATGCCGATGCTGGTGGAGATGAACACCTCCTTCCCTTCCAGGTCAAAGGGAGGGGTGAGCAGGTCCAGGAGCGACTGTGCCACGATGCTCACTCCCCGTTCATCCCGTGCCCCGGTCAGGATGACCACGAATTCGTCGTCGCCCAGCCTGGCCAACGTGTCGCTGACCCGCACGTGGGCCTTGAGCCGGTCGGCCACCGACGTCAGGAGCAGATCGCCCATGGCATGGCCGAGAGTGTCGTTGATGTCCTTGAACCGGTCCAGGTCCAGGAACAGCAGCGCCACCGGCCCTTCCTCACGTCTGGCCACGGCCAGGGCGTGGCTGACCCGATCCTGGAACAGTGCCCTGTTCGGCAGGCCGGTGAGGGGATCGAAGTAGGCAAGTCGCCGAATTTCCTCTTCACTCCTCTTGCGTTCCCTCATGTCGTGGGCGATGCAGACGATGCCGCACACCTCGCCGTCCTGGTTCCGCATCGCACCGCCGGACAGGACCACCGGGATCAGCTCGCCCTGGCGGCTCCGGTAGAGGAGTTCCCGATCGGGAACCTGCCCCTGCTCGGCCATCTCGGCAATAATGCTCTGCCCATGCCCCCCATCGGCCAGGATGGACGAGAAGGAACGGCCGATCAGCTCGTTCTCGCGGTAGCCGAGCAGCCCGCAGAGGGCCGGGTTCACGCTCATGACCGTACCGTTGATATCAACCACCAGGAGGGCGTCGACCATGGAGCAGATCACGTTGTCCAGGTAGTTGCGCGCCGTGGTGATTTCGTCCTTGACCGTCCGGAGTTCCGTGGTCATGCGGTTGAAGGCGTTGGCGAGCCTGCCGATCTCGTTGTTGCTGCTGATGTCGATGCGGGTGTCGAGGATTCCCTGCCCCACCTGCTCGACCCCTTCTTGCAGGAGCGCTATGGGACGTGAAATCAGTATCGCCGACAAAGAGCCGCCACCCACGGCAAAGAGGAGCGCCACTGCCGATGCCGCGCTGAGGGTGAACAGCGCAAACGTGATGGCGTTGTGTACTTCCTGCTGGCGCATGGCGAGCCGCCGCCGCTCTAGGGCGAGAGCGCGGTCGACAACGTCGAGAAAACGCCTCTCCGAAGCCTCGAAGCGCTCCTTTGCCTCCAGAATCGCCGAATGGGCGCCGGCGCGGCGCGCCGTCTCCACGGACTCGGCGCTCAGGGCCATCAGATCTTTGCCGGCCCGGTCGATTTCCCGGACATAGTGCTGCGCTTCGGGGTCAAAACGCTCGGAAAGGTCTTTCAGGGTGGAAAACGCGGCCTGGTACAGGCCGGTTCCCTGCTCCAGGAGTTCTTTTTCTTCCTCGGCCTGCTGGCGGGCGGCGGACCGGTCCCGGACGACCATGCTCACCAGAGCAAACTCGCTGGTGGAGGCGACAATGCGCACTCCCGCATGGCGGATGTCGTGGAGAGTCTTGATGGCAGGCAGGCCATCCCGCGTTACCGCGTCGAACTCACCGCTGATCCTGGTGATGGCGCTGCCGCCGAAGTAGCCGACCAGCCCCGTGAGCAGGGCGAAGATAAAACAGCCGGCTGTGAGGGTACTCCGAATCTTCATTACCGCCTCTGTACTTTCAAGGGAAAATCACCTGGCTGATACCCCGCTGCGTGATAAAGGGACGGGGGAGCGGACCACAATGCACCTTGTTACAGATATCGGCCAAATGCGAAGGGAGTTGAGCTAAAAATAAACAAAAACTGATCTTCGGCAAAAACACGAATCCTTTCATTGCGTTTCACGATCGGCCGTCCATCGTGTCAGCCGTTGATCAGACGATCCATCTCGGCCATGAGGTCGTCGACGTCCTCAAGACCCACGGAAAGCCGCACCAGGGTATCGCCGATCCCCCGGGCGGCCCGCTCGGCCGGCGGCATGGCCGCGTGGGACATCCTGGCGGGATAGGATATGATGCTTTCCACTCCGCCGAGGCTCACGGCAAAGGCCGCCAGACGCATCCCCTCCAGCAGGCGGCGGGTGGTTTCAACGGTATCCAGAGTGAACGAGAGGACTGCGCCGGGTCCCGACGACTGCCGGCCATGGATGTCGTACCCCGGGTGATCGGGGAGCCCGGGATAGAAAACCCGGTGCACCCGCTTTTCCCCAGCCAGCCAGCCGGCAATCTTGATCGCCCCGGCCTGGCTTTCCTCCATCCGGACCCGCAGAGTCTTGATGCCCCGCAACACGAGCCATGAATCCTGGGGGCCCAGGATGGCGCCGAAGGCATTCTGGATGAACCTGATCCGCTGCCCCAGCTCCGGGTCCCTTACCACGGCAAAGCCGCAGACCACGTCGCTGTGGCCGTTCAGGAACTTGGTACCGCTGTGGAGCACCACGTCGCACCCCAGGTCCAGGGGCCGCTGCAGGTAGGGAGTCATGAACGTGTTGTCGACCAGGGTGATGGCCCCCCGCTCCCGGGCCAGGCGGGCCGCGGCGGCCAGGTCGGTGATCTTCATGAGTGGATTGGAAGGGGTCTCCAGATAGAGCCCCTTGGTGTTCGGGCGGAAGGCCGCCTCAACGGCGGCCGTGTCCGTGGCGTCCACGAAGGTGGACTCGACCCCCAGCCGGCTGAAAAGCTGGGTCAGCGCCCGAAAGGTGCCGCCGTAGACATCCTCGCAGACCACCAGGTGATCGCCGGGCGAGAACAGGAGCAGCGTGGAGGAGATGGCGGCCATGCCCGAGGCGAAGGCGAATCCCCGCGTCCCGTTCTCCAACAGGGCCACGGTCTCCTCCAGGGCCTCGCGGGTGGGGTTGTCCGAGCGGGCGTAATCGTACTTGCCGAAATGGTCCACCGATTCCTGCCGATAGGTGGACGTCTGGTAAATGGGAACCGAGAGCGCTCCGGTGGTCGGGTCGATCTCACGGCCCGTATGGATGATGCGGGTACCGAATTTCATGATGTCCTCCATTTCTTACGCGAATGCTTGGGACAGGTCGGCGATGAGGTCGTCCGCATCCTCGATCCCCACCGAAAGGCGCAGGAGCACGTCATTGATGCCGAGCCGCTCCCGAACCTCCGGCGGGATGTCCGCATGGGTCTGAACCTGGGGAAAGGTGATCAGGGTTTCAACGCCGCCGAGGCTTTCCGCGAATGATATCAATTCCGTCTTGAGAAGCACACGCTCCACCAGGGCCTTGTCATCCACCTCGAAAGCGATCATGGCGCCGAAGCCCCGGGCCTGGCGCGCCAGCAGTTCGTGGCCCGGATGGCCCGGCAGCCCCGGATAGAAGACCCGTGGCACCCGCGGATGCCGCGCCAGCCATTCGGCGATCCGGCCGGCGTTTTCCTGCTGGCGGTCCAGCCGCACCGACAGGGTCTTCATTCCCCGGATGGTGAGCCACGCATCCTGGGGCCCCAGCACTGCGCCCACGGAATTCTGGAGGAAGTAGACCCGCTCGGCCAGGGCCGGCTCCTTGACCACGACCAGCCCCGACACCGTGTCGTTGTGCCCGGACAGGTACTTGGTGCCGCTGTAGACCGTGATGTCGGCCCCGAGATCCAGGGGCCGCAGGAGATAGGGCGTGAGGAAGGTGTTGTCCACGATACAAAGGAGCCCCCGCTCGCGACAGAGCGCCGAGAGGGCCGCGATGTCCGCAACCTTGAGAAGCGGGTTGGTGAGGGATTCCACGAACAGGGCCCTGGTCTCGGGACGGATGGCGCCCCGCACCGCCTCCGGATCGCTCGTGTCCACATAGGTGAACGAGAGGCCGTACTGGACCAGGATCTGGTCGAAGAGACGGCAGGTGCCGCCGTACAGGTCCTCGGTCACCACCAGGTGGTCGCCGCTCCTGAAGAGCAGGAGAAGGTTGGCGATGGCAGCCATGCCCGAGGCATAGGCAAATCCCCTGGCGCCGCCGTCCAGCCGGGCGATTCCCTCTTCCAGGGCCTGGCGGGTGGGGTTGCCGGAGCGGGAATAGTCGTAGCCCGTGCTCTGGCCCAATCCCGGATGCCGGAAGGTTGCCGTCTGGTAGATGGGTACCGTCACCGCCCCGGTGCGGGTATCCCAGTCGAGACCGATCTGTGCTGCCTGCGTCGCGATGTTCATGGTTTCCTCCACAATGAAAAATCCCCTTCCGGGGTGCGGAAGAGGATTCGATTCACCGTGAGGTGTCACGCTCTTCCTTATCTCCCGAAACCTGTCGGTTTCGCAGGAATTGGCACCTTCCCCCCATGGGGAGGTTGCCGCGACGTCACCGGGCCTGTCCCTCGGTCGCTCTTGATAAGTTAAGCCGTATTCTGTTGTGGGTTACGCTCGTTGCTGCCAGACACGCCTTCAAACCGTAAGGTACCCTACCAATTTGATAGGCATTAGTAAATCAGATTTTGATTATTTTTTGTAAAGGTTTATACCGACCTGTCGCAGAGGATAATACGCCAGCTTCAGATACCACTCACCACCCTATTCTGCTCACACAAATCAACAATACACTTCCTCTGCTCATCCGTCAGCTCAAGAAACCTGACCCCGGCGCCGGCTATGCCCGGCGATACCCCCCACGGCTTGCGCCAGCGAACCTCCGCCGCGATGGGCGTCTGGTCGTCGATTTCCAGCATGCGCAACCAGAGCCGGGTGCCCTGGAGCCAGGGATCGACGGCAATGAGAAAGCACCCGTCGAGCGAGAGATTGAGGCTGACCGTGCGGATCACCTTTTCCGGGCTGAACGAGGGGGTTTCCGAAACCATAACGTTCAAGTGGGCGGCAACCCGGTCCCTCCGGCGGATGATGCGGGGGACGAAACGGGAGCAGACCTGGCGGACGAAGCTCCCGAGCCCGGCGCCGGGACCGGGGACGCGATCATAGAAAAGCGCCCGCACCGTGGAGGAGCGGGAATCCCATTTCACCCTGAGCGTGGGAAACACCTGGATCAGATCATAGAGGGAGGCCTTTTCCGTGCTGCTCGCCCGAACCAGGGTGGGAACGTCCAGGAGGATACCGTTGAACGCCTCCCGCGCCATGAGGGTAAAAAGTTCCCCGATGGAGGAGACGACCGTCACGTCCTCCACTTCGCTCCGCACCGCATCGAGATACGGCGCCACGGCCATCCGTCCCTCTACCACGAACACCAGGCGGACAGGCTCATTGGTCTTCATTAACTTTTCATTATGTTCTGCCATTGGCATTCTCCACGAGAATGCAGAGGATATACGCCCGGAACAGCACAATCGTCAATGGGCAAATGCAGTCAATATGGAAAAACGGCGGGTTAGAGGGTGTCTCCCGACGCCAGCACCCTCAGCATTTCGTCGTGGATCAGACCGTTGGAGGCCAGGATGCGATGTTCGGACACAGAGAAGGGCGCGCCGTCGTGAGTGGTGACCCGCCCCCCCGCTTCGGTCACCAGCAGGGAGCCGGCGGCCACGTCCCACGGCTTGAGCTTGAGTTCCCAGTAGCCGTCGAGCCTGCCGGCGGCAACACAGGCCAGGTCGAGGGCCGCGGCACCGGCCCGGCGCACGGCGCGGGCGGCAAACTGGAAGCGGTAGAAGTTGTCGAAGTTGTTTTCGTTGTCACGGGTCCGGTCATAGGGGAAGCCCGTGGCCAGCAGGCACTGCTTCAGGGGAGCCCGGGACGAGACGTGGATGGGATTGCCGTTCACGAAAGCCCCCTCCCCCTTCACGGCGGAGAAAAGCTCGTCCATAACAGGGTGGTAGACTACGCCGACGGTCACCTCTCCGTCGATTTCAAGGGCAATGGAGACGCAGAACCACGGAAAGCCGTGGGCATAATTGGTGGTACCGTCCAAGGGGTCCACGATCCAGCGGTAGCGGGAGGTGCCCGTCTCCCTGGTCTGTTCCTCGGCCAGGATGTCATGGTCGGGGAACGCGGCGCGGATGGCGGCGACGATCAGCTCCTCGCTGGCCTGGTCAACCTCGGTAACCAGGTCGATCTCCCCCTTGTAGCGGATGTCGTGGTCGGTCCAGAGACGCTCGCGCTGGAGTTGTCCGGCCCGGCGGGCAGCCTCGGCGGCAACGGCGAGATACGTGGCGGTCATGGCACTCTCCCGGAAATGGTGCATGAGGGGTTATAGCAAACAGCCGCGTTTCACGCGACAAAAAAAAGCCGCCCGAACCGTTGTTGGGCGGCTTCACATCGGGAAGTGCCCGAAAATTCACTCGGCGGCGACAAAGGTGAGCGTAAATGATGTCCCCTCTCCCACCGTGCTTTCCACCGCGATGGCCCCGCCCACCGACTCCATGAGCTTGCGGGTGATGAACAGGCCCAGCCCGGTGCCCTCTCCCGGCTCCTTGGTGGTGAAAAAGGGGGTGAAGATATGCCCCAGCAATTCAGCCGGGATGCCGGGACCCGTATCCGTCACCTGCACCGTTACGCCCCCCTCCCCGTTCCGGCTGGTGCGAATGAAGAGCTTTCCGCCCTCTCCCATGGCCTGGAGGGCGTTCATGACCAGGTTTATGATAACCTGCTTCGCCCGGTTGGCGTCGGCGGCAATGAAGGGGAGCCGGTAATCCAGATCTTCGATGACGGCGATGGAGCGTTTATGGGCCTCGTAACGCAACAGGGTCATGGCCTCCCGGAGCACCTGGTTCACGTCCGCTTCCCGGTGGTCGCTTACGTCCCGACGGGTAAAGGAGAGGACCCCCTTGGTCATGTCAGACAGCCGGTGGGCTTCCTGGTTGACCCGTTCCACCATCTCGCGCACGAAATCGGGCAGGCCCTCTTCGCGGAGGATCATCTGGGTGGCCGAAACGATGACCGACAGGGGCGTGTTCAGCTCATGCACCACACCGGCCGCCATCCGGCCGAGCTCGGCCATTTTCTCGTTGAAGGCGAGCAGTTCCAGCAGTTCGCCTGCAACGGGATCCTTGTCTGCAATGTACTTCGCGAGCGCGTTTGCCATGGGTCACCCGGGGTCCGGTTGGGGGCCGAAACAGAGAGCCCCACTATCCGTTAGGCACGAGGCATGCCAGAACGAACAGGTGATATATTCAAGCCTTTACGCGCCATCGACCGGCCGCCACCTCAAATAATGCCGCTTTTTCAATCACCAACCTGCCCAATATTTCAGCACAAAAAAGAAGCCGCCCCGGGGAGGGGCGGCTTCTTCAGAACACGCGAAGCGGATGTTTCTAGTTGTACGCCGATTCGGAGTGCTGGGTCTGGTCGAGGCCCATGATCTCGTCTTCCTTCTCCACGCGCAGACCAATGGTCTTGTCCAGGATGAAGGCGATGACCAGGGTCACGATAAAGGCATAGGCACCGGCCGACACAACCCCGATCACCTGGGTGATGAACTGGGACACGTTGCCGGAAAGGAGCCCCGTGGCCCCCACCGTGGCGAAGACGCCGGTGACGAGAGCACCGAAGGTGCCGCCCACGCCGTGTACGCCGAAGGCATCCAGAGAGTCGTCATACTTGAGCTTGGCCTTCATGAGCACTCCCAGATAGCAGATCACGCCGGCGCCGAGGCCGATGATGATGGCAGCACCAGGCTGGACGAAGCCGGCCGCCGGCGTAATGCCGACCAGGCCTGCGACCACGCCGGAACCGAAGCCGAGTGCCGAGGGCCTGCCCGCGTGGATCCATTCGGCGATCATCCAGGCCAGGCCGCCTGCTGCCGGAGCGATGGTGGTGGTGGCGAAGGCGAGACCCGCAAGCCCGCCGGCCGCATCGACGTTGTTCACGCCGACCACCGCCGAACCAGCGTTGAAGCCGAACCAGCCAAACCAGAGGAGCCCCACGCCGAGCATGGTCATGGAGAGGTTGTGGGGAGCCATCCGCTCATGCGGAAACCCGTGACGCTTGCCGAGGAAGATGAGGAACGCCAGAGCGGAGATACCGGAGGAGAGGTGAACAACGGTGCCGCCGGCAAAGTCCAGGGCACCCTTCTTGAAGAGCCAGCCGTCCACCATCCAGACCCAGTGGGCCAGGGGATCGTAGACCAGGGTGGTCCAGAGGAGCACAAAGACGCAGTAGGCGGAGAACTTAACCCGCTCGGCCATGGCACCGGAGATGAGGGCTACGGTAATCATGGCGAACATACCCTGGAACATGGCAAAGACGTACTCGGGGATGGCGTTGGGTTCACTCGTCACGTTCTGCCAGAGGGTGTAAACCGGCGCGCCGTCCTTGAAGCTGATCATTCCGTTAAGCAGCGCCCGACTGAAGTCCCCCACAAGCCCCATGCCGCCCATGTCGGGACCGAAGGCCAGCGAGTAACCGATGACGGCCCACTGGACCCCCACGATCCCCATGGCAACAAAGGAATGCATCAGGGTTGAGAGGACGTTTTTGCTCCGGACCATGCCGCCGTAAAAGAGGGCAAGGCCGGGAAGCATCAGAAGGACCAGGGCCGCGCAGACGAGCATCCAGGCGGTATTGCCGGTATTGAGGACCGGTTCGGCCACCTTGGAGGCTTCGGCAGCCGCCGGTGCGGCCTCAGCCGGGGGAGCGGCGACCGGAGCAGCCTGGGCGGAGGTGACGGCTGCCTGGGTTGCCGCCACGGCAGGGGCCTTGGCCTCTTCGGCGAGGACTGCGGTAGGGGCCATGAAGGCTGCGGCGGCCAGGACAAGTGTGATGATCGAACGTTTCCACTTCATGATGAACCTCCGTTGGTTTCTGTAATATCTCGAGCGATCAGATCGCTTCGTTACCCTTCTCACCGGTCCTGATCCTGACCGCCTCGTCCAGGGAAAGGATGAATATCTTGCCGTCGCCGATCCGTCCGGTCTTGGCGGTGCTTTCGATGGTTTCCACCACCTTTGCCACCAGTTCGTCAGCCACCGCGATCTCCAGCTTTACCTTGGGAATGAAGTCCACCACGTACTCGGCGCCGCGGTACAACTCGGTATGTCCCTTCTGGCGGCCGAATCCCTTGACCTCGCTCACGGTGATCCCCTCGATGCCGATTTCGTTGAGGGCGTCCTTCACTTCATCCAGCTTGAACGGTTTGATTATCGCCTCGATTAGCTTCATTGCGTGCCTCCGTGTATGTGGACGTGGGACAGGAACCGATCCTGCTCCCGGTTAAGGGAAATTGATGTCGAGCTGGGTGGTGAAGGTATTCTTCCCGCCCGTTACCGAGCTGTTGTAGATGTCGTAGCCCACGAGGAGCGATACGTTCTTGGAGAAGGCCCAGGAAACACCGAAGTTCAGGGCTCCCATGAAGCTGTCGCTCCCCTGGTAGTCGACCGCCACCCACAGCTTATCGGAGATTTCGCTCATGGTACGGTCCCAGGAAAGGAGCACGCCATGGTTGTCGTTCTCGCCGCTCGCGTCGTTCAGCACCGCACTGTTCCCGACGAAGTAGCCCGCCGACAGTCTCCCCACAACCGGCAGGGTCTTGGCGACGAGCCCGTACACGATGTTCTGGTCAGAGACGTCTTCCTTGAAGCCGATGTTGTAGGCACCTACGGCAATGGCGGGCGAGTACCCGAAGAGCGACCCCTCGGGGGTTGCCAGCTTCACGTTGAGGTAGAAGGGATGGCTGTCGCCGGGGGAGGTGGCATTCACCATATAGTCTACCCCCGCTTCCATCTGGAGTTTCTCGAAGGGAAGAAGGCCGAAGGTCAGGCCCAGGTCGTAGGTGTTGGGCTGGCGGCTGCCGTCGGGATTCTTGGAGACCCTCAGGTAATTGTCGATACCGAGGTGGGCCGTACCGAAGGCCTGCACATCGGTGGACGGGATCCAGACCTGGGTGGAGGGGGTCGCCAGGGCAACGCCGGTGATCATGGCAACGAGCGCTGTGGTCAGGGAAAGAATCTTCATCGTCATTTTCATTGGTGCTTCTCCTTTGTCAGTAATTAATTGCATGTACGAATTTCCTCCCAACGACGTTCAGCTTCTCCTCCTTTCCGCACATTGTAAAAAAAGAAAGGCGCCTCCACCCGTGGTGGAAGGCGCCTTTGCCTGGTTACCCGATTTCGTTGCATGGATGGGCACAGCGTTGTGCCGATTGTTTGTCATTTGTTTAGCATAGGCCGTGCCACTCTTGCGCGCATCGGACCGGCCCAGTAATTTCAAAAAGTTATTGCTCAGCTGAAATTTTTGACGACCATACAAGAGGGGGCACGCTGATCGCCCGCCCCCTCTTGTGCACATTATTTATGCAACCATGAACATCAGCGCATCATGCTGCCAGGCGGTCATGCTTTCCCGCCGCGTAGAGCCGGCGGAGATCGCCGTCGGAGAGGGGGCGCTTGAGCCGCTGGGCCACGGCGCGCACCTCATCCATCAGCTCTGCGGCCTCTTCGCGCGCCAGTTCCACCCCCATGCTCCGGAATCGCTCCACGAGACCGCTCGTCCCCGAATGCTTGCCCACCACGATGTGGCGCCGAAGCCCCACCTCCGCCGGATCGAATCCCTCGTAATTGAGGGGGTTCTTGATGACGCCGTCCGCGTGGAGCCCCGATTCGTGAGAAAAGACCCGCTCTCCCACCACCGCCTTCCAGGGAGGTACCGGCCGCTGGGAGGCACGCCCCACGAAGCGCGAGATCTCATGGAAGCGGTGAGTGTCGATGCCCGGATCACACCCGCAGGCGAGCTTGAGCGCCATGACCACCTCTTCCAGAGCCGCGTTGCCGGCCCGTTCGCCAAGGCCGTTTACGGTGGTGTTCACAAAACGGGCACCGGCCTTGATTCCGGCGATTGCATTGGCGGTGGCCATCCCCAGGTCATTGTGGGTGTGCACTTCGATATCGAGCTCCGGCACGGCCGTCCGCAGCGTGCGCACCGTTTCGTACATGGTGAAGGGTTCGAGAATGCCGAGGGTGTCGCAAAAGCGGAACCGGTCGGCCCCCATATCGCGGGCGACCTCCATGAGCTCCACCAGGAAGAGGGGGTCGGCCCGGCTCGAATCCTCCCCTCCCACTGAAACGTAGAGCCCCCTCTCCTTGGCGAAACCGAGGGAGTGCCTGAGCTGCTCCTTTACCCAACGGCGGTCCTTGCGCAACTTGTGGGCGATCATCTGGTCGGAAACCGACAGGGAGATGTCCACCGCGGTGATGCCGCAGTCGATGGACGCCTGGATATCGGCCACCAGCGCCCGGTTCCAGGTGATGAGCCGGGCAGGGAGCCCCAGGTCAACGAGCGCCCGAACCGCGGCGCGTTCGTCCTCTCCCATGGCCGGAATGCCGCACTCCAGCTCCCGGACCCCGATGGAGTCCAGCATGCGGGCAATGGCTATCTTCTCTTTCTTGCTGAAGACGACCCCGGCGGTCTGTTCGCCGTCACGCAGAGTGGTGTCGTCGATGATGACTTCGTGCTTAAGGGTATGTTCCATGGCCCGTCTCCTTTCCGGCAAACGAAAAGGCCCCGGAATGCTGTTCCGGGGCCTCGGTGCCCTGCAAGACTGAATCTGTCGGTTATGTACGTTTAGATAAGCACGAGCCGTGCCAGGCTCTAGCAATCGGGAAAACCGCCGTCCTGCGCGGCAACGGGGGAAAACGACCGCCTCCGGGCTGCGCAAATATCAGGCACCGCGGCAGGGACGGCCCACTTATCGGGCTCGCTTCATCCCCGCAGCCACGAGAAAATTGCCCAGCATCAGCCGGGACGCCGCCCGATACTCCGTCTCGGCAGCGGCAAAAGCCGCCAGGAAGCTCTCCGCGTCCGGTGCCGTATCCCCGCTCCACCGGGCCCAGGTGTCAACGATCTCCCGGTTAACCTCCGGGTGAAACTGGAGCCCCCATGCCCGGTCGCCCACCCGGAACGCCTGGCGGGGGCAGACGGCGGACGAGGCCAGCAGGACGCCGCCCGCGGGGACGGCAAAGGTGTCGTCATGCCACTGGAACGTGATGAAACGCCGGGGAATGCCGGCAAAGAGCGGATCGCGCTCCCCCTCGACGGTCAGATCGACGGGGAGAGTCCCCTTCTCGCCGTCGGCGCCGGAGGTGACCGGCGCACCGAGCACGTCGGCAAGGAGCTGCCCGCCGAGACAGATGCCCAGATAGGGACGGCCGGCCGCCACGCAGCCGCCGATGAACGTCTTGACCGTTTCGAGAAACGGATGCTTCTCCGTGTCGCGGACCCCCATGGCGCCGCCCAGCACGATGGCCGCAGTCACCTCGGCCGGCAGCGGCAGCGGGTCGCCGGCGCAGGGGTGGACAAGGGTAAAGGAAATGCCCTCTTCCCGCAGGAAATCGCCGAAAATCCCCGGCGGCACTTCAGGGTCGTTCTGGATCATGATCAGCATTGGTCGCCTCCCTCCGAATGCCTGCCCATGAAACAGGCACCGCGTACTTAATGCCGGCTTCGTTTGCATAGAACGGGCCGACTACCCGCTCCGTTCCTCCCGAAGCCCAATAGGACATTCCCCGAAATGCATTCAAGTATTTTAATGAATTGATTATTTGCTTATTTTTTCACTAAACATTTTTTAGTATCAGCCGATAAATTCTATAGCTATCAAGCGCAATATCTTCACCATTTGTTTACAGTGGGAGGCTTCTAATGTTAGCTAAAAAACTGGCATTCAAAGTACTGTCGATCCTCGGGATATGCCTTTCGCTCGGCCTCTTCACGCTGGGCTCGGTGGCGGGATGGCTCCAGTTCAGGTCATCCCTCGATCTTCAGCTCAAGAATGCCCGTAACCTGGCCGGGCTCATCATTCACGATATTGACGGCTACATGATGAAGGGCGACTCCTCGGAAGTGGACCGCTTCATCTCCGCGGTCAAGAACAAGAATTTCATCATGGACCTCAGGGTTTTCGACGAGCAGGCCAAAGAGGTGTCGCCGACCCCCTCCCAGACCCCCAATACCAAGATCCAGCAGGCCATCGCCGCCGGTCGCACCCTTGAATTCAAGGAAACCCTGGACGGCAAGCACACCCTGAGCCTCGTCCTTCCCTTTCCCAACGAGCAGCGTTGTCAAAGCTGTCACGACGCCGGCGCCGCCTACCTGGGCGGGCTCCTGGTCACCACCTCCATCGAAGAGGGCTATGTGGGCGCCCGCCACCTGCTCATCATGCTGGCCGTGGTGGGAACCGTTTTCTTCCTGGTGCTTCTGGCCTGCATGTACTTCTTTTTCAGCAGGACGATCATTGCGCCCATTGCCGATGTCTCGCGCCAGGTGGACGAGCTGGCCAGCGGCGGCGGCGACCTGACCAGGGTCCTGCCCGTACGGACCCAGGACGAGATCGGCAACCTGGCGAGCGGCATCAACCGTCTTACATCGACCATCCAGGGCATCATCATCCGCATCGCCCAGAACGCTGCACAACTGGCATCGGCGGCGAGTCAGCTCAATGTGACCTCGGCGGACATGGCCCGGAGCATGGAGGCGGTAGCCGGCCAGGCCACAACCGTTGCCACGGCCAGTGAACAGATGGCTTCCACCTCCCAGGAGATCGCGGGAAGCTGTTCAATCGCCGCCGACGGCGCCATGCAGGCTACTGAAACGGCCCGGGACGGAGCGGAGGTGGTGGAACGGACCATCGCCGTCATGGCGAGCATCGCCGACCGGGTCAAGGACACGGCCCGGACCGTGGAAAGCCTCGGCAGCAGGAGCGACCAGATCGGCGAAATCATCGGTACCATCGAGGACATTGCCGACCAGACCAATCTGCTGGCCCTCAATGCCGCCATCGAGGCAGCCCGGGCCGGTGAGCAGGGACGCGGCTTCGCCGTGGTGGCCGACGAGGTCAGGGCCCTGGCCGAGCGCACCACCCGCGCCACGAAAGAGATCGGCTCCATGATCAAGAGCATCCAGCAGGAGACCCGCGGTGCGGTCACTTCCATGGAGGAGGGGGTTCACGAGGTCACCCGCGGCACCGACGAGGCCTCGCGCTCGGGCGAATCGCTCCAGGCGATCCTCCAGCGCGTCTCCGACGTAACCGGGCAGGTGAACCAGATCGCCACCGCCGCCGAAGAGCAGAACGCCACCACCGGCGAGATCACCCGGAACATCCAGGACATCACCGATACGGTCCAGAGTTCGGCCCGCGGTGCGCAGGACTCCGCTCAGGCGGCCGGCCAGCTGGCCAGCCTGGCGCGCGAGCTGCAGGAACTGGTGGGTAACTTCAAGATCGGTGCCTGAGGCATCCCCCCGGCGGTTGCGTGCACACAGCCGCCGGGGGAACGTCGCGGTAGGGTTCAGTCGGAAAAGTCGGCCAGGGTGCGGAGGGTTTCGGCCAGTTCAGTCCGCGCCACGGCAAAGAGCTTGTCAAGCACGCGCACCGTCGGGGCGGGCGGATAGAGGGGCAACGCCACGCGGTAGATGAGGTCCAGGTAGGAGTCCTGCCGGTTCTCCTCCAGGAAGAGCATCCCGTAGGGGAGGATCGGCGCCGAGAGCAGCGCGTCCTCCATGACGGCATCATCGTCGCTCCAGAAGGGGATGATCATCTCCAGGGAGAGGCAGAGCCCCACGCCGGTCAGGTCTTCGCCGGCAAAGACGAGTACTTCGTCCTGCTGGGGACTGTCGGGCACGATCGCCTCCGGGCAGACCAGGCCGGCAGGGATGACCATGAGTCGCCCGTGCATGGGATCCAGACCGTAGGCCCACCCTTTTCGCTCCAGGTAGCGCTCCAGCGAGCGGTACGCCTTTTCCTGAAGGCGTCCCACCCCGGCATAGAAGTGACCGCGAAACTCGTGGCACCGCAGAATGAGTTCGTCCAGGGTGATGAAATCATCTTCCCCCGCAACCGGACGTCCCGACCGCTTCTCCACGTTGTTCACCACCAACCGCAGCTGCGGTCGCTTCCGCTCATCCTTGTCCTTGCTCATGCCGCCCCCGCTCCCCTTCCATGGCTCCGTTCGGTACCCGCTCAAGATACCTTTCCGCGTTGCGCAGTGTCAACGGAAAGGCGACGGCGCACCGAGCGGCGCACCGTCGCCGCCGGCGCGCCCTTTTCAGATGACTTGTCTGACAAATTCGGGTACTCTTCCGGCCGGCGAATTACCACAACGGAGGCATCCATGGGCGTTCACGAGCTTACCCACCCGTTAGTCAGACACAAGATCGGCCTCATGCGCGAGGCGGATATCAGCACCAAGAAATTCCGGGAACTTGCCGCCGAGCTGGCACGGCTGCTGGCCTACGAGGCGTGCGGCGACTTCCCCCTGGAGGTCCGGACAATTACCGGCTGGGACGGCAACCCCGTGGAGATCGAGCAGATCAAGGGGAAGAAAGTGACGGTGGTCCCCATCCTGCGGGCCGGCATCGGCATGCTCGACGGCGTTCTCGACATGATCCCCAACGCAAAGGTGAGCGTGGTGGGGCTCGCCCGCAACGAGGAGACCCTCGAAGCACACACCTATCTGGAGAAGTTCGTGGGCAAGCTTGACGAACGGCTGGCCGTCATCCTCGACCCCATGCTCGCCACGGGCGGTTCCATGGAAGCAACCATCAGCATGCTCAAGCGCAACGGCTGCCGCCAGATCAGGGTCCTGGCACTGGTGGCGGCACCCGAGGGGCTCGCCCGGGTCACTGCCGCCCATCCCGATGTGGACATCTACGTGGCGGCCATTGACCGCTGCCTCAACGAACACGGCTATATCCTCCCCGGTCTCGGCGACGCGGGGGACAAGATCTTCGGCACCAAATAACTTCCCGCGGAGCATGCCATGACCCACCACCAGGAACCGGTCTGGCGCCAGGCCATCGCCGGCGCGCAGATCCTCTTCGTCGCCTTCGGCGCCCTCGTGCTGGTGCCGATCCTCACCGGGCTCAACCCGAGCATGGCCCTGCTGGGCGCCGGCATCGGCACCTTGATCTTCCAGGCATGCACCGGGCGCAAGGTCCCCATCTTCCTGGGTTCGTCCTTCGCATTCATCGCGCCGATCATCTACAGCGTCCAGACCTGGGGCATCCCGGCCACCCTGTCGGGGCTCTTCGCCTCCGGCGCGCTCTATCTGATGCTGGCCCTGCTCATCAAGTTACGGGGCGTCGCATTCATCCACCGGATCATGCCTCCCGTGGTGGTTGGCCCCATTATCATGCTCATCGGCCTGGGGCTCGCCGGCGTGGCGGTCAATCTGGCCATGGGCAAGACCGGCGACGGCAAGGCGGTGCTGGTGGACTACCAGACCGCCCTCCTGGTGGCCGGCGTATCGCTCGCCACCACCGTGGTCATCGCCCTGAAGGCAAAGGGGATCTTCCGGCTCATACCGATCCTTGCCGGGGTTGCCGTGGGCTACAGCCTCTCGGCGTTCCTGGGGCTGGTAAATTTCAGCGCCATCGCCGCGGCACCCTGGTTCGCCGTGCCTCCCTTCGTGACGCCCCAGTGGAGCTGGCCGGCGATCTTCTTCATGATCCCGGTGGCGCTTGCCCCGGCCATCGAGCATGTGGGCGACATCATCGCCATCGGCGCCGTTACGGGACGCGACTACACCGCCCGACCGGGGCTCCACCGCACCATGCTCGGCGACGGGCTGGCGGTCTGCGTGGCCGGCCTCATCGGCGGGCCGCCGGTGACCACCTATTCCGAGGTGACCGGCGCGGTCATGATCACCCGTAACCACAACCCCGTCATCATGACCTGGGCCGCCTGCATCGCCATCCTCATGGCCTTTTTCGGCAAGTTCAACGCCCTGCTCCAGTCTATCCCCACCCCGGTCATGGGAGGGATCATGATCCTGCTGTTCGGCAGCATCGCCGCCGTCGGCCTCAATACCCTCATCCATGCCCGGGTCGACATGCACCGGCCCCGCAACCTGATAATCGTGTCGCTGGTGCTCGTATTCGGCATCGGCGGCCTGACCCTCCAGGCCGGCTGGGTGACTCTCCAGGGGGTGAGCCTCTGCGGCATCACCGCCGTGCTCCTGAACCTCTTCCTGCCCAAGGAGAAAAGAGACAGCGCCCAGCAGACATTCTGACCCTGCCTTGACGAGCACTCTCTCCGTGGTAGCATCTAGCCATCACCCAACCAAAGAGAGGGGTGCGACATGGCAAACGTCACAATCGACAGGGAAGAGTTGCGCACGGGGCTGACCGGGCAGGCTCTCATCGTCATCGACGTAGTGCCCAAGGAGTACTTTGGGGAGTGTCACATTGCAGGCGCCTGCAACGCCTGCGTCTACGAGGTGGCGTTCCTGGACCGGGTGAACGCCATAACCGCCGACAGGGATGCGGCCATCGTGGTCTACGGGTCCAGCGGCCGCTCCCGGGACGCGGCAGTGGCGGCGGAAAAACTTGCCGCTGCCGGTTACCGCAATGTGAGGGCCTTTACCGGTGGCCTCCACGAGTGGCGCGAAGCGGGCTATCCGGTGGAAGGTGCCCCGGAGCAGGCCGTTCCCATACCCACACTCCAGGACAGGACCTACCGGGTCGACCCGGCCAAAAGCATCCTCCACTGGGCGGGCCGCAATATCAACGGTCGACACCACGGCACCATCGCCGTGGCAAGCGGCGAACTGACGGTGCCCCGGGGAATGCCCGTCCGGGGACGGGTGACCATCGACATGACCACCATCGCCAACGCCGACCTGGCCGACAGCGCCCTCAACCGCCTCCTGGTCGCCCACCTGCAATCGGACGACTTCTTCGACACCGCCCGCCACCCCACCGCCTCCTTTGACCTGACCGGTGCCGAACCGCTGCCGGACGCCACCCCCGGCACCTCCAACTACCGACTCTCGGGCTCACTCACCATCAGGGGCACGAGCCACCCCATCGCCTGCCCCGCCCTCATCGCCCCCCGGGACGACGGCGGCGTCACGGCCCAGGCCTGCCTCGACCTGGACCGGACCCGCTGGAATGTGAACTACGGCTCTGGCAAGTTCTTCGAAAAACTGGGGATGCACCTGGTCAACGACCTGATCAGCGTGGAACTGCACGTGGTGGGGTACTGAGGGGACGAAAAACGGAGGGGCACCGGAACAGCCGCCAGACAACCGGCATTCCGCCGGTGCCCCGCTCTTCCGGTGCCCCCTGATCCTCCGAAGCCGGAAATGTCCCGACCAACGCTACTCGCTGAAAGTATAACTCCCGTCCGCGGCGAACTCCACACCGACCTTCAGGAATTTGAGGTTGTACCCCTTGTCCTTCACCAGGTCGTAGACCATCTCGGCCCGGGTGCCGGTGGAGCAATGAACGAGTACCGGCCGGTCGAGGGGTATTTCGGCAAGGCGCTTCGCGGCTTCTTCCGCCGGGATATTGACCGCCCCCTTGAAATGCCCCTTCTCGAACTCGCCGGGAGCCCTGGCGTCAATGATCATTGACTTTCCATCCTTCAGTGCCGCCACAAAGTCGGCCGTGCCGACTTCACCCGGGGCAAGCTTTTTCACGTACATGACTGTCGCAGCCGCGGCACCGGTCTTCAGTTGCTTACCGGCCTTCTGCCATGCGGCGACCCCACCCGGGAACACCGTGGCGTTCTTGTACTCCCAATCCCTGGCCAGTTCAAGGGCTTGGTTCACATCTTCGGCGCAGTCCGAGTAAAAGACCAGGTGAGCCCCTTTGTACGAGGGGAACCCGGACTGGGCGGCCGCAAGTTTGGCTGCGGGGATGCCGACGGCCCCGGGGATGTGACCGGCTGCCACTTTTTCGGGGGACCGCAGATCGACCAGGACGATATTCCCCTTCTCAACAAATGCCAGGCTCGACTCCAGCGGCAGTTCGGCCTTTTTCCATTCGGGCTCCCCCTTCAGATAAACGCGGACCTTTTCGTACCCCATCTTTTTCGCCAGACCGGCGGATTTGGGACTGAGCACTCAGGTGACGCCGCCGCAGTAAAATACCAGAACACGGTCCTTGGGGACCGCAAGGAGCGCCGGATTCTTTTCCAGGTCGGCAAAGGGAATTGATATGGCAGTCGGAATATGGGACTCGTTGTACTTCCCCGTGGGGCGCGAGTCGATCAGCAGATACCCCTCCTCCGGCCCTTTGGCCACCAGTGCCTCAAGCTCTCCGGTCTCCATGGCCGTCACCCCCTCCGGCAGCTTGGCGACGACCTTGGAAACGGATTTCGCCACGTTATCGAAACCGTCGGCCCGATAGTCGACCTGGAGGAGATCGTCTGCATGGATATCCTTGATGGAACCCGCATTGGCAAACGTTGTCCCGTCGGTCACCCGGACGAGCACCACTCCCTTGTTCTCCACCGTGAGGGAGATCTGCCCCGCCTTCACTGAAACGGTTTTCACCTTCCCCTTCACCTCATCCGCCGCCACGTTTCCGGCAAGCGCGAGCGCCAGGGGAACCACAGCCAGCACACTCCAGGCCTTTGTTTTCATCGGTTGAACGTGCCTCCTTGAACGTTTTGTGCCACTTCAAATGCAAACAAAATACCAAAGCGACAAACTTTACAGCAGATTCGCGAACACCATATTCCGCAGGGATTGTGCAGCTTCAAGAAAGATCGGGACAGAACGAATACACGTCAAAATTACGTCAAATACTTCTGCTTTGTCATAGCTACACTGACTGTCCCCCAAGTGAGCCGGGGATTCTCCCGGAGGAAATGTCTCGCAAAAACGCAGGGTGCCGGTGCGACAGGAAATCGGCTCGCTGGCTGTTACGGAGAATCGGGGAAACGCAGGCGGCGCTTGGAGCTTTTTCGAAGGGAGAATCCCCGGCCCCCTTTAAACCAGCTGAAAGCAAATGTGACAAAGTAGGATTGATTGCCTTCAAACAAAAAGGGCGGCCCCGTCGGCCGCCCTTTGCTCGTCACTCCTGCTTCTCGAAATTCCCCTTTTCCTGGCACTGGGGACACTTCTGGGGCTTGCAGCGCCCCTCCTTGGTGAAACCGCAGGTTCCGCACTTCCAGGTTGCCATGCTGTTGTCTCCTTTCTTCGGACTTATTTCCCGTTCTCCAGCTTGATCTCCTGAACCGTGCCGAAGGTGGAGAGGGGCTTGTCGAAAGTCTTGTCGTCACCGACCACGAGGATGGTCAGCCGGTCGGGGTGCAGATACGTCCGCGCCACGCGGAGGATGTCCTCCTTGGTGACCCGGGCGATGTTGGCGCGGTAGTTTTCCAGGTACCCGTCGGGATAGCCGTAGAATTCAAGCCGGGCCCGCTGGTTGGCAATGAAGTCGGGACGGGCGAAACCGAAGATGAAGGAGTTGATGATCGCCTCCTTGGCCAGGTTCAGCTCCTGGTCGGTCACCGGCTCCTTGCGCATGCCGTCGATGATGTCCCGCATGAGACCGATGGCCTTGGCCGTGGATTCGCTCTTGGTTTCCGTTTCAGCTTCGAAGGTGCCCACAAAGCGGCGCCCCACGTCGAAGGAGGCACTCACGTTGTAGGCCAGCCCCTGGTTGGAACGGATCTCGGTGGTGAGGCGCGAGGTGAAGCCGCCCCCCAGGATGTAGTCCATGACCCTGATGGCGTAGAGATCCGGGTTGTTCTTGTCGATCCCCAGGTGCCCCATGCGGATGGCCGACTGGTTCACCTCCTTGCGCGCCAGGAGCACGGCGGGCTTCATCTCCCGGGACGGTTCGGCCACGGGCGGGAAATCGACCTTCTCTTCCTTCCAGCCTGCAAAGGCCTTTTCCAGGAGCTTCACCAGTTCCTTGGGGTCAAAGTCGCCGGCAGCGGCGATGACAACGTTACCGGGGCGGAAATAGCGGTCGTGAAACGCCGCCAGATCGTCGCGGGTGATGGACTGGACCGTGGCCACCGTAGGGAAGCGCCCCAGGGGGTGGCCGGTATAGAGGGCCTTCTGGAGTTCACGGTCGGCGATTCCCTTGGAATCGTCATTCTGGCGGCGGATGGCCTCAATGGTCCGGTTCTTTGCCAGGGTAACCCGGTCTTCCCGGAAGGCCGGGTTCATCATCACCCGGGCGAACAGTTCCAGGGTCCGGGGAAGGTTGCGGGACAGGGACGCCAGGGAGACATTCCCCGCATCGCTGCCGATACCCCCCTCCACCGAGGAGGCCATGAACTCAAGCTCCGCGTCCAGGGCCTCGGGGGCCATATCCCTGGTGCCGCCGCTCCGCATGACCGCACCGGTGAGCCCGGCAAGGCCCGCCTTGTCGGCCGGCTCATAGATGCTCCCCACGTTCACGTAGGCCGTGAGGCTCACCACGGGCAGCTCCCGGTCCGGGAGCATGTGGACGACCATGCCGTTTTTCAGCACCGCCCGCTCGGTCCGGGGGACCTCGAAGTCCGGCTGCGGGAAGGTCATGGTGCGGGGGTCGGCCTTTGCTGTTTTGGGCGCCTCGGCGCCCAGGGCGGCAAGGGGTACGAGTACCAGAAATGCTAAGAACAGGGCGAAACGTTGCGTAATGGTCATTCGTGCGTCCTCGTTCGCGATAAGGTTGGCTGTGCCGCTACTTTACGTCTTCTTTCTTCGTGATGACCCCCACGGTCCGGTTCTCGCGGACGAAATACTTCCGGGCCACCCGGATCACGTCGTCGGGGGTCACCTTGGCCACCTCTTTGCGGTGCTCGATCAGGTACCGCCATGAGCCGGTGACCGCTTCATACTCGGTCAGGTTGCGGGCGAGCCCGCCGTTGGAGATCATCTGCCGGCTTTCCTCGTATTCCAGGCGATTGAGGATCTGCGCCAGCTCCCGCTCGGTCATGGGCTCCTTCTTGAGCCGCTCCAGCTCCTCGTAGATGGCATCCTCCACCTCCTTCGCCGTGTGGGGCGCGCGGGGGGTGGCGGCCAGCACGAAGAGGTTGGGATAGCGGCTTCCCGGGGCAGAAAAGGTTGAGACCTCGGCGGCCAGCTGCTTCTCCACCACCAGCTTCTTGTAGAGGCGCGAGGTGCGGCCGTCGGCCAGGATCATGTCGATCACGTCGAAGACGTAGTCGTCGGGATTGGGCAGGGTGGGCTTGTGGAAGCCGACAAGCAGTTCCGGCTCCGCGTCGGCCAGGATCTCCACCCGACGCTCACCCTGCTGGGCGGGCTCCACCACGGCCACCGGTCCCACCAGGGTCCCGGGCGGGATATCGCCGAAGTACTTCTCAACCAGGGCGATGGTCTTGTCCGGGTCGATGTCCCCCACCAGGGCAACGATGGCGTTGTTGGGCTTGTAGTAGCGGCGGAAGAACTCCTCGGCCTTGGTCCTGGTCAGGTTCTCCAGATCGGACATCCAGCCGATGATCGGCTGACCGTAGGGGTGGGCATTGTAGGTGACGGCCACGAAAGTCTCCCAGAGCTTGGACCCCGGCTCCGTGTCGTAGGAGCGGCGGCGCTCCTCCATGACCACGTCGCGCTCGGTGTAGAACTCGCGCAGCACCGCGTTCTGCATCCGGTCCCCCTCGATGGCGGCCCAGAGCTCCAGCTTGTTGGAAGGCATGTTGATGAGGTAGGTGGTGCCGTCCTTGCCGGTCATGGCGTTGTAGCCGGCCCCGCCGTTGCGGGCGTAGATCTCGGCGAACTCCTCCTTGATCACGTACTTCCCGGCATCGGCCTCCAGGGCATTGAGCTTCTTGCCGAGTTCATCCACCCGGCCGGCGTCGGCCCGGGCGCCCTTGGCCTTCTCGGCGATCAGGGCCTGGGCCGTTTCCTCGATCTTGTCCAGGAGCGGCTTTTCGGCGGCATAATCCTTCGTGCCGAGGGTCTTGGTCCCCTTGAACAGCATGTGTTCCAGCAGGTGGGCGATTCCCCGCTCGTCGCTGCGCTCGTCCACGCTCCCCACCCGGAACCGGATCCACGCCGCCACCGTGGGGGAAGTATGGCGCTCAACCATGAGGAGCTTCATCCCGTTTTTCAGGGTATGCTCCCGCACCCGCTCCTCAAGGCCCGCGCCGAGGGCCGGGAGGATGACAACCAACGCCAGCAGCATTTGCACTGCGATGCACATAGCCGATCTTTTCATGTCCTACCTCAGTTGAAAGTGATTGCCGGGTCGTTCCGGCCGTCAGAACAGCGAAAACTTCACGTACCGCTTGGGGTTTTCCTTGATGTCCCTGACGAGCAGGTCCAGGTCGTCCACCATCCGGTTGAGCTTGTCGTAGAGCTCCTTGTCCGACAGGAGCTTGCCGGCGGTCCCCTCGCCCCGCTGGAGGCGCGTGGTGATCTCTTCCAGGGAGGAAAGGGAGCGGTCGGCCCGGTCGATGAGGCTCATCCCCTTGTCGTAGAAGCCCCGGTCGGCCAGGAGGAGCCCCAGGGTTCCCTCCTTGGCCACCAGCTTGCGGTTCAGCTCCCGCACCTCGTCCGCGGCACCGCCGGCCTTGTCGGCCACCGCCACCAGCTTGTCGTAGAGCTCACGGTCGCGAATAAGCTTGCTCAGGGTCCCTTCCGACGACTGGATCTCCGCCAGGGTGTCGTCGGCGCGGGACAGGATCTTCATGAGCCGGTCATAGGGCTCACGGCTCCGGTTGAGCATGCCGAGGGTGCCCTCGCCCCGGTTCACTGAGCCGGCGATGGTGTTCAGTTCCACCGTGAGCCGCACCAGGTTGTCGTAGAGCTTGGGGTCACTGGCGAAACGCCCCAGGGTCCCCTCGCCCCGCTCGGTCTTGGCCACCACGGCGTTGACCCGCTCGAAGGCCTCGCCCGCCTTCTGGACCACGTCGTCGAGTTTGGGGAGGCTGGTGCCCTGGAGCCGCGTCACGGGTGTGGCGATGATCTGGCGGGTGGGGGTGATGTCAACGTACTTTTCCCCCAGGAGTCCGCGGGTCTTGACGGTGATGACCGAGTCGCGGCCGATCTTCTTCAGGGCCTCCTCGTCCACCTCAAGCACCGCCTCCACCTCATTGCTCTGCTCGGGGCGCTCGAAACGGATGTCGGTGACGATGCCCACATCGACCCCGGCCAGCCAGACCGGAGCACCCACCTTGAGTCCGGCCACGTCGGTCATGATCACCGACAGCCTCCCCTTGGGCACGAAGAACTTGGTCTTGTCCCCCATGATCAGGACCCCGCCGGCAAAAAAGGCCAGGGCCGCCAGGACGAAAAGCCCGCCCCGCACCTGGGACCACGATATGGTGTCGCTTCGTTTCATGAACTGTCCTCTGTTCTAGTCGCTGTTCCTGAAGAGCGACGCCTCCGACGGCGTCAGGAACTCGCGGATATCGGGTACGGCGCACCGGCGCATCTCCTCCTCGGTCCCCTCGAAGAGGAGCCGCGCTTCGTGGAGGAACGAAAATCGCTCGGACACGGCGAAAGCGGTTTCCAGGTCATGGGTGACCATCAGGGTGGTTTTCCCCTCCCCCTGCAGGCGGAGCATCAGGTGCTGGATGTTGTAAACCCCCACCGGGTCGAGGCCGGTGGTGGGCTCGTCGAAAAAGATGTAGCGCGGCTCGGCGGCCAGGGCCCGGGCGATGGCCACCCGCTTTTTCATGCCGCCGGAGAGCTCTGCCGGATAGAGGTCGATGGAGTGCTCGAGCCCCACGAAGGAGAGCTTCTCAAGCACGATCCGCTCAATCTCCCCCTCGCCGAGGCGCCCCTCCTCCAGCAGCCGGTAGCCCACGTTTTCTCCCACCGTGAGAGAATCGAAGAGCGCCCCCCCCTGAAAGACGATGGCGATCTGCTTCCGGAGCCGGATCAGCTCGCTCTCGCTCAGGCTCCCGATGGGGATGCCGTCGATGGAGATGGTCCCGGCCTGGGGGCGGATCAGTCCCAGCATGAGCCGCAGGATGGTGGTCTTGCCGGCCCCGCTCCGTCCCAGGATGGTGCGGTTCACGCCCGGCGCGAAAAACAGGTCGAACTCCGTGAGGATCGTCCGCCCGCCCACGGAGTAGGAAACCTTGTCCATCCTGATGCCCTGTTCGCCGCCGCTCACGTCGTCGCCCTCACCGGAACACAATAAATATCTTGGTCATGAAAAAATCGGCCACCAACACCATGACCGATGAGAGAACCACTGCCCGCTTGGCCGACGTCCCCACCCCCTCGGCGCCGCCGCTGGTGGAAAGCCCCACGTAACAGCCGATGAGCGCGATGAGCGTACCGAAGACAAAGGGTTTCATCACCCCCTCGATGAGGTCCTGGAACACCATGAACTGGGGCAGTGACTTCCAGTACATGAGGAGGTTGATGTCATACCCCGCCGCAATGATGTACCCGCCCAGCAGGGCCACCGCGTCGGTGACCAGGGCGAGCATGGGCATGGCCAGCATCAGTGCCTTGAGGCGGGAGGTGACCAGCCGGCTGACGATGTCGGTCCCCTCCACCCGCATGGCGTCCACCTGCTCGGTCACCACCATGGTGCCCAGCTCGGCGGTGATGGACGAGCCGACCCGGCCCGCGACCATGAGGGACGAGAGGACCGGCCCCAGCTCCTTTACCATGGTTACCGCCACCATCCCCCCCACGTAGCTGGTGGCGGCGAAGGGCTTGAGCTGGATCAGGGCCTGGAGCGCCATGACCATGCCGGTGAACAGTCCCGTGAGGCAGATGATGAAGAGGGAGCCGACGCCCATCTTGTCGAACTGGATGACGAATTCCCGGTAGTAGCCGGGGCGGCGGAAGATGCGCACCACGGCCCTGAGCGACAGGACGCAGAACGCCTGGAATTCGGCGAGGAAGCTTTTGACGGTGTGTTCAATGGAGGTCAATGGCATCGGTTGTCACTGGAGCGCGGCAGCCACCGCCTCATGCACGTCATCCACAAAGATGAAGGTAAGCTCGTTCTTCACGTCGTCGGGGATATCCTCAAGGTTCTCCCGGTTGCGCGAGGGCGCCACCACGGTCTTGACCCCGGCCCGCCGGGCCGCCAGGACCTTCTCCTTAAGGCCGCCG
Organism: Geobacter sp. 60473; assembly: GCF_036323535.1. Taxonomy (GTDB): domain Bacteria; phylum Desulfobacterota; class Desulfuromonadia; order Geobacterales; family Geobacteraceae; genus Geobacter; species Geobacter sulfurreducens. The sequence continues at coordinate 2,216,530 of NZ_AP028967.1, forward strand.
ATGGCCAGCGCCCGGCCGGTGAGGCTGATCTCGCCGGTCATGGCCACGTCGCGCCGGGCCGGCCGTCCCGACAGCAGCGACACAATGGCGGTCACCATGGTGAGCCCGGCGGACGGGCCGTCCTTGGGAATAGCCCCGGCCGGCACGTGGATGTGGAGATCGGTGTCCTCGAAGGCCCCCTCGTCGATCCCCCAGTCCGCGCAGGTGGCGCGCACGTAGGAAAGGGCGGTCCGGGCCGACTCCTTCATCACGTCCCCCAGGCTGCCGGTCAGGATCAGATCCCGCTTCCCCTTCATGCGGGTCGCCTCCACGAAGAGAATGTCCCCGCCGGTCTCGGTCCAGGCGAGCCCCGTCACCACGCCGACCCGATCCTGTTCCGCCGCCACCTCGTTGAAGAAGGTGCGGGGCCCCAGAAACTCCTCCACCACCTCGGGGGTGATGGTCTCCCGCAGGGGCTTGCCCTGGGTGATCTCCTTGGCCACCTTCCGGCAGACCGATGCGATGCTCCGCTGCAGGTTGCGCACCCCGGCCTCCCGGGTGTAGTCGCCGATGATCTTGTATATAGCGGCAGACGCAAAGGCGGGAGGGGTGGCGGAGAGGCCGTTTTCCTCAACCTCCTTGGGGATGAGGTAGCGGACCGCGATCTTTTCCTTCTCCTCGTCGGTGTAGCCCGAGAGCCGGATCACCTCCATCCGGTCCTTGAGGGCCGCCGGCACCGGGTCCAACAGGTTGGCCGTGGTGATGAACATGACGTTGGAGAGATCGAAGGGCACGTCCAGATAGTGGTCGGTGAAGGTGCTGTTCTGTTCCGGGTCGAGCACCTCCAGGAGCGCGCTCGCCGGGTCGCCCCGGAAGTCGAGGCCGATCTTGTCCACCTCGTCGAGCATGAAGACCGGGTTGTTGCTGCCGCAACGGAAAATTTCCTGGATGATCCGGCCCGGAAGCGCGCCGATGTAGGTGCGGCGATGGCCGCGTATTTCCGCCTCGTCTCGCATCCCCCCCAGGGACATCCGGATGAACTTCCGCCCCAGGGCCCGGGCGATGGACTTGCCGAGGCTCGTCTTCCCCACCCCCGGAGGACCCACGAAGCAGAGGATCGGCCCCTTCATCTTCTCGCGCAGGGTCCGGACGGCCAGGTATTCAAGAATCCGTTCCTTGACCTTTTTCAGGTCGTAGTGGTCTTCGTCCAGCACCGCCTCGGCCTGGTTGATATCATGGTTATCCGCCGTCGACCTGCCCCAGGGCATGCCGGCCAGGTAGTCCAGATAGGTGCGGGCCACCGTGTATTCGGGGGATGAAGGATTGATCCGGTCCAGCCGCTTGAGTTCCTTGTCGGCGATCTTGCGGACCTCGTCGGGCATGCCGGCGTTCTGGATCCGGCTCCGCAGCTCGGTCATCTCGGTGCCGCGCGGGTCCTCCTCGCCAAGCTCCTCCTGGATCTGCTTCATCTGCTCCCGCAGCAGGTACTCCTTCTGGCTCTTCCCCACCCGGCGGGTCACTTCGGCCTGCACTTCGCCCTTCACCTGGAGCCGTTGCACCTCGGCAGTCAGGTGCATGTACACCTTCTTGAGCCGCTCAAGGGGGTCCACGGTCTCCAGGAGCCGCTGCTGCTCGTCCAGGGGGAGGTTCACGTAGAGGGCCACCAGGTCCGCCAGCCGGGCCGGGTTGTCGATCAGGTCGATCATCTTCATGACGTCGTCCGGCAGGGGGCGACCATACGAAAGAGCGATCTTGAGGAGTGCGTTGAGACTCTGGACCAGAGCTTCGGAAACCACTGACTTCTCGAAGAACTCGTGGACCACCTCACAGCGGACCTGGATGTGGGGAAGCGTATCCGCCACGTCCAGGATCCGTACCCGCACGACCCCCTCCAGGACCACCTTGCCGCCCCCCTCGGGAAGCCGGTAGATCTGGTTCACCTTGCAGAGGGTGCCGATCTCGCAGAGCTGTGGCGTCTGGCCGGGCGCCGCCTCTTCCCGGGTCCGGGCGAGCACCACCATCTGCTCGTGGCCGAGCATGTCCTCGAACGCGGTCAGTTCGTCGTCCTTGAGGAACAGCGGGAAGATCATATAGGGAAAGGCGACGATCTCCCGGAGGGGAAAGAGCGGAAGAACGGCGGGGACTGATATCGACACGGACTCGGACATGGGAACTGACCCTCTGGTCGAGCGGCTCACGGTGGCAGCAGAGTACAGAAAGAGTAGCCTCTGAAGCCGCGCCTGTCAATGAATGGCGCGTGAATGCAACAAGGTCGCGGGGATAGGAACACCCACTCCTCAGCCTGCGGCGACGCTCTCCCATTCTTCGTACAGGGAGGCAATGCGAGCGGTGAGTCCGGCATGTTCTTCGCCCCCCCGCCGGGCCTGCTCGTGGTCATCGAAAAAGGCCGGATCAGCCATGCGCGCCTCCAGGTCGGCCAGGAGCCCTTCTTCGGCGGCAATGGCGGATTCCAGCTCTTCGAGGCGCTTCAGGCGGCGCTTTTCGTCCCGCTGGCGGGCCTTTTCCTCCTCCCGCTGGCGCTGCCGCTCCTCCTTGGATTCCGCGGTCGGCGACCCGGCCGATGCGTCAGGCACCGGGGACCGGCCAGCGGCGGCCTGTGGGGCCGGGCAATCGTCCGCTGCTTTTTTCCGCAGGTAATACTCGTAGTCGCCGTGATAGCTGGTAAGCCGACCTCCCTCCACCTCCACGACCCGGGTGGCCAGGCCGTCGATGAAGTGCCGGTCGTGGGAGACGAAGACCACGGTGCCGGCAAAGGTCTTGAGGGCGTCCAGCAGCACCTCCTTGCTGAAGAGGTCCAGGTGGTTGGTCGGCTCGTCCATCAACAGCAGGTTCGAGGGCCGCAACAGCATCTTGGCCAGTGCCAGCCGGTTCCGCTCGCCGCCCGAGAGGACCTCTACCCGCTTGTGGATGTCGTCGCCGGTGAAGAGGAAGGCGCCGAGGATGTCCCGCAGCTGGGGTACCATGTCGAAGGGTGCGTCGGCCAGCAGTTCCTCGTGGGCCGTTTTCGCACCGTCCAGCACCTGGGCCTGGTCCTGGGCGAAGTAGTCGGCAACCACGTTGTGGCCGGCGATCCGCTCCCCTCCCTGGAACGGCTTGCCGGCCAGCACCCCCATGAGGGTCGACTTGCCGGCGCCGTTGTGCCCCACCAGGGCGATCCGCTCTCCCTTCTCCACCGTCAGATCGATCCCGTCCAGGACCACGTGACTGCCGTAGGCTTTGGTCACCCCCTTCAGCTCCAGCACGATCCTGCCGCTCTTGGGGGGATCGGGGAAGCGGAAGCGGATCTTCTTGCGCTCAGGCGGCAACACGATCCGCTCGATCTTTTCCAGCTGTTTGACCCGCGATTGGACCAGGGCCGCCTTGTCAGCCTTGTAGCGGAAGCGGTTGATGAAGTCCTCGATCTTTGCGACTTCCTCGTCCTGGCGCCGCTTCGCCTCGCGCAGGGCCGCCACTCGCTCCTCCCGGGCCGTCAGGTAGCGGCTGTACGAGCAATGATAGTCGGTAAGGGTGCCGTTCCAGACCTCCGTGATCCGGTGGCAGACCTGGTCCATGAAGAAGCGGTCGTGGGAGACGAGGATGACCGAATGGGGATACTCCTGAAGATACCCTTCCAGCCAGTTGCGGGCCTCGATATCCAGGTGGTTGGTCGGCTCGTCCAGCAGCAGCACGTTGGGCTTTTTCAGCAGGAGCTTGGCCAGGGCGATCCGCATCTGCCAGCCGCCGGAAAACTCGCCGCAGTCGCGCTGCCGGTCGCCGGTGGTGAAGCCGAGCCCGTCCAGGACCCGGCAGGCCTCCGCCTCCATGGAGTATCCGCCCCGCAGCCGGAACTCCTCCTGGAGCCGGCCGTAGCGTTCGAGACACTCGCCGTGCTCCGGCGCATCGTGAGAGATATTCTCCAGCCGCGACGTCAGTTCGTGCAGCTCCCGTTCCAGGGACTGAAGGTCTTCCAGAGCGGTCATGGCCTCCGCCAGGAGCCCTCGACCGCGGGTCACGATCCCGTCCTGGGGAAGGTAGCCCACCGTGGCGCCCCGGGCGAAGATGAGCTCGCCCGATGTCTGTTCCACGAGCCCGGCAACGATGCGCATCAGGGTCGACTTCCCGGCCCCGTTCTCGCCCACGAGGCCGACCCGTTCCCCCTTTTTCAGATGCCAGTCGATCTCCGCGAACAGGGAGGTGCCGGCGAAATCCTTTGACAGTTTTCTCAGATGGAGCATGAAGGTATCCCGAACCGCGTTCCGTTAGCGCTACAGGGCTATACTAGGGGGTGCCCCGCGATTTTGTCAATTGCTCCGGCAGGCGGGCGCACCAGGGGCCAGTTTTTTCTTATTACACAAGGGAAAACTCTGCTATACTTTTGAGGTTTTATCGACCTTCAGCGCCTATGGGGCGTTCGAATACCCATCGGGTCGCGCGGCCTGCGCCGCGGGCGACCATACATTTCCGCGGCGCGGGGCATTCCGCAGACCGCACAAAGGACTGAAATCAATGGCAAAAAAGATGCTCATCAACGTGATGCATCCGGAGGAATCACGCGTCGCCATCGTTGAAGACGGCAAGCTGGTTGATCTGGACATCGAAATCGAGGGGAGCGAACAAACCCGAGGCAACGTCTACAAGGGGGTGGTGGTCCGGGTGGAACCGGGACTGCAGGCCGCCTTCGTCGACATCGGACTGAAACGGCTCGGCTTCCTCCAGATGGGGGAAATCCATCCCTCGTTCTGGCAATGGCGCAGCGATATCCCCGAAGAGAGCCGCAGCCGCCGTCCCCGCATCCAGGAAGTCATCCGCCGGGGGCAGGAGCTCATTGTCCAGGTGGAAAAGGGCGAACGGGACATGAAGGGCGCGGCTCTGACCACCTACATGTCGTTTCCGGGCCGCTACATGGTGCTCATGCCCGGCAGCGACTCGGCGGGCATTTCCCGCAAGGTGGAGAGCGAGTCCGACCGGAAGAAGCTCAAGGAAAAGGTGGCCGAGCTGGAAATCCCCGAAGGCTACGGCTACATCGTCCGGACCGAGGCCCTGGGCAAGACCAAGACGGAACTGGCCAAGGATCTCCAGTACCTGGTGAAGCTCCACCAGGGCATCGTGGACAAGGCAGCCGCGGCCAAGGGCCCCACCCTCCTCCACCGGGAACTGGACGTGGTCATCCGCACCATCCGCGACTACTTCACCGCCGAGATCGACGAAGTGCTGGTGGACAGCAAGGACGTCTACAAGCAGGCCCGCGAATTCTTCAAGCAGACCATGCCCAAGTTCGAGAAGCTGGTGAAGCTCCACACGGAAAAGCGTCCCATCTTCTCCCGCTACCAGATCGAAGAACAGATCGACCTCATCTACGAAAAGAAAGTTCCTCTCAAATCGGGCGGCTACCTCATCATTGAGCCCACCGAGGCCCTGGTATCCATCGACGTCAACTCAGGCAAGACCACCGGCGAGAAGGGGGTCGAGGACACCGCGTACAAGACCAATCTGGAAGCGGCGGAAGAGGCTGCCCGTCAGTTGCGGATGCGCGACCTGGGCGGGCTCATCGTGCTCGACTTCATCGACATGCGGGACAAGAAGCACATCACCACCGTGGAAAAGACCCTGAAGGCGGCCCTCAAGAACGACAAGGCCCGGGTCACGGTGGGGCGCATTTCCCAGTTCGGCATGCTGGAGATGTCGCGCCAGCGGATCCGCCAGACCCTCGAACAGGGCAGCACCCTGGAATGTCCCCACTGCGGCGGGCGGGGCAAGGTGAAGAGCGTCGAGAACATGGCCCTCTCCTTCCTGCGCAAGGTCCACGCCGCGGCAGCCAAGGGGACCGTGGCCGAGGTGCACGGCGGGCTCCCCCTGGAGGTCGCCTATTACCTGCTGAACCGCAAGAAGAGGGAACTGGCCCAAATCGAAAATGAATACGACATTGTCGTGACCGTGAAGGGCAAGACCTCGTTCCTCATGAACCAACTAGAGGTGGAACTGGTCAAGCGTGAGAAACCGGCCCACGTGGAAACACACGAAGAGCACGCGGAGAAGGTGGCCGAGGCGCTCGCCGAAGGGCTGCCCGAAGCAGCCGAAGGGACCGAAATCCCGGCCGAGGCATCGGCAGCCGAGACCGAGGGCAAGAAAAAGAAACGGCGCCGCAGCCGCCGGAAGGGCAAGGCCGAAGCCGAAGAGATGGTAGAATCAGTAGCGGCTGCTGAAATCGAAGAACCCGAGGAGCTCGAAGCCGGCGGCGGAGAAGAACCGGAGGCCGCGACTGGCGAAGAAACGGCGGAAGGGGAGGCTCCGGGCGAAGAAGCCAGGAAGAAGCGGCGGCGCAAGCGCCGGCGCGGCAAGAAGGCAAAAGCGGACGAAACCGCGGCCGAAGAAGCTTCAGCCCCGGAGATCGCCGAAGAGCCGGCAGAAGAGGAGGCCACCGAAGAACCGGCAGAAGAGGAGGCCACCGAAGCGGCGATCCCTGCCGAAGAAGCAGGAGAAGCTTCGGAAGAGGTGAAGAAGAAGCGGCGGCGGCGCAAGCGCCGGACCCCAAAACGTGCCGGCGAGGCGACCGAGGCGCCGGCAACGGAAGTGGAGCCGGCAGAGCCCCGTGCCGCGGAGCCCGAACCGGAGCTCGCCCCGGCCGAAGCGTCCCCTGAAAGCGCCGAGCCCGCTCCCAAAAAGACGCGCGCGCCACGCAGCCGCAAAAAAGCGGCCGAAAAGCCCGAGCAGACCGAGCCCGCCGCGACTCTCCCCGAGGAACAGCAGGCGCCTGCCGCAGCTGAAGCGACCCCGGCCCTGCCGACCGAAGCAAAACCGGCAAAAAAGCGGGCCACACGCAAAAAGACCGCCTCCGAACCGGCACCCGCCCCGGTACAGCCCCCTGTTCCGGAGCCTGCCGCTGACGAGCCGCCCAAGAAAAAACGGGCTCCGCGCAAAAAGAAAGAAGCCCCGACAGAAGGAACACCGGAGGCAGGATAGCAACTGAACACTCCGAAGCCGGCCTGTCCGGCCGCAGATCCCCACCGGGCAGGGCTTCACTCCGAAGCCCTGCCATTTCACATCCTACTGTATAGCTTTTCCAGGCACCCCCTATTTCCTGCACCTAATTCCCAACTATCAACACGTTAGCCCCAACCATCCGTTACAAGGCCATTCTTCCCCCTTTGTCCGGTGTATAGGCAATCCATACAAATGGCTCCCTTTCCCCGATACAGACTGCATGCCCATTGATAAATTTACTCAGCAATTTCAGCACCATACAATGACATTCTCTCATCATGCGTCTTATGGTACGGCTACTGCAGAATGAATAACGTTGCATCCCGATTACAACACGGAAACAATGAGGCCTTGTCATGCTGTTGTTGAGTGGAGCTCTATCGTTCCCCATCATTGACGATGCAGGGACGCCAGTCATCATCGCCCTGTTCTGCATGGATGACTTCCTGCTGGCCTTTTTCGCATTCATCGGCATAGCTGCGGTACTCATCCAGTTCATGCCGGTGGCCCTGCTTCTGGTGAGCATGGTACGAAGCCTCTTCCGTTGTAGTTGCGTCAGCGTCATACCCCTCACAACCCTCCATGACGTCTGAACACCCGGGGTCCGCACCCCGGAAGGAGGCACCCATGAAAGCGCGGATCGGCACACTCACATTCGTTCTGGGCGGAGTCTCGCCGGCGTTCGCATCCGTTGGCGAGGCGGAGGGTTTTCAGGGGGTATTTACCACCGTCTTCATCTGTTACTGCGCCATCGTGGTCGTAGCCCAGACCATCGCGGCCATCCGGAGCCTCATCGGTTCCGGCAGCACCAAAGGGGCCGTACCGCCTGCCGAGAGTCAGAAGACCTGAACACGGCTGCGGCGCCCCCCCTGAACACCCACTGTCTCACTCTGCCATGCGGGGTCGTCGGCCGCCCCGGGCTCCCCGCGAAGCCCGGGATGGCCGTACGACCCCTTTTTTTGCCGGCTCCTCCCCTGATCGTATGACAACATCCCCGCCTATGCTACAGTTATCAGTATGATCACCATCGAGGCTTATCGGGGACAACCGGTCGTCGAACAAGGGGTGGAAATCGTCGAGCGCAAGGGGCGCGGACATCCCGATACCATCTGCGACTCCGTGGTGGATGCCGTTTCCGTGGCCCTTAGCCGGGCATACCTGCGCGAATTCGGCAGGATTCTCCATCACAACATCGACAAGAGCCTCCTGGCCGCCGGGACCGTGGAAAAGGGCTTTGGCGGCGGCCGGGTGGTTACCCCCATGGAGTTCATCATCGGCGACCGGGCCACCTTCACGGTGGGAGGCACGACCGTGCCGGTGGCGGAGATCGCCGTTACCGCGGCCCGGGAGTGGATTCGCGCCAATCTCCGCTTTGTGGACCCAGAGGAGCACATCCGCTACCGGATCATGCTGGCGCCAGGCTCTGCGGAACTCACCGACATCTTTGCCCGTCCGGGCGCCGTCATGGCCGCCAACGACACCTCGGCCTCTGTCGGCTACTGGCCCCTCTCACCGACAGAACAGGCAGTACTCGGCCTGGAGCGGCATCTCAACGGCCCCGCCTTCAAGGACCGTCACCCCGACTCAGGCGAGGACATCAAGGTCATGGGGCTGCGGCAGGGAAGCGACCTCGCCGTGACCCTGGCCATGCCGCTCGTTGCCCGGTTCGTGAAATCCGAGGCCGACTATTTCACCCGTAAAGAGACCCTGGCACGGGAAATTACATCGTTCCTCGGGGAACAGGGCGGATTCCGTCGTACCCAACTCCATTTCAACACGCTCGACGTGCCGGGCCGGGGCCTCGGGGGGGTCTACCTGAGCCTGCTCGGCACCTCGGCTGAAGACGCCGATTCGGGCCAGGTCGGGCGCGGCAACCGCGTAAACGGTGTCATCGCCCTTGGGCGGCCGCTGGGGACCGAGGCGGCGGCGGGTAAAAATCCCGTGAGTCACGTGGGAAAGATCTATACGATCCTCGCCCACCGGTTGGCGCGTGAGATCTGCGAGGAGATCGAAGGGATCAGGGAGGCCCACGTCCTGCTGCTGAGCCGCATCGGCACCCCCATCGACCGGCCGGCCATGGCGGCGGTACAGCTTGTCCCCGAGCGGGGACGGCGGGTGGCAGATGTGTCCCGGAAAGCCGAGGACATCGTCGGGAGGGGGCTGGCGACCATTGGCGACTTCTGCCTCGAGCTTGCCGAGGGCCGTCATCCGGTCTGCTGACGAAAGGAACTCCTGCGTGATCAAATGGCTTTTTCTGACCGTGGGCGTCATCGCAACCGGCCTCGGCGTTATCGGCATCTTTCTTCCGCTGGTGCCGACAACGCCGTTTCTTCTGCTGGCCGCGGCCTGCTTCGCGCGCAGCTCGGACCGATTCCACCGCTGGCTCGTGGAACACGCCCACCTGGGTCCCATGGTCCGGGGCTACCTGGAGGGTACGGGCATCCCCCGCCGCGCCAAGACGGTTGCCATTGCCATGGTCTGGCTGACCGTGCCCTCCTCGGCCTTCCTGCTGGTGCCGATGCCGTGGGTACGGGTGCTTCTGCTGGCCATCGCCACAGGCGTGACGATCTATCTTGTCCGGCTCCCCACTGCGCCGGCTGACATCCAATAGCCCCCTCAACAGTCGTCAATCGGCGGCGGAGCACCCACCAAACAGGCTACCCGCGGCCTCCTTACACTCATTCGACAACCTTTTCAGAAAAATATCGGCCGTTTCAAGCCTTTTTGGCTAAACTATCCGCCTTCCCCGCCGATACATTGTATACGGCCATGCGTTATTATTTAGTCACGGGGGAGCAACAATGGTGTCACTGTGGAATTTCTATCTCAATTTTTCAGTAAAGGCCCGTCTGGCCACGCTCTGCATTTGCTACAGCGCCTGCATCGCCGCGACGGCACTGGCCGCTCAAGCCGATTCGGCCCTCATCAAGTACGGATCCGTGGTCCTCTTTATCGTCCTGGGGGGCATCTTCGGCTGGATCAACATCTGGTCCATCAACCGGCCGATCCAGAGGGCAATCGGTTATCTGCAAACCATGGCTCGGGGTGACCTGAGCCAGGAAATCACGGTGTTCCGGAAGAATGAGTTCAGCAGGATGCTCATGACCATGCGGGAGCTCCAGGGCTCCATGCGCAAGATCATCTCCGGAATCCAGACAACGGCGGCCGATCTGTCCGCCGCCTCCGACCTGCTCCGTACCACCTCGTCGCAGATTGCCGAAGGGACCGACCACGCCTCCCAAGAATCGGCATCCATCACCACGGCGGTGGATGAAATGGCCTCGGTGAGCCTGGCCATCTCGCACAACTGTCAGAAGATGGCAGAGGAGGCGTCGGGCACCGGCCACGCCACCGAAAGCGGCACTGAAACCATCTCCCGGATGACCACCATCATGGAGGCGGTCGAGCAGATGGTGTCCGGCACCATGGCGGCGGTCAACGCGCTGGGCGCCAACTCCGAACGGATCGGCGACATCATCACCGCCATCAGGGACATTGCCGATCAGACCAACCTGCTGGCGCTCAACGCCGCCATCGAGGCGGCCCGGGCCGGTGAGCAGGGACGCGGCTTCGCCGTGGTGGCCGACGAGGTGCGCAACCTCGCCGAGCGGACGACCTCGTCCACCAGAGAAATCCAGTCCATCATCGGCGCTCTGCAGGGCGACGTCAAAAACGTGATGGGCCTCATGGAGCAGAGCTCCGACAGTGTCCGCAACGGCACCCGGGACATGCATCTCTCCCGCCAGGCCATCGGGGCCATCAAGGAGCACATTGCCCCCCTCATCGACCACGTCTCCCAAGTGGCCATCGCGGCGGAAGAGCAGTCGGCCACCACTGCCAGCATCACGGAAAACATCCACCGCATCGCGCTGGTGATTCGCGACGCAGCCCAGGGAGCCCAGCAGACGGAAACCGCGGCGGCCGATCTGGCGCAGTCGGCGACGGAACTCCAGCAGATGGTAAACCGCTTCAAGCTCTCGGCCTGACGAACGTCTATCCTGACCCCGGAGACACCTCCTGCACACAAAAAAGGCCGCCCCGTTCAGGGCGGCCTTCTTCATGGTATCAATCCCCCCCCCTTAGCCGATGGGGTTGCCGTGGGTTTCCACATCATAGATGGTGAGCAGCGTTTCGGGCGTCAGGAAGCAGACTTCGGTCCGTTCCCCCCCTTTTCCGCCGTGAACCCATTCAACGGTATCACCGGACTCGCCGTGCCTGATGGTCAGGCGCTCACCCGTGATCCGCTTCACCTCCTCAACCATGTCATTCATGGTGAGCAGTTCTACTCCCCCGATCTCCTCGTCGCTGGAGAGTCTTTCCAGGAACCTGTCGACCAGGTCGTAGTCGAGGAAGTCGTTTTCCTTCCGCCACCACCGCACGAAGCGGTGCTCGCCGGAAGCACTCTCGGTAACCAGCCTTCTGATGTCCGTCCCTCTCATGGCATCCTCCTTTCCGTCCGCTTCCGGCTCGTTGGGAGCGGAAGTCCGCGGGCCATGATCTCTGCCGGTGTATCCTTGTCTGATTACATTATACCTCAAGAGGACGATCAGTGAATACGGTTATCAAAATTATATCGGGAACCTGTCCCTGTCAGCGCGGCCGGCGGGGACTTCCGGGCCGCTGGCGCGCCGGGCCCGAAGCGGGCGTCCCCTGACCCGGCTGCCGCCGGCCCGGTTCCTTGGGATGGGACGGGCGGCCGGAAGACGGGGATGCCGCTACGTCCCCTTTCTTGGGCTGGCTTGCGTGGGGGCGAGCCTGGCGCGGCTCACGGGGCGGACGGGCAAACTCCACATCCTTCTTCGGCGCCGGCACCGAGTAGTCAAAGCCCTGCACGGTGCGACGCTCGATGGTGGCGCCGAGGCTCCGCTCGATGGCACGTACCATGGCCCCGTCGTCGGAGGTCACCAGGGTGAAGGCGTCTCCGCTGCGGGCCGCGCGGCCGGTGCGGCCGATGCGATGGATGTATGCCTCGGCCGTGTCGGGGATATCGTAGTTGATCACGTGGGACACCTGACTCACGTCGATGCCGCGGGCCGCAATATCGGTAGCCACCAGGATCTGGAAGGTTCCGTCCCTGAAACCGTCCAGGGCTGCCTGCCGCCGGTTCTGGGAAAGATTCCCCTGGAGGGATGCCGCCCGGTAGCCGGTCTTTTCCAACTGTTCGCCCAGTCGCTTGGCCCGGTGTTTGGTGCGGGTGAAGATCAGCACCGACTCGGTGTCCGTGTGGCGGAGAAGCTCCATGAGCAGCGGTGTCTTCAGGTGCTGCTCAACCGGGTAGAGGGCATGGGTTACGGTGACCGCCGGGGCCACGTTTCCCACCTGCACCGTCACCGGGTCCAGCAGGATATCCTGGGCCAGTTTGCGGATGTCGATAGGCATGGTGGCCGAGAAGAGCAGCGTCTGACGTCGGGAAGGGAGATGCTTGAGCACCCGCCGGATGTCGGGGAGAAAGCCCATGTCGAACATCTGGTCCGCCTCGTCCAGGACGAGCACCTCCAGGCGCGACAGATCGATGGTCCCCTGGGCGATGTGGTCCAGGAGCCGTCCCGGGCAGGCCACGACTACTTCGGCGCCGGCCTTGAGCTTCTGCACCTGGGGATTCACCCCTACCCCGCCGTAGACCGTCACGCTCCGCAGGCGGGTCTGCCGCCCCAAGGTGACGAAGCTGTCGTTGATCTGCTCCGCAAGCTCGCGGGTGGGGGCAATGACCAGGGCCCGGACGCGGCCGCGCTCTCCCTGCTGCAGCCGGTGCAGGATCGGCAGGGCAAAGGCCGCTGTCTTGCCGGTGCCGGTCTGGGCCAGCCCCATGACGTCGCGCCCCGCCATGACCGCGGGGATGGCCTGGGCCTGGATCGGCGTGGGGGTCTCGTAGCCGGCGGCCGCAACCCCTCCGGCCACGGCCGGATGAAACCCGAACGATGTGAAATCCATGAAATACTCCTTGGTGCTGCCGCCTGAAAACAAAAAAGCCCCGGTTCTTTCCAGGGCCTGATCTGATACGTTGTCCGGAAACAGCTGGTTGAGATTGGGCGACCGTACCAGCTTTCGGCAAACCCTGTCAAGGAGTAAAGCGGGAGCGCCCGCTTCTACCCTCTGAGGCTTTCCAGCTCTTCCCAACGGGCATAGGCCGTTTCCAGCTCACCCTCCAGCTCCGCCAACCGGGTATTGAGCGCCGCCACTTCGGCGCCGGCGCCGCGATAGAACTCCGGATCGGCCAGGGTGGCGTGGAGACGCTCCTGCTCCTCCTCCAACTGATGAATCCACTCCGGGAGCGCTTCAAGCTCACGCTCCTCCTTGAAGCTGAGCTTACGGGGCTTTTCATTCCGCTCACGGGTCTTGGCCGAAGTATCGGCGGACGCCTTCGCCGGTTGCTGCTTTGCTGCCGGCGTCTCGGCGGCGGCCTGACGGAGCCAGTCGTCGTAGCCCCCCACGTATTCCCGCACCTGACCGTCGCCCGACAGGACAAGGGTGCTCGTCACCACATTGTTGAGGAATTCCCGGTCATGACTCACCAGGAGCAGCGTGCCGGAATACTCCAGCAGCAGATCCTCAAGCAGGTCCAGGGTTTCGGCATCAAGATCGTTGGTGGGCTCGTCCATCACCAGCACGTTGGAGGGCTTGGTGAACAGCTTGGCCAACAGGAGGCGGTTGCGTTCCCCGCCGGACAGGATGCTGACCGGCGTGCGCGCCCGTTCGGGAGGGAAGAGGAAATCCTGCAGGTAGCCGATCACATGGCGGCTCCGGCCGTTGATGATGACGGTGTCGTTCCCCTCGCCTACGTTTTCCTGCACGGTCCGGTCCAGGTCCAGTTGCTCGCGCATCTGGTCGAAGTAGAGCACCTCCCGGCGGGTGCCCAGGCGGACCGCCCCCTGCTGAGGTTCGAGTTCCCCCAGCAGGAGCCGGAGCAGGGTGGTCTTGCCCGAGCCGTTGGGGCCGATGATCCCCACCCGGTCCCCGCGCATGACAGTGGTGGTGAGGTTGGCAATGACGGCCCGGTCTCCGTAGCCGACGGAGGCGTTCTCCGCCTCCACCACCAGGGCGCCGGACCGCTCGGCCTCCTGGAGCCGGATCGTGGCCGTTCCCTGCCGCTCGCGCCGCTGCCGGCGCTCCTCCCGCAGCTTCTTCAGCGCCCGGACCCGCCCCTCGTTGCGGGTTCGGCGGGCCTTGATCCCCTGCCTGATCCACGCTTCCTCCTGGACCAGCTTCTTGTCGAACAGGGCCTGGCGGGTGATCTCCGCCTCCAGGAGCGCCTCGCGCCGCTCCACGAATTCGTCGTAGCCGCAGGCAAAGGCGTAGATCCGCCCCCGGTCCAGTTCGGCCACCCGGTTGGCGAGCCGGCGGGCAAAGGCCCGGTCGTGGGTGACGAAAAGCAGGGTCGTGACGTTTTTGGCCAGGAATTCCTCCAGCCAGAGGATAGTATCGATGTCCAGGTGGTTGGTGGGCTCGTCCAGGAGCAGGATGTCCGGCGCCGCCACCAGTGCCCGGGCCATGAGCGCCCGGCGCTTGGTGCCGCCGGAAAGGCTCGCGAAGGGGGCGTCCGCATCCAGGGAGAGCCGGTTGAGGACCCGTTCCACCTCCTGGTGGAGATGCCAGCCGCCGGTCTCCTCCAGTCGCTTCTGGAGGGTGGCCAGTTGCGCCAGGAGCCCCTCTCCCCCCTCAACGGCCAGCAGATGGCTCACCCGGTGGTACTCGGCCAGGAGCGCCGTGGCCTCGCCCATGCCCTGGGCCACCACGTCGAACACGGTCCCCTCCAGGTCGCGGGGGACCTCCTGGGAGACCAGGGCCACCCGCACCCCCTGCTGCCGCATGATCTCGCCCCCCTCCGGTGGAATCTCGCCGGCGATGAACTTCAGCAGGGTCGATTTACCGGTGCCGTTGCGCCCCATGAGGCAGAGGCGCTCCCCTTCCCCGATCTGGAGGTTGATGCCGTCGAAGAGCGGCGGGCCGCCGAAGGCGAGGGTAATGTTGCGCAAGGTGATGAGTGCCACGACTTCTCCTTCCGTTCCGGTTTGCAGGAGTGACAGTATTCACTGTTTTGCCTCCCGGCGTCAATCCTCCACTGGCACCTGAGCCATTTGCATTGGCGGCAATCCCCGGTACCATTGACAATTATCACGAACGAGCGGACCCGCCCCCTCGCCCGGAGAACCATGAATCAGTCAACGCGCATCGTCGTCGGCATCATATCCCTGTTCCTGTCGCTGTTCCTGGCCTGGCGAATCGGCATCTGGCTGGAGCCGGCCCCGGCCGGGCCATCCCTGCCGGCGGGCGACCCGAAATCGCCCCCCTACGCCACCGGGACGGTGCAGGAGGACCTTCACTTCGAAATCCGCAACGTCCGCATCTCCGGGGATGGGGCCGCCCTAAACGGGATCGGTATCATCCGGTTCGATACCGACCGGGAACGGATCAAGCCGGCGGTGCTGGCAATGCTCACGGCCGTGAAGAAAAAGGCCCCGGCAGCGAAGATGATAACCCTTGAGCTCAAGCCCGCCGTGGAGTGCACCCAGTGCACCCTGGCCAGGGCAACGTACCGTGAGGGCCGGACCGTCATCCGCTACGGGATCCCCTCCCAGGAACAGATCGAGCGACACAACGCACTCATCGGCACCACTGACGGTACCGGACGCCGGATCGACCGCCCCCGGCTCTACCGCCCCGACAAGGAGACCTTCGGGGCCGGGTTGGCCGTCACCATGGCCCTGGAGGCGGCACGGCAGAAGAACCCGTCGGCTGGCGAGGAGCAACTGCTCGACCAGGCAGCCGCGACGGTGGGCATCTCCCCGGTGGTGGCGGCGCGTCACCGCGACTTCATGAAAGCCTATTTCACGGGCGACGGCTATGGGGAGGAAACCCTGGACACACCGCTCCAATGACGCAAACCGAGTGGGAGTTTCCAGTTACCGCGACTCCCCGGCATACCCCTAAAGGAGGGTCACCATGCAGAAGCTGATCCGCGTCGAGCCGGCCAAATGCGTCGGCTGCAAGTCGTGCGAGCTGGCCTGTTCGTTCAGGCACCGCGGGGAGTTCGCGCCCAGCAAGGCCCGCATCGTCAATGAGGTTTTCCTGGAGGAGGCCAAGTTCATCACCGTCACCTGCATGCAGTGCGACGATCCCTGGTGCCTCAAGGCATGCCCCAAGGGGGCCATCGCCAAAGATGCGGCCAGCGGCGTGGTGGCAGTGGACGAGCTGAAGTGCGTGGGCTGCCGCACCTGCGTCAGCGCCTGTCCCTTCGGCATGATCAAGTACCTTCCCGAGACCAGGAAGGCCGACAAGTGCACGCTCTGCGCTCCCGATGTACCCGAATGCGTCATCTTCTGCCCCACCCACTGCCTGACATTCGCCGAGGAAGACGCGCCGCTGCGGGCAAAGGTGCTCAAATTCGTCCAGACCGTCAAAGACGGCCAGATGGAGGTGTGACATGGGAAGCGGATGGCACGGCAGAGTCCTGCGGGTAGACCTGGCGGCGCGGCGTTGCAGCATCGAGGAACTGAACGGGACGTGGGCACGGGAATTCATCGGCGGCCGCGGACTGGGCTCCCGCTACCTGGTCGAGGAGGTGGCCCCCGACGTGGACCCCCTCTCCCCCCGCAACAAGCTGATCCTGGCAACCGGTCCGCTCACCGGCACTTACGGGGCCGCCAACGGCCGCTACGTGGCGGTAACCAAGTCGCCCCTCACGGGTACCATCGCCAGTTCCAACTCGGGCGGCTACTTCCCGGCGGAACTTCGCTTCGCCGGCTTCGACCTGATCATCGTGGAGGGGAAGGCTGAAAAACCGGTCTACCTGAAAATCTACAACCAGAAGGCCGAACTGGCCGACGCCTCCCACCTCTGGGGGAAGACCACCTACGAGACCGAGGACATGATCCGGCGCGAGTTCCACGGCGATGCCAAGGTGGCGGCCATCGGCCCGGCCGGGGAGAAGATGGTCCGGTTCGCCTGCATCGTGAACGACAAGCACCGGGCCGCCGGACGCAGCGGAGTGGGCGCGGTCATGGGGAGCAAGAACCTCAAGGCGGTGGCCGTGCGCGGCACCGGCGGCGTGACCATGGCCGACCCGGCCGCCTACCGGGAGGCGGCCCGCGAGTCGTACCGGCTCCTCAAAGGTCATCCGGTGACGGCCGAGGGGCTTCCGGCCCTGGGAACGGCGGTGCTCGTGAACGTCATCAACCAGAGCGGCGCTCTCCCCACCCGCAATTTCCAGTCCGGCACCTTTGAAGGGGCTGAGGATATCTCGGGTGAGCGCCTGGCCCAGACCTGGCTCCGGCGGAACAAAGGGTGCTTCGGCTGCGTCATCGCCTGCGGCCGGGTAACCCGCCTGGCCGACCCCCGCTGGACCGAGAGCGGCGAAGGCCCCGAGTACGAAACCCTCTGGGCCCTGGGGGCCGCCTGCGGGATCTCCGATCTGGCGGCAATCACCAAGGCCAACTACCTCTGCAACGAGTACGGCATGGACACCATCACCGCCGGCGGCACCGTGGCCTGTGCCATGGAGCTCTTCGAGCGGGGGCTCCTGACCGAAGGTGAGACGGGAATACCGCTGCGCTTCGGTGACGGCGACGCCCTGGTGCGGATGTTCCAGCTCATGGGCACGGCCGAGGGGTTCGGCGCAAAGCTGGGCCTCGGCTCCTGGCGGCTGGCCGAGAGCTACGGAGCGCCCGAGCTTTCCATGACGGTAAAGAAACAGGAGTTCCCGGCCTACGACCCCCGGGGCATCCAGGGGATGGCCCTGGAATACGCCACCAGCAACCGGGGCGCCTGTCACGTGCGGGGCTACATGGTATCCCCCGAAATCCTCGGCGTACCGGAGAAACTGGACCCGGCCGTTACCGAGGGTAAGGCGGGCTGGACCAAGGCATTCCAGGACTTCACGGCCGTGGTGGACTCGGCGGGCATCTGCCTCTTCACCACCTTTGCCATCGGCGCGCCTCAAGTATCCGCCTTTCTCAACGCGGCCACGGGGCTGGGGTACTCGCTGGAGCAACTACTGGAGGCCGGCGACCGGATCTGGAACCTGGAGCGGCAGTTCAACCTGAAGGCGGGGATCGACCCGTCCCAGGACACCCTCCCGCCCCGGCTCCTGTCGGAGCCCCTGCCAGACGGCCCCATGCAGGGATCGGTGGCGCGGCTCGCCGAGATGCTCCCCGACTACTACCGGACCCGGGGCTGGGACGAACAGGGCATTCCCACAGATGAGAAGTTGAAGTCACTGGGACTCGCCTGACGTGGAACGGCACTTCGACATCGTCATCATCGGCAACAGCGCGGCGGGAATGCAGGCCCTGCGCACCATCCGCAGGCATTCCCGCAGCGTATCCGTAGCCATGGTCGACCGGGAGAACTGCCCGGCCTACTCCAGGGTCCTGACCCCCTACTATGTTGGCGGCAAGACCCTTCGGGGAAACCTTTTCATCGTGGGAAGCGATTTCTACGACCACTACGGTATCGCCACCCTCCTTGGCCATGCTGCAGTGGAACTGGATGCGGAACGGCACCGTCTCCTCCTGGCAGACGGCACGGCGGTGGGGTTCGGGCAACTCCTCATTGCCGCCGGGGCCGAAGCCCGGGGACTGGAGGTGACCGCCGAGGGGGTCTGCACCCTGCGGCACCTGGCGGACGCCGACCGGTTGGAGCGGCTCCTGAAGGGGGCCCGAAGCGTCACCGCCGTGGGCGCGGGACTTGTGAGCATCCCGCTGCTCTCCCATGCGGGACCGGAGGTGGAGCGGCACCTGGTGATCGGCTCGGATCGGGTCTTCAGCCGGGTGGTGGACCCTGAGGCATCCGCTATCCTGGAGGAGCGCTTCCTGGCAGACGGCCTTGTCCTTCACAAACGGGACGACATCGTGAACCTGTCCGGCACTGACCGGCTGGAGCTCTCCCTGGCCACGGGCAAACGGATCGTCACCGACATGCTGCTGGTAGGCAAGGGGGTGGTTCCCAACACTGACCTGGCCCTCCGGGCGGGGTTGGAAGTGCGGGAGGGCATCGTGACGGACGAGCGCTGCCGCACCAGCCACCCCCAGATTTTCGCTGCCGGTGACGTGGCCGAGGGAAAGGACTTCGTCACCGGAGAGCCGACCATCCAGGGCAACTGGCTGACCGCGGTGGAGCAGGGGGAGATCGCGGCCCTGAATATGCTCGGCTTCGACTGTGCCTACGAGGGGAGCCTCAAGAACAACACCACCGAGGTCTTCGGCGTGGATGTGGCCGTGGTGGGCTACTGCCGCGACGACGCCCCCCGAACCGCCACGGCTCGCGACCCGTTCACCGGCCGGTTCCGCAAGGTCTTTCTGGACGGGCGCGACCGCGTCATCGGCGCCACCATGATCGGCGAGACCAACGACGCCGGCCTCTACTATCAACTGGTCAGAACCCGCGCCCTCTTCCCCGGCCCCACCTTCCTGCGGGGAACCGGCACCCAGGCCGCGGCCCTGGCCCGGCTTGCCTGATGCCCATGGTCAGCGTCCGGTTCTACAGTCTCCTGCGCCTGATGCTCGGGCGCGAAGTCGTGGAACTCCCCTGGGAGGCGGGGGAGACGGTCCGAAGCCTGGTCCAAAGGGCGGAGCAAGCGGTGGGGAGCCCCCTTTCCCGCAAGCTGCTGGACGGCGACGGGGTCCTCCACACGGGCACCATCATCCTGGTGAACCGCCGCAACATTCACCACCTGGAGGGGCTGGAAACCCCCATCCGCGACGGTGACACGGTGGCCCTGTTCCCGCCGGGCGCGGGGGGCTGAGCCGTGACCGGGGGAGAGCGCTACAGCCGGCAGGTACTCGTCTGGGGCGAAGAGAACCAGCGGATGCTGGAACGGTCGGCCATTTTGATCGCCGGGGTCGGGGGGCTCGGCGCCACCGTGGCTCAGCTCATGGCACGAGCCGGCGTGGGAATGCTCTATCTGGCTGACCACGGCGTCGTGGATTGGCCCGACCTGAACCGCCAGCTCCTCTACGACGAAGGGGATGTGGGGCAGAAAAAGGTAACGGCGGCAGCCCGGAAAATAATGGCCATCAACGGCGCCGTCCAGGCAATTCCCCTTGACGTACGTATCGACGGAGCCTTCACCCCACCGGCCGGCATCAACTGCGTTGCCGACTGCCTCGACAGCTTTTCCGGTCGTTTTGCCCTCTTCAACTCACTTGCGGACGGCACGATCCTTATTCACGGGGCCATCCAGGGAGATCACGGGCAGGTGCTCACCCTGGTCAAGGGGGTGTCACGTCCCATCGACGAGATCTTTGCCGGCAGCAGGCAGCCGGCGGGCCCCATCCCGGTCACCCCCGCCGGGCCCGCCGTCATCGCCGGATACATGGCCCATGAACTCACGCGAGCCATCCGGGGCCGACCGGGACTTGCGGACCGGGTCCTTGTCGTCGACCTGACCGATTATTCCTGCTCTTTTCTCGACGTGTGATGAATAATTGCCGAACAATATCGAATTTTACATGCACATGTCCCCGCTTTGTGCTAATGTATCAGCACTTTTGGAATGTGCCGGCCGAGGTGCGTTAAAGGAATCCCTTGGCCATTTTTATTTTCGGGAGGGCAGCGGCAACTAGCCACGGACGACCCAACGTCTACCGACCGGGGAAGGAGAGATCACGTGCAGGTAAGCGTTCAGGGAAACGATGTGGACAAGGCCCTCCGGCTGCTGAAGCGCAAGCTCCAGACCGAAGGGTTCTTCAAGGAGATCAAAAAACGCAAGCATTACGAAAAGCCCTCGGTCAAGAAGAAGCGCAAGCAGATGGAGGCCGAGCGCAAGAGAAGGAAGGCCCAGCGGTTCAGAAAGCCCGACAGGGACTGACGCCGGGCAGGATGGGAAACAGGCCGCGCAGCGGCTTGAAGCCGGGCCAGCCCCCGGACATATCACGCGAAAGCAGGAGAATGAACACCATGGCAAAAGGCAGGGTAAAGTGGTTTAACGACAGCAAGGGCTTTGGCTTCCTCGAGCAGGAGAACGGTGTCGACGTGTTCGTCCATTTCTCCGCGATCACGGGTTCCGGATTCAAGTCGCTGGCAGAAGGCGAGGAAGTGACCTTTGACGTGGTCAACGGCCCCAAGGGACTCCAGGCCGCCAACGTCTGCAAGCTCTAACGTCCGTCCGGCAGCCGCCTCCCGGCGGCACGGCACCATCGAAGGGCCCGTTCACGCGGGCCTTTCTCTTTTTTGGCCTTAACGAAGCAGGCCTTCCACCGGCGCCTCGAGCATCGGGCGCTCCAGCCGTCCCGCAGGCCCACCCCCGGGCAATCCCGCCCAACGACTAAAGTTTAGGTCTATCCAGCCGATGAGATACCAGTGAGCGACGTGGAACATGTCCGTACCTAACGCTGCGAATATGTTTCCAATGTCTACCTTCCGGAGGTCTTCATGGGGATGGTCCCCATCGATAATCTCGACGTCGGCATGACCCTGGCCGCGGACGTCATTGACCGAACGGGCAGGCTCCTGCTGGGGGCCGGCGCGGAGCTGACGGCCAAGCATCTCCACATCTTCCGCACCTGGGGGGTCGCGGAAGCCGACATCGCCGGCATGGACGACGATCCCGGCAACCACCTCCCCCAAGAGATCAGCCCGGCCGAGCTGGCCGCCGCTGAAGAAGGCCTGCGCCCCCTCTTCCTCCACACGGACCTGGAACATCCGGCCATGCGGGAGATCATGCGCCTCGGTGCGGTGAGAAAGGCCATGCATGGCGCATCCTGACCGCGACCGGATATCACTTGAGCGGCTCGTGGAGGAGACGGTAACGGTCTACTCCCTCCCCTTCTTCTACGAGCGCCTCAACGAGGCCATCAACCACCCCCGCAGCTCCATCGCCGACATCGGCCGGATCATCACTGAGGACCAGGGGCTCACGGCGCGCATCCTCAAGCTCGCCAACAGCCCCCTGTTCGGCTACCACTCCCGGGTCGACTCCATCACCAGGGCGCTGACCATCATCGGCACCCAGCAACTGCGCGACCTGGCCCTGGCCGCCTCGGTCATGGGCATTTTCAAGGGGATTCCGGAAGACCTGATGGGGATGACTTCCTTCTGGAAGCACAGCATCGCCTGCGGGACCATTGCCCGAAATCTGGCCACCAGCCGCCGCGAGGTGAACGTGGAGCGGTTCTTCGTGGCCGGCATGCTGCACGATCTGGGACAGTTGGTCATGTGTACCGCCATTCCCGGCACGGTTCGGGAGATGCTGGAGGAGAGCCGTGACAACGAGTCGCTCCATTTCGCCACGGAGCGTCGCCGGCTCGGCTTCGACCACGCCACGGTGGGAGGAGCCATCCTGAAAAAATGGAAGATCCCGCCGAACATCGCCGAGCCCGTGGCCTGCCACCACATTCCGGCAAAGGCGGAGCAGTTTCCCCTTGAGACGTCGATCATCCACCTGGCAGACATCATCTGCCAGGCCATGGAATTCGGTTTCAGCGGCGAATGGTACGTCCCCCCCCTGGCCACCGAGGCATGGGACCGGGTCGGCATCCCGGTCAGCATGCTCGGCGCGATCATCAGGCAATCGGAGCAGCAGCTGGAAGAAACGTTTGCCATCCTGACGGAGAACGGATGACCGGCACGATCCACGCCATATCCCCGACCGACCCGCGGGGGGAACGGATCCGCTACCTTGAGGAGTCCAATCTCCGCTACGTGGCGATTCTGGACATGCTCGCCTCCAGCGGCGACTTCCAGGCCGGCCTGAGCCGCGCCAAGGATTCGCGGGCCATCTTCCGGGCCACCATGGCCCAGGTGAAACGGCTCATCCCCCTGCGGGGCATGGGATGCCTGGAGGTTGGCAAGGACGGGGATTTCGAGCTGGCCGCCAGCGATCCCCCCTCCTGCCGTGCGGCCCTCCAGACGGAGATCGATGCCAAGATCATGGATGGCACCTTTGCCTGGGCCCTTAACCGGAACCAGGCCATTACCGTGCCGTCGGCCGATGGGGAATACATGCTCCTGCTCCACGTCATCGCCACCCGTTCCGAGGTGCAGGGGATGTTCGCGGCCCTGCTCCCGGCGGAGATCGCCACGATGGACGTGCCGTCGCTCAACGCCCTTTCAATCGTGCTCTACACCTGCGCCTACGCCCTGGAGAGCGCCACGCTCCACGCCATGCTGCGGGACCACATGCAACACCTGGAGGAGCGCGTCCGGGAGCGGACCAGCGAGCTCCAGGCCGCCCGGGAGATGGCAGAATCGGCCAACCTGGCCAAGAGCGAGTTCCTGGCCACCATGAGCCACGAGCTCCGCACGCCGCTCAATGCCGTCATCGGCTTCACCGACGTCCTCCTGTCCCGCACCTACGGCCAGGTGACCGACATCCAGGCGGAATTCCTCGGCTACGTCCTCCAGTCCAGCCGCCACCTCCTGTCGCTCATCAACGACATCCTCGACCTCTCCAAGATCGAGGCCGAGCGGATGGAGCTGGAACCGTCGGACGTGGACATCCGGAAACTCGCCTCCGGCAGCCTCGTCATGGTGAAGGAGCGGGCCCTGCAGCACCGTATCCGGCTGGCGGAAGAGGTGGCGCCCGGCGTCCCCCCGACCATCACGGCGGACGAGCGGAAGTTGAAGCAGATCGTGTTCAACCTGCTGGCGAACGCAGTGAAATTCACCCCCGACGGCGGCAGCGTCACCCTGTCAATCGACCTTTCGCAGGCCGGAGAGCGTGAAGGGAGCATCATGATCGCCGTACAGGACAGCGGCATCGGCCTGGCTACCGGGGATCTGGAGCGTATCTTCGACCCCTTTGTCCAGGCGGACGGTTCCGCGACCCGCCGCTACGAAGGGACCGGGCTGGGGCTTCCCCTCACCCGGAAACTGGTGGAACTTCATGGCGGCACCATCCGGGCGGAAAGCCCGGGCCCGGGGCTGGGGAGCACCTTCCGGGTCATCCTCCCCCCGTGCCCGCCGCCCCTGCACAGTGAGGTCCCATGACCCGTCAGCGCACCATTCTCATCGTGGACGACAACTTCATGAACCGCCGGCTCGTGTCGGCCATGCTCAACGGTACCCTCTACCGGCTGATAGAGAAGGACAGCGGCCGCGAGGGGCTCGACTACGCCCTGAATCACCGGGAGGAACTGGACCTGGTCCTGCTCGACATCGGCATGCCCGACATCTCCGGCACCGAGGTCTGCCGCTCCATCCGGGAGCATGAGACCCGTGACCGACGCCTGCCGGTCATCGCCTATACTGCCCACGCCATGAGTGAAGAGCGTCGCTCATTCCTCAACGCCGGGTTCGACGACATTCTCATCAAACCGATCACCCGCAACGAATTTCTTGCCGTTCTGGAGAAACATCTGAACTGACACGCCCGTCCCCTCGGGGCCGGACACCACGGGAGCAGCCATGAAGATTCTCATTGTAGAAGACGACCCCGCAAGCCGCCGCCTGATGCTGGCCTACCTGGAGCCGCTGGGCCGGTGCACCGAGGCCGCCGACGGCCACGAAGCCCTTGCCGCCTTCACCTGGGCCCACGAGCTGGGAGAGCCATTCGACCTCATTTGCCTCGATATCATGATGCCTTCCATGACCGGTCACGAGGTGCTCAAGACAATTCGCCACTTTGAGGAAGAACGGGACATCGACTCACCCGTCAAGGTCATCATGACCACGGCCCTCAAGGACCGGGACAATGTCATGGCCGCCTTCTGCAACCAGTGCGAAGCCTACCTCGTGAAGCCTCTCGAACGGGAGAAGCTGCTGGAGCAGATCCAGACCCTGGGACTCACGGCGGCCTGATCACCGCGGGATTTCCCCTTCGCCGCACCGCGGATCCTGTGATAAGCTTGCCGGAAAATGGCTGGGACACCGGCCGGCCAAGGGGACTCCATGCGGCGGGAAGTGTGCGATGAAGTGCGGATACTGCAGGAGCGGTTCGACGGGGCGATCCGGCGCTGGATCGACGGCTACGCCGAGGGGGGCGGACGGGTCCACTGCGGCAGGGGCTGCAGCGCCTGCTGCTCCCTGACCGTCAACTGCACCTTCACCGAAGCAGTCCGGGTCGCGGACGTCATCAGCGATCTCCAGGCAGCGGCCGTTGCCGGGCATGTGGCGCGGTTGCGGCAGCTTCTCCCCGGGCCCGGGACCTCACCGGCTGGCTGCGCCTCCATCGGCGGGAGGCGGGCTACTGTCCCTTCCTGGATCATGATGGGGCCTGCGGCGTCTATGCCGTCCGCCCCTTTTCCTGTCGGGCGCTTCTGGCCACCCGGGAGAGCCGCTGGTGCGGGGCGGACTTCTCGGAACTCTCCAGCGAGGAAAAACGAGGCTTCGTGGAAAGTCTCGACCGCTCGGTGGTTGCCTTTCCCATGCACTACGTGGCGGCCACCCGGGACCTGGGCGAAGAGCTCGAACAGCGGGCCGCCCTGACGCTCATGGCCCGTTTTTCCTTCTCCCTCTACGGCAGCTTCCCGGTCCTCGTCCACCTTGAGCGGGAACACCGGCTGAGCGACCTGCTCCCCCGGGGGGCGGACGCGGTCCGGCACCTGCTGGAGCGGGAGGGGCTGTTCCACCCCTTCCTCGCCGCCATCCACGATTGACCACTCCCCCCAGCGGCATCCCCCTGCGGGAGGTATCCCATGAAACGCATTCTGCTCCCCCTGCTCATCTGCCCCGCCTGCCTTCCCAAGGAACACCCCCTGGACCTCTCCGGGGCCGATGAACGGGCCGAAGACATCGTGAGCGGCACCCTCTCCTGCCGCAGGTGCCGTCGCCGCTACCCGATCCGCGAAGGGGTGGCGCTCTTGCTGCCGGAGCCGGAGGAAGGGCCATGGGGGGGACAATGGAAGTACGAGGAGGCGGCAACGGTGAACTCCTACCTCTGGAGCCACTTTGCCGACCTGATGGGGGACCTCGACGCGGGAACGGCCTACGGCGACTGGGCGGGGTGTCTTGCCACCGGCGGCGGGCGGGCATTCGACGCCGGGTGCGCCGTGGGGCGGCTGACCTTCGAGATGGCACAGCGGAGCGAGATTGCCGTGGGGTGCGACCTGTCCGTCGCCTTCGTGCGCACGGCCCGGCGGCTGGCCGCCGAGGGGAGGATCGACTTCTCGCTCCCCCTGGAGGGAAACCTGCGGGAGGAATTCCGGATCGAGCTGCCCGGCCACTGGCAGACCGACCGGACCGAATTCGTGGTGGCCGATGCCCTCAGGATACCCTTTGCGCGGGGCAGCTTCGACCAGACCGCGTCCCTCAACCTGGTGGACCGGGTCCGCCACCCCCTGGCCCACCTCTACGAGGTCAACCGCGTGGCGTTGGCCGCCGGCGCCTCCTTCCTCTTCTCCGATCCATTTTCCTGGTCCACGGCCAACACCCCCGAGGAGGCATGGCTCGGCGGTACCGCCGGAGGGCCCTACGCGGGCCGGGGAATCGACAACGTCCGCGCTCTCCTGGAGGGAAAGGACGGCATCATCGCCCCACCCTGGCGCATCGACCGGCAGGGGAGCGTTGACTGGAAGCTCCGCTCCCACCACAACCACTTCGAACTGGTCAGGAGCCGGTTTCTCGCGGCTTCCCGCTGAAAACCGGCACGACTGGCCGCCCCTCTACCGTCCGAGCCCCATGAGCAGCACGTTGAAAGACCCCATCACGAAGCCCAGCAGGGCTCCGAAGAGATTGATGTAGAGAAAGTGCTTCTGCATGATGGAGAGGAGCAGTCCCTCCACCGCCAGAATGTCCAGGGTGTTGATCTTCTCCTCAACCATGCGCGCCACGTCCAGGGCATCGATCAGGGGCGGGGCCTCCCGCTCCAGCAGGTCCGCCACCTGGCGGTAGATCAGCTGGTCCAGGTCGCGCCTGACCTCGGCCGAGATCCGTGCCGACAGCCGGCCCAGGGGGCGATTGAAGAGCCACTCCTCCACCCGGCCGGCCACGATCCGCTCCAGGGTTGCGCGGATTCCGGGATCGCGCAGCCTGTCCGTCAGCCACCCTACCAGGCCCTCACGCAGCCGGGAGGGGTCATCTTCGGGGGCGAGCCGTTCCAGTATCGGGCGGGAGGGATCAGCCGCCAGCCTCACCAGTTCGCGCTCGGCCAGGGCCAGCAGGAAGCCGGCGGTTTCCGGCCGCCGCACCACCCCCAGCGCGCCCCGGCGGATCGACCGGCGCAGGAGCGCCACGCGGCGATAGGGGAGCTGCTCCACCGTCGCGGCCAGGGGTCGGTCCAGAATCCGGCCGAGCCCCTGATCCACCATGGCCGCCACCCGCCGGTGGGTCGTTTCCTCTCCCAGCCAGCGCACCACCTCGTCGGTCACGCTCCCCACCAGGCCGGGGAAGTACGAGTTGAGCTTCTCCACGCTGATGAAGCCCGCCATGAAGCCCAGGGTCCCCTTCAGATTGGCCAGGTACTGCTGAACCCCCTCCCGCAGCTTGGCCTCGAAGGTATCCCGGATCTCCGGGGAACGGACGAATTCCGCCACCCGGCCCAGGATGACCGGCACCGCCTCCCGGGCCTGGGCCGTCGCCAGCTCCACCAGCTCCGGCGGCAGGAGCTCCCGCAGCGGCCGCTCCGATGCCAGCAGTTCGTCGAGCTTGTCATCCACCAGCCCGGCCACGGCCCGGCTCACCCCCCGCGACTGGAGCAGCGCCGCCAGCGCGCGTCCGGCCCCGGCCCGCACCGCATCGCCCGTCTCCCCCGCGAGGATCCGCTCCAGTTCGCGGGGGAGCACCCGCTCCTCCAGGTCGCGGAGAAACAGGGACAGCTCCCGGCGAAAATCCTCGCCCTGCAGGTATCCGGCAACGGTCTCGCCGGCCCGGCGGGCCGCCAGGTCAACCCCATCACGGAGCCAGCTCTCAAACCCTTCCGGCAGGAGGGAGCCCACCGTGCCCAAATCCCTGTCCAGCAGGGTGTCCAGCTTGCCGCTCACCGCCTCCTGAAGCTCGCGGCGGAAGGAATCCTTGCCCAAAGCCCGGGCCACGTCGGTCCCCGTTACCAGGTGGGTGCCCACCATCCGGCCGATGGTGGCGGCGAACTCGTGGCGGCCCGCCGGAATGACCCCCGGAGTGAGGGGGACGCGGATGCCGAAGACGCGCCATGGCTTCAGGGGCCGGAAGAGCATCCGGATGGCGATGTCGTTGGTTACGTAACCGATGACGGCGCCCACCACCGGCGGCGTCACGTAGGGGAGCATGCTTTGGAGCGACATGGGATTACCTGCTTGCAAGGGGATGGGAAACGGCGAGCGCTTCGGGCGTCGGCCCACCCGGTTCAATAGCACACCGGAGCGCCCCGCGCAACATGGGGAACGGGGAAAGAACCCACTCAACCGGCGCCATGGCTCCGGATCGCCTCCAGGAACGGGGCGCCGTAGCGGCCGAGCTTCCGCTCGCCCACCCCGTTCACCCGCAAAAGTTCTTCCGGCGTGGTCGGCCGCAGCGACGCCATCTCGGCCAGGGTCGCATCGCTGAAGATGATATACGGAGGAACCTGCTGGTCATCCGCCAACCGTTTGCGGAGCGCCCGCAGCTCCTGGAAGAGCTCCTCGCCCCGCTCCGCCGGCGTGGCGGCTCCCGGCCGGCGGGGGGCCTTTTCCTTTTTCGGAGCGGCCATCCGCAGCCGCGGCTTCGC
The DNA here is from genome assembly GCF_036323535.1 of Geobacter sp. 60473. Lineage (GTDB taxonomy): Bacteria > Desulfobacterota > Desulfuromonadia > Geobacterales > Geobacteraceae > Geobacter > Geobacter sulfurreducens. Next base: position 2,245,043 of record NZ_AP028967.1, read on the forward strand.
CAGGACCAGGCTCTCCTCGCCCCGCAGCAGCGGCCGGGCCGCAGGGGTCAGCTTCAGCACCGAGTAGTTGGCCAGGTCCTGCTCCAGGTATCCCCGGTGGATGAGCTGGCGGATGATGCTCCCCCAGGCCTCGGCCGCCAGGCTGGCGCCGATGCCGTAGGTCGAGAGCCGGTCGTGGCCCAGGGCCAGGATGCGTTCACTCCGCGAACCGCGCAGGACATCGATCACGTGCCCCACGCCGAAGCGCTGCCCCACCCGGTAGACGCAGGAAAGGGCCTTGCGGGCCTCTTCGGTGGCATCGAAGGTTTCGGGCGGAGCCAGACAGAGGTCGCAGTTGCCACAAGGTTCCTCCAGCCGCTCGCCGAAGTAGCCGAGCAGTGCCCGGCGCCGGCAGACGAGTGCCTCGGCGAACCCCACCATCGCGTTCAGCTTGTGCAGCTCGATCCGCACCTGCTCGGGGTTCCCGCCCGACTCGATGAGGGAGCGGGAGACCGGGATGTCGCCGTAGCCGAAGAGGAGCAGCGCCTCGGCCGGGAGACCGTCGCGGCCGGCCCGCCCGGTTTCCTGGTAGTAACTCTCGATGTTCTTGGGCAGGTCGTAGTGGACTACAAACCGGACGTTGGGCTTGTCGATCCCCATGCCGAAGGCCACCGTGGCCACCACCACCCGGATGTCGTCCCGCAGGAACGCCTCCTGGACCCGGCTCCGTTCCGCGTCGGCAAGCCCGGCGTGATAGGCCCCCGCCTCCACCCCGGCCGCCCGGAGCTTCTCCGCCACTTCTTCCACCCGCTTGCGGGAAAGGCAGTAGACAATGCCCGCCTCCCGGGGGCGCGTCGCCAGGAACTCCTCCAGTTGCCGGAACGGCTTCTGCTTTTCCAGAACGCTGTAGCGGATATTGGGCCGGTCGAAGCCGGTCACGAACATCTCGGCGTCCCGAAGCCCCAGCCGCGTCACGATGTCGCCTCGGGTCTGGGCGTCGGCGGTGGCGGTCAGGGCGATCATCGGCACGGTCGGGAACAGCCCCCGCAACCGTCCCAGCTCCACGTACTCGGGACGGAAATCGTGCCCCCACTGGGAGACGCAGTGGGCCTCATCAACGGCGAAGAGCGCGATGGGTATCTCCCGTAGCCGCTCCAGAAAGGCATCGGTCATGAGCCGTTCCGGGGCCACGTAGAGAAGGTCCAGCTCGCCGCCGTGGAGCCGGGCGAGCACCCGGCGCGACTCCCGCTCGCCCAGGGTCGAGTTGTAGCAGGCCGCTGCCACGCCGTTCTCGCGCAGGGCATCCACCTGGTCCTTCATGAGGGAAATGAGGGGGGAAATCACGATCCCCACGCCGGGCCGCACCAGGGAGGGGATCTGGTAACAGAGGGACTTGCCGCCGCCGGTGGGCATCAGGACGAACGTATCGCCCCCGCGCGCCACCCGGTCAACGATCTCCTCCTGGAACGGGCGGAAGGACCGGTACCCGAAGACCGTGCGGAGGACGGCGAGGGTTTCGTGCCCCACGGTCAGAGTTCCCGCACAACCCGGAAGCCCAGGTAGACGTAGCGGCCATCCTGGGCACCCCGCCCCCGGGCCGATGAGCGGATGTAGCGGGGCTTGCTGCCGAAGGACCCTCCCCGCTGGACCCGGCGGGAATCCTCTCCGCCAATCCAGGGAGAGCCATCCGCCGGGGCACCGTCGTAACTCTCGTGCCAGGTGTCGACGCACCACTCCCACACGTTGCCGGCGGTGTCGAACATACCGTAGGGGTTGGGCGCGAAGGAGCCCACCGGCGCAGTAATCTTCTTGTCCCACCGGCTGCCGCACCCCTTGCAGTTGGCCTTGTTCTGGCCGACCGTGCCACCCCACCAGTAGGGGGTATCCTTGCCGCCGCGGGCCGCGTACTCCCACTCGGCCTCACTCGGCAGGCGATAGCGGTGTCCCGTCTGGTCAGACAACCATTTGACGTAGGCCACCGCATCATCCCAGGAGACATTCATGGCCGGCTTGTTGCCCCTTCCCCAGTTTCGCGACAAGGGGCCGAACCAGCGGCGGCCATCCTTAGGTTTTTCACGACCCGTGGCTTCGCAGAACCGATCGTACTCGGCAAAGGTCACCTCATACGCCCCGATGGCAAAGGCTCGGGGAATGCTCACCTCATGGACCGGCTTCTCGTCAGGGTCGCCACCGCCGAAAATTGCTCCCATGCGGAAGCGACCCGGTGGAATCACCACCATGACCGGACCGGGCGATCCGTCGGCCAGCCGGTCGCGAAAGCTTGTCCCTACAGGCTGAGTCCCGACCGAAGCTGGGGCGTACCCCCCAGAAGCGGCACCGGAAAATTCCGCCATATAACTGAAAACAAGCAACACAATCGCCGCACTATGCACGGCACGGATCATCTTCATGCATCTCCCTCCGAAAAAACTGTGGCCACGGACTCACTATTGTACGCACAGCCCCCGCAAAAGACAACCCGGCCACCAAGCTGTTTTGCACCGACTGCGGCATTTCGCCACCACTCCAGTTAAGTGCGATTAATTTGTATCGTGCAATCGCTCCCCCTGTCAACCAGCTTCCGGCGTCGCTGCACAGGCAGAGTTCAAGCTATTTCGAAGTGTTCGAGTATCATAATTTTTATATTGTTTTCTAAGCACTTGCGTGATACATACTTAACACCATAAATGACCGGAGGAGACACCGTGACCGCCCCCCGCGAAGCATTCCGCTCCTTTCAGGTCGCACGAAAGGATATCGCCTACCTTCACTTTGTCCTGGAGTCCTACGAAGGCCTCGCAGTACTCAGCTCGGCCGACAAGTCGAACGGAACCGTCACGGTACGATACCCCAGCGATTTAACGGAAACTGTCAACGAACTTTTAACAGCACTCGGCACTGAAATTGCTTTAAAAAAGGTGCAAGGTGACGGGAAACAAGAGATATGCTCGACCAGATGAACCTATCCGCCATCCTGCGACAGGCCCTCGCGGGCGGCGGTGAATTCGCGGAGATTTACTTCGAAGAAGGCTCCACCACCGCAGTATTCTGCGAGGACGGAAAAATCGAGAAGGTCCTCGCCGGAACGGACCGCGGGGTGGGGATCCGGGTCATTTCCGATCTCCGCACCGCCTACGCGTACACCAACGAGGTGACCGGCACCGCCCTCATGGAACTGGCCACAACGGTGAGCAGGGCAGTGCGGGGCAAGGTCTTTGAGCAGGTCATCGCCCTAAAACCGAGGGCAATGGGGGCAGGGTTCCCCATAGAAATTACGCCAGATGGCGTAGCTCTCCATGAAAAAATTGCACTGGTGGAGAGAGGCAACAAGGCTGCCCGCGACATCAGCGAAACAATTCGGCAAGTTACAATTGCCTATCGCGACAGCCGAGTGAAATGCCAGATCGCCAATTCACTGGGCGACTTCATCGAAACCAATCGGACGGGCACCCTGTACCTGGCCCATGTGGTTGCTGCTGGCGCGGACGTGATCCAGACCGGCTATGAAGCAACGGGGAAATTCATGGGCCACGAGATCTTCCGGGAGCGCCCCCCCGAAGAGATCGCCCGTGCCGCCGCCCGCCGGGCGGTCATGATGCTCGGCGCGCGCAAGGCGCCGGGAGGGCTGATGCCGGTGGTCCTCTCGTCGGAGGCCGGCGGCACCATGGTGCACGAGGCAATCGGCCACGGCCTTGAGGCGGACCTGGCCGGCAACGGCCTGTCGGTCTACACGGGAAAAGTGGGGCAACAGGTGGCATCGCCCCTGGTGACGGTGATCGACGACGCCACCATCCCCAACGCGCGGGGCTCGTTCTCCTTCGACGATGAGGGAACCCCGGCCCAGCGCACGGTACTGGTGGAGAACGGCATCCTGAAAGGGTATCTCTACGACCGGCTGTCCGCCATGAAGGACGGCTGCGCCTCCACGGGCAACGGCAGGCGCGAGGGGTACCACACCAAGCCCATCGTCCGGATGACCAACACCCTCATTGCCCCCGGCGAGTCGGACCCGGAGGAGATCGTGCGGGGGGTCGGCCAGGGACTCTTCGTCCGCAAGATGGGCGGCGGGCAGGTAAATACGGTAAACGGCGACTTCGTGTTCGAAGTCACCGAAGGATATCTTATTGAAAATGGAGCCATCGGGGAACCGGTCAGGGGAGCCACCCTTACCGGCAACGGCCCGGACATTCTCAAGAAGATCGTCAAGGTCGGCAGCGATCTCGGCTTCGGCATCGGGACCTGCGGCAAGGACGGTCAGGGAGTGCCGGTCTCCGATGCCCAACCGACGCTTCTCATCGACGAAATAACGGTGGGCGGCGCGGCATGATGCAATTGGCAGCGATGGACGGCGCCATGCGATGTTTCAGGAGGGAAGGATGTACCTCCCGCTCCGTCACCGGAGGGGAGGGGCCACGGATGGCTCGCGTCGCGAGGACCGTTTCCATGAGGGGGAAAGCGCTCTACGCCCGGGGATGAGATAGAGATCACCCGCGTAGCGCCCTTGATATTCCCGAGGAAACAACCGTGCCCCATGTGAACCTGACGACAATTCAGCCGGTGGAACTGCTTGAGGCCCTCAAGTCACACCAGTTCCTCGCGCCCTACCACCTGACTTTCTGCTGCGATCAGGACGGAGGGATGCCGCGCTACAAGTCCAGGTTCACGGTCTGCGGCTCGCCGCACCAGTATCACTTCTGCACGCATTCCTGCATGCTGGCCTTGGAAGACGCGGTCGGACGCGCGGTCGCCGGCAACCGCCCGGTGGTGTTCCAGTGCAGCGTCGGCCTCCTCAACTTCGCCGTCCCTCTCCGGGCCGGCGACATCCCCTTCACCTGCCTGATCGGCGGCGGAGTCCGCGACAAGAGCATTGACCTCGCCCGCATGGAATCGCTTGCCGCCGCCGACGGCATGGACGCCTTCGCCCTGCTGGCCGAGATCGAGGAACTGCCGGTCGCCACCGTCGAAGAAGTCGAGGAGGTGGCGCGCAAGGTGCAGGAACTGGTCCCCTCCCTGCTGGCCCGCAACCTCCACAGCCAGATATTCGAGAAGACCATGCAGCGGCTCACCGCCATCTCCGGCATCTCCACCGGCATCGACACGGCGGAATCCGTCTGCGATCTCATGACCCTCATCAGCGAGACCCTCGGCGTCCTCTTCGACATCTCCAAGATCGCCGTGCTCATCCCCCAGAACGGCCCCACCTCGCCCTACACCGTCAAGGGGATCTGGGGACTGCAGCGGGATCTCGGCACGATTTCCGGACCCAAGGCTCTGGGCATGTTCCCCAGGGACCGGGCGGGCAGCGTCGTTCTGCAGGAAGATGAATGCCGCTCGATCTTCCCGGACCTGGAGGTGAGCCAGGCCACTTGCCTCCGCCTCGCCTCTGGCCAGGCCGTCCACGGAATTCTAGTCCTCTTCGATGCCAGCATCCCGCCCCGGGAAGAGCTGCTGGTCTCCCTGGTGACCGGCAAGGCGGCGACACAGCTCGCGCGGATGCGGGAAAAGGATAAATACACCTCCGAGATCGCCCAGGCCCGGGAGCTCCTCACCATGTTCAGCGCCCTGTCGCGGACCGAGAGCAAGGATCAGCTCAACGAGCAGATCCTCGGCATGGCCGCCGACCTGGTGGACGCCACCTGCGGCTCGCTCATGTTCATCGACGAAAGCGGCTCCCAGCTCAAGATCGAATCGGCCCTCGGCATGAATCTTCACCTGGCCCAGAGCATGGTGGTCCAGGTGGGGACCGGCATTGCCGGCAAGGTGGCCGCCAGCGGCAACCCGCTGTTGGTGAACGACATCGAGAAGGACCGCCGGGTCGGCACCCCCAACCGCCCCCGCTTCAAGACCAAGTCGTTCGTGAGCATTCCCATAAAACTCCGGGAAGACACCATCGGCGTGCTCAACCTCTCGGACAAAAAGAACCAGGGGATCTTCACCGACGCCGACCTCAAAATATTGATCACCTTCACGGATCACGCCTCCATCATGATCGAACGCGCCCTCTCCATCGAGCGGGCCGACATCCTGGAGCAGCTCTCCATCACCGACCATCTGACCGGCCTCTACAACCGCCGCTTCCTCAAGCGGCGCATGGAGGAAGAGCTGGCCCGCAGCATCCGTCACAACCTGAACCTGACCGTGATGCTCATCGATCTGGACCACTTCAAGATCTACAATGACCTCTGCGGCCACCTGGCCGGCGACCGGGCGCTCAAGAGAACGGCCAAGATCCTCAGCGAAACCGCCCGACAGATGGACGTGGTCACCCGCTTCGGCGGCGAAGAGTTCTGCATCATCCTGCCGGGAACATCCAAGAAGGAGTCCATCTTCGTGGCCGAACGGATCCGGCGCGAGATCGAAGGAGAGGATTTCCCTCACGAGGATAATCTTCCCTTGGGCCGGCTCACCGCCAGCATCGGCATCGCCTCGTTCCCCGAGGACGGCAGCACCGAGGCGTCACTCGTCAAGGCGGCCGACGTGGCCCTCTACCGGGCCAAGTCCGACGGGCGAAACCGGGTAATCATCGCAGGGAATTCAGTTGACGACCACGAGCAGATCTCCCGCTTCAAAACGGCGCTCAACCTGCCATGAAAAAAGGCCGCCCCGATCGGGCGGCCTTTTTTATGCGACCTCATTACGCAGCTGAACCTTATTCGATCACCGAAGCCCTGGTGATAAACACGTTCTCCACGGGCACATCCGAGTGGCCCGCCCTGTTGCCGGTCTTAACCCCGGCAATGGCGTCCACTACCTCCATCCCCTCCACGACCTGTCCGAACACGGCATAGCCGAAAAGATCGGGAGTCTTGCCCCGGTTATCGAGAAACGCGTTGTCCACCAGGTTGATGAAGAACTGGGACGTGGCGCTGTCGACCACCGCGGTCCGGGCCATGGCCAGAGTCCCCCGCTTGTTGGAGAGGCCGTTGGTCGCCTCGTTCTTGATGGCGAACTTGGTCTTCCGGGGTTGCATGTTTTCGTCCATCCCGCCCCCCTGGACCATGAATCCCTTGATGACCCGGTGGAAGATGAGACCGTCATAGTAGCCGTCCTTCACGTAAGAGAGGAAATTGCGGGCGGAAATCGGCGCCTTGTCCCTGAACAGTTCGATGGTGATGTTCCCCTGGGAGGTCTCAAGCATGACCCGGGGGTTCTGCTCTTCGCTCATGGCATGCTCCTTTCTGTAATCATCAGATGACACTGTGAGGCTCAAGGTGTATCACAAAAGACGGACGGCGAACACCCTTTTCTCGGCTTGCATCGTCTGTCAAATCAAGTATAAGGGTAGATGTATTTCAATTCGAAGCCGTACTTATTCGCGCCAGGAGGCAATAAATGAAATCAACCGGTCCCATCATGCTGACGCTTACCCTGCTGCTCGCCGCAAGCACCGCCATGGCAGCCTCCGACAAGGTCGACGGGATGACCCGCGCCACGGAGCTCATGGTGCAGCACCACAAGGGTATGGTCCGGAGCGAGCCGGAACGGGCCATGGTGGGTGAGCCGGCCCCGGCGTTCTCGCTTGAGGCGGTGGTCAACAAGGAGTTCAAGCGGGTCAATCTGGCCGACTACCGGGGCAAGTGGGTGGTTCTCTTCTTCTACCCGGGCGACTTCACCTTTGTCTGCCCCACCGAGATCAGGGGCTTCAACGCCGCCGTGGACCGTTTCACCGAACTGAACGCTGTCGTGCTCGGCGCCTCAGTGGACAGCAAGTTCTCGCACCTGGCCTGGATCAACCGGGGCGACCTGGGCGACCTCAAGTTCCCGCTGCTGGCCGACAACAAGAAGGAAGCCACCATCCGCTACGGTATCCTGGACGAAAAGGAAGGAGTCGCGCTGCGCGGGCTCTTCATCATCGACCCCAATGGCGTCCTCCAGTACCAGGTGGTCCAGACCCCGTCGGTGGGCAGGAGCGTGGAGGAGACCATCCGGGTCCTGGAGGCGCTCCAGACCGGCGAACTCTGCCCCCTGGGCTGGAAGCCGGGCGAGAAGACCATCAAAAAGTAACCGCCCGGGAACCGGCCGTGTTCAACCGCTGAACACAGGTTCACTCCTGCTGGAGCATCGACCGCATCCGGGCAAAGAAATCCTGGGCCAGGGCCTCCGCCTCTTCTTCGGTGGAGGCCTTTTTTACGCTCCCTTCGTGGACCTGCAGGAGACGTCCGGGGATCTCCTCCAGGAACCGGCTCGGCTGTCGCTCCTGAAGCTTGCCGTACTTCTTCCGGTTCAGGCACCGGGTGATGGTCAGGTGCCGGCGGGCCCTCGTTATCCCCACGTAGCAGAGACGCCGCTCCTCGTCGATGGGCATCCCCTCCTCCACCGTCCTCTTGTGGGGCAGGATCTCCTCCTCGAATCCCACCAGGAACACAAAGGGAAACTCCAGCCCCTTGCTGGAGTGGAGCGACATGAGGGTAACCGCGTCCTTGCCGTGCTCCTTCTTGTCCTTGCCGGCGAAGCGATCCTCGTCCATGAGGGAGACCTTTTCCAGAAAGCCCGACAGGGTGGCGCCGGGTATCCGTTCCTCGAACGCGGCCAGGGAGTTGATGACCTCGGCCACGTTCTCCACCTTGCGCCGGGCCGTGGCCGGGTCCTCGATGGTCCGGTAGAGCTCCTCCTCCAGCCCGAGCCGGTCGAACAGCCCCTTCACCCGTGCCGCCAGATTGCCGGCATGGCGGAAATCGCGCACCGACTCCTCCACCAGCCGGTGGAAGGCCAGCACTTTCTCCCGCACCGCCCCCGTGACCCCCTCGATCTCCTCCACCCGGCCGAAGGCCTCCAGAAGGGGGCAGTCGTGCTCCAGGGACCACTGGTTGATCTTCAGGACCGTGCCGTCGCCGATCCCCCGGCGTGGAAAGTTGACGATCCGCAGGAGCGACTGCTCGTCCCGGGGGTTGTCGATCACCTTCAGGTACGAGAGGGCGTCCTTCACCTCCTTGCGCTCGTAGAACTGCATTCCCCCCACCAGCACGTAGGGGATGTCCTCGAAGCGGAGCTGCTCCTCGAAGGCCCGGCTCTGGGAGTTGGTCCGGTAGAGGATGGCGAAATCGCCGAAGGAGAGATTGTGCCGGTAGCGCTCCATCTGGAGCCGTTCCACCACCTGGCTGGCCTCCTCCTCGTCGTCCTGGGCGATGACCAGGTCGATGGGCCGGCCCTCGCCCGCGTCGGTCCAGAGGCGCTTCTCCGTGCGCACGCTGTTGTTCCTGATCACGTGATTGGCCGCCTCCAGGATGGTGCCGGTGGAGCGGTAGTTCTGCTCCAGCTTCACCACCCGGCAGCCGGGGTAGTCCTTCTCGAAGGCGAGGATGTTCCCCACGTCGGCGCCGCGCCAGCCGTAGATGGACTGGTCGTCGTCCCCCACCACGCACAGGTTGCGGTACTTCTTCGCCAGCAGCGACACGAACAGGTACTGGGAGGCGTTGGTGTCCTGGTACTCGTCCACCATGATGTAGCGGAACCGCTCCTGCCAGTGGTCCAGGACCTCCGGCTGCTCCTGGAGGAGCCGCACGGTCAGCATGATGATGTCGTCGAAGTCGATGGCATTGCAGGCCATGAGCAGCCGCTGGTAGCGGGGGTAGATCGTGGCGGCCAGAAGCTCGTCCGGGTCGTTCAGGCGGGGCTGCACCCGGTCGGGGGGAATCAGACGGTTCTTCCAGCCGGAGATGCGCCAGAGGATCCCTTCGGTGTCCACCTTGCGGCCGTCGTCGCTCACCTCGCGCAGGGCCTGGCGCACCAGCCCCAGCTGGTCAGACGTGGTGTAGATGCCGAAGTTCCTCTTGTAGCCCAGCCGTTCGATATCGCGCCGCAGGATGCGCACCCCCAGGGAGTGGAAGGTGGAGACGATCATCCCCTTGGTGCGGCCGCGGCCCACCAGCTCGCGCACCCGCTCCTTCATCTCTCCCGCTGCCTTGTTGGTAAAGGTGACGGCCAGGATGCTCTCGGGCGCAACCTTCCTGTGGAGGACCAGGTGACCGATCCGGCAGGTGATGACCCGGGTCTTGCCCGAGCCGGCCCCGGCAAGGACCAGGAGCGGGCCTTCGGTACAGTCGACCGCCTCCCGCTGGGGAGGGTTGAGGGTGGAAAGATCAAGCATGTGCGTGCCTCGGGATGCGAAACGAAAAGAGCCGGGCGTTCATGCCCGGCCGCATCAGTGATAGCAGAACAGGGGCTGGGAAATCAAGACAGCGATATTCGTGCCAGGGCAAATTGCTGTACCGGTTCGCCCCCCGGGGGAGGGCGCGGGAGCCCCGCACGCTGCCGCACCAGATCAGCGGACGATCAACCGGTCAACGGTCACTGCCCCTTTGGCAAGGGTCAGGCTCCCCTGCAGGGTGGTGTAGCCGGTGGCGGAGGTGAAGAAGGTGTCATAGCCTCCCTGCAGGGTGAACCGGACGGCGCGGCTCAGCAGCAGCTGTTCCGTGAACAGGCTCGCCGTGGCCATGACCACGCCCCCCTCCCGGACAATGTCGAAGCCGTTCTGAAGCATTGGATACTGCACATTGTCCACCAGCACCGGATACACAAATGCAGCCACCGGCGTATAGACAGCCGAGGCGTTGTTGCCCGGAGCGGGATCATTGGTGAAACCGGCCGCCTGGAAGGTGTTGCTCAGGGTGCCCGCCAGCGTGGGGCTAAGCACGATGGCGTAGGAGATGCTCCCCCCGACTGCCAGGGTTCCGACGTTGCACGTAACGGTGCTGCCTGACAGGGCGCACCCCGGGGAAGCGGAAACAAAGGTGGCCCCCGCAGGGATCGGGTCGGTCACCGTCACCTCGGTTGCCGTCTCCGGGCCGTAGTTGATGACACTCACCGTGTAGGTTACCAGTTCCCCCACGAAGCTCGTCGACGGTGCTCCCGAGGCGGCGACGGCAATATCTGCTGTGGCCGACGGGGTAAAGTTCCGGTTCAGGACAATGCGCCCCGTGACTCTGTTCCGGCCGTCCACGGCAATCCGGTATACCTGCCCTGCCCGGGCCGCGAAGGTGAGCCCGCTGGCGCCGCCGGCACTGCCGTCGTTGTCGTTGGCAGCCACCGGCGCCAGGCTGCCCGCGCTCTCGCCGGTGTAGACCGCCAGCAGGGTGTCGAAGGAACTGCCGTGGGTATCCAGGGACAGGGTCCCGTTGGCCTGGCCCTGCCAGGTCCACCAGACCGAGGCGCCCCCGGCCACCCCCGCGTGGACGGGCTCACCTGTCTCACGGGTAGCGTTCAGGTTGACGCCGGTGATCTGGCCGGCAGTGGCGGGCAGGGCCTGGGCGGCGGAAAAGAGGTCGTTGGCGGGCGGGCCGATGGCCGCGGCAACATTGATGCGCGGCGTCGTCACCCCGTTCCGGGAATCGGTCACCGGCTTGCCGGTGGAGGTGAGGCGCGCCTGAATCGCATCGAGGGATTCCGCCGGGAAGGCCGACCGGAGCACTGCCACGGCCCCCGCCACGTGGGGAGTCGCCTGGGAGGTGCCGGCCATGGTTTCCCCGGCCGCGGTGATGATGGCTCCCGGGGCCAGCAGGGTAAGAAAATATGCGCTGTTGGAGAAGCAGGCCACCTTGTCTGGTGCGGCGGATTCCGTACAGGTCGTACCATGGAACGTCCCGTAGAAGGAGTCGTGGACCGCGCCCACCGAGATGACGCCCGGGATGCATGCCGGCGCCACAATGGCGCTTGTATTTCCGTCGTTCCCCGAGGCCGCCACGGGGGTGATTCCCGCCGATCTCACCTGATTCACCAGAGTATTGTAAGGGGTATTGGTACAGGGGGAACTGAATGAGCCGCCCCCCAGGCTCAAGTTGATCGCCACGATGTTGTACGTGTAGCGGTTGGCAATCACCCAGTTGGCGGCCTCGATGATGTCCGCATCATAGGCGAGATTCTGGGTGAAGACGTCGATGGCGATGATGCGGGTATCAGGGGCCACCCCCAGCACGATGGCTGCCACATTGGTTCCGTGGAGCGTGGCGTCGTCACGCATGATATCGTCGGGCGCCGTATCGAAGGAGACTATGACCTTGCACCCGGCCGGCGTGCCCGGCGCGGTGCAGGAGCCGAAGGCCGGGCGGGTGTAGTCGACCCCCGTATCGAAGACCGCCACCGACGTGCCGATGCCCCTGAAACCGGCAGCCGCAGCCGGGGGCTGCCCGATGAGGGGAAGGCTCTCGGTCAGCTGGAGCTTCCTGGCCTCGTTGGGAAAGACCCCCTTCACCTCGGCGCGGCCTGCCAGCCGCTCAAGGGCCCTGGCCGATCCCACCCGCGCGAAGAAGAGCGGCAGGTGGCTGTACTCCCTGACCACCTCCATTCGCTCTCCAGCCAGGTCGGCGGCGAGGCGCCCCTTCATCTCGCCGTACCGCGCCGACTTCAGCGCGAGCCGTCGGCGAACCGCCTCCCGCTCGTCGGCCGGCGACGCGGATTGCGCCCGGATGCCCGCCAGTTCGGCCTCCACCGGGCCGTCATCCAGCAGGACGATCAATTCCCGGGACTCGCCCCGCGCCAGGGCAGCCCCCACCTCGGCGGGCACCTTCGACCCCGCAGCCGGCGCGGCCCATGCCGGCGCCGTCGCCATTGCCAGCAGGACCGGCAGAAACCGGCACATCACGCCCACACGCTCCCATACTCCATGCTTCACGGCATCCCCTTCCCGCAGCCGGAGGAATGCTGCTCGCCGGTCCCTGTTCTGCGCCCCGAGCCCCCACTATAACAGATACCTGACTGAAACCGCGAGACCCTAATGCCCCGTCCCGGCCGGGAGCGCAAATTGCCATCCGGCGGCCGCTGTGCTATAAGCTCCTCTATCCCCACGCCACGGAGCCCCCATGGACAAGCAGACCGCAGCGGACCGCATCGCAGCCCTCCGCACCGAACTGGAGCGCCACAACCGCCTCTACTACGTGGAAGATCGCCCCGAGATCACCGACGCCGAATACGATCTCCTCTTCCGCGAACTGGTGGACCTGGAAACGCGGTTCCCCGACCTGGACGCCCCCGACTCCCCGACGCAACGGGTGGGCGGCGCGCCCCTGGACAAGTTCGAGCAGGTTACCCACCGCATCCCCATGCTCTCCCTGGAAAACGCCTTCACGGACGCCGAGATCGCCGACTTCGACGACCGGGTCAAACGCTTCCTGGGGCTCCACGGCGACGTGGAAATCGATTACGTCTGTGAACCCAAGATGGACGGGCTTGCCGTGGAACTGGTCTACGAACGCGGCGTCCTCACCGTCGGCTCCACCCGGGGCGACGGCGTGGTGGGGGAGAACGTCACCCACAACCTGAAGACCGTCAGGGACATCCCCCTCAGGCTCCGGTGCGAGCAGCCGCCGGAATTGCTGGAGGTGCGAGGCGAGGTTTACCTTCCCCTGGCCCCGTTCCAGCGTCTGAACGCCCAGCGGGAGGAGGAGGGCGAGCCCCCCTTTGCCAACCCCCGCAACGCCGCGGCCGGCTCCATCCGCCAGTTGGACTCCCGGATCACGGCCCGGCGGCCCCTGGCCATCTTCTGCTACGCGCCGGGCGAGGTCCGGGGCGCCTCCTTCGCGGCACAGACCGAATTTCTCGACCGGATCGGCGAATGGGACCTGCCGGTCAACCCGCTGATCCGGCCGGTGAAGGGAGTGGCGGAGATCCTCGCCTACTACCGGGAGATGACCGAACGCCGCGACTCCCTCCCCTACGAGATCGACGGCGTGGTGGTCAAGGTGGATTCCTTTGCCCTCCAGCGGGAGCTGGGCGAAAAGAGCCGCTCCCCCCGCTGGGCCGTGGCCGTCAAGTTCCCGCCCCGGCAGGCGGTGACCCTGGTGGAGGACATCGTTCCCTCGGTGGGGCGCACCGGGGTGATCACCCCCACGGCGCACCTCAGGCCCGTGGAGGTTTCCGGCGTCACCGTCTCCCGCGCCACCCTCCACAACTGGGAGGAGATGGAGCGCAAGGACATCCGCATCGGCGACACCGTGGTGATCGAGCGGGCCGGCGACGTGATCCCGGCCGTGGTCAAGGTCCTGGCCGAAAAGCGTTCTGGCAGCGAACGCCCCCTCCCCATCCCGGCCGCCTGCCCTGAATGCGGCTCCGAGGTGGTGAAGATCCCCGGCGAGGTGGCGGTCCGCTGCATGGGGCTCTCGTGCCCGGCCCAGATCCGCGAATCCATCATCCACTTCGCCTCCCGCGATGCCATGGACATGGAGGGGCTGGGCGAAAAATACATCGAGCAACTCCTGCGGCTGGGCCTGGTGAAGAACGTGGCCGACCTCTACACCCTCACCAGAGACCGGTTCATGCAGTTCGAACGCATGGGGGACAAGCTGGCCGAAAACCTCCTGAACGCCATCGAGGCCAGCAAGCAACGGGAGCTCTCCCGCTTCATCTTCGCCCTGGGCATCCGCCACGTGGGGGAACGCACGGCAAAACTCCTGGCCGGCGCCTTCGGCAGCATCGAGAACCTGGAGCGGGCCACCGAGGAGGAACTCCTCTCCATCCGCGAGGTGGGCCCCCAGGTGGCCCGCAGCATCATCACCTTTTTCCGCAACGAGGGGAACCGGGAGACCGTCCGGCGGATGATCGAGGTCGGGGTCCGGCCCACGGTGGAGGAGAAAAAGGTGGGGGGCCGCTTCACCGGCAAGACCTTCGTCTTCACCGGGGCGCTCACCCGCTTCAGCCGCCCTGAGGCCCAGAAGATGGTGGAGAAGGAGGGGGGCCACGCGGCCGGCTCCGTCTCGAAAAAGACCGACTACGTGGTTGCCGGCGCCGAGGCCGGCAGCAAGCTGGACAAGGCCCGCCAACTGGGGGTCAGGGTGCTGACCGAGGATGAATTCCTGGCAATGCTGGAGGAGGGATAGATGAAGATCCGCGCCATCGTAACCATCAAGGGGCTGGTGCAGGGGGTGGCCTTCCGGCACCACACGGTACAGCAGGCCCAGCGGCTCGGCGTGTCCGGCTGGGTGAAAAACCTTGCCGGCGGCGATGTCCAGGGCTGCTTCGAGGGGGAAGAAGAGGCCGTCGACGCCCTGGTGACCTGGTGCCACCACGGTCCTTCCCGCGCCCGGGTTGACCGGGTCATCCTGGAGCGCGAGCACTACCGGGGCGAGTTCGACGGGTTCGACGTCAGGTACTGAGGGAGGCGACCGGCCTGTCTGACGGCAGGCCCGTTCCCGCTTTATTGAATTGACCCCATGGAGCGGTTCCGCTAGATTGGACGTGTACCGATTGTGGAGGCAATCATGAAACATGCTGAAAAACAAAAGGAATCCTGCGAGCAGACCAAGGAGATTTCCGAGAAGGAATTGAATGAAATCATGAGGGCTGTCGCCGAGCAGACCAAGGCCCAGACCATCGAGCTGAAGCAGCTGCTTCGAGACAACCTGCGGCGCGAGATTGAGTCGGCCCGCGAGGCGTTCCAGGCCCATGGCGAAAAGCGCTCTCAGGCATAAGCTGATCGTCATTGCCGGGCCGAACGGTTCGGGCAAGACAACGTTCACGAGCCAGGTCCTCAGACACGACTGGTCGGAGGGCTGCATCTTCATCAACCCCGATGAGATCGCCAAGAATGAATTCGGTGACTGGAACTCTCCCGAGGCTGTAATGAAAGCTGCGGCCAGGGCTCAGGAACTCAGAGAGGAGTGCTTGAGGGGAAAAAGGAGCATGCTCCTGGAAACGGTTTTTTCCGTCCCGGAAAAACTGGATTTTATCAGGCGGGCGAAAGAGGCCGACTTCTTCATCCGCTTCTTTTTCATCGGCACCGACAGCCCCGCCATCAATGCTGCCCGCGTCGCCAGGCGGGTCATGGCAGGCGGTCACGATGTCCCCATCGCCAAGATCATTTCCCGCTACCAACGCTCCATTGCCAACAGCGCCCTGGCGATCTCCATGGTTGACCGGGCATATGTGTACGACAACTCGATCGACGACCGCGAACCCAAAAAGCTCTTCCGCATGAGAGATGGGCGGGTTTTCAAGACCTACCGGGATCTGGCGCTGCACGAGTGGGCCCAGTTGGTCGTGGAAGGACTGCCCGCCTAGCGGATCGGCCACCCCTTCTCGTACCCCGCCGGAAAGAAGTTCTCCCTGGTCCGGTTGTAGTAGCCGTACTGGATGTGGGGAAACTCCCGCTTCACCCGCTCCAGCATCCGGTACATGCCGATGCCCCGCCCCGTGGCGCCCATCCGCTTGTTGTAGAAATCCGGGTCAATGGACAGGTTCCGCATCTGGATCATCTTCACCCCGGTCTCGCCAATGAAGCGGAGCAGGGCCTCCACCTCGTCGGCGCTGTCCGACACCCCCGGCGACACCAGGTAGTTGATCATGGTGAACAGCCCCCGCTCCCCCGCCAGCCGCACCGACTCCTTCACGTCGGCGAAGCGGTATCCCACCGGTCGGTAGTACCGGTCGTAGACCTCCTCCCGCACCGAGTTCATGGAAAAGCGCATGGAGTCCATGCCCGCGTCGCAGAGCATGGCGATCCGGTCAGGGAAAGAGCCGTTTGAGTTGAAGTTCACCGTCCCCCGGCAGGTGGCCGCCTTCAGCCGCCGCGTGGCCTCGGCCACGGTGTCCGCCTGCATGATCGGGTCACCCTCGCACCCCTGGCCGTAGGAGACGATGGGCTCCGGCGCCTCCAGCAGGTGCGGCAGGGCCAGCTCCACGATCTCCTCCGGCGTGGGGACGAAGCCGATCCGCTCGTGGTTGGCCGGGCAGCAGTCCGAGGGCTGGAGGCTGATGCACCCGAGGCAGCGCGAGTTGCATGCCGGCGAGGTGGGAAGCGGCGCCTCCCAGCGGCGGAAAAAGAGGTTCTTGGCCGCAAAGCAGTGGTAATCCACCGCGCAGCGGGCCAACTGCTCCAGGAGCCGGTTGCGGGGCATTTCCGCCAACCGCTGCCGCACCAGTGGGTCCAGCTTCCGGTCGTCGTAGTTGCAGGGGTTCCAGTTCTGGTTGGTGTCCACCCGGCTCGCCGCCACCACGAAGCAGTCCCGCTCCTCGTCCCAGCCAACCGCCGTGTACGACCAGAGGGGCAGGTGCACCTTCTTGCGCGAATAATCGCACGCCGGCAGCAGCAGCCGCACGTACCCGGGCGCCATGAAGGCCGACACCGCCTGCACCGGCATCGGGCGCCGACCCTCCCGCACCGAGGCCACGGCCACGAACTTCCGCTGCTGCTCGTCCCAGGCAACGGGCGGGGTGTCGGGAATGGTGAAGAGCCGGCTCCCCTCGGGCAGCGGAATCAGCTCCACCGATTCGGGGAGCACCGTCTCGGGGCCGCTCATGCCGGCCATGCAGAGATGGGGATGGTCGAAGATGTTTCCTTTGGCGTCGGCGTAGAGGAGTTTGGGGAGGGTTTTGCGTTTCATGGGGTTACCTTACCACAGGCCGATGGGCGTTGCCAACGGCGGCGGCATCACGAAAAATGCAGGAAATACCCCAGGGCCCCGGCGCCGAGGATCACGAACATGGGACTAACCCGGGTGAACTGGAGGATGCCGAACCCCGTCGCCATGAGCAGCACATCGCGGAGGGTGACGATGGAGGTGCTCCCCAGATTCCAGGCGGCGGCCGCCACCAGTCCCACCACGGCGGGCACCACCCCGTCCAGCACCTCGCGGATCAGGCGGATGTTCCGCAGCCGTTCGTAGCGCCGGGTGAGGAAAATCATCAGCATGGTGCACGGCAGGAAAATGAACACGGTTCCCACCAGGGCGCCGGCAAAGCCCCCGGCCCGGTAACCGGCGAAGGTGGCCAGGATCGCCAGGGGCCCCGGCGTGAGCTGGGAGAGGGCCATCCCGTCCAGGAACTCCTTCAGGGTCAGCCAGCGGTACTGGTCCACCATGATCCGGTGCAGCAGCGGGATCAGGACGTACCCTCCCCCCACGAAAACCAGGCCGATCTTGAGGAAGGTCCAGGCGATGGTGACCAGCGGCGCCATCAGCGGTGCTCCCGGTGGAGATAGGACCGGCCCAGGGACCAGAGGGCCGCCAGCACAAGGACCGCCAGGCCGTTCACCTTGAGGAACGAGGCCAGGGCAAAGGCGAGGGCCGCGATGACCCACCGCTCCGCCCCCTTGATCTTGCGGGCCATGCCCAGGGCCGCCACCAGGATCAGGCCGATGATGACCGGGTTGGTCCCCCGCAGGGCCGCCTGGAGCTCGGGAAGCTGGTTGTAGCGGAAGTAAAGGAACGACAGGAACGAAACCAGAAGGAACGACGGAAGGATGAACCCCACCGCAGCCGCGGCTCCACCGAGACGGCCCCGCAGGGTGCATCCGACGAAAGTGCAGGAGTTGAGGGAAAAGGGGCCCAGGAACTGGCCGAATGCGAGCCCGTGCATGAACTTCTCGTGGCTCACCCACCGCTTCTCGTGCACGCAGACCCGCTCCACCAGCGCCACCACCGCCATGCCCCCGCCGAAGCCGGTGATACCCACCAGAAGAAACGTCCTGAAGATCTCTGCCAGCGATACCCGCCCCGTCACCGTTTCCATGACCGGCAGTTATAGCAGCCCTGCGCCGCTGCGGGCAAGGGGAAAGGAAATGATGCGGTATACACGCTTGCATCCGTTTCAATGGTAAAATTATACTGTCATTTCGGGCTGTGTATCACCATCCACAAGGAACCGTCACACCAATGAGCAGAAAGATTTTTATCGCCGCCACCGGCATGAACGCGGGCAAGACCACCATCAGCGTCTCGCTCATGCACCTGGCGCGCAAGAAATACGGCCGGGTCGGCTTCATCAAGGCCGTGGGCCCCAAGTGCCAGGTCTTCAACGGCATCACCGTGGACAAGGACGCGGCCCTCATGGCCCGCATCTTCGGACTTGAAGAGGACATCGCCCACATGTCCCCCGTGGTGCTCGGCCGGGGCTCCACCAAGAAGTTCATCGACGGCGAGATCCCGGCGCTCTGGCCCGTGGAGCGGATCACCGAGGCGGTGGCCGCCCTGGAGGAGAAAAACGACTTCCTGATCATCGAAGGGTCGGGCCACGGCGGGGTGGGCTCGGTCATCGGCCTCAACAACGCCCGGGTGGCCAGGATCACCGGCGCGCCCGTGATCCTGGTGAGCGGCGGCGGCATCGGCAACGTCATCGACTCGGTCCAGCTCAACCTCCCCCTCTACCGGATGGAAGAGGTGCCGGTCAAGGCGCTTGTGGTCAACAAGCTCCTGCCCGAGAAGCGGGAAACCTCCCTCTCGTACCTGGGCCGCTCCTTCAAGCCCTACGGCATCGAGGTCATCGGCGCCTTCGACTGGTCCCCGGTCCTGGCCAACCCGACCCTCAACCACATCTCCCGCCTGCTGGAGCACCCCCTGCGGGGCGACCAGACCCAGGGGACCCGCATCGTCCACCACATCCAGCTGGGGGCCGCCTCCTCCCAGAAGGTCATCGACGGGCTGGATCAGTCCACCCTGCTGGTGGTCACCAGCTCCCGGGACGAACTCCTGGTCACCATCTCGTCCCTCTACCACATCCCGGCCTACCGGGAGAAGATCGCCGGCCTGGTCATCCCCGGCCACGCCCCGGTGTCGGCCATCACCCAGCAGATCCTCGACGGGAGCAACATCCCCGTCATCCGCATCCGCGAGACCACCGCCGACGTCTTCTCGGCCATGAAGCACCACGTCTCAAAGATCAGCGCCGAGGACACCGAAAAGATCGAGCTGGTCAAGGCCCAGGCCGAAGAGATTCTGGATTTCGATTACCTGGATTCACTGCTGGACTGAGCGGCCCGGCGCCAGCCCCCGGCGCACCATCGTCTCCACCGTGCCGGCCAGGTACTCCCGCTGGCACGACACGCCGGTCACCGCCCCGGCCTCCACCAGCTTCATGAAGCGGCAGCCGCCGAAGCAGAGGGGGAGCCAGGAGCAGTCCAGGCACTCCTCCCGGCGCCAGATATCGTAGCCGTAGGACGGTGCCGTGGGGCTGAAGCCGGCGCGCAGGTCGCCCACGGCGTACCCCTCGTGCCCCATGAAGGCCGGGCACTTGTAGCAGCGGCCGTCGGCGTCCACGGCCAGGTCGCTCTCAAGCTCGATCATGCAGGAAAAGGGGCCGGGCTTGGGCACGCCGAAGCCCCGCTTCACCAGCTCCTCCCGCAGCACCAGCTCCGCCTCGGCCAGCCACGGTTCATCGCAGGTCGCGCACCCCTCGGCGAAGTGGGGCAGCGCTCCGTTCCCCCTCCCCCCCACGGCCGGGGTGAAGCGCACCGTGCCGAGCCGGTCCGGGGTGAACCCCTCCGCCAGCAGCAGGTCCAGGAGCGCCGGGTATTCCCGCCAGGTCTCCCGGGTAAAGTTCCCTCCCACATGAATCTTCACCAGATCGACCACCTCGCCCATTCCCCGCAGGATGTCGTGGAAGCTCCCGGCACCGCCGCCGTAGGGACGGTACCGGTCGTGCACCCGGGGCGGGCCGTCCAGGGTCACCTTGACCGACTCGATCCCCAGGGCCGCCAGGTCCGTCATCACCGCCCGGTTCAGCAGGGTGCCGTTGCTGACCATGTTGCCGTGGAACAGCCCGCCCCCCGCGGCCCGCAAGGGCTCAGCGATCCGCCTGATCAGGTCAGGCCGGAGCAGCGGCTCGCCGCCGTAGAAATCCATATCCACCCGCCACCCCTTTGCCAGGTACTCCCGCTCGATCATCGCGGCCAGAAGGTCCGCGGTCTCCTCGCTCATGTCGCCTTCAGGCGCCTGCCCCCCCTCGAAGCAGTAGGGACAGGCCAGGTTGCAGCGCCGGGTGAGCACCGCCACCATGCCGGCCCGGCGCCGGGCGGCGTTGATCCGGTCGAACCAGGCGAGCATCTCCGCCCGCTCGGCCTCGGGGCCGGGCGCGAGAAAGCCGTGCTTCTCCAGGGTCTCGGCCGCGGCAGGGGAAAGGGTGCCAGCCCGGGCCGCGTCGAGGGTGGACCGGGAAACCCGCACCACCGCGCCGGTACGGCAGGAGAAGAGGATAACGTGGTCGGGTGATTCCGAACAAGGGTAAGAGGAGACATAGCGGGAGAGGGTCATGGGATGGACTCCGAGAGAGGAAAAAACTCCCCCCTTTACGAAAGGGGGGAGGGGGGATTTGAAATCTTTACGGCATATCCCCCTAAATCCCCAATTATTCGCAAAGGGGGACTTGATTGAGAACATGCCGTGCGCCTCTGCCCCTTTGCTGCGTCCGATGGAGCGAGGGGAGCCCTGCCAGCGGCCAAGGCATCGGGGCGGTATTCTTTGCATACCTTCTTCGGCCGCCCAAAGAACAGATACGTGGTGCCGGGGTCAAAGTCCCCCCGGCACCACGCGGGAATGCGGAATCCCCGGGCCGTCGGTGGCTCCGGCAAAGGGTTTTCCATGAAATAGCGGAAAGAGAAAGGGGCCATCGCCCCCTCATCCTTCCTGCGGCTCACTACTCTTCCGGTTGAACCCTCGTAGTTACCAACGACGACGTACAACAGGCCGTCGGCCCCTCCGGGTGCGCCGAGTTCCCGGCGTCAAGAACCGTCACCCCGTCCGTTATTTGACTCATTAGCCTCCCCCCTTCCCTTGGTCTGACTTCACTGCCCTGCCGGACAAAAAGCAATGGACATTCGCTGCGGTCCTCTGCTATAAGCCATACATTCGCTCCAACTTTGCCAGTCTCATTAAAGCAAGTGCCATGCCAACCCAGAGATCCGTTAAAACTTCGAAAACGCGCGCCGGAAGCCCCTTCCGGCGCCTTTCGTTGTTGCTTACTGGGCTCTTCTTTTTCTTAGGCTTCCTTTCCCTGACCATACCCTTCACGGCCCACGCCGAAACCGACAGCGACCGGGAGCTCCTGGAACTCTACTACGAGCCCCACGACCTGACCGTCTCCACCGCCACCCGCTCCCCCAAGCCCCTCTCCCGCAGCGCAGAGAACATCACCGTCATCAGCGCCGACGAGATTGAGGCGATGAACGCTCACACCCTGGCCGATATTCTCGCCACGATCCCCGGCGTTCAAGTCCAAGGAAACACGGCTCCAGGCGCCCCTACCCTCACTGAGTTCCCCGGAGCCACTACGCGGTTTATTCAGATACTGATCGACGGGGTCCCCATCGACAACGAATCCGATAGCTATGCCATCCCCGGCATGGTACCGGTCCAGATCATCGAACGGGTGGAGGTCCTGAAGGGGCCTGCATCCTCAAGCTGGGGTTCGTCCCTGGGGGGAATAGTCAACGTCATCACCAAGGAACCGGCCCCCCACACATCCTTCAGCGGCGCCGCTTCCTTCTCCGGCGGCGAGAACGGCACCCGTGACGCCCGAGGCGAGCTTTCCGGCACGATGGGCCGCCTCGGCTACTACTTATCGGGTGGCAACCTCCAAAGCAACGGCTTCCATCCATTCAACGCCACCGAGAACAACAACCTCTACGCCAAACTCCGCTGGAGCTTGGCCGACCGGGGCAGTGTCCGCCTGACCTTAAACTCCATGGAGACATCCCCACAGTTTGGCCTTATCTCGTTCGCCGGATTTTCAGATCGACTGAAGCTGCGCATCCTCCAATCGACCCTTTCGCTCGACTACGCCCTGAACGACCGGCTAACCTTCAATACCCTCATCAAGGGAACACGATTCGATTTCACTGAAAGTTTTGACGACATCAGCACTGGCGAGCGTTTAGCCACCATAACTAACGACGAAAAAACAGCCGGCGGCACGGCCTACCTCACTTGGCGCCAGGGACTCCAGACCCTTACCGGAGGGATCGAATTCGACCATGGACAGGCCCAAAACCCCCTCTTCAACATCAACGGAACTAACGATAAGTGGGGCTTCTTCCTGAACGATACCATCGCCTGGGAGCGGTTCAGCATCACCCCGGCGGTCCGGTACGACCTCACCAGCCACTCCGGCGACTTCTTCAGCCCCAGCATCGGAGCAACCCTCGGCATCACCGACAAGACCCTGCTCCGGGCCTACGCCGCCCGGGGCTACAACCTGCCGATCCTTACGCCGGGGTTTACCACCAGAGACATCGGCTGGACCGTTCAGGCCGGCCTCGAAACCACCGACATCCCCTTCCTCTGGCTTAAGGGGACGTGGTTCCGCAATCAATTCAAGGAGCAGGGCAATACCGTGACAAGGACGCTGCGGGAAGGGTTCGAGATCGAGGCCCGCTCCGCTCCGCTTTACAACTCCTGGCTCACCGCCGGCTACGTCTTCACCGACGCCAAGAACCTGCAGACCGACGAAAAACTTCCCGGAGTCGCCCGCCACATCTGGGATCTCGGGTTTCACTACGACGACCGGACCTTCCGCGGCGCTCTCACCGGTGCGTACCGCTGGTGGAACACCCCCGGCGACTGGGGCGCGAAATACAACAACTTCATTTGGGACCTCAACCTGGGGTGGCGCTTCTTCCGGAGCGACAACACGGAGGCCGAGTTCTTCGCCACCGGCCACAACCTGTTCAACGGCGCCCAGTATCACGACGAGATATTCAAGAACCCCGGCCGCTGGTTCGAAGGCGGCCTGCGCATCAAATGGTAAGGGAAACTATTTAGGAACCCATGACGGCACGTATCTTCCACATACTCGCCTTGCTGCTCCTCTGGGGCTTCCCGGCTTTCGCCGCGGAGGTCGTGGTGGTGCAGGGCGAGCGGAACATCCCCTACGAGGCGGCAGTGCGCGGTTTCGAGGGGACGGCCGGAGTGCGTTCCGTGGAGCGACTGGTCCTTGCGGAGATGCGGGGCGCCGACGTGGTGCGGGCCGTGCGCGAGGCGCGCCCCCGCCTGGTGCTGGCCGTGGGCCGCGAGGCCCTGAGCCGGGTGAGGGAGATCCGCGAGATTCCGGTGGTGTACGTGATGGTGGCCTCCCCCGAATCGATCGGCGCCCTGGGCCGCAACGTTACCGGGGTGACCATGACGGTGGCGCCCGAGCGCTACCTTACCTTCATCCGCGACAGCCTCGGCGGCCGGCGGGTGGGAATCCTCTACGACCCGGAGCGCACCGGAGCCATGGCACGGCAGGCCCGCACGACGGCCGAGCGCCTTGGCATCACCCTGGTGGAAGGGGTGGTCCGCTCGCCCCGGGACGTGCCGCGCATCCTGTCGGAACTGGCGGGCAAAACCGACGCGCTCTGGCTCTTCCCCGACGCCACGGTGCTCACCCGGGAGGGGCAGGAGGCGATCTTCCTCTTCTCCCAGAACAACCGGGTGCCGGTGGTGGCCTTTGCCGAGAAGTACCTGGGCACGGGAGCCCTGGCGGCGCTGGCCATCGATCCTGCCGACCTGGGCCGCCAGGCGGGCAGGATGGCCCGCCGCATCATGGACGGCATGGGCGTCGAGAGCGTGCCGGTCGAAGGTCCGGCCCGGCCGGCTCTCAAGCTGAACGGCTCGGTGGCCCGTCACCTTGGAATCGACCCGGCACGGCTCGGAGAGTAACCAATGGGTGCGAACGCTCCTCCAGCGCGTTCTTTTTTTGCCGTTCTCCGCACGAGCTTCCGGGCGAAGCTCTTTACGGTGATCTGTCTCTCGATCATCGCCATCTCTACCTGTTTCGCCGCCTTCTTCCTCTACAACCAGTACCGCTCCCTGCACGACAAGCTCCTCACCGAGGGCCGGCTCATGACCCGGCTCCTGGCCCACAACGCGCGGCTCCCCCTCTTTGCGGGCAACACCGACCAGCTTCAGGAGGTGGTTCAGGGAGTCATTGGCCACGGCACTGTGCTTGAAACGGCCATCCTGGACCGGGAAGGGCATCAGCTGGCCCACTTCGTCCGCAATAATCCGCGTAACGCCAAAAGTGTTCCAACGGCTTTTTCCCCGCCCGGTCCTGGAGTGGAGGGACGCATCCACAACGGACAGGACTCTCTGGAGTTCGTGGAGCCGATCCTGGCCCAGCGTTCGGCCGACAACGAGGAAGACCTCTTCTTCGAGGGCGGCCGGGAAAGCAGTACTGTCATCGGATCGGTGCACCTGGTGATGGACGAGAGGCCGCTCCACCGGGAGGTGAGCCGGCTGGCAGCCACGGCGCTGCTGGTTACCGCCGCTGCGCTGGTGGCGGTAATCGGGGCACTCTACCCCGTGATCAGGGGAATTACCCGGCCGCTGACCCACCTGGAGCGGGGGGTCAGGGAGATCGCT
This sequence comes from Geobacter sp. 60473, assembly GCF_036323535.1. Classification (GTDB taxonomy): domain Bacteria; phylum Desulfobacterota; class Desulfuromonadia; order Geobacterales; family Geobacteraceae; genus Geobacter; species Geobacter sulfurreducens. The sequence goes on from NZ_AP028967.1 coordinate 2,270,059, forward strand.
GCGGGCAACAAGGAAGTGCGGGTGCCGGTGGAATCCCAGGACGAGTTGGGCTCCCTGGCGGCATCATTCAACAGCATGGCCGAGTCGCTGCTCCAGCGCAAGCTGGCCCAGGAGGAGTCGGAGCGCACGATCCGGGAACTGAATGTCAACCTTGAGGAGATGGTGCGTCAACGGACCGCCGAGCTCATGGCGGCCAACCGGGAACTCGAGTCGTTCAACTACTCGGCCTCCCACGATCTGCGGGCGCCGCTGCTCCGGCTGCGCGGCCTGTGCCAGGCCCTGGAGGAAGACTGCGGCGACCACCTGGACGGGGATCTGCGCGACTACCTGGACCGAATCGCCGAGGTTGGGGTTCAGATGGAGCGGGTCATGTCCGCCATGTCGAGCCTGTTCCGGGTTCAGCGCCGGGAGCTTGAACTGCAGCCGGTGAACCTGAGCGAACTGGTAGAGAAGGTGGTTGCGGCCCACCGGGCTACGGAACCCCAGCGGCAGGTGGCGGTATCGGTGGAACCGGGGGCCACGGCCACGGGGGACCCTGAACTCCTCTGGGTGGCCCTGGACAACCTGATCGGCAATGCCTGGAAGTTCACCTCCCGCAGGGCCGACGCGCGGATCGAGTTCGGCAGCATGCCCCGGGAGGGTGAGCTCGTCTATTTCGTTCGCGACAACGGCGCCGGCTTCAACATGGGCTATGCCCACAAGATCTTCGAGCCGTTCCACCGGCTCCACGGCCAGGACGAGTTCCCCGGCACCGGCGTGGGGCTCGCCATCGTGCAGCGGATCATTTCCCGTCACCAGGGCCGCGTCTGGCTCGAAAGCGCCGAGGGGGCAGGTACCACCTGCTACTTCACCCTCCCGGAGAGTGCCCCGGCCTGATCCTCCCAGAGAGGCGACCATGCCTGAACTGAAGCGTTCCGTCTGCCCCTATGACTGCCCAGATACCTGCGGCCTGCTGGTGGAGGTCGAGAACGGCCGCGCGGTGCGCGTGACCGGCGACCCCGACCACCCCTTCACCCGGGGCACCCTCTGCCCCAAGATGCTCCACTACGAAAAGACGGTCCACTCGCCCCGGCGGCTGACCACCCCGCTCGTGCGGACCGGCCCCAAGGGGAGCGGCTCGTTCCGGCCCGCGTCGTGGGACGAGGCCGTTGCCGCCATTGCGGCCCGCTGGCGCGAGATTATCGCCGTCCACGGGGCCGAGGCGATCCTCCCCTATTCCTATGCGGGTACCATGGGGCTGGTGCAACGCAATGCCGGGCACCCCTTCTTCCACCGGCTGGGGGCGTCGCGGCTGGAGCGGACCATCTGCTCGCCGGCCAAGGAGGCGGGGTGGAAGGCAGTCATGGGCGATACTCCGGCCCCCCATCCGGACGAAGTGGCGGAGAGCGACCTGGTGATCCTCTGGGGGATCAATGCGGCGGCCACCAATATCCATTTCCTCCACGGAGTGCGCGAGGCCCGCAGGCGGGGAGCCCCGGTCTGGGTGATCGACACCTACCGGACCCCTACGGCCGCCGCGGCCGACCGGGTGATCCTGCCCCGCCCCGGCAGCGACGGGGCACTGGCCCTGGGGATGATGCACGTGCTGGCCCGGGACGGCCTGGTGGGCCGGGCATTCCTGGCTGAACGGGTGCAGGGGTACGATGAGCTGGCGAAGCGGATTCTCCCGGACTATCCCCCGGAGCGGGTGGCGGCCCTCACGGGCATCCCGGCGGCGGAGATCGAAGAGCTGGCCCGGCGCTACGGCCGGGCGCGCGCCCCCTTCATCCGCCTGGGGAGCGGGCTCTCCCGCTACGGCAACGGGGCCATGACGGTGCGCTGCATCGCTGCCCTGCCCGCCCTGACCGGGGCCTACGCCGTGCGGGGCGGCGGCTGTCTGGCCTCAACGAGCACCGGCCCCGCCTTTGCCCTGGGGGAGGTGCTGCGGGAGGACTTCATGGCGCGGCCCACCCGCGTCGTGAACATGAACCGACTCGGCCACGCCCTGACCGAGCTGGCAGACCCGCCGGTCATGGCCCTGTATGTGTACCACTCGAACCCGGCCGCGGTGACCCCGGACCAGAACGTGGTGATCCGGGGGCTCAGCCGGGACGACCTCTTCACCGTGGTCCACGAGCGGTTCCTGACCGACACGGCCCGTTACGCCGACATCGTGCTGCCGGCCACCTCGTCCCTGGAGCACGCAGACGTGTACCGGGCCTACGGCACCTACTGCATCCAGCGGGCCCACCCCGCCATCCCGCCCGTGGGGGAGAGCAGGTCCAACTGGGACACATTCGCCCTGCTGGCCGGGGCCATGGGATTCGAGGAGGAGTTTTTCCGCCGGAGCGCCGGGGAGATGATCGACCGGCTCCTTTCGGTCCCCACCGCCATGCGGGCCGGGATCGACCAGGCCCGGTTCGACGCGGGTCTGGCCGTTGAACTCCCCCTGGCCCCCGATGCACCGCGCACCTTCGCCACTCCCTCGGGCAGGGTGGAGATCCTCAATCCCCGCGAGCCTGAACCGCTTCCCCGTCACATCCCCTGCCACGAAGACGCGGGCGAGCTTCCCCTCAGGCTCATGACCGCCCCCACCCCCTATGCACTGAACGCCTCCTTCTACGAGCAGGGAGAGCTGCGGCAGAAGCAGGGGGGCGCCATGTCGCTCCTCCTGAACCCGGCCGAGGCAACGGCCCGTGACCTGGCCGACGGGCAGCGGGTGATCGCTGTCAACAACCGGGGCCGGGTCGCCTTCATCCTGCGGATCACCGACCGGGTTCCGCCGGGGGTGGCCGTGGCCGAGGGGGTCTGGTGGCTGGAGCACGCCCCGGGCGACCGGACCGTGAATGCCCTCACCAGCCAGCGCCTGACGGACCGGGGCAACGGCAGTACATTTTATGATACGCGGATCGAGGTGCTCCCCGCCCCGTGACGGCCTTTCCGCAACTTTTTCAACAGCCTGGCTAAAGTTTCCTCATGCACGGCCGATACGTTAACCATGCCTTCATCCTGAAGGCAATCACTCTGCGAGGTTAACGGCCATGGCGGAACCGAGAATTCTCCTTGAAAGCGGCACCAACGAACTCGAAATCGTCGAGTTCATGATCGATGAAACCGACCCCAACGGCGAGACGGTTCACTCCTACTTCGGGGTGAACGTGGCCAAGGTCCGCGAGATCATCCGCAAGCCCCAGATGTGGAAGGTGTTTAACGCCAATTCCGCCGTGTCCGGCATGATGAAGTTGCGGGACAAGGTGATCACGGTGGTGAACCTGGCCACGGTGCTGGGCAAGGAATTCAGCGCACTGACGCCCGACCGGGTGGTGGTGCTGGAGTTCAACCGGATGATGGTGGGCGTGCTGGTAAACGGGGTATCGCGCATCTACCGGATTTCGTGGGAACAGGTGGAGCCGCCGGTGCGGGCCATCGAATCGGCCTACGTGACCGGGGTGGTGAAGATGGAGGATCGGATCATCCTGATCCTCGATTTCGAGAAGATCGTGGGCGAACTCTGCTCCGAGGAGACCCTGCGGGCCCTGAGCGAGGAACAGCTCCTGCCCGGGCCGGTGCTCGACCGCTCCCAGCGCCGCATCCTCGTGGCGGACGACTCCACCTTTATCCGCAACAGCATCTGCTCCAGTCTGCGCGGGGCCGGCTACAACGTGGAGGAGGCCGAGAACGGCGAGGATGCCTGGAACATGATCCAGGACAAGCTTACCCGCTGCCGCGCCGCCGGGGTCAACCTCAGGAGCGAGCTGGACCTCCTGATCACCGACGTGGAGATGCCGAAGATGGACGGCCTCCACCTGACTACCCTGGTCAAGAAGGACGACGTGCTCAAGGATCTGCCGGTGCTGATCTTCTCGTCCCTGGCCAGCGACGACAACAAGCGTAAGTGGAAGGACCTGGGCGCCCTGGACATCGTGACCAAACCCGACCTGCCGAACCTGGTCAAGATAGCTGACAGCGTCATGCATTGAGATTGCGGCTCATCTGCCCATCAGGCCCCGGGGAGAACCCTCCGGGGCCTTTTTCATGTCCGCGGGACCATGAACGTCGCGAGAGGCAATGGGTGCATTCCGTGCTATGATGGCGAAAATCGCTCTGCCGGCAGGTGATATGGCCTTCTCAGACCCTGAACCCGAAGTTTCCGTCATCGTCCCCACCCTAAACGAGGCGGAGACCGTGGCAACACTGCTCGTCGCGCTGGCCGCCCAACGGGATGTGGCCCTGGAACTCCTGCTCTGCGACGGCGGCTCCACCGACGGCACCACAGCGCTGGTGCGCGGCAGCGCGGGGGACCTCCCCTTCCCCGTGACCGTCACGGAGACCACGCCAGGGAGAGGGCGCCAGATGAACGCCGGCGCAGCCGCCGCCCGGGGCGCGACGTTCCTGTTCCTCCATGCGGACAGCATACTTGCCGACCCCCTGACCCTGCGGCAAGGGCTCGACCATCTGGCCGCGGCCCGCCGGAGCGGCAAGCGGGTGGCCGGGCACTTCCGGCTCCGTTTTGCCGGGGACGGCCCGTCTCCCCTTGCCTACCGCTTCTACGAACGCAAGGCGCGGCTCCACCGTCCCGGCTGCACCCACGGAGACCAGGGGCTGCTCATCCCGCGGGAGTTTTTCGACCAGGTGGGACTCTTTGACGAGGGGTTGCCGATTCTGGAGGACGTACGGCTGGCAGAGCGGATTGCGGCGGCGGGAACGTGGGTGCTGCTGCCGGCAGAGATCGTCACCTCGGCCCGGCGGTTCGAAACGGAGGGGTTGCGGGAGCGGCAGACCCTGAACGCGATCCTGATGAATTTCGCCGCCATCGGCTGGCAGCAGGGGGTGGAAGAACTGGTGGCCGGCTACCGGAGCCAGGACCGGTCCGGCCGCCTGCGGCTGGGGCCGCATCTGGTGCGCATCGCCGGTCTGACGGCCGCGCTTCCCCGGCGGGAGCGGCTCCGGCTTTGGTACCTGACGGGCGGCTACGTGCGGGGCAATGCCTGGCAGATTCCGCTTTTCCTGGATGTCCGCAACGCCCTGCGCCGGGGCGGGGACATCGATGCCACCCCGCTCCTCTCGCTCCACGACCGCTGGTTCGATCTCCTGACCGACAATCCGGCGGGCCGGGCGGCGGCCGCGCTCATGACGTTCATCTGGTTCCGGCTGACCCTGAGCCGGGAGATGAGATGCTGACCAGGGATTCTACGAATTCCCTGACCTGATCCAGGTCCTCGGGGGAGATGTCCATGAATTCGATCCCGAAACCGGACGGGAACCGGGGCTTGACCCGCCCGTCGGTGCCATTGAGCCAGGCCACCCGCCCCCGGGCCCTGACCGGCGCACCCCCGCCGGGAATGGTGATGGCGATCTCCACGCTCTCCTCCCGGGCAATGCGGTGGTCGATGGCCAGGTAAAGGCCGCCCACGCTGATGTCGGTCGTGGTGCCGGCCACTTCCTGCTGCTCCGTGCGGCAGGTGACCGGCAGGGAGAACGGAATTCGCTGCTCCCGGCGGTCGATGTCGGGGATGTACCGCCGGCCGATCTCCAGGAACAGCCGCCGGTCCACGGGTTTGGTGATGTAGCCGTCGCAGCCGGCCCGGGCGCAGAGTTCCTGGTCTTCGGGCTTGCCGGCGGTTGTCACCATGACCACGGGCGTGTCCCGCAGCTCCGGGTCGCTCTTGATGGCGATGCAGCAGTCGACCCCATTCATCTTCGGCATGTTCAGGTCCATGTAGACCAAGTCGGGCCGTTCGCTGCGCACCAGTTCCAGGGCTTCCTCGCCGTTGCGGGCGGTGAAGACCCGCACGGGGGAAAAGCGCAGGAAGCTCTTCTCCAGTTCGAGCATGAGATTCACGTCATCGACTATCAGTACCTTGGGCTTGGCCATGGGTTGCTCCTTCCATTCATCCCCGTGCTACCTCTATCCGTATCGGCAGGAACGCCGATTTCTTAACGTCCCATCATGATTTTTCTCCCCGCGCCAAGAGGGCCGGCGACTCTCCCGGAGAAAAAAGTCCCGCAAAAAAGGAGACCGGCAGTACGAAAGGAACCAGTCACTCCCGCCCGCAGGGAGTGAGCCGGACACACCGGTCGGCTCAGACCACGAGCCGGGCGAAATCGGCCTCAGCAGTCACGGTGACCGGTGAGTGGCAGATGAAGTCGCCGTCCACCTGAACGGGTTTATTCCCGCCCACGGTTACCCGCCGTGCCGACACGACCTCGGCACCGCCGCCGGCGCCGCGCCCCGCCGCCACCCGCAGGGCAAGGGAGAGGTAGCGCCATCGGGACGGATCCCGGATCAGGACGACCCGGAACCCGTCGTGGAAAAGGTTCGCTCCCGGGGCCAGGGTAAAGGAGCCCCCGTACCGGGCAGCGTTGCAGATCACCGCCCCGTGACAGGCGATGGCGACGCCGTCCACCTCCACGTCCAGGGGCCGCCGGTCCCAGGCGGCAAAGGTCCTGATGGCCGAGAGGAGGTATGCCCCGGCGCCGAAGCGCTTCTTCTCATCGCTACGCACCCCCTCCACCACCTGACCGTCAAAGCCGATCCCGGCCATGAGAAAAAAACGCCGCCGTACTCCGAACCCTTCCAGGAGCCCCGTGGCGAGAGGACGCGTTTCCCGGCGCACGAGCCGGGCCACGGCATCCCCGGCGGAACGGAGCCCCAGCTCGCGCCCCAGCACGTTGGCGGTGCCGAAGGGGATGTAGCCGAGGGTGGCGCGCCCCGGTTCGAGGCCGTTCAGAACACCGTTGACGGTGCCGTCCCCCCCGACGGCAATGACGAAGGGGTGCTCCTCCTGCGCGCAGAGCCGGGCCGCAAAGGCGGCCGCATCGTCGGGGCCGCCGGTGAGAAGCAGGCGTGGGGCCAGCCCGCCCCGGCGCAGGGCGTTCATGGCGGCGCTGACGGCAGCCTCCGAGTAGCTTCCCGACACGGGATTGACGATAAGGGTGCAGCGATCGGACATGGGCTTCCTCCGGGCAGTTCGGCCGGGCCATTATCCGGGCGGACGAGGCGCCCTGTCAACCGATTCTCGGCGGCTCCGTTAAACCGGGCATATCATGACAACAGCGGCAACTGCCGCGCTGAAAGGAGTCACACCATGCGCAGAAGAATCAAACTTGCCCTGGCGGCGCTGACCGCCGTCGCAGCTTTGGCCGGCACCCAGCAGGCGGTCCTGGCCCAGACCGACCCGGCGCCCGGAGCCGGGATGGGCAAAGTGCGGGGCGGCGGCGGAATGAAGAAGATGGACCCGGCCGAGCGCCTGAAACGGATGGAGCGGCATCTGGGGCTGACTGAGGAGCAAAAGACGGCCATCGCGCCGATCCTGGCCGAGGAAAACGGGGAGGTGAAGGCCGTCCGTGACGATGCTGCCCTGGACCGCACCCAGAAACGCGAGAAGATGCGCGAGATCCGTAACCGCTACCACGACCGGATCGGCGCCATCCTCACCCCGGAGCAGCGGCAGAAGGCCGACGAGGCGCGCGATCGGGCGCGCGACCGCTGGGAAAAGCGCCGGCAGAGCGCCAAGGACCGGCAGAACTGATCGAGTGATCAGGCAGGGACCTTCGGCGGAGCGGAGCCCCCTGCCCGGCATAAACGCCCCGTTGCTGCGCCGGCCGGCCGGCAACGGGTTCCAACTTCCCGCAAGGGGTTGCGGCACCATTCCCACCTGTATATACTGTCTAGCGCATTCCCACACCCGCCCGGTTCCGAGGACTCACCCCCATGACCCTTCCCTCCTGGAAAAAGATCCTGCTGTACGTCACGGTTCCGCTGGCGCTTCTGTGCGGACTGGTCTTCACCGTGCTGGTTACGCGGCTCCACGAGTTGGACACCTATAAGGACCAGCTCCTTGCGGAAATCCGGAAGGAACTGAACCGCCCCGTGACCTACGGCACGGGGGAGGTGTCACTGCGGTTCGGACCGGCCTTCACCTTTACCGATGTGCAGATACAGGAGCGGGACGGCAGCACCCCCTTTGCCACCGTCGCGGCGATCCGGTTCCGGCTGGCGATTCTGCCCCTGCTGGAGAAAAAGGTCATCCTCCGGCGGGTAGAGCTCGAAAAGCCTGTCGTGCAACTGGTGCGGAACAAGGACGGCACCCTCAACATCGACGACCTGTTGCGCGAAAGGGAGACGAAGAGCACGATTGAGCTGCGGGTGCGGGGGGTGAGGGTCAAGCAGGGCAACCTGATCTTCACCGACCACGCGACGGTTGGCGGCCCGCTCGTCACCACCCTCAGGGAGGCCGACCTGTTCATCGGCCGCCTGGTGCGGGGCAAGGAAAGCCCCATCTCTCTCGAAGGGCGCCTCGTGGACGGAAAGAGCGAGAGCCCCGTGGCCATCGAGGGCAAGCTGAAGCTGCCCGCCAAGAACGCCCCCCTCACCACTGCGCACCTGGATGCCCGGGTGAGCCTCCACAACATCAATGCGAGCCACTACTGGCCCTATTACAGCAACTTGGTCCCGTTCCAGCGCATGAGCGGGCGGTTTAACCTTGACTGCACCGTGGACGGCACGCCGCTCGATTTCACCTCCAAGGGATCGCTGCAGGTGGCGGGACTGCGCTTCGTCTACCCGGAGGTGTTCCGCCAGCCGCTTACTCCCGCCGATGTGCGCCTAGCCTATTCCCTGACGCGGACCCCCAAAGAGGTTAACATCTCCTCCGTCGACTTCCGCATGGACGGCCTCACCGTCAAGGGGGGGTGCGCGGTGAAGGACATCCACACCTCTGATCCCCGTATCGTCGCGTGGACCACTATCGCCCCCTTCCGGCTGGAGAAGTTCTTTTACTACATCCCCTTCGGCATCATCGCCGACGACGCGTCCCAGTTCATCGAGCAGCACATCAAGGCTGGATACTTCCGGGTGGACGAAGGACGGCTCGACGGCCGCGTGAGCCAGATCCTGACCATGGAGAAAGGGGAGAACTACAACGTGCTCCGGGTGCGCGCCACTGCCCTGGAAGGGGCTGTGGTCGACATGGGGGACGGCTGGCCGGTCTTCAACAGCATCAAGGGAGACCTGGAACTGGCCGGCAAGAACTTCACCCTGCGTAACATGTCGGGGAAATTCGGGACAACTCCCTTTACCCTCAACGGCATGATCACCGACTACTGCCTCGACACGCCGTCGGGCTACCCCTTCAAGGGCGTTTTCACGCCGCGCAAGGCGGAACTGGACTGGCTCTTCGGCAAGGAAGCGGCGGCATCGCTCCAGTTCACGGGCGACTCGATCCTCAACCTGTCCGGCGAAGGGGGGACGGCATCCTACACCTTTTCCGGCGACTGCAACCTGACCGCCGCGGCCTATTCCTACGGAACATCCTTTGCCAAGCCGGCGGGCCAGATAAACAGCTTGGCGTTCCGGATGAACCTGCTCCGCAACGGCGACCGGTCCCTGTCATGCCAGTACGCGCTCCCTCCCCTTGCCCTGTCCATCGCGGCCCGGTTCCAGGACGGGAAGGCCCTGCCCACGCAGCTTGACATCTCGTCGAACCAGTTCGCCATGGGCGCGCTCACGGCCAACATTCCCAAGGCGAAGCCGTACCATCCCCAGGGGAAAATGCAGATTTCCGCCCGGGCGGAGGGGGTGGCCGAAAGCCTGGCCGACATGAAGTGGAGCGGTCTGGTGGCGCTGGCAGGGGCTTCATTCAAGCCGGCCGAGTCGGTGAAGCCTCTCAGCAACGTGACCGGCACGCTCCGGTTCAAGGGCAACTCCCTGGAAAGCCCCCGGCTCTCCCTGATGCTCGGCAATTCACCGCTCCAGGGCAAGGGGTCCCTGACGAACTTCAGCGATCCGTCCTTTACCCTGGAGGTCTCGTCCCCGGCTCTCGACTTGAGCGACTTGGGCCTGAGGCACCCCAGGGGCGCCGTGAAGATCCAGAATCTCCAGGGCACCCTCGCCTACCAGGACGACATCCTCAAGATCCGTTCGCTCGCGGGAAAAATCGGCTCGTCCCAGCTCTCCGTCAAGGGGGCCGTGACCCATATGCGGCAGCCTAAGGTCGATGTGAGCGTCACCTCTCCTGCCATCGACCTGGACGACATCCTGGCCCTTTCCGACCTGGAACGCGAACGGAAGCAGGGGGTCGAGGGGGGGACCGCCACCGTGAAGGCAACCATAGACGCCGATTCGGCCTCGTTCGGCAAGCTGGCGGCCCGGCATCTCCACACGGTCGCCCACTACGAGAACGGCATCCTCTACCTGCAACCCTTCGAGTTCGACGCCTACGGCGGGCGGATATCCGGCACGCTCCGGGCGGACGGGGGGGGGAACGGGTCGTCCCGCTACCAGGTGAAGCTCAAGGCGGACAAGGTATCAGCCGAGCCGCTGATCAACGCGGTGGACCTGATCCCGGGCGACGCCATCGTCACCGGCACCCTGTCGCTCCAGGCCGACGTGACCGCCAGGGGGGCGACCATGGCTGACCTGCGAAAAAGCCTGCTCGGCCACGCAACCCTCCGGTTCGACGACGGCAAGATGCGCAAGTTCAACGTGCTGTCAAAGGTATTCTCGATCCTGAACGTGTCCCAGCTCCTCAAGTTCCAGCTCCCCGACATGGTCAAGGACGGCATGCCCTACAGCAGGATCACCGGCACCTTTGCCATGAGCGACGGCGTGATCTCCACCGAGGACCTCTTCATCGACAGCAATGCCATGAACATTTCCACCGTGGGCAAGATCGATCTGGTGCGGGAGGAGCTCGCCGTCACTGTGGGGGTCCAGCCCCTCCAGACCGTGGACAAGGTGGTAAACCGGATTCCCATTGTCGGCTGGATCCTGACCGGCAAGGAGAAGCACTTCATCACCACCTACTTTGAAGCCAAGGGGAAGATCTCCAACCCCACCGTCACCGCGATCCCGGTAAAATCCATGTCGCGGGGGGTGTTCGACATCTTCAAGAGGGTATTCCAGCTCCCGGCGAAGCTGATTACCGATACCGGAGAAGTCGTCATCGGAAACTGACCGGCACGGTAAACGATGCGCCGTTACTCATCCGCAACTTTTGCTGTTGTAAAATATTCGGGATGTATGGTAGCTTTTGCCCTTGTGAGAAACTAACCACAGGAGGATACAGGTGAAAAGATCAGTATTGGTAGCGCTCGCCGTTGTTTCGCTCGCCGCCGCCGGATGCAAGGATAAGCCCAAGGCCCCCGAGACCGCTGCGCCCGCTCCGCAAGAGCAGAGCGGCATGCCCGCAGGCATGCCGGCCGCACCCCAAGGCGAAATGCCCAAGGACGCCGTTCACGGCGGAGGAGATCCCCACGCCGGTCTCAAGCCGGTTGAAGTCCCCGCCGGCGTAGGCCACAAGGGCAAGGTCCTCTCCACCATGGACGCTGCCGGCTACACCTACCTGGAGGTGGAGGAGAAGGGACAGAAGCTGTGGGTTGCCGTCATGCAGACCAAAGTCAAGGTCGGCGATCAGGTTGAGTTCCCGGATTCACCGCCCATGCTCAACTTCCACAGCAAGACCCTCAACCGGACCTTCGAAAAGATCATTTTCGCTCCGGGCATCAGGATCGGCGGCAAGTAACCGGCCGACGGCAACGAAAAAGGCGGCACACCCCACGGTGGCCGCCTTTTTCGTTTCTCTTCCCGCGTTTATCTCACTTACTCTTCCAGCTCCTTCAGCCGCTCCCGGGCCTCGACGTCACCGGGGTTCAGTGTGAGAGCCGCTTCGTAGTTGCGACGGGCTCCCCGCCGGTCGCCGGCGTGCAGACACAGATCGCCAAGGGCAAGATGGGCGGGGATGTGTGCCGGCACGAGATCGAGAACCCTGGTAAACATCTGCCGGGACCGCTCCAGGTCGCCGACGCTCCCGTGGAGCCCGCCCAGAGCCAGCCAGCCCAAGGGATTGGCCGGCTGCCGGTGCGTGACCTGCCGGTAGCGGGCCTCGGCTTCCCGCCATTCCTCCCGCTCCTCGTACCAGCCCCCCTCCGCCAGGGCACCGGCATGACACCAGCCGACGATCTTCGCCTGACGGGCAAAGTCGGTGGGGCCGAAGCGGGACCTTCGTCCGACCCGTTCCAGGGTTGTCAGCAACCGGTCCATGGATCGTTGTACCGCCGCGTCCTTCCTGACGAAGCAGGCCTCGCCCTTCTCCCGCTCGAAGAAGTCGGCCGGCACCCGCCCCTCGCGCACCGCCTCGGCAAAAAGCGCCGTGCCGGGATAGTAGGCCAGGGGAGCCACGTGGCCGTCATGGGGGCGGATATCTTCGATGAGGCGCAGGGTAGCCCGCAGGTCCTCCTCATCCTCGCCGGGCACGCCGGTGATCAGGTAGATGGAGAGATCCATGCCGGCACGGCGGGTAGCCGCGGCGGCGCGCCGCACCTGATCCGGGGTGATCCGCTTGCCGAGCCGGGCAAGAATCCGATCGGAGCCGGACTCCACCCCGTACTGGACATACTCGCAACCGGCACGCCGCATCCAGAGGAGCATCTCCTCGTCGACGCAGTTCACCCGTGACTGGCAGCTCCAAAGAATATGGAGCCCTTCGGCCGACAGCAGGCGGCAGAACTCGATGACCCGGTCGGCGCGGGCCGTGAAAGTATCGTCGCGAAGCGAAAATGAGAGCAGGCCGAACCGGTCGCGGAGATAGCGGATCTCGTCAACCATGGCCCGGGGCGAGCGGAGACGCAGCGACGTGCCCCAGAAGCGTGGCGACGAACAGAAACGGCAGGAGGCGGGACACCCCCGGGAGGTAATAACGAACTCGAGCTGGCGACGGAGGTCGCATCCCAGGGCGTTGTCGAAGTAATGCGCGGGCACGGGCAGGTCGTCGAGATTCCGCAGCGGCGCACGGGTTGAATGGCTGATCCCGCTCCCCTTCCGAATCGCCAGGCCCGGGATGCCGGCGAGGCTCCGATCACCTTGTGCCACCGCACGGACAAGCTCCAGCATGGTTTCCTCCCCCTCGCCGAGCACCACGGCATCCACCTGGGGGTGATGCTGAAGAAGCATGTCGAAGGAGTGGGTCGCATGGGGGCCACCGAGCACCGTCAGGCACGTGGGGTCGATTGTTTTTGCGATGGAAGCGAGCTTGAGTGACTCGAACCGGTTGTGGGTGTACTGGGAGATGCCGAAGATGGCCGGCTGTTCCCGACGGAGCAGTACGTCCACCTCGCGCCACCCCGCGGTCGACAGGTTGGCGATGCGGGAAGCGAAGCCCTGTGCCCGCAGGAGCCCGTTCAAGTAGCCGAGCCCCGTGGGCAGCAGCGACGCAAAGGGATCCCGCGCCCCGGCCTGGTGGGACTTATAGGCGAGAAGAACCCGCATTGCCGAATTCTCGTGCTATTCTGGCAGCGAGCGGAACATCCGCGGGAAGAAGGTCGAAGGCGGGCACCTCCGCCGGGGCGACCCACCGGTGTCCGGCCACGTCGCGTTCCTGAAGATCGCCGCCGGTCCAGGTGCAGCGGTAGGCCAGCACCATTACGGGCCGTTCGGGGTAACGGTAGTAGATCACATCATAGATCCCCTCGACGGCCACCTCCATGGCAAGCTCCTCCCGCACCTCCCTGACGATGCACGCCTCGGGATGCTCCTCGGGCTCCAGCTTCCCTCCCGGGAATTCCCAGAGCAAGGGATAGGGCGCGTCGGGCTTTCGCCGGGTCAGGAGAATCAGGCCGTTGTGCTCAATAATGGCAGCGGTGACGATGAGCGGGAACATGATGCCTCAAAAAAAAATCCGGTCCACGGACCGGATTTTGGAATGACTGACCGACAGGATCTACTTCAACAGGCCAACGCCGAGGGTATCGTTGGCAAGGATGTCTTCGATCCCCTCTTCTTCCACGTCGGTCAGCAGGTCGTCCAGCTTGAGCACGTCGGGGTTGATCTGTGAAATACGCTTGGCGCCGATGAAGCGAGCACGGTAGTAAGGGGTGTCGATTGAGGATATGACCACTCGCCGGTCCCGTGAGGAGGCGTGGATCATTTTGTTGTTGCCGAGATAGATGCCCACGTGGGAAGGGAAGCGGGCATAGGTGTGAAAGAAAAGAAGATCGCCCTTCTGGAGGTCTCCGGTGGCGACCGGGTTGCCCACGTGGAATTGTTCGCGGGCGGTGCGGGGGAGGGTTACATCCAGTTCGCGGAAGACGTGCTGAACAAAGCTGGAGCAGTCGAGCCCCTTGCGGGTGGTTCCGCCGAAGCGGTAGCGGGTGCCGATGAAACTGTAGGCCGTCTTTTTCAGCTCGGTGACGCCGTCGCCGCCAAGGGTCACCCCTTTGGTGAAATCGGCCTGGGCGTCTTCGCCGCTCTCGCCCACGAGGTCCGCGAGGCTGCGCTCGTATTCGCTTTCGTTATAGATGTCGAGGCTCTTGAGGGGCTTCTTGAGGGCGAGCTTCCTGGCCGGTTGCTCCTCGTCGGCGACGGCCCGGAGCGTGAGGACCTGGCCGGGCTTTACCCTTTTCTTGCCGAGGTTGTTCAGCTGACGCAGTTCATCCACGGACACGCCGGTCTTGCGGGCAATCCGGATCAGGGTGTCGCCCTTGCGCACCTTGTAGGTAGCGACCTCGGCCGCAGGCTCCGCTGCGACGGCCTCGGAACGGGGGGGGACAACCAGGATGGTGCCGGGCTTCACACGAGTATTGGCAAGGTTGTTGGCTGCTTTGAGATCGGCGACGCGGACGTGGTACTTGCGGGCAATGGAAGAGAGGGTTTCGTTCTTTTTGACTTTATGACTTTTGGCGGCAAGCGCCAAGGAGGGTAAGGCTAAAAGGATGAGGACGAAGATGGTAAGTCGCAATCGTATACTCATGTATCCCCCCTTTCTTATTGTTTTATTAAATAGCTCAAAAAGCCCACTTTTTATAACAAACTGTCACGCAAATGTCAAACTCTTTCCTTAAATAAATTGGAATATCAGCTACTTGGCAGACGTAATCACGTTCACCCGCACCGGTTCATCACGCAACACCCTGATCTGGGGCGACGGCGACACGACCCGCCGCTCGACGACACCACCCCGGCGCAGGCCGGCAAGATCCACGGTTTCCGTGGGCAGGGATTCGAGCCCTTCAAGGAGATGGCCCGGCCCCTCCACCACCACCGTATCGGGGTCAGCGGTCACGCTTCTGAGCTTTGCCCGGCCCGGCAATTGCCCTGTCAGCTTCGGCCGCACCCGGAGCTGCTTGCGTTCTTTGCCCGCAATGGTCACCTTCACCACCGGCGGATTGATGCCGGTGACAACCACGCCCAGGGGAAGATTCAGGTCGTCGTCCTTGACCGCGAGACTGTTGACCCCGTCGTGCACGCTCGCCAGGTTCAGGTCTGCCACCAGGTCAAGCTGCTTGGGCGAAGGGATGAGACTGGTGAAAACCTTGAGCTGGACCTCCACTGACTCGGGAACGCTCTTCACGAGGACCGAACGGGGAGGCAGGTTGTGAAACTTGATCGGCACGGTGACCGTAAAAATACCGCCTTCTTTCGTCGTCACCACCAGCCAGCCTGCTATCACAATGAGCGTTGTGACAATTTTAGGCACAAGGTTGCGCATGAGGCGCTGGCGCAGGGTGAACGCAACATTTTCGGGGCGTTGGGGATAGAGAAGCCCCCGGATTACCTCGGCAAACTCCTCCGGCGAGGCGATCTTCCGGTATTCTCCTGCAAGCGCCATGCCCACATCTCCTCGCTCTTCCGACACGATGATGACCACGGCGTCGGACCGTTCGCTGAGCCCGATGCCGGCCCTGTGGCGGGTACCGAAGTTCTGGGGGAGCTCCGTCTTCATGGAGAGCGGCAGGTGGCACGACGCCTGGCTAACCCGGCCGTCCTTGATGACCACGGCGCCGTCATGCAGGGGGGTACCGTTCCGGAAGATGCTGCCCAGGAGGTGACTGCTCGGGAGACCGTCGACCTTCACCCCGTGCAGGAGATAGTCGTCAAGGGCTTCCTGGCGCTGGAGGACGATGAGGGCACCGGTTCGCTCCAGCGCCAGGCCGAAGACGGTGCGGCCCAATTCGGCCAGGTCGAGCTCACCGCCCCCCTCCTGCCGACCGATGAAAGTACGCAACAGGCTGAAACGGTACAGGGCCTGACGGATCTCCGCCTGAAACACGACGATGATCAGGACGAAGAGGACTGTGCCGAGTTCCTGGAGAATCCAGCTCGTCATGAACAGCCCCAGATTGCGGGTGACGAAGTAGACCCCGGCCAGAATTCCGAGCCCGATCAGGACCTGCATGGCGCGGGTGTGCCTGAACCAGCTGTAGAGTCGGTAGGCCAGGAAACTCATGATGATGATGTCGGCGATATCCTGCCAGCGGATCAGGTGAAACACGCGGTTGCCCCATTTATCACGGAAAAGGTGACGCCGGCCCCGCCCGCATGCCGTCGCTCGAAAGTACTGGCATGGCCGGGCCGTTTTGTGCTACAAACGACAGACTTGTTCAGAATGCGTGAAGAATCTGAATTTATATCACTTCTTTGATGGCAAGGACAGAAAAATAACATGTACCGGCTTACGGAAAAAGGCGAGCGCATCCGCGACATGTTCAGCGACATCGCCCCCCGCTACGACTTTCTCAACCGGCTCCTTAGCTTCGGCGTGGACCGGCGCTGGCGGCGAAACGCCGTCAAATGCATACGCTGGAGCGAAGGCGGGCGCGTGCTCGACGTGGCCACCGGCACCGGCGACGTGGCCCTGGAGATCGCCCGTCAGACGCCGCCGTCGGTCGCTATCGTAGGTGTCGACTTTTCCGAAGGGATGGTAACCCTGGGGCGCGACAAGGTGGCCGGCTCCCCCTACGCGGACCGGATCACCATGGATATCGCCCCCTGCGAGGCAATCCCCTTCCCCGATGACACGTTCGATTCGGTGACCATCGCCTTCGGCATCCGCAACGTGGTTGACCGCCGCCAGGGCCTCTCCGAGATGCTGCGGGTCCTCAAGCCGGGCGGCCGGGCGGTCATCCTGGAATTTTCCACCCCCCGCTCGCGGCTCTTCAAGTGGATCTACTCGTTTTACTTTCTCCGGGTTCTTCCCGTTATCGGCGGACTGTTCTCACAGTTCAGCGCCTACAAGTACCTGCCCGATTCGGTGCTGGAGTTCCCGAGCCAGGAGGAGTTCAAGGCTCTCATGACCTCGGTCGGCTTTCGCGACACCGCCCACCGGGACCAGACCTTCGGCATAGCCACCATCTATACCGGCGAAAAAGGGCTGAAATAGCGGAGTTTCTTGACATCATGCCCCGGATTCCGGTATAACAACGGCCGTTGTCACTTCTCCCCAAGGGGCACCCCATGTTCGTGGTCGCCAATTTTCTGCTCGCCATCGCCAAGGTCGCCGACATTCTCCTGACGATCTACCTCTACATCATCATCGCCCGGGCCATCATATCCTGGGTCAACCCCGATCCCTACAATCCGATCGTGAATTTCCTCTACCGCAGCACCGAGCCGGTCCTCTCCCGGGTCCGGCGGGTCCTTCCGGACCTGGGGGGCCTCGACCTCTCCCCCATCCTGGTGCTGGTCGCCATCTACTTCATTCAGAGCTTCGTGATCAGGACCATCTACGATTTCGCCTTCCGGATGAAGCTCGGCACAGGGGCCATGTGATGAAAATTACCCCCCTCGACATCCAACAGCAGCAGTTCAAGGGCAAGATGCTCGGCGGCATCGACCCGGAGGACGTGGATTCGTTTCTCCAGTTGGTGGCCCAGGAAATGGAGGGGCTCATCAGGGAAAACACCGACCTGCGTGAGCAGTGCCGGAAAGCGGCCGCCGACGCCGAGCAGACGGCGCGCCAGGAGCGCGAACTGCGTGAAGCCATGCTCGCGGCCCAAAAGATTACCGAGGAAATGAAGGCCAACGCCCAGAAGGAAGCGTCGCTCATCGTCTCCGAGGCGGAGGTGAAGGCGGAGAAGATCCTCGTGGACGCCGAGCGCAGGCTCGGGCAGCTTAACGAGCAGCTCCAGGATCTCCGTCGCCAGAAGCTCCAGTTCGAAGGCGCCTTCAAGGCTCTGCTCGACACCCACTACAAGATGCTCTCCCTTGAGGATGCCTGACCCCCCTTCCCCTGTACTGCGGATTACCGAATCCGCCGACGGCGTCACCTTTTCGGTCCACGTGCAGCCCCGGGCGTCCCGCAACGAAGTCTGCGGCGTCCAGGGGGAAGCAATCAAACTGCGGCTCACCTCGCCGCCGGTGGAGGGTGAGGCGAACCGCCTCTGCGTCGAATTCCTCGCCAAGCGGCTCGGCGTGCCCAAGTCCTGCGTCGCCATCATAGCCGGCGAAAAGTCCCGCCACAAAACCATCAGGGTTTCCGGTTCCGACGCAGCCGCCGTGCGGGCACTGCTCGAAAACAGCCGCCGGTAGTCCGCTGCATCTGCGCGGCGTCGAAAATGCTCCCGTGGGGTTGACAAACCGACGAGGGGATACTTATAGTAAATCGTAACGATTTTTCAGGAGGTTGTCTCATGCCACTCTATGAATACCGCTGCGACGCGTGCGACAAGCAGTTCGAGCTGCGTCAGAAGTTTTCCGATGCCCCGGCCACCGAGTGCCCCTCATGCGGAGGCCCCATACACAAGCTGATTTCCCAGAGCGGATTCGCCCTCAAGGGAGGCGGCTGGTATGCCCAGGGTTACAGCTCCGGCGGAGCCGGCAAATCCGAGGCTCCTGCCTGCCCCTCCGGGGGCACGTGCGCAGGATGCCCCTCCGCGGCATAAGACCGCGCCAACCAGATCCCCCGGCCCTGCCGGGGGTTTTTTTATCCAGCAGGGCCGGGAATCTGACTTTACAACACGGTCACCTTTCCGTATCATTCTGTGGCTGTTCTCACCATTCTTCCCTGCCGGGACGCACATCCAGAAGGAGCCCACCCATGGCCACGATCATCGACGGAAAAGCCATTGCCGAAAAGATCCGGGCGGATCTCGCCACCCAGGTTAAAGAACTGCAGGCCAGGGGAATAACCCCCGGCCTCGCCACGGTCCTGGTGGGGAGCGACCCCGCCAGCGAAGTCTACGTCCGGATGAAGGGCGATGCATGCAACAAGCTCGGCATGCACTCGGTAAAAGTCACGCGCCCCGCGGAAACGACCGAGGAGGAACTCCTCGCGCTCATCAACGAACTCAACAACGATCCGGCGATCCACGGCATCCTCGTGCAGCTCCCCCTTCCGCCGCAGATCAACGCGGATCGTGTCCTTGAAGCCATCTCCCCTGCCAAGGACGTGGACGGCTTCCATCCTTACAATGTGGGACGCCTGGTGACCGGCAAGCCGACCTTCCAGCCCTGCACCCCCTACGGCGTCATGGTGATGCTGCAGGAAGCGGGAGTCGACCTGGCCGGCAAGGAAGTGGTGGTTGTGGGACGCTCAAACATCGTGGGCAAGCCGGTGGCATTGATGTGTCTCCAGCGCAATGCAACCGTCACCATCTGCCACTCGAAGACCCGCGATCTCCCCGGCCGGGTCAGGGCCGCCGACGTGGTCATCGCCGCCGTCGGGGTCCCCGAGATGATCAAAGGGGACTGGATCAAGGAAGGGGCGGTTGTCATCGACGTGGGCGTCAACAGGGTGGGAGAAAAGAAACTGGTGGGAGACGTCGAATTCGCCGCAGCAGCCGAACGGGCTTCGGCCATCACGCCGGTCCCCGGCGGGGTGGGCCCCATGACCATCACCATGCTTCTTCACAACACCCTTGAGGCCGCAAAAATGGCGGGTTCCGGGAATCGCTAGCGTGACACCGGAATCACGATGATCGTCAGCAGACAGAAACCCTTCGCCGATATCCTGGCCGCCCTGGACGGCGTCTCGCGGGTCTTCGTGATCGGCTGCGCCAAGTGCGCCACCGTCTGCAAGGCCGGTGGAGAGGAGCAAGTCTGGCAGATGCAGGAGCGCCTCACCGAGGCGGGCCGGGAGGTGACCGGCTCCATCGTCATCGATGAGGCGTGTCACATGCTGCGGGTTCAACGGGACCTCCGGGCCAAGGGTGAAATGGTCCGCAGCGCCGAAGCGCTTCTGGTGCTCGCCTGCGGCGCCGGGGTCCAGTCGGTTTCCGCGGGCACGGACAAACGGACCGTGGCGGGCCTCGACACCCTCTTCCTTGGCAATATCCGCCGGTTCGGCCAATTCGAACAGCGCTGCTCCCTCTGCGGGGCCTGCCGCCTGAACGAGACCGCCGGCATCTGCCCCGTAACGCTCTGTCCCAAGGGAATCCTCAACGGTCCCTGCGGAGGTATGGACGAAGGGCGTTGCGAGGTGAACCCCGATGCCGAGTGTGCCTGGCACCAGATATTCACCCGCCTCCACGGTCAGGTGGAAACGGGTCCCCTGGCCGAAACCACTCCCCCTGCCGACTTCTCCACCTGCCGCCGGCCGGCGGACCTGAAACTCGACAAATGACCGGTACGCCGCCATCACTCAGCGCCGCCCTCGCCGCAGGCCACTTCGTCGTCACCACGGAGATCTGCCCGCCCAAGGGGTGCGATTGCACCGAATTCCTCCGCAAGGCCCGGGCCCTGCGCCAGGCCGTCGATGCCGTGAACGTCACCGACAACCAGGGGGCCAACATGCGGATTTCCCCCCTGGCGCCGGCGGCGCTGCTGGTGCGGGAAGGGATCGAGCCCATCCTTCAGCTCACCTGCCGTGACCGCAACCGGATGGCGCTCCAGAGCGAACTGCTGGCCGCCTCTGCCCTGGGGATCACCAACGTGCTGGCGCTCACCGGCGACTTCATAACCTTTGGCGACCACCGGGAGGCCAAACCGGTGTTCGACCTGGACTCGGTTCAGCTCCTGCGGATCATTGCCGGGCTCAATGAAGGACGGGATCTCTCGGGTTCGGTCCTCACCGGCGCCACCTCGTTCTTTACCGGAGCCGCGGCGGCCCCCGAAGCGGAGCCTTTTGCGCTCACCCTCTCCAAGCTGGCGAAGAAAGCTGCTGCCGGAGCCCGATTCCTTCAGACCCAGGCAGTCTTCTCGCCGGAACGGTTCGCCCGGTTCGCCGATGCGACGCGCCCTCTAGGCATGAAGATCATCGCAGGCATCCTGTTGCTGAAGTCGCCCGGCATGGCCCGTTACGTGACCGAACGGGTGCCGGGCCTCAAGGTCCCCCCCGAACTTGTTGCGGAGCTGGAGAGTGCCGGCGATCCGCTGGCCGCCGGCGTCGAGATAGCCCGGCGGACCATGGCGGCGGTCAGGCCTTTCTGCGACGGAGTTCACATCATGGCCATGGGGCGGGAGGACCTGGTCCCCGCCATCGTTGCCGGCATGGAGCGGGGCAATTCGGAACAGACTACGATCTGAAAGGAGTCGGATCATGCAGGTAAAAAAAGCGGTATTCCCGGTGGCGGGACTCGGCACCAGGTTTCTTCCGGCAACCAAATCATCTCCCAAGGAGATGCTCCCCCTGATCGACAAGCCGCTGGTCCAATACGTGGTGGAGGAGGCGGTTGCCTCGGGCATCGAGCAGCTCCTCTTCGTGACCGGTCGGAGCAAGCGGGCCATTGAGGATCACTTCGACATCTCCTTCGAGCTGGAAGCGCTGCTCCAGGAAAAGGGGAAGGACGACATGCTCCAGGAGGTGCGGGAGATTGCCGACATGGTGAAGATTTTCTATGTCCGGCAGAAACAGGCCCTGGGACTCGGCCACGCCATCCTCTGCGCCAGGGAATTCGTGGGCGACGAACCCTTCGCGGTCCTGCTGGGGGACGACATCATCGACGCGGAACAACCCTGCCTGGGCCAGCTCCTGGATGTCTACCGCAAATACCGGGGCCCGGTCGTGGCCCTGGAAAAGGTGCCCCTAGAGGCCATTTCCTCCTACGGCTGCGTGAAGGCAACAGGAATCACCGACCGGATATTCGAGGTGACCGACCTGGTGGAAAAGCCCCGCCGCGAGGAGGCCCCTTCGGACATGGCCATCATCGGCCGCTACGTCCTCACCCCCGACATCTTTCCCATCCTGGAACGCCAGACCCCCGGCAAGGGGGGAGAAATCCAGCTCACCGACGCCCTGCTGACCCTGTCGCGGGAAGAGGCCATTTACGGCTGCCTGTTCAAGGGAAAACGCCACGACTGCGGCGACAAGCTCGGCTTCCTGAAAGCCACGGTGGACATGGCCCTCAAGCGGGAGGAGTTCAACGGGGAATTCCGGGATTATCTGCGGGAAGTGCTGGCCAGGGACTGAAAACAGGGATAGGACTGCGACGGCGTCAGCGGAGCGAGCGGCTGGCGCCGCGCACGATGCCGTACTGGAAAAAGGCGACCAGGTGGAAGTGATCCTTGGTGTAGCCGCGGGGGAAGCCCCCCACCGTGCCCCCCCTCTTGATGGTCGAGAGGGTCCGCCCCACCTCGTCGTCGAGGATCCGGCTCCCCGAACCCTGCAGGATTTCGTACTTCTCGATCTCTCCCGAGCGATTAAAGGTGATCTTCACCGGCACAACACCCTCAATGCCCAATCGCGCCGCATCGGCCGGATAGCGCCAGACGCCGTAGACGGCATTCTCGAAACGGCGCAGGAACGAGCCGAACTGGATGTCGTCGGTATCGAGAAACTTGGTGTCGCCCTCCGCCACATCGTCACTGAACCTTTTCCTGTAGTTCTCCTCGATCTTTGCCAGCCGCTCAGCGCTCGGCATGAGCTGGGCCATCTCCGGCAGGCTCTCTCCCCTGGTCCGCGGCCTCAGGATACCGCCCCCGCCCCGGGAGGGCTCCCGTACGGGGATATCACCGGGGGACGGTTCCGGCTCTCGGGCCGCCGGCTCGCGCGACGTCGGGGCATAAGGCGGTGGAACCATCCGCGGCCGCGGCTGCGAGGGGAGCGAAGCGATCCGGTCCCGGTCCATGTCGCCACGGGGGGCTATTTCCCGGGGGACGCGGTGCCGCTCCTCGGCAAGGCGTCGGGCCTCCTTCCTGTCGGTCGCCGGTGGCTGGGAGGACAGATCGGGGATGTCTTCCAAGTCGATCATGATCGGCTCCTGGCGGACCACCTGCCTCTGCTGCGGGAAAACGAGAAAAAGGGCGAACACGCCCGCATGAAGGAAAAGCGAAAGGACCAGGAGGTATAGAAACGATTTTTCGACGTAGTTGTCGGACATCGGGCTCTCGGGGAGGTGAATCCGGATCACGGGAACGGTGACTGGACAGGGGCTGCCGGAGCGGCCCGCAGATCACCATGCCGACACCCGCTCAATCAGGGACAATTGTACGGGGCCGCCTTGAAAAATGCAATCGCTCAGGGCCCGGTGAAGGTCTGGTAGAGGATGACGAGGCCGAAGACGAGAAAAAGCACCCCGGCCACCCGGTGAATCGTGCCGAGGGGGATGACCCGCATGAGCTGCTTGCCGATGAAGATGCCCAGGAGCGACACCCCCCAGAGGGCCAGGGTCGAGCCGGCAAACACCGACAGGGGCGATTCGTGCTGGGCGGCCAGGCTGGTGGTTACGAGTTGGGTCTTGTCGCCCAGCTCGGCCAGCAGGATCATCAGAAAAGCCGTGAGTACCGGTCCCCGGGCCGAGGCGGGGCCTTTTTCGCCGTCCTTGTCACCGTCTCCCCCCCGGAGGGTAGAGATGCCGAAAAAGAGGAAGAGGCCGCCAGAGACGAGCTTGATCCAGAAAATGGGAAGCACGGCAAAGAGAAACTTGCCCAGCGCCACGGCGCCCACGTTGAGAACGGCAAACGCCAGGGCGATGCCGATGAAAATCTTCTTCCAGGGGTAGCGGGTGGCCAGGGCCATGGCGGTAAGCTGGGTCTTGTCGCCCAGCTCTGCCAGGAAGATAATACCGAAGGTCGTAAAAAATACGGCTGCGTCCACGGAAATTGTCCCTCTTAAAATGGTTATGGGCTGAAACAGACCGGGGATGGTACCCCATGTACCGGAGATATGCAAGGACCTGGATGTGCTGCCATGAAAACCCTTGACATCGCTGAGGCAGCTGATTATCATTTTCCTTGTTAAAGGGGAGTAGCAATCGGCGCCATCCATCCTTATGCGCCGACCCACGGCTCGTCATCACGGTGGCAACACCCGGGCCCGGGGCTTCGTGAAACATTGATCCCGATGTTGAGCGTTACAGCATGCAAGACCTTTATCCAAGGCTCAATCGCGCCGCGGGTAAAGGTCTTTTTTATTTGCCCCGGCCGCAACGCATAACCAACCGGAGGTACCAACACATGATGAACCGACTCAAGACAACCCTGCTCCTGACCTTGCTCACCCTTCTCATGGTGGCCATGGGGAGCGCCATCGGCGGCAAGACCGGCATGATCTTCGCCTTTTTCATGGCCTGCGCCATGAACTTCTTCTCCTACTGGTTCTCGGACAAGATCGTCCTCTCCATGTACGGGGCAAAGGAGATCACCGAGGCCGAGAACCCGGCCTTCTACGGCATGGTGCGCCGACTCGCGATTCAGGCGGGCCTGCCCATGCCCCGGGTCTACATCATCCCCAGCGACAGCCCCAATGCCTTCGCCACCGGCCGCAACCCCAACCACGCGGCAGTGGCCGCAACCCAGGGCATCCTCCGTATCCTATCCCCCGAGGAGCTTGAAGGGGTTATGGCCCACGAACTGGCCCACGTTAAGAACCGAGACATCCTGGTGTCCACCATCGCCGCCACCTTTGCCGGCGCCATCTCCATGCTCGGCAACATGCTCCAGTGGGCGGCCATGTTCGGCGGCGGCCGGAGCGACGACGAGGAAGGGGCCGGCGGCATGATCGGTGGCCTGGCCATGGCGATCATCGCCCCCATCGCCGCCATGCTGATCCAGATGGCGGTATCCCGCTCCCGCGAGTACCTGGCGGACGAGTCGGGTGCGCGCATCTGCGGCAATCCCCAGTCCCTGGCCAATGCCCTGCGCAAGCTCCAGATGGCGTCCCAAATGATCCCGATGCAGCAGGCGTCGCCGGCTTCGGCCCACCTCTTCATCGTGAACCCGCTCAGCGGAGGTTCGCTGTTCAAGCTCTTCTCCACGCACCCCCCCATGGAGGAGCGGATCGCACGACTCGAAGCCATGGCGTACAGCAGAAACTTCTGACAGACCTCAACAGTTGATACGTGGAAGGAGCGCACACCCGGCCTCCTTCCACGTGACCTTATCCCGCCAAACACCCCGGAGTTACCTGAATGGAAATCAATACAATGATGTGGGTCGGCTTTGCCGCAATAATGCTGGTAGTCTTTGCTCTCGACTTGGGGGTGTTCAACCGCAAGAGCCATGAAATCAAGTTTCGCGAGGCCCTGACCTGGACACTTGTCTGGGTCTCGCTGGCATTGTCGTTCAACGTCTGGATCTACTTCGAGATGGGTCCCACCAAGGCGATGGAGTTCTTCACCGGCTATCTCATCGAGCAGTCCCTGTCGGTGGACAACCTCTTCGTCTTCATCATGATCTTCTCCTACTTCCACATCACCAAGGCCCACCAGCCAAAGATCCTCAAGTGGGGGATTATCGGCGCGCTGGTATTGCGGGCGATCTTCATCCTGGCAGGCATAGAGCTGATTGAACGGTTCCACTGGATGATCTACGTGTTCGGCGGGATTCTGGTGGTAACGGGATTCAAGATGGCCTTCGGCGGAGAGGAAAAGATCGAGCCGGAAAAAAATCCCATGGTGCGGCTCGTGCGCAAGCTGGTGCCGATCACCAAACGGATTCGCGACGACCGGTTCTTCATCAAGAAAGGTGGGGTGCGGGCGGCCACGCCGCTATTCCTGACCCTGGTCATGGTGGAGTCGAGCGACCTGATCTTTGCCGTGGACTCCATCCCGGCGGTGCTGGCGGTAAGCCGGGACCCCTTTATCGTGTACACCTCCAACGTGTTCGCCATCATGGGACTGCGTTCCCTCTACTACCTGCTGGCCAACGTCATGGAGATGTTCGTCTACCTGAAGCTGGGTGTGTCGGTCATTCTCGCCTATGTGGGGGTAAAGATGCTGCTGGTGGACATTTACCATATTCCCATCATCTTCTCGCTGGGGACCATCGTGGGGGTGCTGGCTATTTCGATTCTCACCTCGGTCACCATCGGTAACCGGCGAGCACGCGCCGCCCACCGCGGGTGACAAAGTCTTTCCTCTACCCCTCCTCCGGACGGGGCCCGGCGTCTCCGTCGTGCCCCGCCATTTCTTCCTGATACATATCGAAAAGCGCCAGGAACAAGGCAAGCACGAGGGGCCCGATCACGGCCCCCAGCAACCCGAAAGAGGCAAGGCCGCCCAGACCGCCGATGGCGATGACGAGCACCGGCAGCTTGGCCTTGCCGCTGATGAAAAAGGGACGGATCACATTGTCGATGGAGCTTACCACGGCAAATCCCCAGATCATGAGTCCGACCCCCTGGACTATTTGCCCGTTAAGCAGCAGATAGATGGCGGCCGGCAGCCAGATGAGTGCCGTTCCAACCACCGGTATCAGAGCACAGACCGCCATCATGGCGCCGAAGAGGATCGGTGACGGGACACCTGCCACCAGAAAGCCGATGCCCCCAAGGCCCCCCTGAACGAGGCAGGTCAGGAAGACGCCGAACATCACCGCCGTGAGCACGCGACGGACGGTCTCGGTGAGCACGGTCTTGTGCTGTTCGGTAAGGGGTATTATGGCGAGAACCCGCCGCAGGATCCGTTCTCCGTCGAGATAAATGAAGAACAGGGCGATCACCATGAGGATGATCTTGAGGATAAAGATGAAGGCATTCTTGACCACTTCCTTGGAATATCCGAGGACCTTGGCCGCCACCTCCTTTACCTCGGGGAGCAACGTGGTGTCGATCTCAAGGCTGAGGGGACCGGTATAGGACTCGATCCGCGCAATCCAGGGGTGTATCAGGTGATGGGCCCGAATCTTGGTCAGCACCGCCTCCCCCCCGTCGGCGGCTACCCGTTCCAGAAACTGATAGGCGAGGGTCGCCTCCTGAATGATGAAGAACGTGAGGCCGATCACGGGTACCACGAGGGTAATGACCACTGCAGGGGTCATTATTCCCGCGGCCAGCAGCTCCCTGCCGCCGGTCCCGGCCCGAAGCTTCCGGTAGACGGGAAAAGTGAGCACGCCGATGACGGCGGCCCATCCCAGCGGCGCCAGGAACGGCGCCACAATGGCATAGACGAGGTACAGCATGAGGGCGACGGCCAGAAAGCCGAGAAGCGCAAAAAAGTGTCCCCGGTCCATGCCTACTCGTGCTCCGTTCCGTGCTGTTCGTCACCCGCCTGGGGCGGCAGATTTTCCACGATGCGCACCTTGACGATCGCCGTCTGTTTGACCTCCTCGCAGATGAGGCTGAAACGGTCCCACTCCACCGTCTCGCCCCGCTCGGGGAAGCGTCCCAGATGATCGAGAATGAGGCCGGCAAGGGTGTCATAGGGGACATCCTCTTCCAGCTTGATTTTGAGCAGGTCTGCAAGGTCTCCGATCGACATGAGGGCGTCCACCAGCAGACTGCCGTCCGGCAGCCGCTGCACGGTGCCGGGCTCGCCGATATCGTGTTCGTCCTCGATCTCGCCCACCAGTTCTTCCAGCAGATCCTCCGTGGTGACCAGGCCGCTGATGCCGCCATACTCGTCGACCACCAGCGCCATGTGAATCCTGAGCCGCTGCATCTCCTTGAGGAGTTCGTTGACCTTTTTCCCTTCCGGCACATAGAAGGGTGGGCGGACGATTGACTCAATGGCGAACTCCGGATCGGTCACGGTCCTCCCCAGCAGATCCTTGCCGTGAATGAAGCCGACGACGTTCTCGATGCTCTCGCGGTAAACCGGATAGCGTGAATACATGTTGTCCAGCACCTCCCGGACCAGCTCAATCCGGGGGCGCGCCAGATCGAGGGCCACCATGCGGGTGCGCGGCACCATCACCTCGCGGACGCAGGTGTGGGTGAAATCGAAGATGTTCCTGATGTACTCCTGCTCGGTGGCGCTGAACACCCCCGCCTCGTGCCCCTCGGCGACGATGTGCTGAACCTCCTCGCGGGTGACGAACGCCTGACTCCCCTCGGCCTTGATCCCCATCATGGCGAGCACCGCCTTGTTGGAAATGGTGAGAAAGCTGACCACCACTCCTGCGACCTTTGCCATGGAGCTGATCGGCTTGGCCACGCGAAGCGCCATCTGGTCCGCATACTGGAGGCCCACGGTCTTGGGGACCAGTTCACCGAAGATGAGGGAGAGATAGGAGATGAATACGACGGCCAGGCCGATGGCCAGAGGCTCAGCCGCATGGCGGATGAAATCGACGGGAACCGCCTGCAGCAGCGGCTTGACCGACTGCACCGCCGCGGCGCCGCCCACGGCGGAGGCAAGAGAGCCAACCACCGTCACCCCTACCTGGACCGTGGCCAGAAAGCGGTGCGGATCATTCTGGAGTCGTTCAACAATCAGGGCGCGGGAGTCGCCGGCTTCGACCAACTGGGCAATTCTCCCCTTGCGGGCGGAAATGATGGCAAGTTCCGAGCCGGCAAAAAATCCGTTGCCGAGAATAAGGACAAAGATGACCAATAATTCTTCAATCATGGATGTTGAAACGTACCTCCCGGGAATGGAAAGAATTCATGCACTGCATCACATTCAGCAGTTGAATGGTAGCACAAATTTGGCATAGTAACATCAGAGTCGGCCAAAGAAGCCGAAAATCCGTTTCGATACCGGTATACCATTCATGGCGCGGCAGCCATGCGAAGGGGGTCCCATGCCCGCGAAACACCTCTTGCTCGCCCTGATGCTGTTCCTGACCGCCGCATGCGCCCAAACGGCCGGATCCCTGCGCCCGGCCGATATCTACCCGAACAGCTACGAATTCTTCGACTTCGCCTTTTACTGGAAAACCACGGTCGGCCCCGACGGAGCCACCATCGACGGCGTGGCCGAGAACAGGACCTATTACTACATCCGCGACCTGGAACTTACTGCCACGCTGCTGGACGAAGGGGGCACCCCCATCGGGACGGGGTCGTTCCTTTTCTTTCCCAACCAGCTCGCCATCGGCGAACGTGCCGACTTCTCCATCCCGGTGCGCGCCGCAATGACGGCGCCCCCCAAGACCATCCGGTTTTTCTACCGGTACTACCTGTCGGAAGAGCGCATGAGCGGCATTTCCCGGTTCCACACCTTCTACGGATCTCCGTGAAAGACTACCAGCGCCGGTAAGGCCTGCCCCCCCGGCGCGCCGCCCCGAAAAGCCAGAGGCCTATAATCCCGGCCACAAACCCGCCGATGTGCGCGAAATAGGCCACGCCGCCACGTAATTCCCCCCCGCCGAGCCAGTTGGCGTTCAGAAACTGGATGAGCACCCACCAGCCGATTATGATGAATGCCGGTACTTCGATGAAGGTAAAAAAGAAGATGATCGGCACCAGCGTCAGTATCCGCGCATGGGGGAACAGGAGCAGATAGGCCCCCATCACGCCGGCAACGGCGCCGCTGGCCCCAACCATCGGGATATCGGAACCGGGCGCGCTTGCCACCTGGGCCAGGGCCGCCACGGCGCCACAGCCCAGATAGAACACCACGAAGCGGAACCGCCCCAGCACATCTTCCACGTTGTTGCCGAATATCCAGAGGTAGAGCATGTTTGAACCGATGTGGAGCCAGTTGCCGTGGAGGAACATTGAGGAGATGATGGTGGGCAAGGCAAGGAGAGGATGGGAGGTGAGCACGGCGGGAACCAGCGAGTAGTCCGCCGACAGTCCGCCGACGAACTGCCGCGTTCGGACCAGCCCTCGGGCCGTCTCCACGATCAGCGGCTCGTAGTGGCCGGTGTACCGGTCGAACAGGAACGCGGCGCAATTGAGAATGATGAGCGCGACGCTTACCACCGGCAAGCGTCGCGTCGGGTTGTAGTCCTTGAGCGGGATCACGGAAGTGCGTGGCCTCCGCTATTTCTTCTGCCCCTCGTCCTCGCACTTGACGGGAGCACCGGGAGCCATGCCCTCGGCGGTCTTGCACGTGCCGATCACCTTTTCGATGAGCTGGGTATTGGCGCCGTTCACATAGGTTCCCTGCACCCAGAAGGTGGGGGTGGAGTTCACGCCCAGCTTGGCCACGATCGCCTTGTGGGCGGCGAGAAGCCCCTTGTCGTCCCGGGGGGCGTCAAGGATCTCACGCTTGTTGTCCAACTCGCCCGAATAGACTTCCCAGAAGGCGAGTTCCTTGTTCTCGGCGGACAGGATGTAGCGGATCTTCTTCTCGGCATCAGGATGCATGGCAAGGGGCAGGAAGAACACGTAGCGGGTCACGTCGGGCCGACGGCCCCAGTACTCGTGCATCTTGCGGCAATAGGGGCAATCGGGGTCGGTGATCTCGATGACCTCGTACGTGCCGTTGCCGACTTTCACCGCCTTTTCCTTGTCGGCGGCGGTGATGAGCTTGTAGCGCTCCGCCACCAGGCGGCTGCTCGCCTCCGCCGTCAGGTTCTTGCCTTCCTTGGTGAAGAGATTGCCGATGAAGACATGGCCGGTCTTCGGATGGATATAGATGACGTTGCCGTCGGTAATTACCTCGTAGAGGCCGTCGACGGCGGTTTTCTTAACGCTTGTCAGGGGCAGCGTGGGGAAGAGCGCCTTGATCGTCGCTTCGGGGCTTTCCTCCTTGGCCGCCTCCTTCGGGGAAGCGAGGGCTGAGCCTGCAGCCAGCACGGCAACCAGCACTCCGACCAGACAGGAGTTGATCAGTCGTTTCGTCATGATACCTCCGTGGTAAAACGTTTCGCCTAATGGGTCAGTGATACCATTTAATACAAGTTTCATCAAGTTACATATCCGCGAACCCCCGGTACGACTTAACGGGAATCGACTGAAAATAGGTGTTGTCTTATACACGAAAATATTCTATTTTGTGCATGTCTTTCCCGTTTCGCCCTCCTGTCACGGAGGCACGTCGGTCGCTGGTGGGCCGCCCGGTCTTCAAAACCGGTGTGGGGGTTGAGAAAACTCCCAGGTGGGTTCGATTCCCATGTGCCTCCGCCAATCATTTCACTCAGTTAGGCAACTGCAACTTACCCCCTCACCTCACGTAAACATGCTTGACGCAGGGGTAACATCGACGAATGTCACCATGTGCCGGCGAACTTCAAGTTTTAAGCGAGTCTACATACAGCGACAGATGTGAGCTTGACCCTGCAATGGAGACAGGCACCCCTCCGTTGCACCCTTATGCCCGCGGGGGAACCAGATATCTTTCTGCTTTCAGAAAGAGGATATTGTTTTCGAGGTGCACATGCTTGTGGAGGTCATCCTCGAATTCCTTCAGTTTTTTGTATGTGACCGTGTAGGTGTTACAGGCGTCGCCGGGGACCGCAAAATCTTTGGCAAGGCGGCGGATGGCATGAACCCTATCGCCCACCTCCTCGTGCTCTCGGCGCAATATCTCCAAATTTCTTCTCATTGCGTCGGCATCCTGTTGCTCCAGCTTCTTCCCTGCCGTTCTTGCCGAGTCGGCCTGTTTCAGTGCCGGGAAAAAGATTTCTTCCTCCTCGCGCAAATGGGCTGTCAGATCAGCTGCAACCCTGTCGAACAGGGCGGCGATTTCGGTCAACTCGGGATGCCGAGGACCATGGACCTCGGCAATCTTGCGGGTATGGGAGACAATCTGCCCGATATTTTCCTTGATGTACCCATGGTGAACCGTGACGATATAGTCTGCCAAGAACGGAAGTTCCCACGCCGCAAAGTTCTCGCTCCGTGCGACCGGTTCAGTCTTCGCAGCCTCGATTTCCTGCAAGATCTGGGTCGGATCGACGCCCTTTTGCCGACAAGCGGCAGAAAACGCGACATTTCCGCCGCAGCAGAAATCAATCCCGTATTTCTCGAAAACTCCCGCGGACCGGTAATCCTCGGCAACAAAATCGCCGATGGTTTTGCCTTCTGCTTTTTCCTCGTGTAATTTCTTCGGCTCGTTCATGTTGTCCCCTTTCGGGCGGGTAAGAAATACACCTAACGTTATCACGTTCCCCTGCACGTTCAAGTCTCTGCCAGAAACGCTCAGTTCAGGCATAGAGAATGCCGCTGGTCAAAGGCCGCTATCAACCGGAATTAACACATCAATCATCTGACTGAATTGCATTCTTCGGGAAGTGCAGTACTCTTACTGCTACTCGTCATAACTAAATTCAGGTTTGTTACGTGTCCAAGAGGCGCCGAACGTGTTCGGCGCCTAAACTTTTACCTGGAGGATGCATATGATCAAAGCACCATGGATTGACAAGGAAGAATGCATAAGCTGCGGGCTCTGTGTGGACAACGTTCCCGAGGTGTTTCGTTTCGATGACGAAAACAAGGCGGAATGCTATGACCCCAATGGCGCATCCGAGGACGACATCCAACATGGTGCCATTGATGTCTGCCCGGTTTCGTGCATCAACTGGAGTACCGAGCCCGACTATCTGAGGAGTTTTGCCTGATCCGGGCCACGGCCGGCAGAAGCCTCCGCCATTCGTCAGCCACGTGAAGCTGTGGCGCGGAAAAAAGGAGCCTGTAAATGCAGCGTTGGATCTGCACCGTTTGTCAGCATGTTTACGATCCCTTCGTGGGCGATCCTTTGAACGGTGTCCCGCCCGAAACCCCGTTTGAGGAGCTTCCAGAGGAGTGGGTCTGTCCGGTATGCGGAGTTGCCAAAAACATGTTCGTGCCGGCTTGAACGGAGAGGGTGCCCCACTCCAGGGAGGACGAGGAAAATGGAGAAAAAAGCGACCGAAATACTGGAAGAGGAACATCACGTTATCCAGACGGTGGTGGGCGTCATGGCCGCTATTGCCGACGGGCTGGATGCGGGAAAAAGGCCGGACTGCGGCATCCTCCGGGACCTGGTGGAGTTCATGCGGATGTTCGCTGATACGTGCCATCACGGCAAGGAAGAGCGCCACCTCTTTCCTCTCCTTGAGGCAAAGGGGGTGCCGGTGACCGGCTGCCCCCTGGGGATCCTCATCCATGAGCATCAGAGCGGCAGAAAGCTTGTTATGGAGTTGGCTGAAGCCGCAGAAGCTTACGGGAAGGGGAACACCGAGGCGACCGGACCCTTGCGCGCAAGCCTGCAAGGACTGGTGAACCTCTATCCCAACCACATCTGGAAGGAAAACTATCTGCTGTTTCCCATGACCGACAAGATTCTCAATGGGGAGGAGCAGCGGGAATTACTGCACAAGTTCGACCTGGTAGAAGAATCGATCGGGAAGGATGAGCATCACCGGCTCGTGACCATGGCCGAAATGCTGGCAGAACAATCGCACAGACTGTAATCGCTCAGATATTCAGCACAAGACGGTGTGAGGTGAGAGCATGCCACGAAACAGCCCCGACAGTTTCGGAAGCCGAGCGACCCTGGCCGTCGGCCGATCCCGCTACAACTACAACTCCCTGCCGAAGTTCGCCGAGTCGTTCCGTGCGGACATTTCGCGCCTTCCCTACTCGATCAGGATTCTTCTGGAAAACCTTTTGCGCCGCGAGGACGGTGTTGCGGTCAAACGCGACGATATCGTGGCGCTCGGCCACTGGCATCCCCGGACTCTCCCGGACCGTGAAATCCAGTTCATGCCGGCCCGGGTTCTGCTCCAGGACTTTACCGGCGTGCCTGCAATCGCCGACCTTGCCGCCATGCGCTCGGCCCTGAGGCGGCTGGGCGGCGATCCTGCCCGGATCAACCCCTTGCAGCCGGCCGACCTCATCATCGACCATTCGGTGCAGGTGGACCGGTACGGCACCCTCTCGGCCCCCGAGACGAATGCCGATCTCGAATTCCGGCGTAACCGCGAGCGCTACCAGTTTCTCCGCTGGGGACAGAGGGCGTTCCGCAATTTTCGGGTGGTCCCGCCCGATACCGGCATCTGTCACCAGGTAAATCTCGAATACCTTGCCCAAATTGCCATGGTGGCCGAACAGAACGGCAGGATATGGATATATCCCGACACCATCGTCGGCACCGATTCCCACACCACCATGGTCAACGGCCTGGGGGTCGTGGGGTGGGGGGTGGGGGGAATCGAGGCGGAAGCGGCGCTCCTGGGCCAGCCCTGCTCCATGCTGATCCCCCGGGTGGTGGGGTTTCGGCTCGCGGGAAGACTGCCTCCCGGGGCAACGGCAACGGACCTGGTCCTCACGGTCACCCAGATGCTTCGCAAGAAGGGGGTGGTCGGCGCGTTCGTGGAGTTCTTCGGTCCGGGGCTCGCCTCGCTCACGGTTGCCGACCGCGCCACCATCGGCAACATGGCCCCCGAGTACGGGGCGACCATCGGAGTTTTCCCGGTGGACGAACAGACGCTCGACTATATGCGTCTCACCGGCAGGGCCGCTCTGGTACCCCTCATCGAAGCCTATTTTCGGGAGCAGGGCCTGTGGTACGGTCCCGACCAGCCGGAGCCGTGGTACTCGGACACCATCGAGCTGGATCTCTGCACCGTGGAGCCGTGTGTGGCCGGCCCTTCCCGCCCCCAGGACCGGATACCCCTCGCAGAGGTGCGCGGCTCATTCCGGAAATCCCTGGCCGGACTCATGCAGAACGAGGCGGCCCGCATCGACCGGAGCATCCTGGATTGCTGGCTCGGCGACGGGGGGGCTCCCCGCTATGTGGCCCCGGAGCTTTCCATCGCCCCGCCGGACGAAAAGCTCGGCCCACTGGAGCGGTGCGTGCCGGTCAGGCAGCCCGACGGCGTGGCCTACAACCTCTGCCACGGCTCCATCGTGATTGCCGCCATCACCAGTTGCACCAATACCTCGAACCCGTCGGTCCTCATGGCCGCCGGGCTCCTTGCCAGAAATGCCGTGCAGCGAGGCCTGCAGGTCAAGCCGTGGGTAAAGACCAGCTTTGCCCCGGGTTCACGGGTTGTGACCGATTATCTCGCCTCCGCCGGACTCATGGCATACCTGGAAGGGCTGCGCTTCCATCTGGTGGGCTTTGGCTGCACCACCTGCATCGGCAACAGCGGGCCGCTCCCCGACCATATCGCCCAGGCCGTTGTGGACGGCGGCCTCGCCGTGGCGGCGGTCCTGTCGGGAAACCGCAACTTCGAGGGGCGGATCAACAACTACGTCCGGACAAACTACCTTGCCTCGCCCCCCCTGGTGGTAGCCTATGCCCTGGCCGGCAACATCGCCATGGATCTTACCCGCGATCCGGTCGGCGTCGATCCGAACGGCCAGCCGGTCTACCTCAAGGATATCTGGCCCGCCGACGAGGAGGTTGCCGAATTGGTGCGCCGCCACGTCACGCCGGAGCACTTCAGCCGCGGCTACGCCGATATCCTGCGAGGCAACGGGGCCTGGGAGGAGCTCCCCGTTCCCGCGAGCGAACTGTACCAGTGGGAGGAAACATCCACCTATCTCAAGGAGCCGCCGTTTTTCGCCGATGCCACTGCCGTGCCGGCGCCGGTCGACGATATCCGTGGCGCCCGGGTGCTGGCGCTCCTGGGAGACTCGGTCACCACCGACCACATCTCCCCGGCCGGCGCCATCGCCAGGGAGTCACCGGCCGGCCGCCATCTCGTCTCCCTGGGGGTGAAGCCCGAAGACTTCAACTCCTACGGCTCCCGGCGCGGCAATCACGATGTGATGGTCCGGGGGACCTTTGCCAACGTCCGGATCAGGAACCTCCTGGTGCCGGGTGTCGAAGGGGGGATGACGAGCTACTTCCCGCAGGGGCAGGACCAGGGAGAGACGATGCCCATCTACGACGCTGCCATGCGCTACCAGCAGGACGGCATTCCCCTCATCGTCGTGGCCGGCGCCGAGTACGGCACCGGATCGTCCCGGGACTGGGCCGCCAAGGGGACCAGGCTCCTGGGGGTCCGCGCGGTGATCGCGCAGAGTTTCGAGCGGATCCACCGCTCCAACCTGATCGGCATGGGGGTGCTGCCGCTCCAGTTCATGGCGGGCGAAAGCCGCGAGACCCACGGCCTCACCGGACTGGAAATCTTTGATATCGAGGGGCTTTCATCTCTTGTTCCCGGGGGCACGCTTCGTGTCAGGGCCCTGAGCGCCGACGGCAGAGACAGGGAATTCCCGGTGCTGGTCCGCATCGACACCCCCAACGAGCTCGATTATTACCGTCATGGCGGAATTCTGCCCTATGTGCTGCGCCAGGCATTAACGTAACGAAACGGAGGAAACCGACATGCAGTTTGCCGCGAAACTCGCCGAAGTCCCGCTCTGGGGCAAGAAGCTCGTCACCGTCAACGGCGAAGAGGTGGTGCTGATCAATGACAACGGTACGATATCGGCCTGCGAGAACTATTGCCCCCACCAGGGAAGCCCGATGCTGGGGGGGATCGTCAGGGACGGGGTCATCTCGTGCCCACGGCACGGCTGGCACTACGATCTGGCCAACGGCGCCTGCACCGACCACCCCGGCTACACCCTTAAAATCTACCGGGTCGAGGTGGTCGGCGACGACATCATGATCGATACGGTAACCGAATCCGATTGAACGATTGAGATGGGGCTGACATTGTGATCATTACCGTAACCATACTGGCACTGGCATCCCTCCTGTTCATCTCCGGGATCATCCGCCCGGATCTCGTTGCCGTCAGTGCGTTGATTCTTCTCATGCTCTTCGGCATCCTGACGCCGGACGAAGCGCTGTCCGGCTTCTCCAGCCCGATTGTCATGATGATGATCGGCCTGTTCGTCGTGGGTGGCGGCATATTTCAGACCGGCCTGGCGAAGCAGGTGAGCAGGAGGCTGCTGAAACTGGCCGGGACGAATGAGACGACTCTTCTGATCATGGTGATGGTTGTGACGGCGGCATTCGGCACCACGGTGAGCAACACGGGCACGGTGGCGGTGTTGATGCCCATCGTGGTCAGCCTGGCCACGAGCGCCCGCATCAACCCGGGCAGACTGCTGATGCCGCTGGCCTTTGCCAGCAGTTTCGGCGGCACCCTGACACTCATCGGGACACCGCCCAACCTGGTGATTCAGGAGACACTCGTCAGCGCAGGATACGGGAAGCTGTCCTTCTTTTCATTCACGCCGATCGGGCTGGTCGGGTTCATGGTCGGGCTTGTCAGCCTGCTCTTCCTGCGCCGGTTCCTGCCGAGGAATGAGACGGGGAAGAAGACGCGCAGCAGGCGCTCGCCCGGCGAGCTCGCCCGGAAGTATCAGCTCTCGGACAACCTGTTCCGGGCAAAGGTGGGAGCAACATCCTCCGTTGCATCGAGAACTCTGAGTGAATTGAATATCTCGTCCCGGTTTG
Source organism: Geobacter sp. 60473 (assembly GCF_036323535.1). Lineage (GTDB taxonomy): Bacteria > Desulfobacterota > Desulfuromonadia > Geobacterales > Geobacteraceae > Geobacter > Geobacter sulfurreducens. The sequence continues at coordinate 2,307,142 of NZ_AP028967.1, forward strand.
AAGTGAATATCATCGAGATCCGGCGCAAAACATCAGCAAGGAATCAATTCCTCAAGACGATCGACCAAGAGATTGCCGGACCGGCTACGGTGCTTGAGGAAGGGGACATCCTGTATATCCACGGCACATTCGATCAGGTGCGGCGGGTTACGAAGGAGTATGGCCTGATCCTGCTGGATCACCAGGTTCCCGAGGACAGACAGCCGGCCGGCGCCGAGCAGTACGCGACCGCGAAGATCGGCATCGCCGAGGTCATGCTGACTCCCGGCTCGAACCTGATCGGCAAGCTGGTCGAGCAATCCGGGTTTCGCGAGAAGTACCGGGTAAACATCCTGGGCATCCAGAGAAAGGACCGCCTGCTGCTGCATAACCTGAAGGGAGAGAAGATGCTCTTCGGTGACGCCCTGCTTGTCCAAGGCACCTGGAAGGACATCGCCCTGCTTTCCGCCGAGCAGGCCGATTACGTTGTCATAGGTCAGCCGGCCGAAGAGTCGCGCAGGGTTACCATGGACAACAAAGCGCCCATTGCCGCGGGAATCATGCTGCTGATGGTGGTACTGCTGGTCACCGAGCTTATTCCGGCGGTTGTCTCGGTCATGATTGCAGCGGTGCTGATGGTGCTGCTGGGCTGCGTTCGCACCATGGAGGACGCATACAAAACCATCAATTGGGAGAGCATTCTCCTGATCGGCGGCATGCTTCCGATGTCGACCGCCATCGAGAAGACCGGCGCCGCCGAACTTCTGTCGAACAGCCTGGCAAGCTCCCTGGGCAGTTATGGGCCGGTCGTGCTGCTTGCGGGGGTGTATGTCACGACATCCGTGTTCACATTATTCATCAGCAATACGGCATGTGCGGTGTTGCTCGCCCCGATCGCACTGAACGCAGCGGCACAGCTCGGCGTCAGTCCCTACCCGTTCATGTTCGCTGTTTCGATAGGAGCCAGTATGTGCTTTGCATCGCCATTCTCGACGCCTCCCAATGCGCTCGTCATGTCGGCCGGCCGCTATACATTCGGTGATTATATAAAGGTAGGGCTGCCCCTTCAGGTTGTCATGGGGATAGTGATGGTTTCGGTTCTGCCGCTTTTTTTCCCGTTTTGAGACGGCTGGAGAAAGCCGGACAAATCAGTTCAACCCCGTGGAGGCGATCAGATGAAAACGGTAATTATTGGCGGAGTAGCCGGCGGGCTGTCCGCCGCAAGCCAGATCAGGCGCACGGATCGGGATGCAGAGGTAATTGTCCTGGAAAAGTCGGGCGATCCTTCCTACGCCGCGTGCGGCATGCCCTATAACCTCTTCTTCAAGGATACGCCGGTGGAAGCGCTCTATGCCCTGAGCCTCGACACGATCCGGAACGGACGTGGCATCGACTACCGGCTCCGCCATGAAGCTGTCGCCATCGACCCCCGGCGGCAGGAGGTTACGGTTGTCGACCATGAGCAGAACCGGGAGTACCGCGAACGCTATGACTTCCTGGTCTATGCCACGGGCAACCGGCCCGCCCCCCTTCCCTTGCCCGGATTCGATGATCCGGCGGTCTGCTACTTCAAGACCCTGGACGACACGAGGCGGGTCAAACGTCTGATCCATGACCAGGCACCAGCCTGTGCGATTCTGGTGGGGGCCGGGTATACCAATCTGGAGATGGCCGACGTCCTCTACAACATGAGGATCCGGCCGGTTATCGTGGAAAAGGCTCCGGCGATCCTCCCCGCCTTTGCAGCGGAGATCCGGGATAAGGTGATGGAGAAGATTGCTGAAAAAGGGATCGAATTCCACGCCGGCGTGGACGTCCAGGGGAAGGAAGGCGCCACGGTGCGAACCACGGCCGGCGATTTCGACGCCGGCCTCGTGGTCGTTGCCATCGGCGTGAAGCCGAACACCGGCCTCTTCGCCGCGGCCGGGGGCGAGCTCGGGGCTGCCGGGGCCGTCAAGGTAGACCGCTTCCTGCGCACGAGCCTCCCCGGCGTCTTTGCCGCCGGAGACTGCGCAGAGCACTATGTCCGCCAACTGGGGAGGAACAGCTACATGCCGCTCGGCCCCGTGGCCAATAAACAGGGGCGTCTTGCGGGCAACAACATCGCTCACCACGATGCCATGACCATGTTTCACGGCATCGATCAGACCGCGGCATTCAAATTTTTCGACCTGACGGTTGCCACAACCGGCCTCAACGAACGACAGCTTGGGGAGATGGGTAAGGAGTTCAGGAAAATCCACGTGGACACACCGACGAGGGGATCATTCCCCGGCGGAGGCACCATGCGGACCGTGCTTCTGTTCGAGAGGGGAACCGGCCTGCTCCTCGGCGGCCAGATGGTGGGACAGGACGTGGTGGCGAAACGGCTCGACGTCCTTGCCGCCGCCGTGTACAAGCAGATGACCGTTTTCGAGCTGGCAGAGCTCGACCTGAGCTATGCGCCTCCCTACGCACCGGTGTGGGATCCTCTGCTCATTGCGGCAAACCAGGCGGTCAAGGCCGTGTGACCTGATGCCTGTCCTGCGTGGCAAGAATTTTCCTGCCACGCAGGAGGCTCCCTTGGTGACAGGAACACAATTTCGGGCAGACACGCCGTAGCGATATGCACTATCGCTAAATATCAATTGGTTACGACAAAGTCAGACTTGGTATGTGCCATGCAACCGTGCTGGTCTTAAACGGAGCCGGTCAGGAGAGTGCGAGGTTCACCGGAACGATGAACGTGCTGACTTCACTAATGTGATGCTTGCAGAGAAACCGGCCGGGAAGGGTCTTCGGCACGGGGTAGCGGAACACCTGCCGTCAGTCGGCACTGCAATCATCATGCATCCTGCGTGACAAGCGCGAGAGGCCCGGAAAAACAAATCCATGTCAAGGATAGTACCTCCTATGTTCAAAACACGGCTTGCGCCACTGCCGATCGCCTTCGTTTATGCTCTGGCCGGTGGCGTGTGGATGTTTGTGACGAATGCTCTGATCGGCACCCTATGCAAGGACCAGCCTTTGGCGGCGTGGCTGACCGTACTGAACGGGGTGTTTCTGATCGGAGTATCGGCGGCTCTGCTGTTTCTGCTGATCCGCCGGAGAGAAGCAACCATTATTCGCTCGCAGGAGTCATTGCGCAGGACCAACCGTGCGCTTGCCACCCTCAGCGAGTGTGATCAGGCTCTCCTGCGTGCCGCCGACGAGCAGGGGTTCATCAAGGATGTGTGCCGGATTGCGGTGGAACACGGAGGGTATCGTCAGGCATGGACCTGGTTTGCGGAGACCGATGGAGTGGCATCGGTGCGGCCGGTGGCGTGCTGGGAAAGTACGGTTGCGGATGTGAAGTTTCAACTCGACTCGGACATGGGACAGGGGGTGGCACGGGAAGCGCTCGCTGCCGGCGTTCATGTCGTGCGGAACATCAATGCCAGACTGGGTGCCGGCGAACTCTTCAGGCGCATCACCTCTTCCGTGCTATCGCTGCCGCTGTCCGACGACGAAGGGACCTTCGGCGCCCTCGTCATATACGCCGACGGTGCCGACGCCTTTGCCCCGGAAGAGGTCGACCTCTTGCGGAAGCTGGCCGGCAACCTCGCACATGGCATTGCCACGCTCCGGGTCCAGGCCGAAAAATGCCAGCTTGAAAAACAGCATGCGGTGCTCGCCGCGGTTCTTGACCAGTTCATGCAGGGTGTTGTCCTTTTTGCTCCCGACGGGCTGATACGCTACGTCAATCAGGCATTTGAACGAATCAGCGGGGCAGATCATGACGATATCATCAATAAGCGCATTCACAACTACGGCAAATCGCTCTTCGGATCTCCATTCATTCAGGCACTGACCGACGTTGTCGCTCAGGCGAGGACGCGAACCGGAAGATATGTCATCGTGCGGGACGACGGCAGCAATGTGGATGTCGAGGTAATTCTTTCCCCGGTAAGGGAGACGTCCGGCACCGTTGCAAGCTATGTTGCCATTGTCCGTGACGTGACGCCGGAGATGCAACTGGAAAGCCAATTGCGCCACGCACAGAAAATGGAGGCAGTGGGGACACTGGCCGGAGGGATCGCCCATGATTTCAACAATATTCTGGGGGCCATAATTATCAGTACCGAGTTGGCTCTTGATGACGCAAAAGAGGGGGCAAGCAACCCGGAACTGCTTGAAATAGTGCTCAATGCGGCCGAACGCGGCAGGAACCTGGTAACGCAGATTCTCGCATTCAGCAGGCAAGGCGAGCAAAAACGGCAAACGGTGCGAATAGCCCCGATCGTGAAGGAATGCCTGAAATTGCTGCGGGCTTCCCTGCCGACCACCATCGATATTCGTTCCGCCATCCACTGCGAAGATGCAATGGCTTCGATCGACCCGACCCAGATCCATCAGGTCATCGTGAACCTTTGCACTAATGCGGCCCATGCGATGCACGGCAAGGTGGGGATGCTCGAAGTCACCCTGACCGCGGTCACGCTCCATGAAGAGATAACCGGCACTCATCCCGACCTGCATGCCGGCCCCTATGTGGAACTTTCGGTCAAAGATACGGGACACGGCATGGGAAGCGAAGTTCTGGATCGTATCTTCGATCCGTTTTTCACCACGAAGGAGCAGGGACGGGGAACGGGACTGGGGCTGCCCGTTGTCTATGGCATCGTAAAGGACCATGGCGGGGGAATCGTGGTGGAGAGCGAGCCCGGCAGCGGAACGACCGTGCGGGTCCTGATTCCGCGGGCGGAACAGATCGAGGAACAGCCGGAGGCCGCGCCGGACGGTGCACCCGCCGGGGGAAACGAGAGGATTCTCTATGTGGATGACGAAGAAGACTTGGTTTCCACCACCGGCGAGATGTTACGGCGGCTCGGCTACGACGTGGTTGCCACCACGGGCAGTGTCGAGGCGCTGAAGCTGTTCACCGGTCAACCCGGGCTGTTCGACCTGATTATCACCGATCAGACCATGCCCCTGCTGACCGGAACGGAGCTGACCCGGGAACTGCGCCGCCTTCGGCCGGATGTGCCGGTTCTGCTTTGCTCCGGGTTCATCGACCAGGATGAACGAACGATCCTTGAGGAAGCCCGTTCGGCAGGCATTGCCGACGTCCTGCGGAAGCCGGTTGATAGAGACGAAATGGCCCGGGCTGTTCGACGGATATTGGACAGGAGAGTATAAGAAACCATGGCTGCAATCCTTATTATCGACGATGACGACTCCATGCGCTCTTCCCTGTGGCACATGGTAAAACGGATGGGGCACCAGGTGGACAGCGCCCCGACCCTTAGGGAAGGTCTTGAAAAAGCCTCGACAGGAGCATTTGACGTGGTCCTGCTCGACGTGAGCATGCCGGATGGGAACGGTCTCGACATTCTGCCGGATATCCAGCGGACTCCGGCCGAGCCGGAGGTGATCATCATCACCGGCTACGGCAACCCGGACTCAGCCGAACTGGCCATCAGGAGCGGAGCCTGGGACTACATAGAAAAGGGGACATCGCTCAAGGCGATGACCCTGCATCTCGTACGCGCACTCCAATACCGGCAGGAGAAAATTGCCAGCCGCGGTACGAGCGTCACCGCCCTCAAGCGTCACGATATCGTCGGCGACAGCCACAAGATCAGGGACTGCCTGGACCTGGTGGCCCAGGCCGCCGCCGGCGACACCTCTGTGATGATTACCGGAGAAACCGGCACGGGAAAGGAACTCTTTGCCCGGGCCATCCACAGCAACAGCCGCCGGGCCGAGGGCAACTTCGTGGTGGTTGACTGTGCCGCACTGCCGGAAACCCTGGTGGAAAGCCTCTTGTTCGGTCACGAAAAAGGGACTTTTACGGGCGCGGAAAAGGCCCGGGAAGGGCTCATCCAGCAGGCGCACGGTGGTTCGCTCTTTCTGGACGAGGTCGGCGAGCTGCCCCTTTCGGTCCAGAAGGCGTTCCTGCGGGTCCTCCAGGAGCGCCGGTTCCGTCCCCTTGGCAGTCAGCGTGAACAGGTGAGCGATTTCCGTCTCATCTCCGCGACCAACCGGGATCTCGACCAGATGGTGCGCGATGGCGGTTTCCGTGACGACCTGCTGTTCCGGCTCCGTGCGTTCGCCATCGAGCTTCCGCCACTCCGGGAGCGCCCGGAGGACATCAAGGAGTTGGCGCGTCACCATGTGGACAGGCTCTGCGAACGCTATGGATTGGCGCCGAAAGGGTTTGCGCCGGAATTCCTGGACACCCTGACCCAGCACTCGTGGCCCGGCAACGTGCGTGAACTGGTCAATACGCTGGAGCGGGCGCTCGCATCAGCGCGCCTGGAACCGACCCTCTTCCCCCAGCACCTGCCCCTCGACATCCGCATACAGATCGCGCGGGCAGCAGTGGAGCAGCCAGAGTCCGGCGCAGCGCCCCAGCGGATCACCCAATCGCTGCCCCGACTCCAGGACTTTCGCGAAACAGTATTCGCCCAGGCCGAAAAACAATACCTGCGCGACGTGCTCTCCCTCACCGACAATGATCTCAAGGAAGCGTGCCGTATTGCCGGGCTTTCACTCTCCCGTTTGTATGCCCTTCTCAGTAAGCACGGGATTAAACCGGCATAGACCCTCCGGTTCCAGTCGTACGGATCATTCCTGTACGGCTGGAACCATTCCCGCCCGACAGGAAAATTCTCTGCCTCCCCCGGCGCACCCATCAGCATATCTAGCTAATATTATTGGATAACCAACATCGCGCTTTTCTGGCACAGGCCGTGCTTTAGCATCATTGAATACTCAGACACGGAGCGAGGTTATTGCCTATGGATGTGCTTTTCTACGCCCCCGAAAGAGTTGGCGAGGACATTCAAAGAACGGTTTCGGGGGTTATTCCCGGCCTTGAGGTGTATCGATCAATGACGGCGCTCGCTGAACGGTTCCGCCGGATACTGGAGCAACCCGCGATCACCGTTCTGGTAGTTCGTGACAGGGATGAACTGGAACGCCTGCTTACCATGCGAACCACCTTCCGGGACACAAAGACCGTCCTGGTTCTCCCCGACAGACGGGCCGAGACGGTCTCCCGGGGGCACTGCCTGGAACCGAGATTCATGACGTACCTGGACCAGAACCCGGCGGAGGTGGTTGCCGTGCTTGCCAGAATGGCGAGTCCGGGTAACGGCCCCAGGAATCCATCAAGGAGGCAGACATCGCTCCCGTAGCGGCTGCGGGAACACGCAGAAGGCAAGGAGGCCGGGATATGGGAGTGAACGACAGGGTGCGCACCATTGATCCGTCCGGGTCCGGAACCTGCCCGACGGGTCGACCGCTTACGGCCTGCAGGGGCCTCGCGCACTGACGACGGAGAATACTGCAATGCGTACACGATTGTCATCCAAGGGGTGGAGACTGGCCAGTGCACCGCCGGCCTGCGGTATGTGCAGTAAACAATGCAATACCGTCGGGAGTGTCGAGCACGACAACGCCGGTGGAGTCGATGTACATCAAGACCACGTTACCGGCCGGAGGCGGCGTGTCGGCAGCGGAACCTTCTGTCATGGAGGACACCGCCCGGGCATGACCGATGACATCTTCTGCCCGAACCTGATCGGGTAGCGACAATGAGACATTTGAGAGAGGAATAATGCAATGGATGCTTCAAACATATTGTTTGCCGTGGAGAACGACTGTGACCTGACTCTCCTGGAAGAGCTTTTCGACAGAAACAACACAACAGTCCATCGTGTCGGCAGCGGAGAAGAGGCTCTCGCCACCCTGCACGCGATGCCCTTTGAAATCATGCTCACCGACATGGTGATGCCGGACATGGATGCCATCACGCTGGCCCGCCGAGCCCGCAGGGTCAGTCCCGGACTCACCGTTTTCATGTACACCGACTTGCCGACACGCGCCCTGCGGCACGAGATCAGCGAAGCGGGCATTGAACGGATCTTCGACAAGCCCTTATCCCCAAACCTGGTGGGATATCTGTTGCGGGAAGCCCGCAGGGCATCGGACAGGAGGAATGACATGAACAGTACGTCCGCGAAAGGAATGTAGGGCTTTTTCACGCTCACACGGTTTGAATACCAGAACATACACGTCATCATGAGGAGGAAAGATATGGAAACACGAGCTATCTACGTAACAGAAGACGATCTCTCAAGACTTGAAGAGATTCTCGACACAATACCGTTTCGCGACCGCAAGGATCTCCAGAAACTGGAAGACGAACTGGCATCGGCAATGATCGTCGATCCCAAGGATGTTCCGCCGAATGTCGTAACCATGAACTCGCGGGTTAAGCTGCGCGATGTCCGTGCCGACAAGGAAATGACCATATCGTTGGTCTTTCCCAACGACGCAAACATTTCGGAAGGGAAAATCTCCATCCTGTCACCCATCGGAACCGCGATTCTCGGCTTTGGCGCCGGCGATACCCTGGACCTTTCCGTCCGTTCGTTTGCCAAAAAAATCAGGATCGAGGAAATTCTCTATCAGCCCGGCGCGACTGGGAGCCATGATTTGTAACGCATCGGCGGGAGATCAGTGCTCATCGGACAAATAACTATCGAAAAGGAGATGATGCACCATGAAATGCCCCATCTGCAACGATCGCACGACAATCGAAATCGTCATGCACTCCGACGGATATGCCGATAACCTGCTTGAATGCACCCGCTGCGGTACCATTTGGATCGCTAACGCGGAAGGAGTCATTCTGCTTAACAACAACGTTGTTTCCTGGTGACAAGGACTGTTGCAAAAGGAGGGCCCGATTGACGAGGCATGCGCCCACTGCCGTGCAGAAACGCAGCCACCAGTGACCCGCTGACAATAAAGCCCATGGACTCATCGCCCATGGGCTTTTGTATTGCAGTTCCCGCCGCAGTCCGGCGAAAGGTGGATGATACCGGCAGAAGGCAGTTGCCTCCCGGATGGCTAACGCTTACCCCCCAGCATCAGGACGTGCAGCATGCCCTTTGCCTCGTCACGCTTCCGTTCCAGCCGGTCCAGTTCCGCCCTGGTATAGGCGCCCTCCCCCTTGGCGATCTCTATTTCGAGCATGGTGATGCTTGTCTGGATGGGAACGGTGGCGTCATTGCCTGCACCCGACCTCTCGACGTGGTGTTCTCCGGTTATTTCCGCCGCCGCGACAATCGGGCGGGAGGAGTTAAAAAACGGCGCACTCCCGAAGGAAGAGTGCAAAGGAGTGCGCCCATTGCATACTGATGTATCTGTCGGGCCCTGGCGCCCTTACTTCTCCTTGCCGTTGAACACAACCCTCAGCGACCGGATTCCCTCCTTGAAATCGGTCGAGTTGTAATTCCAGGGCCGGCTCCGCACGGGCATTTTCCCGTACACCGGCTCCAGCACCAGGGTGTTGCGGCTGCCCTCGGCGAAAGTGATCTCTTTTTCAACGGCGATGGCGTCGGCAGGAATGGCCATCACGGTGCGGTGGGTGCCGGCCTTGACGTGCAGGGTCCGGGTGAACTGATACCTCATCCCGTCTCCGGCTTCCGGGTCACGCGTCCCGACCGGCTCCTTGCGTTCGGGACGGGGATCGCCCGACAGCTCCAGGGCCTGGCCGCCGATATTCAGCAACAGCGTGTAGCCCGGGGTACCGTGGGCGTCGGCGGCGGAATACACCCCCGGCTTGTGTGTCTTCAGCAACGAGACGATCCGGAGCTCAGCATAGCCCGGAGGCAGGGGACGTCCCTCTGCCTGCGTGACGAATACGTCCTGGCGCTCGGCCATGGCTGCGGTCCGGATGAGATCCGCGGACCTCGCACAGCCGCTGAGCAGGGCAAGGGTGAAAACGGTCAGCACTATCCTGGTGATCCTGTTCATGATTTTCCTTTCATCGTTCGCATCGCAGTAATCCGTTGCCCGCCGAAGCGGTCAGATGGCATCTCTGCCCCGTTCGTTGGTTCTGATCTTGATGATGTCGTCAACCGTGGAAACGAAGATCTTTCCGTCTCCGGCAGTGCCGGTATGAGCATGTTTCCGGATCACGGAGACGACTTCTTCGACCATATCCTCATCAACCACAACCTCCAGTTGGATGCGGGGAACGAGCTCAACCATTTCATACACGATCTTGTCTTGTGCGTTTTTGGCCCTGCTTTTGCCGAAGCCTTTGATTTCCGATACGGTCACTCCGGGTAGCCCGTCAATGGCGTGAAGCTCCTCGGTTACCTCCAGCAATTTGGCCGGCCGGATAATCGCTTTTATCTCTTTCATGGCATGCTCCTCGGCAACATGTGTTGCGGGATGTTTGTGCTGCAGCTGGCGCTACATCTCCTCTTCCACGCTTCTCTTCTCAAACCAGCTGTACACCGACGGGATGACCAGCAGCGTCAGCAGGGTGGACGTTACCAGGCCACCGACCACAACCGTTGCCAGCGGCTTCTGGATTTCGGACCCGGTGCCGCTGGCCAGAAGCATGGGAATCAGGCTGAATATGGCGATGGATGCGGTCATCAGCACCGGCCGCAAGCGGTCGGCGGTCCCCCGCCGGATGGCCTCCTGCAGCTCAAGGCCCTCATCCCGCAATTGGGATATCCGCGACACCAGCACCAGGCCGTTCAGCACCGCAACGCCGAAGAGCACCACGAAGCCGACGGATGCCGGCACCGACAGGTACTGGCCCGAGATGAAGAGCGAGAACACGCCGCCGATCAGGGCGAACGGGAGGTTGGAGATGACCAGGAGCGCCAGGCGGATGGACCGGAAGGTCACGTAGAGCAACAACAGGATCAGGCCGATGGCCACCGGCCCGATGATCATCAGCTTTTTCATGGCCCGCTGCTGGTTCTCGAACTGTCCGCCCCAGGTAAGGTAGTAACCGGGGGGAAGCTTGACCTGCTCTTTGATCTTCTGTTTCGCCTCGGCCACGAAACCGCCGATATCCCGGCCGGTGATGTTCATTTCGATGCCGATGCGGCGCACCCCGTCCTGGCGGCTGATCTGCACCGGGCCCTCGATCATCTTCACCTCGGCCAGTTGTTCGAGGGGCACGTTGATGCCGGTTTTCGTGGTGATGATCAGGTTCTTGATCGCGTCCAGGGAGTTCCGCTTTTCCTCAGGCAGGCGCACGGTTATGTCGAAGCTGCGGTTCTCTTCGTAGAGCTGCGACGCCGCCTTGCCGGCAACCGCGATCTCGATCACCTTTTGCACATCGCTGATGTTCAGGCCGTACCGGGCGATCCTGGACCGGTCGATGTCGACGGTGAGATACGGCTGGCCGGAGATCTTCTCCGCATTCAGGTCGGTCCCTCCCCTGATGGTGGAGAGCACCTTGGCGATTTCCTGGGATTTAGCGCTGAGCACGTCGATATCGTCGCCGAAGAGCTTCAGGATCAACTGAGCCCGGGTGCCGGCCACCAGCTCGTCGATGCGGCACTGGATCGGCTGGCTGAAGCCGAAGGTGATGCCGGCTACCGATTCCAGGGACTCGCGCATCTCGTTGGTCAGCTCCTCCTTCGAGATGTCCCGCGGCCATTCGTCCTTCGGCTTGAAGATCCCCACGTAGCCGGTCTTGTCCGAGCCCCTGGTGTCCAGGGCCACCCCGGTCTGGCCGGTCCGCGACACCACCGTGCCCAACTCGGGGAACTGCTTCAGCTTCTCTGCGACGCGCTGGTTGACCTCCATGGCCTTGTCCAGGGAAACGCCGGGGAGCATGGAAACGTCCATGTCGAACGCGCCTTCGTCCATGGTCGGAATGAACTCGGTGCCCAGCCGGGAGACCAGAAGCACCGACGCCACCAGGAGGACGCCGGCAACGCCCAGCACCACGCGCTTTTTGGCCATGGCGTAGTCGAGCAACGGCAGGTAGAGCCGGTGGGCGTGCCGCATGATGAAGCTCTCCTGTTCCGGCTGCGGTTTCAGGAACAGGCTGCAGAGCACCGGGATGATGAAAATGGAGAGGAACAGGGAGGACAGCAGCGCAATTGCCACGGTGATGGCCAAGGGCCCGAACATCTTACCTTCGATTCCCTCCAGGGACAGGATCGGGATAAAGGTGAGCGCAATGATCAGTTCGCCGAAGATGCTCGGCTTGCGGACCTCCATGACGGCCTTCAGCACCGTCAGCAGCTTGGGATGGTGCTCCCCTTCCTCGCTCAGGTGGCGCTGGACGTTCTCCACCTGAATGATCGTGGTGTCGATGATCATTCCGATGGAGATGGCCAGGCCGCCCAGCGACATGAGGTTGGCGCTGATCCCCGTGAGCCTCATCACGATAAAGGTGGCCAGCAGGGAGAGCGGCAGCGCGATCAGAACCACGATGCTCCCCCGGACGCTGTTAAGCAGCAGGTACAGGACGATCAGAACGAGGATCGATCCCTCGATGAGCGCCCTGTTCACCGTCCCCACGCTTGCCTTGACGATGTCGCTGCGGTCGTAGAAGGGGACGATTTTGATCCCTTCCGGCAGCACGTTGTTTTCGTTGATCTCCTTCACTTTATCCGCGACCCGGCGCACCACGTCGCGGCTGTTTTCCCCCCGCAGCATCATGACGATGCCGCCGACGCACTCGTCCTTGCCGTCCTTCATGGCCGCGCCCATGCGGACCGCCTCGCCCACCTTGACTTCGGCCACGTCGCGGATATAGGTGGGAGTGCCACCGGAGGACTTCAGGACGATAGTTCCAATATCGTTCGTATCCTTGATCAGGCCGACACCGCGGACGATGTACTGGTCCGTCCCCCGCTCCAGCAGGTTGCCGCCGACGTTTTCGTTGTTGCTGCCGATGGCGGTATAGACATCATCCACGGTAACGCCGTACTTCAGAAGTTTTTCAGGCGATACGAGAACTTGGTACTGCTTGAAGTAGCCGCCGAAAGAGTTGATCTCGTTGACGCCGGCAACACTTTTGAGCTGCGGGGTGACGATCCACTCCTGGATGGTCCGCAGGTTGGTCAGGTACTCGATCTTCTGCCGAGGGTCCCGGGGCATCTCCCCTTCCAGGGTGTACTGATAGATCTCTCCCATGGCCGTGCCGATGGGCCCCATGGCGACTTCGACCCCCTTCGGCACCTTCTCCCGGGCCTCGGCCAGGCGCTCGAACACCAGTTGCCGGGCAAAGTAGATGTCCACGTTATCCTTGAAGACAATGGTAACGATCGACAGGCCGAACTTGGTGACCGAGCGCATCTGCTCGATGTCGGGCAGGCCGCGCATGGCCATCTCGATCGGGTAGGTGACGTTCCGCTCGATCTCGATCGCCGACAGGCCGTCGGCATGGCTGACGACCTCAACCTGGATGTTGGTCACGTCCGGGAAGGCGTCGATGGGCAGTTTCGCGTAGGAATACACTCCAATGACGATAATCAGCAACGCCAGGAAGATGACCATCCCCTTCTGGCGCAACGTATAGGCAATCAGTTTCTCCAGCATCGGAACCTCGCTTTACGTAATGGTCGGTGGTGGTCATTCGCCGTGGCCGTGCTCGTCCGTCATCTCGCCCTTTTTCAGCTCCGACTTCAGAATGAACGAACCCTTGACGGCATAGCGTTCCCCCTCCTTCAGGCCGGAAACGATCTCCACCAGGCCACCGGCCGCCCGGCCGGTCTGCACCGGACGGGCCGCGAATTCGGATTCCTTCTCCGCCACGAAAACCACTTTCTTCCCGTCCAGATCCTGCAGGGCATCCTCGGGGACCGCCAGGACCGGCGGCGCGTCGGCCGCCAGCGTCAGCTCCACCGTGGCGAACATCTCCGGCTTCAGCTTCCGCGCCGGGTTGAGCACCTCGACCCGGGCCTTGACGGTGCGGCTGCCGACGTCGACGAGATCGGCAATGTAGGTGATGCGCCCTTTCAGCTTCACGTCCGGAAACGCGCCGAGGGTGACGATGGCGGATTGCCCCCGGTGGACCTTGGCCAGATCCTTTTCGTTGATGTCCACCATCACCCAGACCGACGAGAGGTCGGCCACGGTAAAGAGGCTCTTGGAGGGATCGGCCAGCTCGCCGACGATGGCATGTTTTTCAGTGATGACGCCGCCGATGGGAGAGCGGACCGGCAGAAGCGGCTTCCTGTGGCCGGCGCTTGTGAGGTCCGACGCCGAAACGCCGTACAGGGCGAGGCGCTCCTCGTCGGTATGCAGTTCGGTCTGGGCCATTTTGTAGTCGGTCTCCGCCTGGAGGATGTCCTTGCGGGCCGCGATCTTCTTCTCCACCAGTGCCTTGATCCGGTCCATGCTGGACTGGGCCAGGGCCAGCCGCGTCTTCGACTGGTGGTAACGGTTCAGGGCTTCGCCCAGCTCGACGCTGTCCAGGGTCACAAGGGGCTGGCCGGCGGCGACGCTGTCGCCGAGGGAGGCCCGGACGCTGACGATCTTGCCGGAAATGCGAGGCGAGACATGGGCGGTGCGGTCGGCATTGGCCTCCACTTTGCCGGTGGCACTGATTACGCCGGCAAGCCGCTGTGCTGCGGCGGCGACCACGATCACGCCATTCTGCTTCTGCGCCTCGACAGTCATGGAGACGGCGCCTTCTTCCCCGTGCCCCCCATGACCTTCCTTCTCTCCCGCGTGCTCCTTCCCTTCATCGTGACCACCCTTGCCTTCGGCGTGGCCGGATTCCTTCGATTCGGCATGTTCGCCGGCTCCCTCGGGTACATGGGCAGAGCGATACGCAATGCCGCCGCCGATGGCCATGGCCAGGACAAGGCCGATGATGATTCCATGTTTTCTGTTCACTGCGCACCTCCGCTGGTTCTGTTCTGGAAATCGGTCCCGACAGAGGCTTCGAGCCGGGCCAGGGCCGCCTGCCGATCGGCGAGGGCGACAAGGTAATCGTCGTTGACTTCGATATACTTTTTCTGCTCTTCAATGACCGCGAGGATTCCGACTTCGCCCAGCCGGTACGCCTCCTGGACGAGCTTCAGGTTGTCCTCAAGCTGGGGAAGAATGCCGTCGGCGTAGAGCATGAGGGTCTTCTCGGCCGCCGCAAGCCGCGCGTAATCGCCCTCGATCTCCCGGGGCACGCTCGAACGGGCGAACTCCAGCCGGTTGTCGGCCCCCTGCCTGACGGCCCGGGCTTCGCGGATGCCGGCCTGATTGCGGTCGAAAAGGGGGAGCGGAATAGACAGGGTCACCCCCAGCAGGTTATCGCGGGTCTTTTCATCGCCGGAGCCGGTGGCGTCCGTGCTCCGCTCGTGGGTGAAGCCGAGGCCGAGCGTCACGTTCGGGATGCGCTCCGCCTCGGCCAGCTCAACGGCGGCTTCCCCCTGTGCGCTGGTGGCCTGGAATACCTTCAGGTCGGGCCGGTTCTCCAGGGCCAGACGAATGAGTTCGTCAAGGGGAATCGACAGGGGCCGCTGCTCGGGAATGCCGTCGAAACCGATCTCCTCCCCCGTCGGAACCCCCAGCAGAGTCCTCAGCCTGGCCAGCAGCGGAGCGAACTCACGTTCCGCCTCGATTTTGCGCCCTTCGCTCCGGGCCACCTCCACCCGGGCAAGGCTAACCTCCAGTTCCGGAATATCGCCCGCTGCCAGACGCTCCCGCGTTATCTCCAGCAGCTTTCCGTTCAGCTCCACTGCACGCCCGGCGAGTTCCCGCCGTTTCTGAGCCAGAATCAGTTCGGAGAAAGAACTCTTTACCTCCAGGGAGAGCTGCCGCTCACGGTCGGCGAGCTGGAAATGAACCGCCTCAGCCTCGCGTTCGGCAACGGCCCGGCGCTTGACCCGCTTGCCGCCGGTCAGGAACTCCTGAGAAATGCCGATGGAAAGGGCGGTTTCGTCAGGACTGCCGGTCATGACGCCGGAGTCGGCCGACAACTCCAGGGTAGGATTGGGCAGAAGCACGGCGCGCTCCAGCCCTGCCCGCGCCACGTCCTTTTCGTTGCGCAGAGCCTTCAGCTCGCCGTTGTGTGCCAAGGCATACTCAACCGCCTGCGGCAGGGTTAGTGTGCGAACCTCGCCTGAAGCCCCCAGTGGGGCGAGAATTACAGCAGTCAGGAACAGATGGACTGCTCCAGACACGAAACGAGATGCTCGTACCAAGACAGTACCTCCTTGCAGGTATTCAATGTCCGATTGGTTGGGGAAAACGAATGAGTGCTGAAGAATGGGAATCCGGGCGCTGGACGCACC
Organism: Geobacter sp. 60473; assembly: GCF_036323535.1. Classification (GTDB taxonomy): domain Bacteria; phylum Desulfobacterota; class Desulfuromonadia; order Geobacterales; family Geobacteraceae; genus Geobacter; species Geobacter sulfurreducens. Next base: position 2,323,155 of record NZ_AP028967.1, read on the forward strand.
AATCCCTAACGGCCTGGCGGCCGCTACTTCAGCAGGTTAGGCGAGTATCTGGGGTGGAACGAAAATGGAGAGATACACGTCGGGTGGTGCGTTGCGATGTTCGAGGAAAGAGATGCTGGCAATCAGGGGAGCATAGGAAACCAGGGCTCCATGGCTGCTCAGGGGGGCGCTGCAGGGGCAGGAAAAACAGGTACTGCAATGATCCGAAGCGGAATCGTTGTCAGTGGGGCAACAGGGAGTCTCCTCCCCGCAGCAGGACTTGAGCACGGTCTCTCCGGCTTTCCCGTAGGATGGCTGGAGGGAATTGCCCGCGTCCAGGGCAAAGCAACGACCATTGCCGGCAATGGCGACCAGAGCCACAAGGAGCATGACGGCTATCATTTTTTTGAGCACGCTGGATCGCATACGCACTGGCCACGCTTTCATGAGTTGAGTCATCATAGTCGTGCGTTGTTGAGCATGTCAATAGACAATTTTTAGACCATCAATCGCAATTTTATCGCAACGAACCAAAGATCAGCAAAATCAAACAACTTTAAATCGATAGGGTATAACGGAGTACCGCTGCCGTGCCGGTGGCGTCGCCCCCTCCCCTGGAACCGATACCCCCAAGGGCCGGCAGGCGGGTCAACGGGAGACGGACATGACCCCTGAACGGTACGGCAGAGAGGATCACGGACAAAAGAAGACGCAGGCCCGCCAATGAGAGGCAGGAAGGAGACGTGCGGGGGAAGGAACGGTCGCCCGGGGCTGGACGGTCAGGCGGCTAGTCGTCGCTCAGTCCCGACGTATGGAGCCCTGTTGCCTCTGCGGCGGACGGGGTCTTCACCGATGACGACCCAGCCGCTGGAGCGGAGGAACCGGGAAATCTGAACGGAATCGATCAGATCGTCGAGACGCGTGTGTTTCACGTAGTCATAACGGCCGTCAGGATACTGGACACGGATCAGCATGATTGATCACCCCCCAGAAAAAAATAAATAAACATTACATACCGGCTCAGTCTCTATATAGAACTAAAACCATTACACGTCAAGGGGATACACGTTACAGTCGCATAAAAATTTCAGGACACCTCCGTTCCCGGCCCTGCTGCGGCTACCGGTGTTTGATGAATGTCCCCTTTTCATACTCCTCAAAGGCGGTCCGCAGCTCTTCGTTGGTATTCATGACAATGGGGCCGTACCAGGCCACCGGCTCATTGAGGGGTTTGCCTGAAATGAAGAGAAAGCGGACCGGCCGGTCGCCGGCAGTCACCGCCACCGCAGCACCGTCGCGCCCGTAGAGGATGACCGTTTCGGGGCCGCAGACGCAGCGCCGCGTCACATCCATCCAGCCCGAGCCCGTCATTTCAAAGGCAAAGGGATCGCGGCGGTCGTCGAAATACCCCTCCCCATCGAGAACATAGGTCACGGCCGTATGCCCCTCCTTGACCGGATGGGTGAACACCTCACCGGCCGGGACGCTGACGTCGAGCATTTCCGGGTCGATGACGATGTCGCGCACCGGTCCCTGAACGTCGTTGACTGTGCCGCTGACGATCTTGATCCGGATGCCCCGGTCCAGAACGACTTCCGGGATGTCGGCGGCCTTCACGTCGCGATAGCGGGGGTCCATCATCTTGCGGTCCGCCGGCAGGTTCGCCCAGAACTGGAATCCCCACATCATGCCGGTAGGGCTCGGCTGGGGCATCTCCTGGTGGATGATGCCGCTGCCGGCGGTCATCCACTGCACGTCCCCCGCGCCGATGACCCCTTTGTTCCCCATGCTGTCGCCGTGCTCAACCAGTCCTTCGAGCACATAGGTAATGGTTTCGATGCCCCGGTGCGGATGCCAGGGGAAGCCCGGCAGGTACTCGGCAGGGTTGGCGGTGTGGAAGTCGTCCAGCATGAGGAAAGGGTCGAACAGCGGCACCTGCGAATAGCCGAAGGCGCGCTTGAGGTGGACGCCGGCCCCCTCCACGGTGGGCCGGCTTTTGAAAACGCGTGAGATGCGGCGTGCGGTCATGGCAGACTCCTTTCCGGATGGCCCGCGAGAACGGGCATCCTCCAGACGCGGAATACCGGGTTTTCCGACAGCATCACGGCAACGGCCCCGCCGGGAGGCGGGGAGGAACTGCTCACCCTTGCTGCTTCGCGGCCGCCGCGTTGCAGCGTTCGACCACATCCCTCAGCCATGCGATCTCGTCGGGGAGAAACTGCTTGGAGTACTCGGTGCCGGCGTTCAGCGCCCAGTGCAGCGGCGGCATGGTGGTGGCGGCCAGCACGTACCCCGGCACTTCCACGTAGCGGGCATCGGCCTGCGTCCATTCCTGCAGGCGCTCCTTCGTGTCGAACAGCATCAGGTAGTCATTGCCCTCCGCTTCGATGACGAGCGGCAGCACCTCACCCTTCTGAGCGGCGTTGTCATCCACTTCCGCGGCTTCGTCCAGAATCGGGACATAGAAGGTGGCGTTGAGGAACAGGTCGTAAAAGGCCGACTGGCTCTTGGCATCGGTCATGTCCTGGCGCAGGACGGTCAAGGCTTTGTCGAGTTCGGTCATGGGTGTGTCTGTCCTTTCAGGGCACCGTTTCGGTTACCAGCGCTTGGTGATTTCGATGAGATGGTACCCGAACTGGGTCCGGACCGGACCGAGCACCTTGTTGATCTCGCCGGAGAAGACGATATCGTCGAATTCCTTTACCATCTGTCCCTGGGTAAAGGTCCCGAGATCGCCTCCCTGGGCGCGTGAGGGGCAGAGGGAATGCCGGCGGGCGACATCGGCGAATTCGGCGCCGGCCTCGATCTCGGCCTTGAGCTGCAGGCACTCGGCTTCCGAAGCGACGAGGATGTGACGGGCAGTTGCTGTGGGCATGAACGGTTCTCCTTGCTAAGTGGCGGATAGGAAAATCTCTGGGGAACAGGGTATCGGGAAAGGGAGGCCTCGGCAACCGGAAAGCTCTCTCCGCTCCGATCTACTGGATGCAAACCCTCTGCAACCGGACGAACGGGCCAGGCAAAATTATTAATTCTTGTGAAGATATGGCGCTTAACTATAATGGTACACACAATGCGGCAACAAGCCGACATGAATTTTGAGCCGGATCTTCGGGAATCCAGCCGGCAGGGCACAGACGGGATACGACGAAGGCCCTGCACCGGTGCGGTCCCACCGAAAATGACACCGCCATGAAACTCAGGACTAAACTCATTATTCTGGTGTCGATTCTCGTGATCATCCTGATGGTGGTGACCTCGCGGATCACGCTGGGCTACCTGGAGCGGCACCTCCATGACTCCATCGCCGCCCAGCAGACCGCCACCGTCGTCCACGTGGCCACGGACATCGACAGCACCCTCCGCTCCATGCTGGAGCTGCTGACGGCAAGCGCACGGGTCGTCCCGCCCGCAGCTCTGGCCGACCCCTCGGGCGCCAAGGCGTTTCTGGAAAGCCGGACCGGCCTGCGCACGCTGTTCAACAATCACCTCTTCGTCGTTGATGCCGCCGGCAACCTCCTGGCGGAAGTGACCAACCAGGAAGTCCGACGGGTGGAAAACTTCTCCGGTCACGCCTTCTTCAACAAAGCCAGGGCAACCCGCAAGCCGCTCATCTCCGAGCTGACCACCTGCTGCACCGGCACCGCCAACTTGAGGGAAATCGTCTTTATCAGCCCGATCCTCGGAAAAAACGGATCATTCAAGGGAGCCCTGCTGGGGGGAATAGACCTGAGCGAGGAGAACTCCCTGAGCCGGTTCGGCCGGATCACCGTGGGCAACAAGGGGTTCACCCGCATCATCGACCGCAACCATATGGTGCTGATCCATGCGGAACGGGAGCACACCCTGATCAAGGCGGTTCCCGAAGTTGCGCGCCTGGTCGACGCCGCCCGGGAGGGCTACGTGGGCACCCGCGAAACAAAGGGGCGATACGGCGACATCCTTCTGACATCGGTAACGAAGCTCGGCAGCAAGGATTGGGTCGTGGCGGCGAGCTATCCGCTCGCAGTGGCCTACGAGCCCGTGAAGGTGGTACGCCGGCTGTTCATCATCAGCACCGTGGTCGCCATCCTCGGCGTTCTGGTAGTGGTCTCGCTCTCCATGCAGTACCTGACCCGCCCCATTCTGGCGCTGGAGCGGCACATCAACGAACTGAGCGGCAAAAAAGGCAAGGAACGACTGGTGCCGGTATCGAACGAGGACGAGTTGAGCCGGCTCACCGAAACCTTCAACACTATGCTTGCGGAGATCGACCGGCAAACCGAGAGTCTCAGGGAGAGCGAGGACCGTTTCCGGGGGGCTTTCGAGCAGGCGGCGGTGGGCATGGCCATCATCGACCGCGAGGGGCTGCTGATCAGGACAAACCGGCGCTTCTGCGACATCGCCGGGCGCCATGACGACGATCTGGCCGGGCTCGATTGCCTTGCCCTGGTGCACCCGGAGGACCGCAGCGCCGCCCGGGAGATCATGCCGACCATCGCCGCCACTGAGGGGGAGCCGTTGACGCGTGAGCTCCGGTTCACCCATGGCACGGGCCGGACCGTCTGGGCAAATACCGCGTTTTCGCCGGTCCGGGGGAGGAGTGGCCCCGACGATTCCTTCATAATGGTGGTGGAGGATGTCACCGAGCGCAAGCGTGCCGAAGAGGAAATCCTGCGGTTGAACTCCGACCTGGAACAGCGGGTGGCGGATCGTACCGCCGCACTGGAGAACGCCAACCGGGAGCTGGAGGCATTCAGCTACACTGTCTCCCACGACCTGAAGGCCCCGGCCCGCCATATCTCCGGGATCGTCGACATGGTGCTGGAAGATTGGGGTGGCTGCATGGAGCCTGCGCACCGCGAGTTGATGGAACGCGTTGCCGCGGCAGCCGGCAGGATGCAGTCCATGATCGACGGGTTGCTGGAACTGAGCCGCGTTGGCAGCGACGAACTGCGGCGCCAGGAGGTTCGCCCGGCCGATCTGGCCCGGGAGGTCTGCATCGAGCTGGCCGCGGCAGAGCCGGCGCGGCAGGTGGACTGGAGCGTAAAGGATGTGCCGCCGGCCAATGCCGATCCCGAACTCCTCATGACCGTGCTGGAAAATCTCCTGGGCAACGCCTGGAAGTATACCTCGCGAAACGAACGGGCTGAGGTGGAATTCGGCTGCGAATACTGTTCGGGAAAAAACATGTACTACGTAAAGGACAACGGCGCCGGGTTCGATATACGCGATGCCCAGCGGCTGTTCGCCCCCTTCCAGCGCTTCCATCCGGCGTCCGAGTTCGAAGGAAACGGCATCGGGCTCGCCACGGTCGCCCGGATCATCCATCGCCACGGCGGCACCATCCGCGCCGAGTCGGCTCCCGGCCGGGGAGCCACCTTCTATTTCTCCCTCGACTGACACCCCGTTTCCAGCCGCACGCGCCATTCCGGCCGTCACGCCCCCCGGCTCCGGTCGCCGCCTTACCGGCATGGACCGCGGCAGGGATGCGCCATCCGCTCCCCGTCGTCACGGGCCGGATCCGCACCCGCCCGATTAACCGGTGGACTTATGGCGATAGTACGGCTATGGTCGGCAGGGCCAGGGTGCAGAATCACACGGGGAAAACAGGGAGAGCTTGATGACCCACCAGATCGACGAACTGATCCGCAGGATAAAAGAGCTGCAAGAGGAATTGGAAACGGAGTTCAAGCAGAAGCGGGAGGAATTCCAGTTTGTCATCGAAAAGAAGCGGATCCGCTTCGCCGAAGAGGTGGCCCGGCAGCAGCGTCGCCTGAAAACGGGACTCTTTCGCTACCTGATCGAGGCGCGCCCCCTGAACATCCTCACCGCGCCGATCATCTACGCCGGGTTCATCCCGTTCATGGCGCTGGATCTCTTCCTCTTCATCTACCAGACCATCTGCTTCCCGGTTTACGGCATTCCGAAAGTGAAGCGCGCCGACTACCTGATCTTCGACCGGGAGGATCTCCCCTACCTGAACATCATCGAAAAGTTCAACTGCTTCTACTGCTCCTACGGCAACGGTCTGGCCGCCTACGCGCGGGAGGTTTCAGCCCGCACCGAGCAGTACTGGTGCCCCATCAAACACGCCCGCAGGATCAAGGCGGCCCATGACCGCTATCCCCGCTTTTTCGAGTTCGGCGATGCCGAAAGCTTCAGCAAGGGGCTGGAGCGTCTCCGGCAGGAGCTGGAAAAGGAAGGGGAACAGGGCGAAGAGCGCCGCTGAGCCCGGCCACTGACGGGCTGCCGATCACCAGGGGCGCCAGAGATACATGAACTGGCCGCCGCCAGTCATGTCGAACCCGCCCAGCAGGTCCGTCATGGACGGCTCGGCTGCCGACTCCGCATAGATGCTCCCCTGGTAGCTGCCGGGCCGGTAGTAGGTGACAACCCGGGCGTCGGGATCTCCTATGCGGTCACGCAGAGAGGCGATGACGTCGTCCAGGTAGCCGATCCGGTCGATGAGGCCCGCGGCAAGGGCGTCGGCGGCGGAGAAGATGCGGCCGTCGGCCAGTGTGAGCAGATCCTGGCGCGAAAGCCGGTTCCCCGGCCGGGCCTGGACCACGTCCACGAAGCGCCCGTGGAACTGGTCGATGACCCCCTGAACCAGCCGCTCCTCCTCCGGAGTGGCGCGGCGGAACGGCGACAGGAGGTCCTTTTTCCCGCCCGACTTGATGGTCTTCTCCTCCACGCCCACTTTCCCCAGCAATCCCTCCACGTTGAAGGTCATCAGCAGCACCCCGATGCTCCCGGTCAGAGCCGTGGGATGGGCGGTTATCCCGTCGGCGGCGGTGGCCACGTAGTAGCCGCCCGAGGCACCGATTCCCATGATGCAGGCGGACACCGGAAGATTCCGGCGCTCCTTGAAGGCGAGCAGGTCGTGGCGGATGATGTCGCTGGCCGTCACCGTCCCCCCGGGCGAATTGATCCGCAGGATCAGCCCGGCCACCTTGGGATCACGCTCGGCCTTCAGGAGGACCTCCCGCACCAGGGAGACCGTGGAGGGGGCCCCCCGGCTCAGCAGGCCGCCTCCCTTGGCCTGATCGCCGATGGCGCCGCTGATGTCCACGATCAGGATCTTTTTCGCCCCATCCCCTTCCAGCACCTGTTCGGCCAGGGGCTGGGGCGCACTCATGAGCGGCACGCTGACAAAGGCGCACCCCGTTGCCAGGAACATGCCGAGGCAGCCGAGCAGAAACGCGATGATCATCCTCATGGTACCCTCCCGTATGTCAGCAGCACGTCGGTTGAGAAATTCAATCACACCTTCCCCGCCGGCGCAAGATAGACGGTGAACTCCTCCCGGCCATCCACCCCCAGCAGTTCGTCCGCCAGATCCTGGCGGTAGGCCGCAATGGCGCAGGTGCCGGCGCCGATGGCCTCGCAGGCCAGGTAGAGATTCTGGCAAACGTGGCCGGCATCCAGGGCGATCACCTTGTAGGAGGCCTCGGCATAGCGCCATTCGGTGCGAGCAGGGATCGCCGTCCAGGCAAAGGCGACGGCCGCCTCCCCGGCGAAGCGCTGGCCGTGAGCGGCCGCGGTTACGGTGGCGGCGAGATCGGGGACCTCCCGCTCCAGAACCAGGGCATGATCGAGGGGAAGATAGCGGTAGACGGCCGGCTCAATCCCCGTGACGGAGAGGATCGCCAGGTACGTTTCGAACGGATGGCGGCACCCCGCAGAAGGCACGGTGCGAAGCACCGCCGCCTCGTTGAGCCGTTTCCGTACCCCCTGGGTGGCCCAGAGCAGAAACGCCAGTTCCTCCGGAGACAGGGGAGTCGCCCGGAACCGGCGCCTGCTCTCGCGCCGGGCGATGGCATCCGCCAGATTGCAGGGCGGAATCCCCCAGGCCGCGGGAGGCGGCAACGGAATCACCCGGGCCCCCGGCGCAACGGGCTTCTGGACCGGCGGCGGCTCCTCGCCCCTGGCCTGGGGGGTATTCCACCAGTCCACCTCGTGCCTGATCCGGTCGGTCAGAAAATAACGGCCCGCATCCCTGGTGATGATCGACTGCCCCATGTTCGCCCCCTCGATTTTCGCTGTTGGCACGCGGCCGGTTTTCGTTTATACCTTTGTATAACAGTCACCAATGCAAAAGGAAATGCCATGGAACAGTACAACCGGTACTCCGTCGGAATCGTCGGTGCAGTTTTGGTGGTCTTCCTCGCAGCCGCGGCGCTCATGCCCGGCCGGGCGGCAGCGCTGGAGGATGAGCCCAGCGGCATGGCCCGTTGCATGACCGTCTTCCAGAATAATAGCGGCGACCTGAACGGCGACGGCGCGGTCACCATCCAGGATGCCCTTGCGGCGCTCCGGATAGCCGTCGGCCGCGCCGCCGCCACCAACGAGCAGGCCATGCGGGGCGACGTCTACCCCCGCCTTAACGGAGCACCCTGTCCGGACGGAAAAATCGACATGGGTGACGTCATGGCGATCGTGAAAAAGGCGAACGGCGTGCTGAACTGGTAATGCCGCAGCCCTTCCCGCGTCGGGATGCCGTACCGTATACCTCCTTGCTTCCCTGCTGAAACTGATTAAACTTCTTTCAGCATACCATGCGCCAGGAGGAAACGCCCCATGTCCATCGCGGAACGCATCCCCACCCTCTTCCCTTGCCCGGATGAAATCCCCCCCCAGCAGCGACTGTCCGCTCCGGTCGAACTGCGGGACTACCTGCTGAACGGCGAGCTCCGCCACTGGCAGGGGGCCGTTCAGGATGTATTCTCCCCGGTCTGCGTCCGCACACCCGGCGGTCCCGAGCGCGTCCGGATCGGAAGCTTCCCTCTCATGGGCGAGGCCGACGCCCTTGCCGCCCTTGATGCCGCCACCGCGGCCTACGACTGCGGCAGGGGACGGTGGCCCACCATGGGGGTGGCCGACCGGATCCGGCATGTACAGCACTTCGCGTCCCTCATGAAGGAACAACGGGAAGCGGTGGTCCGGCTGATCATGTGGGAGATCGGCAAGACCCGTGCCGATGCGGAAAAGGAATTCGACCGGACCGTAGTCTACATCACCGACACCATCGACGCCCTCAAGGAGCTGGACCGGGTCTCCTCCCGCTTCGTGATCGAGCAGGGGATCATCGGCCAGATCCGCCGGGGCCCCCTGGGCGTAGCCCTCTGCATGGGCCCTTACAACTATCCCCTCAACGAGACCTTCACCACCCTGATCCCGGCCCTGATCATGGGGAACACGGTGGTCATGAAGCCCCCGCGCCACGGGGTGCTCCTGTTCGCGCCGCTCCTGGCCGCCCTGCGCGAGGCGTTCCCTCCGGGGGTGGTAAACGTCCTGCTCGGCGCCGGACGGGCACTGACCCCCACCCTGATGCGGTCCGGCCGGATCGACGTGCTGGCCTTCATCGGCACGAGCAAAGCGGCTAATACTCTGCTAAAGGATCATCCCCGCCCCAACCGGCTCCGACTGGTCCTGGGGCTCGAAGCGAAAAACCCCGCCATCGTTCTGCCTGACGCCGATCTCAACCTGGCGGTGGAGGAATGCCTGGCCGGCAGCCTCGCCTTCAACGGCCAGCGCTGCACGGCCCTGAAGCTCCTCTTTGTCCACGAATCCGTGGCGCAGCAGTTCATTGCCATCTTCTCCCGGGCCCTGTCGGCCATCGGCACCGGCATGCCCTGGCAACCGGGCGTGATGATCACCCCCCTGCCCGAGGAGGGGAAGACCGCCTACCTGCAGGAACTGCTGGCCGATGCCGTGGCTCGCGGCGCCGCAGTGGTGAACGACGGGGGCGGCACGGTCACCGCCACCTACTTCCACCCGGCCCTGGTCTATCCGGTGGCTCCGGGGATGCGCCTCTACACCGAGGAACAGTTCGGTCCGGTGGTGCCTGTGGTCCCGTTCACCGACGTGGAGGAGCCGATCCGCGCCATCCGCGAATCGGACTACGGCCAGCAGGTGAGCATCTTCGGCCGCAACAGCACCATGCTGGCGCCGCTCATCGACCATCTGGTGAACCAGGTGTCACGGGTCAACATCAACAGCCAGTGCCAGCGGGGTCCTGATGTCTTCCCGTTCACCGGCCGCAAGGACTCGGCCGTAGGGACCCTGTCGGTGTCGGACGCCCTGCGCGCCTTCTCGCTCCGGACCCTGGTGGCGGCACGAAACCACGAAATCAACAAGGAAATCATCACCGACATCGTGCGGGAACGGCGCTCCACCTTCCTCTCAACTGACTTCATCCTGTGAGGCGTCAGCCCCCCAGGCCGCGATGAGCGAGGCCTAACGCTTTACTTTGCGCGGTTTGCGCGTATACTGTGACCCGTCAATCACACATCCGGAGCGTTCCTTGCTGGTATCATCCATTGAAAAGATCGGCGCCCTCACCCTCTCCGTGGTGGGGGAGATGGGGAAGATGCTCATCTTCCTCACCCATGCCCTGATCAACATCGTGATCAGGCCCGGCAAGCCGATCCACATCTACAAGCAGATCCACTTCATCGGCGCCAAATCGCTCTTCGTCATCGTTCTGACCGCCGCCTTCACGGGGATGGTGCTGGGGCTCCAGGGGTACTACTCCCTGGCCAAGTTCGGTTCCGAAGGGATGCTCGGCTCGGCCGTGGCCCTCTCCCTCATCCGGGAACTGGGGCCGGTCCTCTCGGCCCTCATGGTGGTGGGCCGGGCCGGCAGCGCCATCACCGCCGAGATCGGCATCAAGAAGATAACGGAGCAGATCGACGCCCTGAAGACCATGGCCCTGGAGCCGTTCAAGTATCTGGTCTCCCCCAAGATCCTGGCGGCCCTGGTGGCGCTGCCGCTGCTCTGCGCCATCTTCGACGTGGTCGGCATCTATGGCGGCTACGTGGTGGGGGTGAAACTCCTGGGGGTCAACCCGGGCGCCTACTTCTCCGAGATGGAGCGGAGCGTGGAATGGAAGGACGTCTGGTCGGGCATCGTAAAATCGTTCTCCTTCGGCGGCATCATCGCCTGGGTCTGCTGCTACAAGGGATACCACGCCAGCCGCGGCGCAGAGGGGGTATCGCGGGCCACCACCGAGGCGGTGGTCATGTCGTCGGTGCTGGTGCTCATCTGGGACTACTTCCTGACTTCAGTTATGTTATAGGCCATGATCAGACTCGTTGACGTCCATAAATCATTCGGCAGCCAGGTGGTGCTCGACGGCCTCACCATGGATATCCCGGAAGGGAAGATCACCGCGGTGATCGGCCCCAGCGGCGAGGGGAAGAGCGTGCTGCTCAAGCACATGATCGGCCTCATGAAACCGGACCGGGGCGAGGTGTTCGTGGAAGGCGAGAACATCACCACCATGCGCCGCTACCAGATGAACCGTGTCTGGGAGAAGTTCGGCATGCTGTTCCAGAACGCGGCCCTGTTCGACTCCCTGACCGTGTTCGAGAACGTGGCCTTCCCCCTGGAGGAGAAGACCCATCTGAACCGCTCGGAGATCAGCGACCGGGTCCACGATGCGCTGGAGCACGTGGGACTCAGGAACGTGGACAAGAAATTCCCCGACGAACTGTCCGGTGGCATGAAGAAGCGGGTGGGGCTGGCGCGGGCCCTTCTCCTGAACCCGCGGATCATCCTGTTCGACGAACCGACCACCGGCCTCGACCCCATCATATGCCGGGCCATCCACGAACTGATCCGGAGGACCCACGAGCGGTTCGGTTACACGGCGGTCATCGTTTCCCACGAAATCCCGGAGATCTTCGACATCTCCGAGAACGTGGCAATGCTCTACCGGGGCAAGATCATCGAGCAGGGCACGTCGGAGGATATCCGGCGCTCGGAGCATCCGGTGGTGCGGCAGTTCATCAGCGGCAGCCTCGAAGGCCCCATCCAGCTCATCTGAAAAGGTAGACCCATGAAAAGAGTCACTCTCGAACTCATTGTCGGCATATTCGTCCTGATCGGCATCCTCTGCCTTGCCTGGCTCTCCGTCAAGCTGGGACAGATGGAGCTGCTGGGCGGGGACCACTACCAGGTCTCAGCGGATTTCGATTCGGTATCGGGCCTCAAGAAAGGCGCCGCCGTCGAAATAGCCGGAGTAGAGGTCGGCCGGGTCGACCGGATCGAGCTCGACTCCTCCAGCGACCGGGCACGGGTCGACCTGCGGATCAGGGACGGCGTCAAGCTCCAGGACGACGTCATCGCCTCGGTCCGGACCAGCGGCATCATCGGCGACAAATTCATCAAGCTCAAGCCCGGGGGATCGGACAAACTGCTGGCCGACGGCGGTCGCATCCGCGACACGGAATCGGCCGTGGACCTGGAAGAGCTCCTGAGCAAGTACATCCACGGAAACGTCGAATAAATTGGGACGCAGGAATTCAACCGGACACCTGACGGAGGGACCAACCATGAAGGCACTCAGACGGACGGCTCTCGCACTGGCCGTAACGCTCCTGCCGCTGGCAGCGGCGTGGGGCGCCGACGCCGGCGCCGGGACGAAGCTCACCCTCGACGACTGCATCAAGAAGGCGCTGACCGCCGCCCCCGAGCTGGGCGAGGCCCAGGCGGACATCGACGCCACCTCGGCAAAACTGGACGAAGCCAAGGCCCACCGCTATCCCCAGATCGAATTCCTGGGCCTCATCGGCCCGGTGCCCCAGGCACGGGGCAACCAGGTCTACTCGCCGGACGGCATCAACGACACCGAGCGCTGGACCTGGTTCCAGCGGGGCGACGCCACCCTGGTCCAGCCCCTCTACACCTTCGGCAAGATTTCCGAGAACATGAAGGCCGCCAGCCACGGCATCGAGGTCGACCGGGCCAGGAAGGACCAGAAGGGCACCGACGTGGCGCTCCAGGTCAAGGAGTACTACTACGGTATCCTCCTGGCCCGGGAGCTGAGGGAACTGGTCCTGGAGGCGCGCGACATTCTGGACGACGCCAAGACCAAGGCCCGCAAGCTGATCGACAAGGGGTCCCCCAACGCCGACGAACTGGACATCTACAAGCTCGACGCCTTCCGGGGCGAAGTGGCCAAATACCTGGAGGAGGCCACCAAAGGCGAGCAGCTTGCCCTGGCCGCCCTCAAGACCCGCATGGGGCTCCCCCCCGCCGAAGCGGTCGACATCGACGCCGAACGGCTTCAGTCCGCCGGTGCCACCCTGGGCGACCTGACTGCCTACGTGGAAGAGGCCCGGACCCGGCGGCCGGAGTTCCGCCAGCTCAACGAGGGGATCAAGGCCCGCGAAGCCCTGGTAGAGGCGGCAAAGGCCAACTACTGGCCCGACCTCTTCCTGGGGGGCTACGTCTCCGCCGCCTACGCCGACAAGCGGACCCGCATCGACAATCCCTTTGTGCCCGACGATTTCAACCACGTCTGGGCCGGCATCGCGCTGGGGGTGAAGTGGAAGCTCGACTTCGGCATCACCGGCGCCAAGGTGGCGGGCGAACGGGCCCAGTACAACCGGCTCCTCTCCACCAAGGCCTACGCCGACGAGTTCATCCCGCTCCAGATCCGCAAGGCGTGGCTCGAGGCCAGGGAGGCCGAGGCGAGCGCCGCCGCCATGAAAGAGGCATACACCAACGCCAAGCGCTGGGTGGTGGCCTCGGTGGCCAACTATGACTTCGGCGTCGGACCGGCCCAGGAGATCTTCGACGGGCTCCAGAACTACGCCCGCATGCGCGCCGCCTATTTCCAGGCCATCTACAACCAGAACATGGCCCTGGCCCGGCTCGACCACGCCGTGGGCCAGGCGCCGCTTAACTGAGCACCAGGAGGTCTCTGCTCCATGAAATGGATCCTGCTTCCCATCCTCTTCGTCACTCTGGCCGTCTCCGGCACCGCCCTGGCCCAGCCCTCGCCCACCGAGACGGTGAAGAAGACCGTTGACGACGTCATCAAAATCGTCTCTGACAAGGAACTGAAAAAGCCCCAGAACGAAAAACGGCGCCGCCAGGAGATCAAGCGGGCCATCGGCGCGGTGTTCGATTCCGCCGAAATGGCCCAGCGGGCCATGGCGCGCCACTGGCGCGACCGAAACGCCGCCGAGAAGAAGGAGTTAGTGGAGCTTTTTGAAAATCTGCTCGAGAACTCCTACGCCGGCAAGATCGAGTCCTACAACCAGGAGAAGGTGGTGTACCTGAAGGAGGCCATCGACGGCGACTATGCCGAGGTCAGGAGCAAAATCGTCACTGCCCGGCGCGACGAGTACTCTCTCGACTACCGCCTCATGCTCAAGGGCGGCAAGTGGGTGGCCTACGACATCGTCATCGAAGGGGTCAGCCTCGTCTCCAACTACCGGACCCAGTTCAACAAGATCATCACCAACCAGGGGTACGCTGAACTGGTGAAAAAGCTGCGCTCCAAGAACCAGGAGATCAGCATGCCGTAAGCGTGGCGGCCCTTGGCACATCGAGGCGGGGAGAGGCCACTCTCCCCGTTTTTTCATCCGGGGAGCATTTCTCCAGCCACATCAACTCCTTGCATAATCCGCTGTGTTCCGCTAGAGTGTGACTGTTGCATTTATGCCACACTTCGGACGACCCATGGACAAACAGACCACGGACAGTACGCCTGCCGCAACACCAGCCGAACGGGAACGGATCAAGCGGCGCCGCGAAGGGATCGTCATCGCCCTGTCGGTGCTCCTGATCCTGGTCCTGACCCGGGTGGAGATCCACCTGTCGCGCATCAGCTCCGATGTGCCGATGGGGAGCAACTTCCTGATCTTCGGCGTCATCAACGTCATCATCCTTCTGATTATCCTCCTGATCTACCTCCTGTTCCGCAACGTGGCAAAACTACTGATGGAGCGACGGGGCAAGGCCCTGGGGGCCAACCTGCGCACGAAGCTCGTCATCGCATTCGTGAGCCTTTCCATCATCCCCACCATGCTCCTGTTCTTCGTCTCGGCCACCTACGTGAACCAGAGCATCCGCAACTGGTTCAACACCCAGATCGAAAACTCCCTCTCCGAATCGCTGGAGGTTGCCCAGACCTACTACAAGAATTCGGCGGCCAACGCCCTCTACTACGGCAACCAGATCAGCGCCATCATCCGCGACCAGCGTCTGCTCAACGACGAGAACCTGCCGCTGATGAAGGAACTGATCCGCCAGAAGCAGAAGGAGTACAACCTGGGGATCGTGGAGGTCTACTCGGCCCAGAACGAGGAACTGGTCCGCGCCGCGAACCCGGGGCTCCCGCTGGGGGAGTTCACCAACCCCTCCTCCGAGGACATCAGGCAGGGGCTCGACGGCAAAGAACTGACCCGGGTCAACACGGTGGGCAAGGCCGACCTCATCCGCGGCATCGTGCCGATCTATTCCACCTACCGCGCCGATGAGGTGGTGGGGGCGGTGGTGGTCAACTACTTCGTCCCCTACTCCCTGGTGGAGAAGATGCGGGAGATCACCTCCTCCTACGAGCAGTTTCGCCAGCTCAAGATCCTGAAGAATCCCATCCGGTCCGGCTACATCCTGGCACTGTTCCTGATCACCATGGTGATCATCTTCCTGGCGGTCTGGTTCGGACTCCACCTGGCCAACAGCCTCACCACGCCGATTCAGGAACTGGCCGAGGCGACCCGTCAGGTGGCCGAGGGAAACCTGGACATCCGCCTGGGCCAGCGGACCGACGATGAGCTGGGCATGCTGGTGGCCGCCTTCAACAAGATGACCGACGACCTGCGGAGCAACCAGCTGGCCCTGAAAAACGCCAACGACGAGTTGTCGCGCAGCAACCAGGAACTGGAACAGCGGCGGCGCCACATGGAAATTGTGCTCCGCAACGTGGCTGCCGGGGTCATCGCCGTGGACCGGGGGGGGACGATCACCACCATCAACCCCTCCGCGGCCCGGCTCCTGCAGATCGACACGCCCCGGGCCGTGGGCCACAACTTCCGGGAGGTGCTCAAGGGAGAACAGCTCGACATCGTGAAGGGGGTCCTGCGGGACATGGTCATGGCCAAGAAGGACAGCATCAGCCGCCAGATCACGGTGCCGGTGCGGGACAGCCGGGCCACATTCCTCTTCAACCTGTCGGTGCTGCGGGACGAGAACGGCGAATTCCTCGGCACCGTGGTGGTCTTCGACGACATGACCCAGTTGATCAAGGCCCAGCGGATGGCCGCCTGGCGCGAGGTGGCCCGCCGCATCGCCCACGAGATCAAGAATCCGCTGACCCCGATCCAGCTCTCGGCCCAGCGGCTGCGCAAACGCTACCTTCCCCGCTTCGGCGACGAGGACCGGGTCTTTGACGAGTGCACGGCCATGATCGTCAAGTCCGTTGACGAACTGAAGACCCTGGTGGACGAGTTCTCCAACTTCGCCCGGATGCCTGCGGCCCATCCCTCCCCCAACGACCTGAACGCCGTCATCCGCGAGGCGGTCACCCTGTTCCGGGAAGGGCACCGTGGCGTCGCGTTCGGCTTCAGCGCCGACGATCGGCTGCCCCAGCTGCAGCTGGACCGGGACCAGATCAAGCGGGTCTTCATCAACCTCCTGGACAACGCCGTGGCGGCCATGGGGGGGGCGGGCGAGGTCCGGATCATGAGCCGCTTCGATCCGGAACTGAAAATGGCGGTGGTGACCCTGGCCGATACGGGACCGGGCATCCCCCCGGAGGACAAGACGCGGGTCTTCGAGCCCTACTTCTCCACCAAGGCGTCGGGCACCGGCCTGGGGCTCGCCATCGTCAGCAGCATCATCACCGACCATCACGGGTTCATCCGGGTGCGGGACAACGAGCCCCGGGGGACCAAGTTCGTCATCGAACTGCCTGTGACGGGATAGAGAGGATTACGTGAACGAAACGATACTCGTCGTGGACGACGAACAGGACATCCGCACGGCCCTGGCCGGCATTCTGGAGGACGAGGGGTACCGGACCGCCTTCGCGCGCGACGGCGTCGAGGCCCTGGAGACGGTCCAGAAGGATCGGCCCGACCTGGTGCTTTTGGACATCTGGATGCCCAGGCTGGACGGCATGGAGACCCTCCAACGGCTCAAGGCGGCCGACCCCGGCCTCACGGTGGTCATGATGTCGGGCCACGGCACCATTGAAACGGCAGTGAAGTCCACCAAAATGGGTGCCTTCGACTTCATCGAGAAGCCCCTCTCCCTGGAGAAGATCCTGGTCACGGTCCGCAACGGCCTGGACGCAGGACGGCTCCGGGCCGAGAACGATTCGCTGCGTGCCCTGAGCTTCAGGGGACACGAGATCATGGGGGAGTCGGAGGCCATGGGCCGGCTGCGGGAGCAAGTCCGGCTGGCCGGCCCGGCGGACGCGCCGGTGCTCATCACCGGCGAAAACGGGGCCGGCAAGGAACTGGCGGCCCGGTCGCTGCACTACCACAGTTCCCGCCGCGACCGGCCCTTCGTGGAACTCGACTGCGCCGCCCTGCCCGAAGAACTCATCGAGAGCGAGCTCTTCGGCCACGAAAAGGGCTTTGCCGGCGCCGCGACCCAGAAAAAGGGGAAGCTCGACCTGGCAAACGGCGGCACCATGTTTCTGGATGAGATCGGCGACATGCCGCCCCGCGCCCAGGCGAAGCTCCTGCGCCTCATCCAGGAGCGTAAATTCGAGCGGGCCGGTGGAACCAGGTCCATTGAGGCGGACGTGCGCATCATGGCCGCCAGCACGAAGAATCTGGAGGAAGAGGTCCGGGCGGGCCGCTTCAGCCCCGACCTGTTCTACCGGCTGAACGTGGTCAGCCTCGCGGTGCCGCCGCTACGGGAGCGGCAGGAAGACATCGTGCCGCTGGTAGAGCACTTCCTCGACATCTTCGCCCGCCGGGAGAGCCAGGAACGCAAAACCATGCCTCCCGAAGCCTTGGCCATCCTGGCCCGGCACGACTGGCCCGGCAACGTGCGGGAGCTGCGCACCATCGTGGAGCGGCTCGTCATCATGACCCCGGGGCGGGTGATCACCCCTGACCGGATTCCCCCGTCGATTGGCGAAGGCGCGGGCCGCGAGGGAGTTCTGCCCCGAAGCGAAGCCGCCCTGGAACCCTCGTCGCTCCGGGAGGCACGGGAAGAATTCGAGCGGGAATTCATCATCCAAAAACTTGAGGAGTACGGCTGGAACATCTCGCGCACCGCCGACGCCATCGAGCTGGAGCGGAGCAACCTCTACCGCAAGATGAAGAGTTACGGGATCGACGCTAAAAAATGACGGGCAGATCCTTTCGCTCGAAAAAGGGCCGTCTTCCCATGGGGGAGACGGCCCTTTTTCTTCAGATCGCGGCCGCTACTTCTTGATCACGCAGTCGATGATGGCGTTGATCCGCCGGTTGAGGGCCCGGCCCTCGGCCGTGGAGTTGTAGGCGATGGGCCGGCTGAAGCCGTATCCCTTGGCGGAGAGGCGCGAACGTTCGATGCCGAAGTGTTCGACCAGGGAATTGACTACCGCCTCGGCCCTGCGCTGGGAGAGCTTCATGTTGTGGTCGGCGGTGCCGACCCGGTCGGTATGCCCTTCGATGATTGCCGTGGTAGTAGGATTCCGCGTCATGAAATCGCCCACCTTGGCGATCTCTCCGCGGTATTGGGGCTTGATGTCCCACTTGTCCGTGTCGAACTGGACCTTCAGGGCGATGCAGAGCCGGTCAGGCAGGGCCGCGATGACCTTGGGGTCCTCCAGGGCGCAGTCGATGATCGCCTCGATCCGGCGGTTGCGCTGTTTGCCCGCCTCGGTGGAATTGTCGGCGATGGGGCGGGTCTTGCCGAAGCCCCGGGCGGAGAGGCGCGCCCTGTCTATCCCGAAATTGTCCACCAGGTAGTTGACCACGCTTTCGGCGCGCCGTTGGGAAAGTCTCATGTTGTAGGCGTCGTCCCCCACATTATCGGTGTGCCCCTCAATCACGGCCGTGGTCGAGGGATACTCCTTCAGGAAGTCAGCCACCCGCTTCACTTCGTCGTGGTACTGGGGACGGACGTTGGCCTTGTCGATGTCGAACTCCATGTTGAGGGTGATGCAGTACTTCATGAGGCCCGGCGTCGGCTCGGCAGCCATGGGGAGCGGCGCCGACTCGGGTTCGACGGCAGGGGCGGGCTCCGGAGCCGGCGGTGCGGGCGCAGCCTGCGGCGCCGGAACGGCCCTGGCCGCCGGGGCGGCTCCGCCGAACAGGTAGCTCAAGCCAACCGTGTACTCGACGTTGCTGTACGAATATCCCAGATCAAAGATGCCCCGCACGTCGCCCCGCACCGCCACGACGTCGGTGATGAAGTACTTGACCCCGCCGCCGTAGGTGAGGATGCCGTCCGTGCGATCCCGGCCGTTGGAACCGGCGGCGTAGTCGAGGGTCGTCCCGCCCGCGCCGACCGCCAGGAACGGCACAAGGGAGCTTTCCGGCATGAAATGGTAGAGCCCCTCAAGCCGGTAGGTGTAGGAGTCCACGTCGACCTGGCTGCCCTTGGTCTCCTCGGCCGGAGAGAAGCCGAACACGGTCTCCACCCCCCAGGCTTGGGTAAGGTTGTATCCGCCCCGGATGCCGAAGGTGGGCGCTGTGCGGATGTGCTGCTCCCCGTCGAAGGTATAGCCTCCGAAATAGGGACTGAGTGAAAAGAAACCGGCCCTGTTCTCCGCGGCTGCCGTCGACGCGACCAGCAGGGCGACGGCAAACGCGACACCAACGATGGTTCTCACCTTCATGGCGACCTCCCTGTAGACAGGCAACGGATATCGGGATCAAATCCCTTTCAAACCTTACCAGCGCACGGCAAATTGTCAAACTACGTCGCAGAGTTACACGCTATCACCCTCTGCAGTGGCAGGAGAAACCCATTGACAGGAGGGACGGCCGCCGGTATATATGGCGTCGCTCAAACCTGTGCGAGGAAATGCCATGACCCTTCTCGACACCATTCTGGACGCAAACAGAAAGTTCGTCCGCCCCGGCGCGTTCCCCCCCCTGGCCAAGAACCCGAAAAAACAGTTCGCCATCTTCACCTGCATGGACACGCGCCTGGTGGATTTCCTGGAACCAGCCATGGGAATCAGGCGGGGCGACGCGAAGGTCATCAAGAACGCCGGCAACACCATCGTGGATCCCATCAGCGGCGGCGTCATCAGGAGTCTCGTGGCGGCGGTGTTCATGCTCGGCGTCGAGGAAATCTTCGTCATCGGCCACCGGGACTGCGGCATGGCGGCGGTGGATTCCGGCGACCTCAGACAGCGGATGGTGGCGCGCGGCATAGACCCCTCCGTCATCGAAGCCCAGGTGCCTGATCTGGCCCAGTGGATGGGTGCATTTTCGTGCCCCGAGGAAAACGTGGCCCGCGTCACGTCGGTGATCCGCCAGAACCCCCTCATCCCGCGGGATGTACCGGTCCACGGCCTCATCTTCTGCCCCAACGACGGCCATCTTGAAGTAATCGTCAGGGGATACTGATCCCCCGGTTCGCGAGGATCCCATGCCCAGGAACCACCTGCCGTTCAGCGCCGGCGAACTGGAAGCGCTGCCCCTGTTCCGCTTCGTTCCTCTCGAATGCATCGAAGGCATTCTTGAGCACAGTCGCGTGGTCACCCTGGAGCGGAGCGAGCGTTTCGAGCCGGCCGGCCCTCTGGGCCAAACCATCCACCTGATCCTGGACGGCCGCCTGGCCCTCTACTACGACGTCCGGGAGCGGGACGACACGCCCCTGCACCTGGAGCGGGGCGACATCGTCGGCCAAAGCCTCGTTTCCGGCGAGCCCGAAGTCCCCTGCACCCTCGTGGCCGCTGAAGACACGCGGCTCATGATCCTGGAAGAGGATCTGATCTGGTCCCTGGCCCAGGCGTCCCACGCAGCCGCCTGCAACCTGCTCGGCATCCTTCTGCGCGGCAGGGGAGGCTCTCCCCAGGAAAGCTTTTCGGGCACCGTGCGCGACTACGCCCTCCGCAACCAGGCAGTGGTGGACCCCCTTACCGGTTTCCAGAGCAGACGCTGGCTCGAGGGAATCCTCTCGCGGCAGGTGGATCGCTTCACCGCCAGCGGCCGTCCCCTGTCCCTGGTGATGATCGACATCGACGGCTTTCGCGCGTTCAACGAGCGCCACGGTCGCGCCGGCGGCGACCGGGCCCTGCACGACGTCGCCAAAACCCTCCGGAACTCCCTCCGCCCCGGCGAGCTGGTGGCGCGCTACGGCGGCGACACCTTCGCGGTGCTCCTCCCCGAAACGGAACCATCCACAGCATGGATGATCGCGGACCGGCTCAGGCAACGCCTGATGCGCACCGTCATCGACATGGGGGACGGTGCCATGCTGCCGCCGCTCTCCATTTCGGCGGGAGTGGCCGAAGCCACTCCGGGCATCGACGGAGCCACTCTTGCGGAAAACGCGCTGGCGGCGCTCGACAGGGCAAAGGCAGCGGGGGGCAACACCGTTTCCCGCTAGTCTCCCGACCGGTTCCTCCCTTCTCGCAATTTTGTTATGTGATCGGAGCCGGCAGCGGTCACAAGGGCAGACATTGCGAAAGTGCCGGTCAGCCGGGCCACGAGCCGCCTCTCACCTCTTTTAATGTATACACGTTATTATTTCCACAGCCTCCATGCTACAATACGCAACGATATTCACCGACATCAAATTGTCGGCCCAGTCGGAGTGGTGGAGCGCACCATGGACGTACCCCCGAAAACGTGGCGCGGATGCGCCGTTCTTCGTCCCGGCCTTTCCGCACGGCGCCGGGAGGTGCTTTCCCTCTACCTGGATGCCGGCTACCCGACCACCCTGATCCTCTCCCTGGCGATGCCGGAGGGTGATCTCGACGACCGGAACGAAGCAGTCCTGTCTATTACCTTCCGGAATCTGGTGACAAGGACGATACATATGCTATTATGCACGTCCCTTTGGACGCGATTGAGGTTAAAAGACGCTGTATTGCCCTGGAGATGGGAACACCTTTTTCGCAGCTCATCGATCTGGATGTGTACGACGGCAGCGGAACCCGGATAAGCCGGGCGCTCCTCGGACTCACCCCTCGTCCTTGTCTCGCGTGCGGCCAACAGGCCGCCGACTGCATCCGCCACCGGCACCTCACCTCGGCGGAGATACCCGGGAGGCTCCATGAACTCCTCGCGCATCTTCGAGATTGAGCAGTTTGCCCAATCCCTCGTCAAGGGGGGGGCCATGGCACTCTATCTGACGCCGAAACCGGGGCTCGTGGACATGGCCGACCAAGGGTCCCACCCTGATCTTACACTCGACAAGATGGAGCGCTCGCTCCATATCCTGGGCGACTACCTGGCGGAGCTGATCCGTTCGCTTACCGACGGAGAGCGCTTCCTCTGTCAGGCCGTGATCGGTCGGCGGGCCGAAGAGGTCATGATGGAGGAGCTGGGCTCAAACACCCTCAAGGGCTACTTCTTCCTGAGCGGGCTTTTGCTGGTTGCCCGCTGGCGCTGCGACTCCGATAACGAAAAGCGGTTGAGCCGGGCGGTGTCCGAACTGGGCGAGGAATTCTTCGCCCTGCGCCGCGAGCAGGCAACCAACGGCCATACGGCCCGTTCCCGCTTCGGCACCGGCGGAGTCGTGCACGAGGTCCTGGACGGGCTCCCATCCCTGTTCACCTGTGCCGTGCCGGTGTATCTGGCGGCCATCGAACGGACCGGCTGCTTCACCAGCGCCTCCTTTGCCATGCTTGCCCGCCTCATGCAGACGGTGGACGACACCACCACCCTTCATCGCTGCGGCACCATGGGGCTGGCCCGGTTGCGGCGCGACGGCCAGACCCTGGAGCGGCTCATTGCCGAAAGGGGCGATCCTGTCGCGTTTCTCACGGAACTCAACCGCAAGTACGTGCGGATGAATCTCACCATGGGCGGCGTTGCCGACATCCTCGGCCTGGCCTATGGCTACCTCGTGGCCACGGGACGACTGGCGGGCGCGTCGGAAAGCACCCGCTCCAGATACTCCAAGCCGCGGCTGCGCCTCTGCATGGGCGACGCCTGAGGGCCGTCCCCGCGTCCCCGGCGCGCTGCCGCGCTCATCCTTCATGCTCCTGAGACTCTTCCTCATCTTCAGCATCGTCCCGATCATCGAGCTTTACCTCCTCATAAGGGTCGGCAAACTGATCGGTGCCCTGCCCACCGTGGCCCTGCTGCTGCTCATCAGCCTCGCCGGCGCCTGGCTGGTCCGCTCCCAGGGCTTCGTGATCCTTCGCCGCATCCAGGAAGAGCTGGCCATGGGGAGGCTCCCCGCCGCCGGACTGCTCGACGGCGCACTGGTTCTCCTGGGGGGGCTGCTCCTCCTGACCCCCGGTTTTTTCAGCGACGTGATCGGCCTGTTCTTCATCATTCCCCCCACCCGTGCCGTCATCAAGCAGTTCCTGGGCCTCTGGCTCCAGAACAGGCTCGCCCGCGGCCAGTTCGTCATCCGCCGGTCCTGAACCTCTCTCCGCCGCTTCGTTGCATCCCCGCCGGATTGCGATACGCTTTTTCCTGCTGGTCACCACTGTCGTCAGGAGGAGCTTTGTCATGAACGTACTCATTGTCTACTATTCCATGTACGGCCACATCCATCGTATGGCCGAAGCTGTGGCCGAGGGGGTCCGCGAGGTGCCCGGCGCCGAGGCGTTGCTCCGCCGCGTGCCAGAAACGCTGCCGCCCGAAGTGCTCGAGAAGATGGGCGCCGTCGAGCCCCAGAAGGCCTTTGCCCACATCCCGGTGGCCACGGTGGACGAGCTTACCTCGGCAGACGCCATCATCTTCGGCACACCAACCCGCTTCGGCAACATGTGCGGCCAGATGCGCCAGTTTCTGGACGCCACCGGCGGGCTCTGGGTGAAAGGCTCCCTCGTGGGCAAGGCCGCCGGCGTCTTTACCAGTTCCGCCACCCAGCACGGGGGCCAGGAATCCACCATCCTCACCTTCCACACCTTCCTCCTCCACCAGGGGATGGTCATCGTGGGCCTTCCCTATGCCTTTGCCGGCCAGACGCGGATCGACGAAATCACCGGCGGATCCCCCTACGGCGCCTCCACCATCGCCGGCGGCCAGGGGGAACGGATGCCGAGCGAGAACGATCTGGCCGGGGCCCGCTTCCAGGGCAGGTATGTGGCGCAGATCGCCGCCAAGCTGAACGGATAGGAAGCACAGGGAGGTTCTTCCATGTCCTGGATTCGCTGGTTCTCTGAAATAACCATTGACGATGTCCCCCTGGTCGGGGGCAAGAACGCATCCCTCGGCGAGATGTTCGGGGAGCTCAGGCCCCTGGGGGTGCGGATCCCCAACGGCTTCGCCATCACGGCGGAGGCTTACTGGCACCTGATCCGTTCAGCGGGGATCCTGGATGAAATGAAACGTACACTGGCGGAACTGGTCAAGGAGGACGTGGACGACCTGGCGCTCCGGGGGCGCCGGCTGCGGGAGTTGGTGTACGGCGCCCCCCTCCCCGGGGAATTGGCGGAAGAGATCAGAGAGGCCTACCGGGGACTCTGCGCCGAGTATGGCGATAACTGCGACGTGGCGGTCCGCAGCTCGGCCACGGCAGAAGATCTCCCCACCGCCTCCTTCGCGGGGCAGCAGGAGACCTACCTGAACGTCCGGGGCGAGGCGCAGCTGCTGGACGCCTGCCGCCGCTGCTTCGCCTCCCTCTTCACCGACCGGGCCATTTCATACCGCATCGACCAGGGGTTCGACCACTTCAAGGTGGGGCTCTCCGTGGGTGTCATGAAAATGGTCCGATCGGATCTCGCCTCCAGCGGGGTCATCTTCACCCTAGACACCGAGACCGGCTTCCGGGACACGGTTTTGATCACCGGCGCCTGGGGGTTGGGCGAGAACGTGGTCCAGGGAGCCGTGAACCCGGACGAGTTCACGGTCTTCAAGCCCACGCTCCGGCAGGGCTTCCGCCCCATCGTCCGGAGACGGCTGGGGGAAAAGAAAATCCGGATGATCTACGGCACCGGCACTTCCAAGCACCTGACCAAGAACGTGGAGGTGCCCCGGGAGGAACGGCGCCGCTTCTGCCTCAGCGACGACGAGGTGCTGGAGCTGGCCCGCCAGTCTCTCCTGATCGAGTCCCACTATGAGAGGCGGGCCGGCCGCGAGATGCCCATGGACATCGAATGGGCCAAGGACGGGGAGTCTGGCCGGCTCTTCATCGTCCAGGCCCGGCCCGAAACGGTGGAATCCCGCAAGCGGCTCGACTTCCTGGAAACCTACATCCTGGAGCAGAAGGGAGAGGTGCTGGCCACCGGCACCAGCGTGGGCGGAAAGATCGCCGCCGGCCCGGCCCGGGTCATCACCGACATCCACAGGCTGAGCGACTTCAGTCCCGGCGAGGTCCTGGTGGCCGACACCACCACCCCCGACTGGGAGCCGGTCATGAAGACCGCCGCGGCCATCGTCACCAACAAGGGGGGTCGCACCTGCCACGCCGCCATCGTCAGCCGCGAGCTGGGCATCCCGTCGGTGGTCGGCACCGGCGACGGGACCGAGCGGATCGCCAGCAACCGGGAGATAACGGTGAGCTGCGCCGAAGGGGAAGTGGGCAGAATCTACAGCGGCGAACTCCCCTTCCGGGTGGAGCGGGTTGACCTGGCCGGCATGCGGCGCCCCCGCACCAGGATCATGATGAACCTGGGCAATCCGGAGGAGGCCTTCTCCCTCTGCCGGATTCCCAACGACGGGGTCGGGCTCGCCCGGATGGAGTTCATCATCACCAACCATATCAAGATCCATCCCATGGCCCTGGTCCACCCCCTCCGGGTGGAGGACGAGGCGGCGCGGCGCGAGATCGCTCGCCTCACCGCCGGCCATGCCGACCCGCCCGCCTACTTTGTGGAAAAGCTCGCCGAGGGAATCGGCACCATTGCCGCCGCCTTTCATCCCAAACCGGTCATTGTCCGCATGAGCGACTTCAAGACCAACGAGTACGCCTCGCTCCTGGGGGGCCGGGCCTTTGAGCCCCACGAGGAGAACCCCATGATCGGCTTCCGGGGGGCGTCGCGCTACTACGACGAGCGCTACCGGGAGGGATTCGCCCTGGAGTGCCGGGCCCTGAAGCGGGTCCGGGACGAGATGGGGCTCGTTAACGTAATCCCCATGATCCCCTTCTGCCGGCGCATCGTGGAGGCGGAGAAGGTATTGGCCGAAATGGCGGCGAACGGCCTCGTGCGGGGCGAAAACGGCCTGGAGGTCTACGTCATGTGCGAGATCCCCAACAACGTCATCATGATCGACGAGTTCTCGCGGCTCTTCGACGGCTTTTCCATCGGCTCCAACGACCTGACCCAGCTCACCCTCGGCGTGGACCGGGACTCGGCCCTGGTGGCCCACGTCTTTGACGAGCGGGACCCGGGGGTCATGGAACTCATCGGCCGGGTGGTGGAGGGGGCGCGTCGCAACGGACGCCACAGCGGCATCTGCGGGCAGGCTCCCAGTGACTACCCCGAGTTCGCGGCCTTTCTCGTGGAGCAGGGAATCGACTCCATTTCGCTCAACCCCGATTCGATCCTCAAGATCACGATGCGGGTCCTGGAAATGGAGGAGCAGCTGGCGCAGCAGGGAAACAAGAGGAGTTAGACATGTCGCTCAACGATGCGAAGGTAGTAGTGATCGGCGGCAGTTCCGGCATGGGGCTCGCCGTGGCGAAGATGGCCGCGGACGAAGGTGCCCGGGTGGTGATCGCCGGCCGGTCGGAGGAGAAGCTCCGGCAGGCCGCGGACGAGATTCGCCAGCCGGTTGAGACCCGCTCCCTTGACGTGACGCAGGAACAGGCCGTACAGGCGTTTTTCGCCGAAACCGGCGAACTGGACCACCTGGTCGTAACCGCGGCCACCGGCGTGGCGGGATCGTTCCTGGAGCTGGAAACCCCGTCGTTCCGCCAGATCTTCGACAGCAAGTTCTGGGGTCAGTACTTTGCGGCCCGCTATGGGGCCCAGCGGATCAGGGAGGGGGGCTCGATCACCTTTTTTTCCGGCGTGGCCGCGGCCAAGCCCGTGGACGGCCTTTCGGCGTACGCCGCGGTGAACGGCGCCGTGGAGTCCCTCTGCCGGAGCCTGGCCGTGGAACTGGCGCCCCTGCGGGTGAACGCCGTCTCGCCGGGGATCGTGGATACTCCCGCCTATGCCGGCATGAGCCCCACCGAGCGGAAGAGGATGTTCGACGCCCTCGCCGCCCGGCTCCCGGCCCGGCGGATCGGCAGGCCCGAAGACGTGGCCGCCGCGGTGATCTCGCTTATGAAGAACGGGTATGTCACCGGTTCGGTGGTGCACGTGGACGGAGGACACCGGCTGGTCTAGCAGACAGCCCCAGCGGCGCCGGGATCGCCGGCACTCCCCGGCCCGCCCACCCGACTCGAACATTCCGATATCCCGTTTCGTCGAAGCGGTTGCGCGCCTTTGTGCCGCGACCGGGCAGTTGCTCCGGGACGTGCCGGCCCGATTTCCACGATGTATCAGCAGGCTTCTCATTACTTGACGCACTGTCACCTTTCTGCAATAATTCGCGTTCGGTGTTGGCAAATTGTTGTTCCATGCAGTTAAATTCATTTTAAGGAGAGGTGCCGAACGTGAAAAAACTCGTATTGCTGATGGTCTCTGCCCTGCTCGTTGCTTTTGCCGCAACCGCCTTTGCGGCCGACGGTTCCTGGAACCGGGTCAAGTCCGCCGGGAAACTTGTCATCGGCCTCGATGACGCCTTCCCCCCCATGGGATACCGCGATGCCAGCGGCAAGCTGATCGGCTTCGACATCGACGCCGCCGAAGAAGTGGGCAAGCGCCTGGGCATCAAGATCGAGTGGCAGCCCACCGCCTGGGACGGGGTCATCCACTCCCTCAACTCCAAGAAATTCGACGCCATCTGGAACGGCATGACCATCACCGATGAGCGGGCCAAGCAGGTGGCCTTCACCAAGCCCTACATCATGGACGGCCAGATCGCCGTGGTGAAGTTCTCCGAGAAGCGCTTCAAGAAGATCGCCGACCTGAAGAACGTGAAAATAGGCGCCCAGAAGGGCTCTTCGGCCCTCAACGCCGTGAAGAAGCTCCCCACCGCTCCGGCCGAGTTGAAGGAGTACGAGGACAACCCCAAGGCGCTGCTGGATCTTGAAGCGGGCCGCATCGACGTGGTGGTGATCGACAACGTGACCGGCCGCGACTTCATCGCCAAGCGTCCGGGCCAGTTCAAGGTGGTCCCCGGCTTCATCAGCAAGGAGCCCTTCGGCGTCGCTTTCCGCAAGGAAGACAAGGAACTGCGCGAGAAGGTGCAGAAAACCCTGGACAAGATGGTGAAGGACGGCTCCCTGGCGAAGATCTCCCGCAAGTGGTTTGCAGAAGACATCACCAACCCCAAGAAGTGGTAAGAGAAGCGCGGCTTTTCCTCAATCTCGGCGTTGGGCTTCGGATTTGATTGTGCGGCGTACAGAAGCACGCCTCCGCTCAAATCCTTGCCCGCCTTGACCTTTGCGAAAGATCCACGCTTCTCAAATGAGCTTTTCTATGAACCTTAAACCATACACTCTCGGCAGGGTCGTCACGGCCCTGCTTTTTTTGTGGATCACCGTTGCAGCGGCGCTGGCGTCCGAAGCCGATTACGACGCCCTCTTCCGGGAGGCCAACGACCTCATGGGGACAGGGGACCTTCCGGCGGCCATGGAGGTGCTGAAGAAGGTACCGGCGCCCAAATCGGGCGAGGAGGGGGATGCCTTTGTCCGGAGCCGGATGCAGATCGCCAAGCTCCACTTCGCGGTCGAGGAGATGGACGAAGCCCTGGCCGCAGCCCGGGAGGTGCTCTCCCTCTACCCGGACAACAGCGAGGCTAAGAACTTCGTCGCCTCGGTGGAGCGGGAGAAGAAGCCCGGCTACGTCACGTTCCTCCAGGACTGCCTGAAGTTCCTGCCGGTGCTTCTCAAGGGTGCGGTGATGACGCTCCTGCTGGTGCTCTGCACCATGTTCATCTCTC
Source organism: Geobacter sp. 60473 (assembly GCF_036323535.1). Taxonomy (GTDB): domain Bacteria; phylum Desulfobacterota; class Desulfuromonadia; order Geobacterales; family Geobacteraceae; genus Geobacter; species Geobacter sulfurreducens. Next base: position 2,351,924 of record NZ_AP028967.1, read on the forward strand.
CCATCGGCGGGCTCCTCATCGCCTTGGGGCGGATCAGCACCTTCAGGCCCCTGTCGGCCCTCTGCTGGTTCGTCATCTGGCTCTTCCGGGGCACCCCCCTCCTGCTTCAGCTCTTCTTCATCTACTACGGCCTCCCCTCCCTCGGCATCACCCTCAAACCCATCACCGCCGCGGTCATCGGCCTGGGGCTCAACTACTCGGCCTACCTTGGCGAGATCATCCGGGGAGCCATTCAGAGCATCGACCACGGCCAGACCGAGGCAGCCAAGGCCCTGGGCATGACCTATGGCCAAACCATGCGCCGGGTCGTCATCCCCCAGACCTACAAGCGGCTCATGCCCCCCATCGGCAACGAGTTCATCGCCCTGATCAAGGACACGGCCCTGGTTTCCACCATTGCCATGGTAGAGCTGATGCGGGCCGCGGACCAGATGTTCAACACCTACTTCAACGTGACGGCCCTCATCCTGGCCGCCGTCATCTACCTGATCTTCACGACCTTCTTCACCTTCCTCTTCGAAAAGATCGAGCACCGGGCAGGGATCTATGAGCGACGTTAAGCCCCTCATCCAGCTGGAGAACATCACCAAGCGCTTCAAGAGCCTCACGGCGGTGAACGGCGTCAACCTGGCAGTCCATCCGGGGGAAAAGCTCGTGATCATCGGCCCGTCCGGGTCGGGCAAGTCGACGCTGCTCCGCTCCATCAACTTCCTGGAGGAGATCGACGAGGGGACCATCCGCTTCGAGGGGAACGAGGTGGGCTACGTCCGGCGCCACGGCAAGCTCCACCTGGACAAGCAGCCGGTGATCTGCGCCCTGCGGGCCGAGATCGGGATGGTCTTCCAGCACTTTCATCTCTTTCCCCACATGACGGTCCTCGGCAACGTGATGGAAGGCCCCCTCACCGTGCAGAAGAAGAGTGCCGCCGAGGCCCGGGAAACCGCCCTGGCCATGCTGACCAAGGTGGGGCTCACCGACAAGAAGGACGTCTACCCCGCCACCCTCTCCGGCGGCCAGAAACAGCGGGTGGCCATTGCCCGGGCCATTGCCATGCGGCCGAAGCTCATGCTCTTTGACGAGCCCACCTCGGCCCTGGACCCGGAGCTGGTCGGGGAGGTGTTCGACACCATCCACGCCCTGGCCGACGAGGGGATGACCATGATCATCGTCACCCACCACATGGGGTTCGCCCGGGAACTGGCCGACCGGGTGATCTTCATGGAAAAGGGGAACTTCCTGGCCGAGGGGACCCCCCGGGAATTCTTTGCCGAAGGGATGAACAACGAGCGGATTCAGTCGTTCCTGAACCGGATTCTGTGACATGAGCACCTACGCCAACTTCTTCGTCGCTATCTGGCTCAAGTTCTTCTTCCTCCTGACACCGTTCTTCGTGATGTCGGTCTTCCTCTCCATGACTCAGGAGACCGCGCCCCGGGACCGGCGGCGGCTCGCCCTCAAGGTGACCGTGGCGGTGCTGGCCGCCTGCTTCACCCTCTTCTTCTTCGGCAACCACCTCTTCTCCCTGTTCGGCATCACTATCGACTCGTTCCGGATCGGCGCCGGCGCCCTCCTCTTCCTCTCCGCGGTGCAGATGGTCCAGGGTGATGCCGCCGTCTCCCCCAGCGACCGGCAGGGCGACATCTCCGTGGTGCCGCTGGCGATCCCCGTCACCGTGGGCCCCGCCACCACCGGTGCGCTCCTGGTCATGGGGGCCGAACTCCAGGGGGCCTGGCAGACCGTGATCGGCTGCGCGGCCCTGGCCGCGGCAGTCCTCTGCATCGGGGCACTGCTGGGCTCCGCCGCCTCCATCGAGCACGTGATCGGCAAGCGGGGAATCACCATCCTGAGCAAGCTGACCGGGCTCATGCTCGCCGCGCTGGCGGCCCAGATCGTCTTCACGGGCATCAAGAGCTTTCTCGCCATCCACTGACCACGCGAGGTACACATGACACACGCAACGGAAACGCACCATCGGGAATGGACCCTGATCGAAACCCTGCTCCCCCAGGACACCAACCCGGCGGGCTCCATCTTCGGCGGGGTGATCATGGGGCTCATGGACAAGGCCGCCGCCATAGCCGCCTGGCGCTACACCCGGCGCGAAGTGGTCACGGCCGGGGCCGAGCATATCTCTTTGCTGCGGCCGGTACGGCTGGCGGAGGTGGTCAAGGTGGAGGCCCGGGTGGTCTGCACCGGCCGGACATCCATCGATGTTGACGTGGTGGTTGAAACCGAGAATGTCCTCACGGGCGAGAGCGCCGTGGCGGCCACGGGATTCTTCACCATGGTCGCCCTGGACAAGGAGGGCAAGCCCACGGAAGTCCCCCGCTGGGAGCCCCGCACCGAGGAGGAGCGGCGCCTCTGCGAGAAGGCCCGGGAACGGCGGGCCCAGCGCGTACGCACATCAGAGCAGAGGTAGTGGGGCACAGAGGTAAGGGGAAAACGTGTATCCCCTGTAGCCTTCCCCCAATGACACGACGGCCGGTGCGTGGCAGCGCCACGACATGGGCGTCCCGAATGAACAAGCACCAGGTCCGCAAAGAGTTGCCGGCCTGATCACCCGAAAAACCATCTCGCCTTCAGCGTCTCCCACAATGACCTGCTTGAGAACGCGGCCATGCCTTGCGCCGCGCGTCCCGAGGCATGTATCGCCATTATCCCCCGATTCGCTGCAGTCACCAAACAACCACGTCCTTACCGGCTTCCCCGGATGCCCGCGGGCTGGTCCGCGCGCAGGCCAATCGAGATATTTGGTCTGTTTGCATGCCTCGCCGCTTGCACTGCCGGCCCGCCGTCTTTATACTCAACCTGTGCCGATACTACGAAATCGATTTCCCGCCCGAAATACGAGGAAACGAGATGCGGTCCAATGAATTGCTGAAACGCATGAAAGCGAACAACCCGCCGACGGTTATCGATGTCCGGACCGGCTTTGAGTTCAAGGCCGGCCACATCCCCGGCGCGGTCCATGCCCCGGCCTGGAAAATCCTCCTGATGCTCGCCCGTCTCCCCGCCGACAAGAGTGCGGAGCTGGTGGTCACCTGCGAACACGGACCGCGCGCCCAGATGGCCAAGGGGCTGCTCGGGTTATACGGCTACCGGAATGTGGAGTTGCTGGACGGGCACATGTCCGCCTGGCGGCAGGCCGGACATCCCCTGGAAAAGTGATGACAGCACCGGCACCCCCGGCGATGTGCCGGACACTACTATCGTGAACCGGAGATACGTGCATGAAGATGAGCATTGTGGTGATCGGCGCAAACGCCGCCGGCGCCAAGGCGGCCTCGAAAGCGAAGCGGATCAACCCGACAGCCGAAATAACCCTGATTGACCGGGGCACCTTCATTTCCTACGGTGCCTGCGGTATTCCCTATTTCGTTTCTGATACCGTTGAAGACGTGAAGGAGCTGATGAGCACGCCCGTCGGCGTCGTTCGCGACCATCAGTTCTTCAGGAAGGTCAAGGGCGTGACCGTCAAGACCGCTACCGAGGTCATTGCGATCGATCGCGCAGCAAAAACCGTATGCATGCGTGATTGCCAGACATCCCGGGAAACGAAGCTCCCTTATGACCGCCTGGTTCTGGCCACCGGCAGCACCCCGTTCATCCCGCAGATCAGCAATGTCAATCTGGCCAATGTCCTCACCGTCAAGAGCATCGAGGATGCCGAGCTGCTTAAGAGCCTGGCTGTTCCCGGCACCCGCGCCTGTATCGTCGGCGGCGGACTGATCGGGTTGGAAACGGCTGAAGCGTTGCGCCACAAGGGGTTGCAGGTAACGGTCATCGAAATGCGGGACCAGATGCTGCCCGGCGTACTGGACTGGGAGATGGCGGCCCTGGTGGAAAGGCACCTGAGACAGCAGGGTGTCACCGTCATGACCGGCAGCGCGGTGACCGGCCTCGTCGGTGATGCCGCCGTCGAGGCGGTACAAATAGGGGACGTGCGGATCCCGGCCGAGCTGGTGGTTCTTGCTCCCGGCGTTGCCCCCAATGTCGAGCTGGCCCGCGGCGCCGGGCTGGAGATAGGGCCCACCGGAGCCATTGCGGTCGATACGCGCCAATGCACCACCGATCCCGACATCTACGCCTGCGGCGACTGCTGCGAAACCACGCATCTCCTTACCGGCAAAAAGGTGTTCATCCCCCTGGGGAGCACCGCCAACAAGCAGGGCCGGGTTGCCGGAATCAATGCCGCCGGCGGCGAGGCAACCTTTGCCGGGGTCATCGGCACCAGCATTCTGCGGGTATTCGCTGTCAATGCCGGCAAAACGGGTCTCACCGAGGCAGAGGCCAAGGCGCACGGGTTCGAGGTGGAGACTGTCCTGTCGCCGTCCCACGACAAGGCTCACTTCTTCCCCGGGGCAAAACCGATCATCCTCAAGCTGGTGGCCGAACGGGGCACCGGCCAGATTCTCGGCCTGCAAGCCGTGGGCGAAGGCGCGGTCGACAAGCGGCTCGACGCCGCCGCCACTGCCATCACGTTCGGCGCAACCGTCGAGCAGGTGGCGCAGCTCGATCTCGCCTATGCGCCGCCCTACTCCGCCGCGATGGACAACCTGATCGTTGCCGCCGATATCCTGAAAAACAAGCTGGCCGGCCATGCCCGCGGCATCACGCCCCGGGAGGTGAAACGCAAGTTCGATGAGGGTGATGACTTCATCCTGCTCGATGTCCGTTCGCCGGCAGAGCACAACGAGGTGGGGATCGAAGGCGCCAAGCTGATCCCGCTCGGGATGCTGCGGGAGAAGCTTGAGGAACTGCCGAGGGACAAGGAGATCATCGCCTTTTGCAAGATCAGCCTTCGCGGCTATGAGGCCCAGAAGATCCTCGACGCGGCAGGCTTCAGGAACGCAAAATTCATGGACGGCGGGATTCTGGCCTGGCCGTTCGCCCTCAGGACTTCTGACAAATAGTGGGGCACCAGGGCGGCCCCTGCATGTTCATTTCCGGGACTCATAGCAACGAGCCCCGGCGGAGGGTGCCACAACCATCGCAGGCGGCGTAATGAGTGCGCCGGAATATCACACAAGGAGGGATATGCATGAGACAATTCCGTAAGCTGTTCTGTCTGGCCCTGTCGCTGACCATGACCATCGTTGTTTTCACGGCCGGGGTTGGCGCCGCATCGAGCCACGGGAAGGACGTTTCGGTCCACAAATCGTGCCGGTACTGCGGCATGGATCGGGAGAAGTTCGCACACAGCCGCATGCTGATCGAGTTTGAGGACGGCACCACCGTAGCCACCTGCAGCCTGCATTGCGTCGCAGTCGACCTGGCAAACAACATCGACAAGGCCCCGAAGTCCATAATGGTGGCCGACTACTCCACCAGGCAACTCATCGATGCCGAAAAGGCCTATTGGGTTATCGGCGGCAGCAAGCAGGGGGTAATGACCAGAAATGCCAAGTGGGCCTTTGCCGCCAAGGATGCGGCGGAAGCGTTCATCAAGGAAAACGGCGGCAGGCCGGCCTCCTTTGACGAGGCCATCAAGTCCGCCTATGAGGATATGTATTCCGACACCAAAATGATCCGTGACAAGCGCAAACAGATGAAGATGAAGCGGGACGGGCACGCAAAGGGAAGCGACATGAAATAGCAGCGGCCGGCAACCGGAACCACACGCCGCAGCCCCGCGCACCAAGGAACCACCCATGTGCCTGATCCTCTTCGCCCTCGATGCCCATCCGCGCTATCGCCTGGTGCTGGCCGCCAACCGGGACGAGTTCTACGCCCGACCCACGGCGCCGGCCGCCTTCTGGGACGATGCCCCTCAGGTCCTGGCCGGGCGGGACCTGAGGGGCGGCGGCACCTGGTGCGGGGTAACGCGAGACGGCAGGATCGCCGCGGTCACCAACTACCGCGATCCCGGAGCCCATCGGGTGGGCGCGCGCTCACGGGGTAAGCTGGTGGCCGGCTTCCTGGCCGGAGACGAGGCACCGGCCAGGTGGCTGGAGCACCTGCAGCGGGACGGGCACGACTACAACGGCTTCAACCTGATCTTCGGCGACGGCAACGGGCTCCACTACCATTCGAACCGGGGCGCGGCCGCATCACCCCTTGCGCCCGGAATCCACGGCCTTTCCAACCACCTGCTCGACACTCCCTGGCCCAAGGTGGCGCGGGGCAGGGATGCCCTGGCGCGCCTCCTGGCAACAGCGGACGAACCGGCCGTGGACGACCTCTTCGCCATCCTGGCCAACCGTACCCCAGCGCCCGACCATCTGCTGCCCGACACGGGGGTCAGCCTCGACTGGGAGCGCCTCCTCTCTCCCCTCTTCATCACCAGCCCCACCTACGGCACCCGTTCGTCCACGGTGATCCTCGTGGATCGCAGCGGGCAGTGCACCTTTGCGGAGCGGAGCTACAACGGCGCTGCCGACCATCCGCGCACCGTGGAGTACCGGTTCGAGGTCAGCACCTGACGCAACCGCCCTGAAGGCCAGCCGGCTTTTGCTACACTGTGCTCCAATTGCCGGTCACCGGATATCGGTCACTCTTGCCCGGCCCGATGTCTGCCGCCGCTTCATCTGCGAGGAATGCTGAAATCAGCCGATCTGCAAACATTTTCCAGCACACGGTGGTGGCTCTTGCCCTCCTGCACCACGTATACATCCATCCCCATTGCCCGCGAGCGGTGGTCTGCTACACTGTCTCAGGCAAGAAGCGAGCGTCCGATGGGCCAAAGGGGGGTTGAATGAGGATAGTGCTGGCGTTTCTCTTTTGCGCTGTTGTGGCGCTGCCGGCGTGGGGTGCCGGATTTACGGGGCGGGTGGACGGGGGCGTGCTGGCGGTTGCCAAGGCCGACAACCTCTGGGGACGGGGGAAAAACCACATCGAGAGCATCCACGCGAAGCCGAAGACCGTAACCCACCTCTATCCCATTGCCCTCGTCGACCTCAGGTACCGTGCCGAAGGGAGCGCCAACGAATTCTTTCTCTCCACACCTCCCGACGAGGCAGGGAGCGTAGCCCTGGGGCTCAAGCGCACGCTCGGCTTCGGCACGGCGACCGGTGCGCTGTTCTACCAGTTCGCGGGGAGCGTCTGGGAGAACCCCTACGTGACGGACCGGGAGGACACGGACAACCGGGTCTACGGCGTGAAGCTCGGTATTGAGGATGTGGGGCCGGCCCGGCTCGGGATCACCTACCGGGCAACGCTTAACGATGTGGACCGGGATCTGATCGGAGAACTGAGCCCTGACCTGGAAAGGGACGGCTCCACCCACCGTCTGACCCTGTCGGGCAAGATCGAGGCGTCGCGAGAGGTGACGGTAACGCCGTCGGTCTCTTACGAGCGCGGCGCGGCGGACGGGGAAAGTAATCGTTACCACAGCGGCGAGGCGCGGCTGTCCGTTGGCTGGCGCAAGGGCGATCTTTCTCTTTCGGGACGGGTGTCGGGCAGCTACGCCGGGTACGATGCCGCCCACCCCATCTACGACCGGACCCGCGAGGAATGGGGCTACGGAGCCGGGGCAACCGCATCGGCCACCAACGTGGCGGGCCTGCGCAATGTGTCGGCCACGTTGGGCGTGATCTGGGAGCAGACCCTGGCCAACATCGACTTCTTCGGCACCCGGTCAACCCTGGCGTTCGGCACCATCGGTTATTCGTTCTGATGCAACCCGTTTCGCTCTACGCCTGCAACTGGCACTATTTTTGTTTTCGAATATCTACCACCAGGAATCGATAAACCGCATTCTGGGGGAATAGACGCTAAACGCACGTGGATATGGGGCTCTGCCAACGTCGAAGCCATGGTGACCTGAACCGGGTGCGACATTTTGTCCCAACACAGTGCAGAATTGACCACGCAAGCCATGGAGGACGTCATGTTCGGTGGTTCCGTGCTGATCTGTGACGATGAAGAAGGAATGCTGCGTTACCTCAAGAAGATGATCGAGGCGGCGGGGCTGAGGGTTGAGACCTTCGGCAACGGGACGAGCCTGCTGGCGAGGATCGAGGGGGGAGACCCCGGAGACGCGAGCCTGCTGCTGCAGGACATGCGGCTCCCCGATGCCGACGGGTTGCAGATCCTGCATCGGGTAAAGGAGCTGCGCCCTGCCCTCCCCGTGGTGATGATGACCGCCTACGCCTGCGACGAGGTGGTCCGCGCCGCCTTTGACGGCGGGGCCAGCGATTTCCTGCCCAAGCCCTTTACCCGCGAGGCGGTGCTCGGGGTTATCAGGACGACGACGGCGAAACACTAGCACAACGGGCAGGACCATAACAAAAGAGAGGGGCCTCGCGGCCCCTCTCTTTTGTTATGACATCAACGGGCGGACGATACCGCATGCGGCAGGTTGCCGTCTCGCCCGGCCTATTTCACTGCGTTGCGGCATCGGGGAGCTGGGCCGAACACAGTCGTGCCGCCTTCGCCCCGTGCGTTTCTCAGACCTCGCCGCCCCCCCTGGGCCTGAACCGGGACCAGAAATCGGAGAGGGCCCGGGTTTCGGCCAGAAGCGTGGTGCAGGCGAGCAACGCGCTGAGGACAATCCCGCCGAGCCCGTAGACGTGGTGAACCTCGGGCAGTGAAAAGAGCACTCCCGCCGCGAACAACGCCACTGCACCAATGATGACCGTCGGCATGACACACCTCCCGCTTCCATGGCCTACCCGTTGATCAGGCCTCGTTGGTCTTGTTGATGACCTTCACTTCGTCTTCGTTCATCCCCTTCTTGAAGCTCTTGATGCTGCTGCCCAGGGCTTGCCCCAGCTGGGGCAGCTTGGACGGCCCCACCACCACCAGGGCGATGACGAGGATAATTATCATTTCAGGCATTCCGAATCCAAACATGGTGCGTTCCTCCCGCCGGCTCCGGGTCCGGCGTAATGCTGAGCCCCTGCGGGACGGCTCAGTTCCGTGCGTGTACCTCGTGTCCGAGGGAACGCAGTTCGTCGACGATAAGTCCCGCCACGCGGGGCAGGCACTCACTCAGGACCGGCGAGAGATCGCTCCCCGGGTCCAGGGAAGAGGGAATGACCCCCAGCAGGCTGATCCGGTCCGGGCAGGCCCCGCGCATCTCGCTGATGAAGAGCATCTCCTGGATGCCGATCTGGTGCGGCGACAGCTTGACCGGCAGGCGGTTGAGCATGATGTCTTCCTTTTCGAAGCGGAAGACCTCGCCCGGATTGCCGGCGGTTTCCACCGTATCCACCAGGATGACCCGGTCGGCCTCCTCGATCTTGTGGGTGACCATGATCCCCAGGGTGCCGCCGTCGTACAGTTCCACCTCGGGCGGGAACACGTAGTTCTCTTCCAGGTGGTTGATGCAGTGGACGCCGAAGCCCTCGTCGGTGAGGATCAGGTTGCCGGCGCCGAAGATTAGGGTTCTCATTCGCTACTCCATAGGGGGGGCTGAAGCCCCCCCGGGTTTCCGTTACAGGACCTTGACCTTGGTGATCTCCTTGCCGGCCGGGTCGATGGTGTGGACGGCGCACGCAATACAGGGGTCGAAGGAGTGGATGGTGCGCAGCACTTCCAGCGGCTTGTCCGGCTGGGCCACCGGGTTGCCCACGAGACAGGCCTCGTAGGGACCGGCAACGCCGTTCTCATCCCGCGGCGAGGCGTTCCAGGTGGACGGAACCACGGCCTGGTAGTTCTTGATCTTCTTCTTTTCGATGACTATCCAGTGGGACAGGGCACCACGCGGTGCCTCGTGGAAGCCGACCCCCTTGTACTCGCCGTCGGGGATTTCCGTGTGGTTGGCGTAGTTGGTATCACCCTTGCCGATGTTGGCCACCAGCTTGTCCAGGTACTCCAGGGAGTAGTCGGCCATGACGTGGGCGCGCACGCCCCGGCAGAAGAGCCGGCCCATGGTGGAGTGGAGCTCCTTGGGACCGATGCCGAGCTTGGCTGCGGCATCGTCCACCAGCTTCTTGACCTTGGGATGGCCGGTGGCGTAGGCGGCCATGACCTGGGCGGACGGTCCCACCTGCATGGGCTTACCGTTGTAGCGCGGCGACTTGCACCAGGTGTACTTGCCGTTTTCCTGGAAGTCGGTGTACTGGGGTTTGGTCTCCCCCTCCCAGGGATGGAGCGAATCGGAGCCTTCGTACCAGGCGTGGGCCACCCCTTCGGTGACCCCCTGAATGAGCGCCGCATCCTGGTGGTTGGTGATCGCCTTGAAGGTACCAAGATCGCCGCCGTAGATAGTTCCGCCGGGGAGGCCGAACTTGGTGTTGCGGGTGTCTTCGGCGAACTCGGGGACCGCCAGGTAGTTGGTGACGCCGGCGCCGTACTTGAACCATTCCTTGTAGAAGGAAGCGATGGCCACCAGGTCCGGGTAGTAGACCTTCTGGACGAACTCGCGGGTCTCTTCCATAAGGGTGCGGAGGAAGGCGATCCGCTCCATGTTGAGGGTGGCGATGTTCTCCATGTTCACGGCGGTAGCTACCCCGCCCACCACCAGGTTCTGAACGTGGGGGTTCTTGCCGCCGAGAATGGCCACGGCCTGTGAAGCCCGGCGCTGGTAGTCGAGAGCCTTGAGGTAGTGGGCCACGGCGATCAGGTTCACCTCGGGCGGCAGCTTCATGGCCGGATGGCCCCAGTAGCCGGAGGCGAAGATGCCGAGCTGGCCGCTGGCCACGAACGCCTTGAGCTTGTCCTGGACCGCCTTGAATTCCTTCTCGCTGTTGCCGGGCCAGTCGGACAGGCTCTGGGCGATGGAGGAGGCCTTCTTCGGGTCGGCCTTCAGGGCGGACACGATGTCGACCCAGTCCAGGGCGGACAGATGGTAGAAGTGGACGATGTGATCCTGCACCGAGTGCTGGGCGATCATGATATTGCGGATGTACTGGGCGTTGAGGGGAACTTCCACGTTCAGGGCGTTCTCCACGGAACGGATGGACGAGATGGCGTGCACCGTGGTGCAGACGCCGCAGAAGCGCTGGGCGTAGGCCCAGGCGTCCTGGGGATCGCGCCCCTTGAGGATGGTCTCGATGCCCCGCCACATCTGGGCCGAGGACCAGGCCTTGGAAACCTGGCCGCCGTTCACTTCCACATCGATTCTCAGGTGACCCTCGATCCGGGTGATGGGGTCTATGGTGATGCGTTTAGACATGTATTCCTCCGAGGATATGATTTTTATCGTAGGGGCAAACCTTGTGTTTGCCCGTTTCGGCATGTGCGGGGAAGCGAGCGATCACCAGGATCGCCCCTGCGGGCGCATCATGCAGACGCTGTCCCTATTTCCCCGCGTACACGCCGCCGGGAGCGACCTGGCCGGCAGTCTCCTCCACCAGCTCCTCGCCCTCTTCCGCATAGTGCTTCTTCGGATTCGGCATGACCGGGAAGATCTTCACCAGGGTCAGGTAGCCGAGGATTTCGATGGCGATGATGCCCACGGTGATGAGGAACTCTGACACCGAGGGGAAGTAGCTCCACCCCTCGCCCGGATTGAAGCCGATGAGGTAGACGTTGAACCGGTAGAGCCCGCCGCCGAGCATCAGCAGGGCGCCGCTCAGGAACAGGAGCCGCGGGGAAAGCCGGTTCTTGCGCGACAGCATCATGAAGGCGCCGCCACCTATCAGGAGCACCTCCAGGATGAAGAACAGAGCGTTTTTGTCAAAGGCCAGGATGGTGGGGATCTGGTTGCGCCAGATCAGGTCGCCGAAGCGGATCGCCATCCAGAGCCCGGCCACCCACGGCACGATCCGGGCGATGCCGGACAGCTCGTGCACCTCATAGGCCCGCTTAAAGCCGAAGGAGGAGAGGATCGACTCGAACATGACCGTGGAGTAGCCGATGAAGATGCAGTTGATCAGGAAGAGCAGCGGCAGGAAGCCGGTCTGCCACAGGGGGCTCAGCTTCTCGCCGGCAATGATCATCATGGAGCCGAGCGACGACTGGTGCATGGACGGCAGCGTGATCCCCAGGACGATGAAGAAGATGAGGACCTTGTCGAGCCGTAGCTGGATATGCCCCGCCGCCTTGCTCACATTGGTCAGGCCGTTGCGGAGCGCGTCGGTGTCGGGGATCAGGCGCGCATAGAGCCAGTGGGACGACTCGCGCACCCACTTCCATTTGCTGTGCTCCAGGGTGTAGAGCACCGCCGGGAGGAACTCGATGATCAGGACCGTGGAGTACGACATGACGCAGAGGGCGACCTCGAACATGACCGAGTTGCCCTGCCAGCGACTGGGCATGAAGAAGCCGTAGGCGTTCCAGTAGCGGCCCAGGTCCACCATGACCGAGAAGCCGGCCAGACAGTAGCCGAACACGCTGGTCAGGATGGCCGACCGGATGAGTGGGTGGTACTTCCACCGGTTCATGATGTAGATGAGCAGCGCCAGTGCGTAGCCGCCGCAAGCGAAGGCGGTGCCGGTGGCCACGTCGTAGGCGATCCAGATTCCCCAGGGGTAGCCGTCGGACAGGCCCGTAACCGCGCCTACGCCGGCGAAGAACCGGTAGGCGATGAGCGCCAGCCCCACCAGAACGAAGAACAGGAGGATGAAAAAGGGCCGGGTTAAGATCTTGCCGGGCTGAACCTGATATTCATCGTGATGCGATCCCATCTTAGTCGTCCTCCCCGTGTCCGAGATCTTCCTGCTTCTTCTTGTTCCTGAGGGCAATGGCCGCCAGGGTCCCGTAGAGGGCAACCGGGGCAATGAACCCCTTGTAGATGGTGTGCTGGATATGCTCGGAGAAGGCGGCGGGCGACTCCTCCTTCAGTTCGGGCAGGCCCAGCTTCTGGAACGGGAAGGCGGCCAGGTACAGGTGGTTGGCGCCGCCAACTTCCTTCTCGCCGTAGACCTTTGGAATGTAGCGGTCCGGGTTCTCCTTGATCCGCTTGTGGGCCTCGGCCAGAAGATCCGTGCGCTTGCCGAAGGCAATGGCGCCGACGGGGCAGGTTTCGCCGCAGGCGGGCAGCCCCTTGGTCTTCAGGTTCGTGTCCTTGCAGAAATCGCACTTGACGATCTGGGGCAGCGCCTTGTCCCACTGGAAGCGGGGGATATTGTAGGGACAGGCCACCTGGCAGTAACGGCAGCCGATGCAGGCGTTCTTGTTGTAGGCCACCACGCCGGTGACCGGGTCCTTGGTCATGGCCTTGACCGGGCAGGCGGACACGCAGCCGGGCTTCGTGCAGTGCATGCAGGAGTGCTTCACGTAGGAGAAGCGGGTGTCGGACTCCTTGTAGAGCTTGATGACCGTGCGGGTGTCGCCGGACAGGTCCTTGGGGGCATCCCAGAGCTTGTCCCCGTCGGTGGGCAGGTACTCGTAGGAGAGATTGTTCTGCTCCATGTTGACCCGCTTGCAGGCCGCCATGCACGCCTTGCACCCCACGCACCTGGTGGCGTCGTAAAGCATGGCAATGGCGGTTTCGCTCTCGCCGGCCGGGGCCGTGGAGGCCGACAGGGGAGCGGCGCACGCCAGGCAGGCGGCGCCGGTCATCCCCATCATCTTGAGGAAATCGCGTCTAGTCGTGCTTTTCATGACCTTCCTCCCCGCTGGGCAGCTTCTTGGCCAGCATTGCGCCGGCACCCAGGGCTACGCCGCCGGCCAGGCCGACGAGGCCGGTTGCCGCCGGGCTCACGCCGGGACCCTTCTGCCCCAGTTCGGCCGGAGCATAGGTATCGGGCGGCGTGGGCAGGTGGATCTGGAGCTTCTCGGCGATGGGCTTCTTGAAGAGGATATCCGGCTCGGTGCAGCCGATGCACGGGTGGCCGACGGAAACGGGCCAGACCCCCACGTCGTTGAAGCGGGTGACCGAGCAGTTGGCGAATGTTGCCGGCCCCTTGCAGCCCAACTTGTAAAGGCAGTACCCCTCGGCATGGGTCTTGTCGCCGTAGGCGGTGGCGAACCGGCCCGCGTCGAAGTGGGGACGGCGCTCGCAGTGCTCATGGATCTTCCGGCCGTAGGCAAACTTGGGACGGCCCAGCGCGTCGAGCTCGGGGAGCTTGTTGAAGGTCAGGTAGTAGAGGACCGTGGAGAGGAAGTTGTAGGGGTTGGGCGGACAGCCGGGGATGTTGACGATCGGCTTGTTCTTGATCAGGTCGCGGACCCCCACGGCGCCCGTGGGGTTGGGCGGAGCCGACTGGATGCCGCCGTAAGAGGCACAGGTGCCGATGGTGATGATGGCGGCTGCCCCCTCGGCGGCGGTGGTCAGGGAGTCCACGGCGGTCTTGCCGCCCACCTTGCAGTAGATGCCGTTGTCCTTGGTGGGGATGCCACCTTCCACCACCAGGATGTACTTGCCGTGATTCGCCTTCATGGAATCGTGGAGCGACTGCTCCGCCTGGTGCCCCGAGCCGACCATGAGGGTTTCATGGTAGTCCAGGGAGATCATGTCGAGTATCAGTTCGGAAACATCCGGGTGCCCCGAACGAAGGAGCGACTCGGAGCAGCCGGTGCACTCCTGGAAGTGAAGCCAGATCACCGGCGGCCGGCCGGCCTTCTGGGCAGCTTCGGCCACCTTTGCGTGCATGCTGTAGGGCAGCCCCATGATGGCGGTGGCTGCAACGCAGGTCTTCATGAAATCCCTTCGCGACACGCCGCCGCGAAGCACAGCTTCCTTTCCCATAAATCCCCCTGTCGGTATGATGCGTGATTGTCAGTAGCCCGAAACCACTTTAGCCTTGCAATGCAAGATTAAAAATAGCACATCTTTTTTCTACATAAAACGTAAACATCAACATATGTGCCAAAAATAAAACAAGCCGGCATTACCACAAAAGTACACACAATATGTTGATATTATTGAAAATTATGACAACTATTCGAAATCACATCTCCAGTGGATTGTGTATACCTTTTCCCCGCATTGCATCATTTTGTCTAACTGAACTGTATACTTCTGTCTCACAAAAAGCAACCCTTGTGTCATTATGGCAATTATTTTTTTACACGCGTACATCAGTGCTCCAGCCGATCAGGCAGTACCGCGTAAACGCCTTGATTTATTTCAGTTTTTTATGCAACACCCTACATACCACCCCTCCCACCCGATGATTACAAAAACATAACAATGCAACTAATATCCACGGGTTTCGGATCATTCCGCCGCGCCGGGCACAAAAAAACCCGCCTCCGTTGCCGGAGGCGGGTAGATGTATGACGAAAGTGCGCGGTCAGCGGGTCAGGCGTGCTCGTCCTTTTCCTTAACAGCGATCTTTTCGGGCTCTTCCAGGGACGCCTTCTTAAAATTCCTGATGCTCGCGCCCAGGGACTGACCCAGCTGGGGAAGTTTCCCCGGGCCGAACACCACCAGGGCGATGACGAGGATAATGATCATTTCGGGCATGCCGAATCCGAACATGGTTCTGTCTCCTTTTTGTTACAGCGTTACGCCGACGCCTCGGCCCGCTCGTCGGCCGGGGCGGGCTGGGCCTCGCCGCGCTCGATCTCTCTCAGGCGGTAGTAGTCGGTCGGTGTGTTGATGTTGCGGAACGAATTGAACTCTGGGTCGAACGCGGCAATCTGGGCCACATTGACGCGATTGACATTGGTCCTGCCGAAAAACGAGACGATCCGCCGCTGGCCCGAGAGGAGCGTCGCCTCGATGGCGGCGAGGCACCCCTTGCCGTACACGGCGTGGAGCGGTTCCAGACCCGTGGGGCTCTCGGGGATCAGGACCCCGCCGGGATCGGCCATGAATGCCAGGTGGCGGATCAGGTCGCCGTTGAGGTAGGGCATGTCGCAGGCCACCACAAAGGCCGCCGGATTGGAACTATGGTGGAGACCGGCGTGGATGCCGGCCAGGGCGCCCATTCCCTCGTGAATGTCGGTCACCTTCCGGCAAGGGAGGAATTCATACTGCTCCGGCGTGTTGGTGACGACGATGACCTCGTCGAAATACTCGGAGAGCTGGCGATGGATCGACTCGATGAAACGTCCGCCCCGATAGGGGAGGAGGGCCTTGTTGCTCCCCATGCGGCTGGACTGGCCGCCGGCCAGGATGACACCGGTGACGCCGGGAATCCGGCCCCGCGGCACCTGCGTGGGCAGGGATGCCGCAGCCTGCTCCGGCACCAGCAGCCGGTCGCTGTGGGTATAGACCGTGAACTTGCCGCCACGCACATAGCCCAGCAGGCAGATCCCTGCCTCCTGGCAGAGGGTCGCCGCCATATCGGTGGCCGAGGTGCGGGATGCCACCAGGGCGATGCCGAGCCGGGCGCACTTGGAGGCCATCTCCGTGGAGACGCGTCCCGAGGTCACCAGGATGCGGCCGGCCAGATCGATCCCCTTGAGCAGGGCCTCGCCGGCAATACGGTCGAGGGTGTTGTGCCGGCCGATGTCCTCGGCAAAGAGGAGGAGGTTCCCCTCCCCGTCCCCCACGGCGGCCGAGTGGATGCCCCCGTGGTTCCGGTAGTTGTCGGCCTGCCGCGCCAGTTCCTCCATGAGCCGGAAGACCGCCTCCGGCGCCACGGCGGGCGACGGCGCCACGGCCGCTTCCCGCCCCCCCGTCTCCAGGGTGAAGGTGATGCCGGTGCCGCAACCGCTGGTGAGGACCGGCTTGAGCCGCTCGGGCAGTTCCTGCCTGATCCGGACATTGGCAATGCCGAACTCGTCGCAGACGGCCAGCATGTGGAAATCCGCCGCCGACTCGACAAAGCCCTGGTTGCGCAGGAACCCGGCCACCAGGAAGCGGAGGTCGTGGGGAGATGCGATGAGAGTGGCGATCTCCCGGCCGTTCACCTGGAGCACCAGGGGAAACTCCCGCACGATATCGCCCTGCTTTTCTTCGAGTCGGCCGTTAGCGTAGATGTGGATGGTTTTCATGGGGTCTCGTGGTTGCAGGGGCAATCCATGAATTGCCCCTGCGCCGTTGGATTACGTGAACTACGCCTCGCTCGCCGCCCCGTGACCGTGCTTCTCGATCTTGCGGAAACGGTCGGGGATGGTGTAGTCGGTGGCCTCGGGATGGTGCTCGAAGATCGGGAAATACTTGGCGATGAGCACGAAGAAGAGGATGTGGGCCGCGATGATGCCGATGGTCACCACCGACTCGATGAAGTTCGGGAAATACACGGGCTGACCGGGCTGGTGCATGGCGAACATGGAGACGTTGAACCGGTTCAGGATGAGGCCGATGATCACCAGGGAGGCGGCCCGGAGCTGCATCTGCTTGTCGGTCCTGATCCGCTTGGTGAGGAACATGGCGAAGGGGATCAGCAGACCCACGATCACCTCCACGCTGAAGAGGGCCGTCAGGACCGGCCGATCGAAGAGCGGTCCGTGGGAGAGGAACGCCAGGGCGTAGGCCTTGACCGCTATATAGACCCCCATGATCCAGGGGATGATCTTGGTCAGCGTTGCCAGCAGGTCCGACTCGTCCGGTTGCCCCATATACTTATGCACGAGGCTCGCCTCGAAGATGACGATGGAGAGGCCGGTGAAGATGGCGGAGAGCCAGAACTGCAGCGGCAGCAGCGGATTGTACCAGAGGTTGTGGAGCTTGTCGACGGCGATGAGGAAGAAGGTCCCCAGGGTCGACTGGTGGAGCGTGGAGATCATGGCCGCCAGGATGGCGAACGGCAGCTCCAGGGTCCGCAGCAGACGCAGCGGGATGTGCCAGCCGAACCGCTCGCTCACCGGGTGGAGGAACTCCAGGAAGAGGACCGTGGTGTACGCCATGACGCACATGGAGACCTCGAACATGGGGGAGTGGACGTTCCAGTTGAAAAGAACGTACGGTCCCCGCTGGGGCTGGCCCAGGTCGAGCAGCAGCCCGACGCAGACCAGCGAATAGCCCAGGAACCCGGTGACGATGGCCGGCCGGACCAGGGGCTCCAGCTTCTTGATGTGGAAGACGTGGGCCACGATGCCGATGGTGAAGGCGCCGGCCGCCAGGGGCACGGCAGTGACCACGTCGAAGGAGATCCAGAGGCCCCACGGGTAGAGGTCGTTCAGGTTGGTGGTGGCGCCCAGGCCGAAGATGAAGCGGACCGCGGAGGCCACGGCCGCCGCACCCACCAGGACCATCAGAAACTTGATGAACCGGTGGTATCCCTTGATTTCATTGATGACGATACGTGCTGCGGTCATTGGTTCCCCTCCTTGCGGTTCTTCTGCTCCTCTTCTTCCTTCCGGACCCGGTCCTTGCGGTGCTGGAACCAGGTAATGAGGGAGAGGGTGCCGCCCACGGTCAGGAATATCCCCGGCACGAGGCGCAGGGCCTGCCAGGTGTAGGACGGCAGCGGACGCTTGGTGACCGGCTTGAAGCCGAGCTCGTCCAGGGGCTGCTGGGTCAGGTAGAGGACCGTGGTGCCGCCGGCCTCTTCCTTGCCGTAGACCACTTTCACGTAACGGTCGGGCCGGGCGGACATCCGCTTCTCGGCCTCCTTGATCATCTCATCCCGGGGACCATAGGTTATGGCCGTGGGGCAGGCGGTGGCGCAGGCGGGATCGAGGCCGTTCTTCACCCGGCTGTAGCAGCCCGTGCACTTCTTGACCAGCGGGAACGCCTTGCTCCACTCGTACTTGGGGATGCCGAAGGGACATGCCACCATGCAGAAACGGCAGCCGATGCACTTCTTGGAGTGGTAGACCACCGGCCCCTCGGCGGTCTTCTCGAAGGCACCGACGGGGCAGACGGAGGCGCATGCGGGGTCGTTGCAGTGCATGCACATCTCCTTGTAGAAGGCGAACTCGTTCTGGCCGTGCTTCTGGTAGTCCTTGAACTTGACCCGGGTGAAGGTGAACTCGCTCATCCCCGGCGGGTTCTGGTAGCCTTCGCCGGTGAAGAAGGTCGTATTCTCGGCCTTCAGCTGGTTCCACTGCTTACAGGCCACCTGGCAGCCGCGGCAGCCGGTGCACTTGGTGGTATCGATCAGGAACGTCTTGGTTTTCGAATAGTCGATGGCTCCGGCACTCATGCGGCCTTACCTCCTTTTTCAATATTGCAGAGGAACGCCTTGAATTCCGGAATGCCGGTGTTGGCGCACCCCACGGTGGGGGTCAGGACGTTGCCGCTGTCGCCGGTGGCAAGGCCGGCATAGCCGAAGTGCCACGGCATGCCGACCTGCTCGATCAGCTTGCCCTGGACATCGAAGGGCTTGAGCCGGCTGGTGACCAGGGCCTTGGCCTGGATGCTCCCCCGCTCGGTGGTGACCTTTACCATGTCCCCCTGGCTGATCCCCTTCTGCTTCGCCAGCGTCTCGCTGATCTCCACGAACATGTCGGGCACCAGTTCCACGAGCCAGGGAAGGCTGCGGGTCATGGCACCGGCCTGCCAGTGCTCGGTCACCCGGTAGGTGGTGCCGATCAGCGGGAACTTGGAGGTGTCGCTGGACACGTTCGAAGGCACCTTGACCACCGGGTTGGTCTGGACCTTGGAGAGAAGGTTCTTGGCCGGGCTTTCCACCGGCTCGTAGTGCTCGGGGAACGGGCCGTCCTTCATGTCGAGGGCGTAGAGGCGGCCGTGGCCTTCCGGAAGCATGATGAAGGGGTACTTCCCTTCCTTGTCGTCCTTCATGGGGGGCCAGGGACCGTCGGGGACATCCCCTTTCCACTTCTTCTCCAGGGCGTCCCAGGCGATGACCGGGCGCTTGGGGTTGAAGGGCTCGCCCGCCGGGTTGACAGAGGCACGGTTGTAGATGATCCGGCGGTTCACCGGCCAGCACCAGGTCCACTTGGGGAACAGGCCGAGGCCGGTGGGGTCGGACGGGTCCCGCCGGGCCATCTGGTTCCCCTCGTTGGTGTAGGAGCCACAGTAGATCCAGCAACCGGACACCGTGGAGCCGTCATCGGCCAGGTACTTGAAGGCCGGGACCTGGTCGCCCTTCTTGAACTCCAGGACCTTGTCCTTCTCCTTGATGGTGACGTCCTTGGTGAAGTAGCCGTTGATCTCCTTGGCCACCAGGTGGACGTCGGGCTCGTGACCGGTGCCGTAGTTCCAGGCGAGCTTGGTGAGGGGCTCGGGGAAGGCGCCCCCGTCCTTCTGGTAGAGGGCCGTGATCCGCTTGTAGAACTCGTCGATGATGTGGAGGTCGCTGCGGGAATCGCCGAGGGGATGCACCGCGGTGTAGCGCCACTGGGCCCAGCGGCCCGAGTTGGAGATGGAGCCCTCCTTCTCGATGGACGAGGCGGCCGGCAGCATGAAGACCTCGGTCTGGATCGTTCTGGGATCGACGCCGGGGCGCTTCCAGAAGATGGAGGTCTCGGTCTCCCAGAGGTCGGCGGTGACGAGCCACTTGAGCTTGCCCAGGGCCTCGCGGGCCGCCACGGAGTCGGGACCGCCCACGGCCGGGTTCATTCCCATGCAGACGAGCCCTTCCAGCTCGCCCTTGCCCATCTTCTCCATGATCTTGACGTAGGAGTAGTTCCCCATCCGCTTGGGCAGGTAGTCGTAGCAGAAGTCGTTCTCGGCCGTGGCATTGTCGCCGTACCAGGCCTTCAGGAGGCTCACGGTGTACTTGGGGGTGTTGCCCCACCAGTTGGCGCTCTTGGGGTCCTTGGTCTTGGGGGTCCACTTCTCGACATAGGCCTTCAGGTCCACGTTGTCGAACTCCGGCGACTTCAGGTAGCCGGGGAGGATGTGGAAGAGGAGCCCGTAATCGGTGGAACCCTGGACGTTGGACTCGCCGCGCAGGGCGTTCACCCCGCCGCCGGCGATGCCGATGTTGCCCAGCAGCATCTGGAGGAGCGCCACGGCCCGCACGTTCTGGCTGCCGTGGGTCGACTGGGTGATCCCCATGGCGTAGAGGATGGTCCCCGCCTTGTCGGGACGGCCCGTCGCGCAGAAGGCCTTGACCACCTTGAGATAGTCCTCCTTCGGGGTACCGGTGATGGCGCAGACGGTGTCGATGTCGTAGCGCTTGTAGTGGTTCTTCATGAGCTGGTAGACGCACTTGGGGTCCTTCATGCTCATGTCGCGCTTGGGCTTGCCGTCGGCGCCGGTGGCATAGGCCCAGGACTTGAGGTCGTAAACTTTCTCCTGATCGTCGAAGGCGCAGAACATGCCGTCCTGGAAGTCGAACTGCTCGGAAACGATGAACGTGGCGTTGGTGTACTCGCGCACGTACTCCTCGTGGATCATCCTGTTCTGGAGGGCATAGTTGATCATGCCGCCCAGGAAGGCGATGTCGGTGCCCGGACGGATCTGGGCGTAGATATCCGCCTTGGAAGAGGTGCGGGTGTAGCGCGGATCGACGGAAATGAGCTTGGCGCCGTTGTCCAGGGCCGCCTCGATCCACTTGAAGGAAATGGGGTGGTTCTCGGCCGGGTTGCAGCCGATGGCAAAGATAACGTCGGAGTTCTTCAGGTCAATCCAGTGGTTGGTCATTGCGCCACGACCAAACGAAGCCGCCAGACCGGCGACTGTGGAGGAGTGTCATAATCGGGCCTGGTGCTCCAGCTGGCCAACCCCCATGGCGCGGGCGAATTTGGTCCAGAGATAGCATTCCTCGTTGTCGAGGCCGGCGCCGCCGAAGAAGGCCATGCCGTCGGTCCGGTTAACCACGTATTCCTTGTTGTCCTTCTTGTTGAGTTCGGTCTTCTTAAAGGACTTGTCGCGGGTCTCCTTCATCCGCAGTGCGATCCGGTCAAGGGCCCAGTCCCACGACTTCTCTTCCCACTTGTCGGAGCCGGGAGCACGGTACATGACCTTCTGGAGCCGCTTGTCGTTGTTGGCGATCTGGAACAGCGCGCCCCCCTTGGGACAGAGCGAGCCCTGGTTGATCGGGTGCTGTGGATCCCCTTCGGCGTTGATGACCTTGCCGTCCTTGGTGTGGACGATCAGACCGCAGCCCACCGAACAGAACGGACAGACGGTCGTGGTGACCTTCGTCCCCTTGGTGCGCAGGTCCGGGGAATCGGCGCTCGCCTCCCCCGGCGTGCCGGAAAGGGCCAGCGCCGCTCCGGCCAGCGCCCCTCCCTGCAGGAACTGCCTTCGTGAAATACCCATTACATCCCCCTTAGGTGTCAGGCCCGTTCGGGCCGGTTTGAAGATAGCCGAAGTGTATACGGGCAAGCATTGTGCCAATTCGGCTACAGGGCAACACATCGGGATAACATCTTACAACTATTAACTTTTACCGCATCGACTCCGTAGACCCACCCGGTAAATGGAATTCTTGTCTTGCAGAATTCTGGCCGTCTCTGTATCATTTTGTCCACGTAGACACGTCTACAAAGGCCACATGGTTACCTCTCACACATGACCTATGAACAAAGGAATCCGGGCAACGATGCTCAAGGCGAAAATACTCATTTGCGACGATGAAGAAGGAATCCGGCGCTACCTCCAGAAGATGTTCCAGGCCAAGGAGTTCGAGGTGGAGACCTTTGCCGACGGCACGAGCCTGCTGGCCCGGATCGAGGCCGGCACCGACGGCGATGCGGACATCCTGCTCCAGGATGTGCGGATGCCCGACATGGACGGCATCGAAGTGCTCAAGCGGGTCAAGAAGCTCCGCCCCTCCCTGCCGGTGGTGGTCATGACCGCCTTCGGCACCATAGATTCGGCCGTTGACGCCATCAAGCTGGGGGCCTATGACTACGTCACCAAGCCGTTCCCGCGCGAGAAGATCCTCGGCGTCATCGACAACGCCCTTGAGCTGGACCTGCTCATGAAGGAGAACAAGGCCCTCAAGGAGGAGCTGGCGCGGCCCGACACCCCCGACAACATCATCTTCACCAGCGCCAAGTTCCGGGAGGTCTACGAGCTCACCCTCCAGGTAGCCGGCAGCGACGCCAACATCCTGATTCTCGGCGAATCCGGCACCGGCAAGGAGCTGATCGCCGGCGCCGTCCACTACAACAGCCCCCGCCGGGGGCGGCGCTTCCTCTCCATCAACTGCGCCGCCCTGTCCGACACGCTGCTCGAAAGCCAGCTCTTCGGCCACGTGCGCGGCGCCTTCACCGGCGCCATCACCACCCAGAAGGGGCTTCTGGAGGAGGCCGACGGCGGCACCCTCTTCCTGGACGAGATCGGCGACGTGTCGGCCGCGGTCCAGGCGAAGCTGCTCCGGGTCATCCAGGAGCGTGACTTCATCCCGGTGGGCGCCACCAAGGCCAAGAACGTGGATATCCGCTTCGTGGCCGCCACCAACAAGGATCTGGCCAAAGAAGTGCGGGAAGGGCGCTTCCGCGAAGACCTCTACTACCGCCTGAACGTCATCACCATCAACCTCCCTCCGCTGCGGGAGCGGACCGAGGACATCATCCCCCTGGCCGAGCATTTCCTCCAGAAGTACTCCCGTCGCGTCAGGAAAGAGCTGAAGGGGATCTCGCCCGAGGCGGTCCAGGTACTGCAGGGCTACCACTGGCCCGGCAACGTCCGCGAGCTGGAGAACGTGGTCGAACGGGCCGCCATCCTCGCCCGGGGAGAGTTCGTGACCCCCGACGTCCTTCCCATGTACCGGCAGGCGGCCGGAGCCCCCGCCTTCGCCGCCCCGCCGAAGGAAGACCGCCTCATCTCCCTTGAGGTGATCGAGAAGGAGCATATCGAGCGGGTCCTCCGCCAGACCGGCTGGCACAAGAGCCGGTCCGCCGAGATCCTGGGCATCTCGCGCAAGACCCTCGACCGCAAGATCGTCGAGTACGCCCTGACCCTGCCGGGAGGCGTCCCGGCCGACGACGAATGAAGCCGCTCCGCTTCCCCATACGCCTCAAGCTGACCTTTGCGACCCTGATCCCCCTCTTCGTCGCCACCAGCATCTGCTGGCTCATCGGTGTCTACATCATCAACTCCCGCATCGTGGCCCAGGCCCAGGAAAAGGTCCGCACCGACCTGAACGCGGCCCGGGCGGTCTATGACGGCGAAGTGGAGCATATCCGCGACGTGGTGAAGTTCACCTCCACCAACCCCTTCACCGCCGCGATCCTGGAAAAGAGCGACCGGGACACCCTCCGCAGCCTCCTGGTCCCCCTGCTCAAGGCCGAGGGGCTCGACATCCTCACCGCCGTGGACGCGGGGGGCAAGGTCATCTTCCGGGCCAGCAACGCCGAGGCCCACGGCGACCTGAAGGTGAACGACGCCGTGGTCTCCCGCGCCCTGCGCGGCGAGCAGGTGAGCGGCACCGACGTGCTCACCCCCGAGGAACTGGTCAAGGAGGGCACCGCCCTGGCGGCCCGGGCCGCCATCGAGATCGTCCCCACCCCCCGGGCCCGCGCGCGGAAGGATGAGCTCGTGGAGCGCACCGGCATGGTCATGGTGGCCGCCTCGCCGGTGCGCGACGAGCGGGGCCGGATCGTGGGAGCGCTCTACGGCGGGGTGCTCCTCAACGGCAATAATGAACTGGTGGACCGGATCAAGAAGATCGTCTTCGAGGCGGTCCGCTTCCAGGGCAGGGACGTGGGGACCGCCACCATCTTCCTGGGTGACCTGCGCATCGCCACCAACGTCTATACCGCGCCGGATCGCCGCGCCATCGGCACCCGGCTGTCGGAAGAGGTCTTCAACAGGGTGATCCTGAGCCGGGAGAAGTGGGTGGGACGGGCCTTCGTGGTCAACGACTGGTACTTCTCCTCCTACGAGCCGATCCTCAGCCCGGGCGGGGTCCCCATCGGCTCCCTCTACGTGGGGATGCCCGAAAAGCCCTACAGCGAGATGAAGCGGGAGATCGCGCTCATCTTCGGCGTGGTGCTCTTTTGCGGCTCATTCATCGGGCTTGCCATCTCCAGCTTCATCGCCTCGCGGCTCGCCCGCCCCATCGGCGAGCTGGAAACCGTGGCCCGGCGCATCACCGCCGGCGAACGGGACCTGGAGATCGCCATCCACACCCGCGACGAGATCGGCGACCTGGCCGGCGAGTTCGCCCAGATGACCCGGACTCTTGCCCAGCGGGAGGAGGACATCCGCAAGCTGAACCGGGAGCTGGAGCAGAAGGTCCTTGACCGCACCGCCCAGCTGGAGGAAAAGAACCTGCTCCTGGTCAAGACCCAGGAAGACCTGGTCCGGGCGGCGAAACTGGCCGACATCGGCATGCTTGCCGCCGGCGTAGCCCACGAGATCAACAACCCCATGGCCATCATCCGGGGGAATGCGGAACTCCTCCAGATGGCGCTGCCCGACGACGACCCCAACCGGGAGGAAGTGGACACCATCGCCCAGCAGGTGGGACGGGTGGAGCGGATCATCGGCAGCCTCCTGAAATTCGCCCGCCAGCAGCAGCGCCGGCTCGGCACGGTCTCGCTCCCCCCCCTGCTGGACGACATCCTCAAGCAGATGGGTCACCAGGTGCCGCTCACCCGCATCGAGATCCGGAAGGAGTACGCCGTGGACCTGCCGCCCCTGGCAGGGGACCCGGACCAGCTCCGGCAGGTCTTCACCAACCTGGTGCTCAACGCCATCCAGGCCATGCCGGACGGGGGCAGCCTCACTGTGGCCACGGCCCGGGACGAGGAGGGCGGCACCTGCACGGTTTCCGTGAGCGACACCGGCAGAGGCATCGCCCCCGAAAACCTGAAGAGGATCTTCAGCCCCTTCTTCACCACCAAGAGCGAAGGGACCGGGCTGGGCCTCTCCGTCTCCTACGGCATCGTCAAGGATCACGGGGGGAACATACTGGTTGAAAGCACGGAGGGAGAGGGAACCACCTTCCGGGTGGTGCTGCCGCTGCGACAGGGGGGGACGGAACAGTCCGAGGGCGCACCGGGGGCGTAACCCGACGCGGGCAGAGAGGTGCTTCAGGTAACAGGCAGGGGATGGGGACGGATCAGGGTGATCCGGCAGGTTTTTTCCCGCGCGGCACGCCGGCTTCGCACGGGACGCGGGTCTGGCAGAGGCCGCAGCCGGTGTGGGGGACGCCGTAGCGTTCCGCCAGCAGGGCCGGGGCCGAGCCGTAGACCAGTTCCCGGCAGCGGGCCTTGTCGTGGCCGGCAAAGGTGATGGCCCCCACCGGGCAGCGACCGATGCAGACGCCGCAGGTCCCTTCGCGGTACCAGAGACAGTTGTGGCGGTGGGTGCGCGCGGTGCGCGGGGTGGCCGGCAGGGCCAGGGTCGTGACAACGCTTCCCACCCGGTGGGCGATCCCCCGGCCGGTGATGAGGCCGTCCGAGAGACTGAAGGTGCCGAGGCCGGCGGCATAGGCGGCGTGCCGCTCGGACCAGGTGGAGGCGATCCCCACCGGCGTGTCGGAAAACTCCCGCCAGGCCGGGGAGTACTGGGGCGCCACGGCCCCGTGGCCGAGCCCTTCCAGGTAGGCGACCAGATGCCGCCGGAGGGCCCCGTTCAGGGTCTCGCCGTGGGTCCGGGTGAGGGCCCACGAGCGCGAAGGCCAGGTGGTTTCCAGCCGGTTGCTCACGCGGGTGGACTCCGTCACCGGCAGAACCCAGGAGATTACCGTGGCCGCACCCTCAAGCAGCTCGGCCGGGGTCAGGTGGAACTCGCCGATGATCCGCTTGTACTCGGTGAACAGGGGATCGCCTGCCGCGGCGAAACCCACCAGAGGCTTATCGAAGTAGGGACCGCTCCCGTCGGGGAAACGGTTGTCCGGGCTCTCCGCCACAAAGCGCCCGATCTCGGCACTGATGGTCTCATCCATCCGATCCTCCATTATCCGGTTGCGAAAAGAACGCGTCGGCTCCCTCAGGCCGATGGCCCGACTGCGGGCACGGGCCGCCGATAGAGGGCGACGAACAGGATCAGCGTCGCCAGCCCCACCACGCCGTTCAGGAAAAACCCGGCCCGGAAGCCCTCCTCCCTGATTACCGACCCCATGCCGGCCGCGCAGAGCATCATCCCCGCATAGACACAGGTATTATAGCACCCCATGGCGAGCCCCCGCTGCTCCCGGGGCACCACGTCGGCGATCAGGGCGGAGACGGCGGTGAAGGCGACCCCCATGCTCATCCCCATCAGTGCCGCGACTCCCATGAGCGGCACCACTGACCGGCAGAGACCGAAGGCGGCCAGGGCCACGGCAAAGACGGCGAGCCCCCCGGCCACCAGGCGGCTTCGGTCGGCCACCCGGTCGCTCAGCTTCCCGGACGGCAGGCGCGAGACGGCGTTGGCCAGGGATTGGGCCGCGAAAACGAACCCCACGTGCCCCGAATGCATCCCCTGACTCCGGATGTAGAGGGGCATGAAGGTGACGAACATGCCGAAGCCGAAGCAGGTGCCCATGGTGGCCGCCAGGCAGGCCAGGAGGCGACGGTTCCCCATGAGCCCCCTGAGCGTCGGCAGGATCGCCCGGTGCGGAGCGGCGCCGGAAGCGGCCCTGGGGGTCGCGGGCAGGAGGAAGAGCGCCACCACGAACATGGCCAGGATCAGCCCGCCGGAGACCAGGAACACGGGCCGCAGCCCCAGGGCCGTGCCGAGGAAGCCGCCGGCGGCGGGCCCCAGAGTCATGCCGCCATAGAGGGCCATGGTGTACCAGCCGTAGGCCTGCCCCAGCACCTCGGGCGGTGTGACGTCCGCCACGTACGACATGAGGGTCGGCGAGAAGGCCGACAGCCCGATGCCGAAGAGGAGGTAGACCCCCGCCATCTGCAGGGGGCTGTTGCTCCAGTAGAGGAGGAACGACGAGCCCGCCAGCAGGAGCAGACCGCCCAGGAGCGGAATGCGGCGTCCCAGCCGGTCGGAGACGAGGCCCGACGGGATGGAGAGCGCCCCGGCCATGAGCATGAATGCGCTGTTGATCAGTCCCACCTGGGCGGCATCGGCCCCCATGGACGCGGCAAAGAGGGGGACGATGGGTATCCGCATGTAGGAGCCGAAAAAGCAGACGAAGCTGATGGTGCAGGCGATGAGCAGGAGCCTGCCCGCCCGGTGTTCTCTCGATTCCATGACGCGCCGCTACCGGGCCGCGGCCGGGGCCGGAAAACGCGGGATGATGCCGGTTGCCGTACGGGCCATGGCTACCCCTTCCCCTGCCCGACGATCTCCCGCGCCGCCTGCTCCGCCTCCTGCAGATACTGCTCGGGCACCTTGTCCACGGTGGACGGGCCGAAACCGCAGGCCCGGATCAGGCGGGCATCGACGAAGCCCATCCACTTGAGAAACCCCTCGTAGCGGGGGAAGATGTCGGCGAACATCCCCTCGTCCGGGTGCCCCTGGGTAAGGACGAACACGAGCTTTTTGGGCGAAAGCCGGCTCGGTTGCGGGTTGGAGAGGTAATCGGGCTTGAGGTACGAAAAGGTCCGGTCGATGAACCCCTTGAGCTGGGCGGTCACGTCGCCGTAGTAGACCGGCGAGGCCAGCACCACCACGTCGGCTTCGCGCACCGCCTCCAGCACCTGGGCCAGATCGTCCTTGAGCACGCAGTGGTCCAGGGTCTTCTTGCAGGCGTAGCACCCCTGGCACCCCCGGTAGGCGAGCCGGTTCAGCTCGAAGGACCGGGTTTGGGCGCCCAGTTCGGCCGCGGTTTCGGTGAAGCGGGCGGCGATGGTGGCGCTGATCCCCTTGGAGCGCGGGCTTCCCAGCAGTGTGACGATGTTCATGGTTCCTCCCTGTATGAATATGTTCTTATCTCCTGAATCCTGGCAGCGGGCGCACCGACGGAGCGACTGTGCCCGAGCGCCAGCCGCTGTAGGCGAAATAGAGCGGCAACCGGCCTGATTGTCTGAACCCGCCAGGGTGAGTTTCAGGCCGGTAGCGAAGTGAGCCGTACAGCGGCAGTGCGAGAGGCACGCGGAGCGACGCGGGGTGCCCGCTGCCAGGATTCAGGCTACCTGTCTCAGCTTTCCAGCAGGTTGACCACGACGCGCCCCGTGATCCCCCCGTGGAGAATCGTCTGGATCATGACTTCGATCCCCTGCAGGGAACACTCGGTCACCATCCCGGCCAGGCCGGCGGGCTTCCAGGCTCCGGCCAGGCGCTGCCAGACCTCCCGGCGGATCCCGGGCGACGCCTGGACCGAATCGATACCGAGCAGGCTCACCCCCCGCAGGATGAACGGATAGACGTTCACCGGCAGATCCGGCGAGCCCACGAGCCCGCAGCAGGTGACGACGCCTCCGTATTTCACGCTTTTGAGCACCGCCGCCAGGGTCGGGCCGCCCACCACGTCCACCGCGCCGGCCCACCGCTCGGCCAGGAGCGCCTTTTCCGCCCCGGCGGTCAACTCCTCGCGACCGATCACCTCAGTGGCGCCCAGTTCCCGGAGGTACTCCTCCTCGAACTCCTTGCCCGTGGAGGCCGTCACCCGGTAGCCGGCGGCGGCGAGGATGGCGACCGCAATGCTCCCCACCCCGCCGGTGGCGCCGGTGACGAGGATCTCGCCCCGGTCGGGCGTCACCCCGGCCCGCTCCAGCCCGAGCACCGACAGGGCCGCCGTGAGGCCGGCAGTGCCCAGGGCCATGCTCTCGCGCAGGGAGAGCCCCTCCGGCAGCGGCACCGCCCAGGCTGAGGGGATGCGGATGTACTGGCCGAAACCTCCGTCGGTCTCCATCCCCAGGTCGTAGCCGGTGACGATGACCCGGTCCCCCGGTGCAAAGGCGCCGCTGTCGCAGGCGACCACCTCACCTGCCGCGTCGATGCCCGGCGTGTGGGGGAACTGCCGGGTCACGCCGGGGTGGCCCGTGGCCGAAAGGGCATCCTTATAATTGAGGGACGAGTAGTGGACCCGCACCACCAGGTCGCCGGGCGGCAGGTCGTCGATGCTCCGCTGCCGCACCTCCCGCACGAACTGCTTGTCGGCCGTCTTTTCCACCACCAGCGCCTTGAACTGTGTCGTCGTATCCATCTGATCCCTCCTGAGAGTTAGAACGTATCCGCACATACGAACAAGTGTATCGACTATTCGACCCCCCTCAGTCCCCCCTATAAAATAGGGGGGAAGCCGAAGGCCGGGGGGTACGATGCGCTGTCCAGTAGTCAGGTTATGTCTTAGTAACCTCTACGGCTCGCATCCCGAATCCATGCGCCCCGCCGGCCGACAGGGCGTGAAACCGCTAGACCGATCGCCTAGTTGTTTGAAATCGCTGTCACGCCTGCCGGCGCAGCACCGAAGCGAAGAGTATTTCGATGAAATCCCGCAGCGGCTGGGGCGACTTCATCACCTTGGCCCGCAGGATCGCCCCTTCCAGCCCCGAGAGGATGAACCCCGCCGCCACCCCGGCATCGAGCTCCGGCGCCAGCTCCCCCGCCCGCTGGGCCTCCCGCAGGCAGGCGGCGAAACGATCCTTCCAGGAACGGAAAATCTCGTCGAGCCGGACCCGGAACCGCTCATGCTGGTCGGCCAGTTCCTGGCCAAGGTTGCCGATGAGGCACCCCTTGCTGCACTGGTTCTGCTCCAGCCGCGCCAGACCGCTCTCCAGGTAGTTGCGGATACGGTTCAGCGGCGTCACCTCCTCGTCGTTCAGGAAGGTGTCGAGCCGCTGGTCGTAGCGTTCGGCAAAGTGGTCGATCACGGCCAGGCCGAATTCCTCTTTGCTCCTGAAATAATAGTAGAAGGACCCCTTGGGGACCCCCGCCTCCTTCAGCACCGCGTCGATGCCGGTGGCGTTGAATCCCTGGCGGGAGATGAGGTCGGTGCCGATGCGGATGATCGTGGCGCGCGTTTCGTTCTTATCCATGGGAGAGATTATTAGACCGGTCGTCTAGAAAGTCAAGTCCGATCCCGGAACAGTTTACATCTTTTCACAACAGTACAGTTGCTCGTTGCACCATTCTGTACCGGTAACAATTTTCAAATTGTGCAACTGTTATTCTTGTCTGGAATCGGCGATACTGCGACCATCACAGTCCGCCCGCACCGGAACAGCGGCGGAGAGGAGAGAGGATCATGGAATTGCGTCTGCCGAAGAACGAAACGGTCGCCATCGAGGGGAACCCGCAGGGGCTGGTGCTCTGCTGCAAAGAGGGGATCATCTGGCTCACCCAGGAGGGGGACGACCGGGACCGCTTCCTGGGCGCCGGCGACATGTTCTGCTTTACCCACGGCGGCAAGGCGGTACTGGAGGGGCACCGGGACGCCCTGGTGGCCATCGTGCCGGCCGCCCACGGCCCGGCAGCGGCACCGACCGGGGCACGGGAGCCTTCTTCGGGCTTTCATGCCGGCATCCGCCTCGTGTATCATGGGAGCGGCCAATGAAGGAACTGGTTCTATCGCCGGCCAACACGCCCGGCCAGGAGGCAGCCATGACCAATCCGCCGGACCAGGCGGCGCGGGAGGCCCGCACCGGAGTGATCTTCGGCCTCGCCGCCTACCTCCTCTGGGGGTTCTTTCCCATCTACTTCAAGGCCCTGGCCGGCGTGACCCCGCTGGAGGTCCTGTCCCACCGGATCGCCTGGTCGGTGGCGACGCTGGCCGTGATGCTGACCGTGGCCCGCCGGTGGGACGGGGTCCGGGCCGCCTTCAGCCGGCCCCGCACCCTGATGACCCTCTGCGCCACCACGCTCCTGATCGCCGTCAACTGGCTGGTCTTCATCTATGCCGTGGGTGAGGGCAAGGTGCTCCAGTCGAGCCTCGGCTACTTCATCAACCCCCTGGTGTCGGCCTTCCTGGGGGTGGTCTTCCTGCACGAGCGGCTCAGCCCCAAGCAGAAAGCGAGCTTCATCCTGGCCGCAGCCGGGGTGGCGATTCTCACGCTCCGGCACGGGGAGTTCCCCTGGATCGCCCTGTCCCTGGGACTCTCCTTCGGCCTCTACGGCCTGCTGCGCAAAAAGGCGCCCGTTGACTCCCTGGCCGGTCTCACCGTGGAGACCCTGCTCCTCTTCCCGCTCGCCCTCGGCTATCTCGGCTGGCTGGCGTATCAGGGAAAGAGCGCCTTCGTCTCCGGGCCCACCCACATCACCGTCCTGCTCGCCTGCGCCGGGGTCCTCACCTCCACCCCCCTGATCTGGTTCGCGGCGGCCACCAAGCGGCTGCGCCTCGCCACGGTGGGGCTGATGCAATACGTGGTGCCCACGCTTCACTTCGCGCTGGCGGTCTTCGCCTTCGGCGAGACCTTCACCCCCACTCACCTGGCAAGCTTCGCCCTGATCTGGACGGGGCTCGTCCTCTACACCTACGACGCGGCAAAACTCATCTTCGGCAACGGGGGGCGCTGAGCCCCCCCGTCCGTCAGACAATCTTTCCGATCAACCAGTAACAAAGCATCCCCGCCACCACGGTGAGGCCCAGGGAGCGGGTTTTCAGCGCCACCGCAAAGGTGGGGAGCGCGGCGATCAGCTCCGGGCGCCCCAGCTCCAGCGCGCGGGTTTCGCCCGCCAGGAGGCCGGGGGCCAGCAGGGCGCCGAGGATGGCCGCCGGGATCAGGTCCAGCCAGTCGGCCAGCCAGGGAGGTATCTGCCGGTTGGAGAGGAGAACGAGGGGGATCATGCGGGGGAGATAGGTGACGAGCGCCATGCCCGCGACAACGGCCAGGTAGGTCTGGAAGTCCATCACACCACCCCCCTGGCCGCCCGGTTGCGGCGCACGGCATAGCCCGCCGTGGCGGCGGTGACGGCGGCGATCACGATATGGGAATTACCGGGGATCGTCACGTAGAGGGCCGTGGCCACCAGCCCCGAGAACGCGGCCACGATGGCATAGAACCGGCTTCGGAGCTGGAAGATCAGCAGGCAGATGAACATGGCGGTGAGGGCGTAGTCGATGCCCAGTGCCCCGGCGGGCACGAACTCCCCGGCATAGGCCCCGGCAATGGTGCTCAGAATCCAGGTCAGGTTGGCCGTCTGGTTCACCACCAGGGCCCGCCACCGGTCCCACCCATCCGCCCGGAACCGGGCCATGTTCACGGCAAAGCTCTCGTCGGTCACGCCATAGGCGAACAGGGCCAGGAACCGGCGGCGCACCCCCTGGAGCGGCACCGCCAGGGCCGACGTCATGAGGGCGTGCCGCAGGTTCACCATGAACGTGGTGGCCACGATGGCGGCCAGGGCTGCCCCCGACTTGATCATGGCCACCGCGATGAACTGGGAGCCGCCGGCAAACACCAGCACCGACATGATCCCCGTATCCAGGGGGCCGAGCCCCGCCTTCTGGGCCAGCACCCCCAGGGCCAGCCCGATCGGGGCATACCCCAGACAGATGGGCCAGGCCGCGCCCAGCCCGTCCCTCACCACTCCCCTGCTCCGCTCTTCCGTCATCCGCACACCATCCGCTCGAAATCGCCCCGGTCACGGGCCGCTGCACCAATCAGCACGGGATGATGTGTAGCACAAGAACGGGCAAAAAGAAACGGGTGCCCCGGCTCAGAACTTGACCCGGAACCCCACCATGCCGTTGTGGCTCTCGTACTTCAGTTTGGTCGTGGTTATCCAGTCCGAGTCGAAGGTCCCCTTGGTGGTGCCGAAGTAGCGGTATCCCAAGTCAAGGGACAGGCTCGGATTGATGGCGATCTCAACACCTCCGCCCGCCTGGTAGGCGAACACCGTGGTGTCGTCCTCCGGGTAGAGGAGCAGCCGGCCCGAGGCGTCGCTGCCGTACGTGTCGCTCAGGCTCAGCACGGCAAAGCCGATG
Source organism: Geobacter sp. 60473 (assembly GCF_036323535.1). Classification (GTDB taxonomy): domain Bacteria; phylum Desulfobacterota; class Desulfuromonadia; order Geobacterales; family Geobacteraceae; genus Geobacter; species Geobacter sulfurreducens. The sequence continues at coordinate 2,385,208 of NZ_AP028967.1, forward strand.
CCTCCCCCGAAGTAGGGGGTGACCGGCGTATTGTTGTGCAGATCCACAAAGGCGTTGGCCATGAACGCCAGGGCGCCGAGGTTGCCGTCCACCCCCCGGAACCGGAAGCCGGTATCGTCGGTGATCGAACTGATCTCCGCATGCTTGTACGAGAGTTCCCCCTCCAGCCGGAAGTGGCCGAAATCGTACCCCCCGGTACCGCCCACGTAGATGTTCGGGTCATACTCCACCTGGTCGTTGAAGACGTCGCCGAACTGATTGTCGATACTCGTCACATCGGCATCCGAGGCGGCGCTTACCCCGAAGAAGCCCGAGACATACCCTCCCGGCCGGGCCGGAGTGGCACCCGCCACGGCGGGCAGGGTGCAGAGCGCAAAGGCGGCAATGGCAATCGTGTGTTTTTTCATGACTGTTCCTCCTTCAGAGAGTGCGAATGTCAGGGCTCGCGGCACTGGTAACAGTGTACCCCTATTCGCTTGAAATGAAACCCGGGCGGGAGCGCAACCGCCGCCGCGCCCATCCCGTATACGGCAATTGGCGGTTTATCACCAAAAAACATTAAGACAAAACGGTTTACAGCCGATACGTTCCATATGAATCCTTTGATGCGTTCCAGCAGGAGGAACCATTAGCATGTCACTGTCATTCAGAAATGCCCGGCTGCGGGCGAAACACATCCTCGCATTCAGCACCATGGCCCTGATCGTGGCCGTCACCGGCATCTTCGGCATCTGGCGGGTCGACAGCGTGGTAACGCAGGTGAAAACCATGCTCCGGGGCCGCGCCCTCCAGGAAAAAGCGGTCCTCAACATGCAACTGAGCCAGAAGGCGTGCCGGGTCAACCTGGTCGAAGCCGCCATGGTCAGGACCGACCCGGACGAATTCGAAGAACACGTCAACAACTATCGCGCCAAGAACGAGCTGTTCAAAAAATACTCGAACGCCCTGCTCAACGGCGACCCCGCCCTGGGCATCCCCCCCGCCCCGGCCGGCAGCCCCGTCGCGAACTACGCAGCCGCCGTCCTGGCAAGCTGGGGCGAATTCGAAAAGGCAGCGGACCAGCTCATCGCCCACAAGCAGCGCCTGCTGAAGGGACTGCGAAGCGGCGTGGTGGACCAGGCCGCCAAGGATGCCCTGGCCGATGAAACCCTGAACCGGCTCGCCCTGGAAACCATCCGCGACACCAGCGAGAACGCCAAGCTCGACATCGACGACCTGGCCGACTACCTCGAATCCCAGACCTACGCCGGGCTCAAGACCACCGATACCATCCGCCAGTCCACCCGCTACACCTTCATCACGGTCATCATCATGGCCGTTGCCGCAGCCATCGGCCTGGGGCTTCTCTTCACCCGCATGATCGTCGGCCGGGTCAAGCGTGTGGCCGCGGCACTCCAGAGCGGCGCCCGGGGCGACCTGACCGCCGCCGTGCCGGTGGACTCCCGCGACGAGCTCGGCACCCTGGGCGACGACTTCAACACCATGGCCGACCGGCTCTCGGGCATGCTCACCTCGGTCCGCAAGGCCGTGGGCGAGCTGCACGCCCTGTCCGACAAGATCGCCGACGCAGCCGGCAAGGTAACCGAAGGCGAAGAGATCCAGGCCAAGGGCGTCAACGCCGCCTCTTCGGCCATCTCCGAGATCAACGCCTCCATCCGCGAAGTGGCCGACGGCGTCGCCAACCTCTCCCTCAGCGCGGCCGACACCTCATCCTCGATCCTAGAAATGACCGCCAGCGTCGAGGAAGTGGCCATCAACGCCGACAGCCTCTCAAGCCTCGTGGACGAAGTAAGCTCCTCGGTCATCCAGATGGCCGCATCCATCAAGCAGATCGACGGCAGCGTCCAGAGCCTGATGGAAATCTCCACCACCACCGCCTCCTCCGTGGCCCAGATGGACACGGCCATCGGCCAGGTCGAAGTGAACGCCCGCGAAACAGCCGCCCTCTCCCAGGACGTGGAGCGCGAGGCCGAGCGGGGCAAGCGCGCCGTGGAAGACGCCATCGCCGGCATCGTGGCCATCCAGCGCTCCTCGCGCATCACCACCGAGGTCATCGACGTCCTGTCCCGCAAGGTGGAAGACATCGGCGGCATCATCTCCGTCATCGACGAAATCGCCGAGCAGACCAACCTCCTCTCCCTCAACGCCGCCATCATCGCGGCCCAGGCCGGCGAGCACGGCCGCGGCTTCGCCGTCGTGGCCGGCGAGATCAAGGACCTGTCCGACCGGACCCGCACCTCCACCCGGGAGATCGCCGAGGTCATCATGGGGGTCCAGAGCGAAACCCGGCGCGCCGTGGAAGCCATCAGCCGGGCCGACAAGAGCATTGCCGACGAAGAGCGCCTCTCCACCAACGCCGATGAGGCCCTGGGCAAAATCGTCATGCGGGCCCGCGAAGCCTCCTCGCGGGTGGCCGAAATCGCCCGCGCCACCGTTGAGCAGGCCACCGGCAGCAAGATCATCCGCGACGCCATCAACCGGGTCACCGACATGACCGGCCAGATCGCCAGCGCCACCAGCGAGCAGGGCGCCGGCGGCGACCTCATCATGACCGCGGTGGAGCGGATGCGCGACGCCACCGCCCAGGTCCGCAACTCCACCCGTGAGCAGAGCGCCACGGGAAACATCATCGCCCGCTCCACCGAAAACATCACCGACATGATCGGCCAGTTCCGCAACGCCAGCGAAGAACAGTTCCGGGGCAGCGAGCAGATCGTCCGGTCCATGGAAGAGATCCAGAAGTCGGCAACCATGAGCCTCGAAGTCTCGCGGGTCATGGAAGAAGCGGCCATCACCCTCAGCCGCCAGGTAAAAGTACTGGAAACCGAGATGGAAGGCTTCCACATCCGCGGCCAATCCTCCCGCTGATCCTGCCCTCATAACGCGCCACAGGGGGAGCCGGTGTACCGGTTCCCCCTTTTTTGTGTCCTCTCCCCCGAATCCCCCGTTGTATCAGGATTTTCCTGACTTGACTGCGCTTGCGCGCGCAGGGATAGTCGGGGCGTATACTTGTGGTGGGTTAATGAATTTGGGTTGTAGTGGGGTCGCTGGGAAAAGTGTTCTATGTGGGGGGATGAGCGGTTCAATGCGCGCACGCGCGTGAACCGCTCAATAAGGAGTTATACCAAGAAAAATAAATCCGAAGAAACCGAGTGCTCCGCGTGGGCACTATTACCCAGGAGGAGGAAACAACAATGGAAATCACCGTCAACTCAATCGGACTCCAAGAGAACCCCGAAATTGACAAAATGGATGTTCAAGTAAGTTTCTATAAACAAATTGAAACTTACGGATTCTCCGCTGAGGTGACAGTCTGGATTCCTAAGCGCGACGCTCCGATCTCGGAGTTGAGGAAAGAGGCGATACAGGCCGCACTTGATTTCTTAAAAGAAGCGCAAGCGGCCCATTCCGCTTAATATCTTCAGACACAATTTCAATTACCGCCTTCCGCAATAATCGTTTCAGCATTGTGGAGTCCTTTCGTTTGCCCGCGCATTCGAGGAAGAAGGGCGGGGGATAACCAACGGGTTACACCGGCCCGGAGTGCCGGTGAACCCTTGGCCCGTTGGGCAGGAGAAATATGAAAAGGGCAATACTGATACTTGTAATGATGATATGCGGAGTGACCTTCTGGAGTGGAGGCTCTATGTGCAGAGCAGAGGAAAAAACTATGAAGGAATCACCAAAACAACAATGTGAACGACTGATGGACGCAGTATTGCCTTTCGCTGAGGAAATGCTCAAGAAACACGGCGAGTTCTTCCCATTCGGTGGAGTGCTGAATTTAGAGGGTAAGGTCATCAACCAAGGTGCATGGACAGGTGAAGAGCACCCACCATCAGTGGATGTCATAAAGGTCCTTCACGAAGCATTTAAGAAAGGAGCAAAAGACAGAGAGTTCCTTGCGACGGCGTTGGTTTATGACGTTAAGGTTGTCCCTCCAGGGAAATCAGAAAAGACGGATGCTGTTGCTGTTGACATTGACCACCGCGATGGCGTCTCACAGACGGTAATATACCCATATTCCCTGAAAGACGGCAAATTGAACCTCGGGGAAACTTACACCATTCCGATGCAGCACCCTGTATTTAGATAAGTGAAGTGATGCCCAACCACGGCCTCAGACGCGGACGGCTAACGCCGCCGGTCAAGGCCGGACCCCGTTGAACGAAAAGGAGAACCCATGAAGAAAAGACTTCTGTTCCCGTTGCTAATGTTACTGCTCACAAGCTGTGGTTTCAGCCGTCATATCGGCAACGAGAATCTAAAACCAGAAATGGTGACGCAGATCCAAAAAGGGAAGACAACACAGCAGGACATCCTTTCTCTTTTTGGACCGCCTCAAACAACCAGAAAACAAACAATCCCTAAATCAGATGGAGCCGCGCAGGTAAACTTACCTGTGCATTTAACAGCAGTAGAGACTTGGAGCTACTGGTCGCACAACACTGAAGGAACTGCCGTAGTCGTTCCTTTTTATGCACAAACGACAACAAAATCGTCAAATTACATTCTCACAGTATTTTTTGACGAAAGCGGGACTGTTATCGACTACCAGACTATGCAAAACAATTATTAGCAGTAACACTCAAAGGCAAGACAAGGACGAAAGCCTAAAAGGTCGTTGGTGCCAGGGAGTCCACTCATCGCCCTCACCATCAACCATACTTGGAGGAAAAATGAAAATCATAACTATGGCGGTTATAGCTTCATTACTGGGAGTATCTTCTTCGTCCTGGGCTGGATATGGTTCGAGTATCGGAATGGGATATATCTCAAAGACAGATAATACAAGAGTCTATGCTCGATCAACTGGAGATGAAGTTGACGAAACAGTGAAAAAAGGATTCCCGTTCATCGCTTTTGAAAGTAGTGCTGTTATTTCAGGAGTAATGGCAGCTGAAAGTATTTCAGACGGACGCCTTCATGTAAGATATTGGAAAAATGGAAAGGATGCAGAAGAAGGAGAAAACACAGCTTGGATTGATCCAAAGGATGTTGAAAGATTCTCCTTCGATTGTTGTGGAGACGTAAGGTGCTCCGGCATCAAGGCTGTAATTTTCAAGACTCGCACCTACTCTGATTGCTTCAACGTGTCACTTTCAGAAGCATTGACGAAAAATCAGAAAACAGTCAGCGAATCAAATGCAGAAATCGAAAAACTGAAGTTGCAGCTTGAAATAGAAAAATTAAAGCTCGAACGCGAGAAGCTGAAACAAAGCGAGACGAAATAGGTTCAATCGGGTAGCCGGGGGTTTTACCCCCGGGGGCAACTCGGGTCGGACCAAGCCAACCTGCTGACATTTCACCAATTACAACTCAATTCAGGAGAATTTTCACCCTTAGAAGCGCATTTTCAGGGTCATAATCGAACACTTACCATGACATATGAAGAAGTGAGGTCCCGAGGGGACGCTCTATTCTATTTTCCCGAAGGCACGAAAAGAACAACAAACAAGGAACCCCTTCCAACCTTTCGAATCAATCAAGAAAAGCCGAAGGCCAGAGGAGTCATAATCATGAGACGCGCACTCAAAATCCTGTTCTTGATCCTGATGACCATCGTCCTGACAACCATGTGCGGCTGTGGCGGAAGTGGAAGCTCCGGCAACGGCAAGGGTACCGGGAGCCTGACCGGCAGCGGCAAATAGAAGGGATGGGGCCGTGTAATGAGCAGAATCATTCCGTTGATTGTTGGCGCAGTTCTCTTTTGTTTTTCAGCAGCCAGCTACGCGTTGCCGGATCATTTACCGTTGAGCAAGGATCTTACGGTCCGGCTTTCAGCCCTCAGCGCCCAGGGAGAGTTGCAGACAGTGGCCGAAGTGGTGGCCAGGACCGACGCGCTCGGCAAGATAGCCTTTGATTTTCCGACGGTTCCATCTTCGGCAACGACACCGTTCCTGCATATCCGGATTATGGACGGCGAGAATGTGTTGCGGCAGGCGATCGTGCCGAGCCCGCAACCCGGCGGGACCGTTGATGCGGGCGTGAGCGAGGTGACCGATCTGCAGGCGCGGGCCCTGCTGAAGGCCACGGCCCTGTCGGGCAGGCTGACGCCGGTGCATATGCTGGTTGCCCATACGCTTCTGCGAACGCCCACGATCAGCACAACGGATGCCGAAGCCATAGGTTCCGCCATTGTGGCCGGCGCCGATGCCCTGTTCGCTGTTCTGGCAACGGATGACCTGAGCTCCGACCAGCACGCCGCATTTCTGGGGTCACTGAGAAACGGACTGGCCGATGCCGCGGGGATTTATCGCAAATCGGTCGATGATTCGATTGTGTTCGATCAGAACGTCGAGGCATACCGACGGGGCGAGGCGTATGCGGTACTCCTGCAGTCGTTGATCGACGCCGGCATTGATGCGGGAATAAACCTGGAAACCGTCTCAACTGCTTTTGCTGCGGCCGGAGCGGCAACAGAGGCGGCACTGGAGAGCAATCCCGCTGTCGGGGCTGTTGCGAGGGCAGGCATGCGGCTGGGGTACGTCACCGGCATGTTGAGTCTGAGCAATTACAGGTCGATTCGGGAACTGGTTGCCGGCTTCAGACATGCCGGTTGTTCGCCGCCGAGGTTTTCCAGACTCCATTCCGTATTCGATCTTGTGTGGCAGGACACAACCACCAGCCTTAAGGCAGCGGATCGTGACCTGCTGGCAAGCTCATCGGAAAACGACCTACAAGGATTGAGAATCCAGGAATTCAATGCCGTAGCAAGGCGGGATGTGCAGATGCTGAAGCTTGCGTTTGAAAGTTATGATCTTCGCACAATTCCGGAGTCTGTTGAGCTCATGCTGGAAATCACTTCGCGCATGGCGGGCCAGGGTGGGGTAATGGCCGGCATGACTCCTGAACACCTGATGGAAATTCTTGGGAGATCGACATCGGCATCTCCGGAGTCGCCCCCCGTGCCGGTTGACGTGCCAACCCTGACGCCCTACGAGTTGGCGGCCTGGGCATATATTCACACGGAGCCCGGGTTTGCGTATACTCCGATTGCGGGACTCATCGACCAGCTTGAGAGCGAACCGACGGCCACCCCTCAGTTCGACAAACTGGCAGAGCCCTACAAATCCCTGGCATTGCTGACGTACGATCTCATTTTGATCAGCAGATTGTATTTGCAGGAACAGCAGGATGCCGAAACCGCCCTTGAGGCGAACCAAACGGATCCGCCACGCTGGTACCCCCTTGCCACTGTTCGGCAGATATCTGAAAACAATCGCCAACGATTGGCCCTGGCCCGCCGGCATATATCCGGCGTATCACCGGAAGCGAAAGACGCCTTGATCTATCTGGTACATGAGAACCGGTTCGTCAGGTTTTAGTCATGCCGTGAGGAGTGACCCGACGGGATGCTCTTTTCTATTTATCTAAAGGCGCAAAAGAAAAATAAACATGAATATCCCCTCCCGAAGGTTCGCGACCCTGAGCACCCCGGGGACAAAATTCTTTTCGCGAACGGTAACCCAGCCGGACACAAAGGGCCCGCCAGCCTTTCATCAGGGACAAAACTTTTAATAACCCGCTTGCTTATTTAAAGTTTTGAGCTTAACTTTAAATAACAAATCCGGTTAATAAAGGTTTCGACTATGCGCAAGAGCGATTTGAGTCCGGAGCGGCGGAAGCTGCTTGTTCCCGTTAGAGAGCATCCCGGCAGTTTTGCCCTGGTTCCCCCGCCCACACCTCGCGCCCGCGATCTGATCGGATTACAGGGTGTCGGGGATACACTCCTCAAAGCCCGGGAAGCTCTTAACACCCTGCAACGGTTATCGTCAGTGCTGCCGAATCCGGATCTCGTCACCAGAACTGCCGATCGTCGCGAGGCGGTCAGGAGCAGTCAGATTGAGGGGACCCACTCCGGGATCGACGATCTGCTGGTCTTCGAGGCGACCGGCAGCCATGAGGGCCTGCCACCGGACGTTCAAGTAACGAAAAACTATGTTTATGCGCTTGAACATGGTCTGGAACGAGTCCGGGAAAGCGGCGTTGCGGCGTTCAGTTGCGGTCTCATCAAAGAGATTCACGCCCGGCTGGTGGAAAACATTGATTCGGTGCCGGGAAGGCCGGGGGAGTTCAGGGACAGGCAGAACTGGATCGGTGGGGGATTGAAGATCGATCAGGCACGGTTCGTTCCGCCTCCTGCCGAATACCTGGACGCCTGCATGGACGACCTTCTGGATGTGCTGCATTACACGCCGCAGGAGGAAGACTTCTTCGAGTTTTCCATCATTGCACGGATGGCGGTCGTTCATGCCCAGTTTGAAACGATCCACCCATTCGTCGACGGCAATGGCAGGGTGGGGAGGATACTTCTCCCTCTGATGCTGGCGGCCGAAGGCCTGCCCCCGGTGTACCTGGCCGGCTACCTGAAGGACAACCAGCGCGAATATTACGATGCATTGGCCGGGGTGCAACTACGCGGGAAATGGGCAGAGTGGATCCGCTTTTTGTCAGCCGGGGTCGAGGTCGCCGTTCAAGAGGCGATAGATACCGCGGTGGGATTGGATGCAATCATCAGGAAATGGGAAGCGATGGTGGCTGACATGGGGCTTCGCCGCCAGTCCGTTCTCTACAGGTTCCCGCGACTTATGGCCGGGACCCCCGTCCTGACCGCGCACCGGGCCAAAGATGCTCTCAACATATCATTCCCGTCGGCAAGCGCGGCCCTGGCGAAATTCGAAGAACTCGGCGTTCTGGTGCAACGGGAACCACAGCGGCGCAACAGGTGCTTCTACGCAAAGGAAATCATCGAGCTTCTTGACCGGCCGCCCTTATGACGTAATTCGAGCAATTCGGGCCGGACCATGCCAACCTCCCGATATTTAAACAATTACACTTCAATCCAGGAGAATGTTCACCCTTAGAAGCGCATTTTCAGGGGTCAATCGTAATCTTTCCCCTAAAAGCCAGCCATCCCATTTTGGTACTTGACGAAAGAGAACCTTCGGGCTAAGTTACAGACCGAACGCTCGTTCTAAGCGAGGTACAGATGCCCCCCAAGGGAAAAGACCCTCAGAAGACACGCGAACTGATCCTCACAACGGCGCTTGGGCTGTTTGCCGATAGGGGGTATTTCGCCACGTCTGTCCACGATATCCGCCATGCCGCAGGCCTGAGCATCGGCTGCCTCTATCACCATTTCGACGGCAAAGAGGCCATTGCCCGCGCCATCTACGACGACCTGCTCGCACAGATGACGGACGTGGTAGAAACGGCAGCCGCCTCGCAGCCGACGGTCAAGGACCGCTGCCGGGCCATTGTTGCCGCGCTCTTCTCCCTGGCCGAAACCGACCCCCTGACCGCGCACTTTGTACTGCATGCCCGGCATCGAGAATTCCTGCCGGAGGCGCCCCCAATCTGCTCAACCCGCCCCTTCGAGATCATGCGCCAGCTCATCGTGGACGGTATTGACTCGGGAGAGATCCGCCCCCTCGACCCGACCGTGGCCAGCGCCGTCCTGTTCGGTGGCGCCATACGACTGCTGCACCTTGCCCTCGACGGAGTGCTCCCCCAACCGATCGACACCTATCTAGACGAGGTTATGGATGCGGGGTGGCGGGGCATCACCGCTTAATTTTTTCCGTTGAAACAGAACGAATGTTCGTTCTCGTATATTTTCCGGAGGTATTTCCATGCGCATGATCGTTTTTCTTACCCTGATGGCCCTGCTGTTCGCCGCAGCCCTCCCGACAACCCCCCTGGCCGCCGCCCCCACTGATCGGGTTGCCCTGAAAGGGGTCAGAACCGGCAAGGCTGTATTTGATGTCAATGTCACCGATGCGGAAAAGCTCTCCCTCTATCTGCAGGTCATCACCGAGACCCTGGAGGGCCTCAAGACACAGGGGGTAAGGCCGGAGATGGTTGTGGCCTTCCGTGGCGCGGCTGTGCGTTTCGTTTCCACGGACCGTAAGTCATTTTCCGCTGACACCATCGACGCCCTGGCGGAAGCAGACGCCTTGATTGCCGGCCTGGCGAAACAGGGGGTCCGTTTCGAGGCCTGTGCAATTGCCACCCGCCTGTTCAAAGTGGACAACGCAACAATTCTTCCCCAGGTCAGCGTGGTCGCCAACACCTTCATTTCTTTGGTCGGCTACCAGGCCAGGGGGTATGCACTGGTCCCGATTTATTGATGACCCCACAAGCGCTTTGCCTAGGAACGCTCGCGAAAATTGAGCTTCTGAGCAAGTATTGGCTGCTCGGCCACCCTACGAAGCAGGCGGGGGCCGAGGGGTGGTCACCTTCTTGTTGGCAGGCCTTTTCCAAGGCGGGGGTGGGTGCTAACCAGGTTTCCCTTTACGAATAATCCGGACGCGAATCGCGGATCCCGAAGCTTCGCACACATGGGCACTCAGGGAGCAAAATTCTTTTCGCGAACGGTAACTCAGCCGGACACAAAGGGCCCGCCAGCCTTCCATCCGGGACAAAACGTTTAATAACCCGCTTGCTTATTTAACGTTTTGGGAGACCTGACGCGCCGCCTCACGCCAGCCCGAAGGCCCACGCCAGCCCTACCACCACGAAGACCGACGGCAGCAGGTTGCCGACCGGGATTCTCTTCAGCTCCATCATGTCGAGGGCAATGGCCACGATCAGCAGGCCGCCGGCGGCGTTCATCTCCACGATGACGGGCTCGGTCAGCACCCCCCTGGCCACGTCGGCGGCCAGGGTGATTCCGCCCTGGTAGAGGGCCACGGGCAGCGCAGCGAACAGGACGCCGATGCCGAGGGTGGAGGCCAGGGCAATGGAGGCGACGCCGTCAAGGGCGGCCTTGGCGTAGAGGATGGAGGGCTTGTCGCCGAGGCCGTCCTGGAGCGAGCCCATGATGGCCATGGCGCCGACGCAGTAGAGCAGGCTCGCGGAGACGAACCCCTCGGCGATGTTGCCGGCGCTGGAGAAGCGCGCCTGGAGCCAGCGACCGAAGTCCTCCAGCCGGGCCTCGATCTGGAGCATCTCGCCGAGGATGCCGCCGATGATCAGCCCGCCGATCACCAGGAGCGGCTGGCGGCTCTTGAGCGCCAGTTGCAGGCCGATCAGCAGGACGGTCAACCCCAGCCCCGCCATGACCGTCCGGCGCGTCCGGGCAGGGACGAAGCGGCCGGCATAGCGGCCGATCAGGGCGCCGGCGCAGATGGTGGCGACGTTGGCGATGGTTCCGGTGAGGATCATGGGCGTGGCGCTCCTTGCGGGGAAGTGCCGCCGTGATAGCACGACAGCCGGCAACTGGCAATGGAAAATACCGCGGCCGCGCCATGCTGAAACCAGGGTGGCGCCGTCGGGCTCGGGGACAAATTTCTTTGTACGCACGGTAAACCCGAGCCGGAGTCGTGCGTTTTTCACAACTATACCGGCCATGCCCCGACCGGAAACCCGGGTGACAATCAAGAGCCATGGATACCAACGACACGCAGAAGACAACATGCGGCATTAACCTCGAAGAAGACGTTTCCATCCACATCTTCACCGCCTCGGCGGCCATGGTGGGGGTATGCCTCACGGTCATCGGGCTGCTGCGCGTGGTGCTGACCATCCGCGGAGGCGTGACCCTGGCGGATGATATTCTCGCGCTCGATGCGTTCCTCTTCCTTGCGTCGTGCATCCTTTCCTACTTCGCGCTTCGCACGCGCAGTTCCCGCCGGATGCATCGCCTGGAGCGCTGGGCCGACACCACCTTCATTACGGGACTGGTCCTGATGGTGTCCGTGTGCGCCATTATCGTGTATGAAATCGTGTAGATATTCCGGAGGCGTTATGACGAGAATACTGGCGGTCGCTCTCCTGCTGACGACGGCGTGCGCTCAGGCCGGCGGCGGCCTGCTGTCGGCCCCGACCACGGTGGTCCTCTGCTCCGCTCCCTGGAACCAGGCGATCGAAGCGAGTGTGCCTACCGGCGACGGACAGGGGCACGGCCCGGACCTCGGCTCCGAGGAGTGGAAATCTGCGATCGAGTTCAGGCTGGGGGTCCGGGGCAACCCGGATGTGCCGGACCGTGCCGGCGACGCCTGGTGCGGGTATATCGACCGGCTCGTGCGCGAGCGCGCCCCGGCCGAGGCGGCGGGGCTGGATCAAGGGGCGTAACGGCTGCTGGAAGAGCGACACGGTGAGCGAGTGCGTTCGGGCCGAGTACCTGCGCCGCAATGAGACATTCGGGAACCCAGGGGCAAAGCCTCGATCACCCGGGCTTCGGCGCGCCGGAGATACGTTGCGTCAAGGCCCCCTAGCCTGCTGCTTTGCCTCTCCAACTGAAAAGGCCCGCTTGCGCGGGCCTTTTCAGTTGGGGGACATGTAGACTCTGAACCGTTCAGGCCAGCCGGAACTGCTGCACCATGCCCTGCATATCTTCCGACAACTGGGACAGGGAGTTGGCTGCGGCCACCGTGTCCTGGGCGCCGCGGGCCGTATCCTGTACCACCTGGCTGATCTGGTGCATGTTGTTGCTGATCTCGCCGGTGGTGGCGGTCTGCTCTTCGGCAGCCGTGGCGATCTGGCTGATCTGGCTGGTGACGTCGCCGATCTTGGCCAGGATCATCTGCAGGGCCTGCCCGGAGCGGGCCGCCTCGGCCGTGCCGGCCTGGACGTCCGACACCCCCTCTTCCATGGAGTGAACCGCGCTCTGAGTATCGTTCTGGATGGCCCGGATCATCTGGCTGATCTGACGGGTCGCCTTGCCGGTTCGCTCGGCCAGGGCCCGCACCTCGTCGGCCACCACGGCGAAGCCCCGCCCCTGCTCACCGGCCCGGGCCGCCTCGATTGCTGCATTCAGGGCCAGCAGGTTGGTCTGATCGGCGATATCCTCAATGGTGCCGATGATCTCGCCGATCTCTTCGCTGCGCACCCCCAGCCCCTCGACGGTTTTCGCCGAGGCATGGACCCGCTCGGCAATGCGGTCCATGGCTGCGATGGCCGCCTGCACCACCTGGGCGCCCCCCTCGGCGGCATCATTGGCCTGGGTGGACCCCTCTGCCGCGGTAACGCAATTGTGGGCAATGTCGTTGGATGTGGCAGCCATCTCTTCGCCGGCGGTGGCGATGGTTTCGGCCTGGGCGGCAACCTCCTCGGAGGCCGTGGCCATCTGCTCAGCCGTGGAATTGAGCTGGGCCGCCGCGGACGCAACCGAGCCGGCGGTCTGGGCCAACTGGCCGATAATCCGGCTGATCTTCTCGGCCATCACGTTTACCTCGCGACTCAGCAGCCCCATCTCGTCCCGGCTGTCGATATCGGCCCGGGCGGTCAGGTCCCCCGCCGCCACCCGCTGCAGCACTTCGAGAATCCGGTTCAGCGGCCCGCTGATGGATGAGGCGATCGCCAGGCCTGCCATGACGGAGGCGGCGACCACCACCATGAGGATTACTCCCACGACCAGGAGCGATCTGCGGTAGGACGCCATGTCCGCGTCGTACACCTCCCCGCCGTCCTTGATACTGATCTCGACCAGTTCCGCAAGTGCCTGCGCCGGATTATTGTAGAGCGGAGCCACGGTGGTTACGGCAAATCGCACGGCTTCCTCGCGCCCTGCGACGTCTCCCGCGCCGGCAGCTGCCTTGGCCATGGCCGCCAACTTGGTGCCTTCGGCAAGGTATGCCTCATAGCCGTCACGGAATTCCGTAATTTTTTTCTTTTCTTCCGCGGCAAAATCATGGTGTTCCAGGGAGGCCAGGCGCTCCTTGACCCTGGCCGCGGCCACGCCGAAGTCCTGCTCTTTTTCGGCCAGCTTGGCGGCATCGGTCAGCGCCAGCATGTAGACGATCGCCAGGCGCATCTCCAGGAAGTCGTTCTTCATTGCCGACAGCGTGGCCACGGATTTCTGCTCCTCGTTGAGCCCGCCGAGGCTTTTGCCCATGCTCCTCATCCCGCCGACCCCCAGCAGCCCGACCGCAATCAGACCGATGCAACAGACCAGAATCAATGAAAAAATCTTGTACTTCACCTTGAGGCTTTGCCATGCAGCCATAGATCTGTTCCTCCCTAAGTGGATCGTGTGCGGTCGTTGACCGATAAATACATCAGAAATTTCCTTATACATAATCAGGAAAACCCTGAAACGCATCAGCTATTTCTGGTACTTATCGAGCAAGATGCATATTTCTTTAGTAATTTTTTCTATTTTTCGCCCGGGATCGGGAATTAAATTAATACAATTTTATTCTGCAAACATTTTCCGGAGCCTATTCATATATTCACTCGCCACCACGCCCCCCCGAAACGAAAGCCCGGCCGATAACCCGGCAGAGCTTCTTGTTAGCGTCGAGTGGGGCACCCCTATGGTGCCTGGTTGTCCGTTACTGATGAGTCTCCGGCAGCATCCCCGCCCGCCATGCTCCGGTCAGGTCAAAGGCGGCTTACGGTGCGTAGCCGTCGGAAAAGAGTCGTAGAAACGCGACAGTAGTCATACCTGGAGGTAACGGCATTGACCTCCTTGGATGCCTCAAACGCGTCAATGCCAGGCCGAGGCGGTGATAGGCTCCCATGATGTCATCGGTTCAGTCGATGGGTTTGGAACTGCCGGGTATGGCCTCGTTGAACAGATTGGCATAGCTCCCTGCAGCCAGTGACTGAGACGCTGCCGGCAGATTAACTGCCGCTTATAGTCTGTTGTGTCGCGACACACGTTCACCATCTCCCAACTTTCGGCAAGGGGTATGCATTTAAAGGATGCCGGACAGGCCGAATGCGTCGGTTTTCTGTTATGAGATTCTTCCTCCACCAACTGGGAATTTCAGGGTGAACCCGCCAGCCCCGGCCTTTTACAGACAAAATTTATTAGCCGGTCAAAATAAGACATGTATTAATTAGCTTAATCATGCCAGTCTGGCGACGAGTCAATATTCCAACGTGCTGCATACAAATCACCCAAATTTGTCACCGTAAACCACCCATGAATCGATGAAGGCATGTGCCGCGAGGCACCGTTATTCAAGGAGGAAGCATCGTGCACAATCAAACCCGTTCGGCGACCGTATTCACTCCGCTCCAGCGACCAATCAGCCGGTTTCCGGGCCGCTGCCGTCCCATGGGCACCCTCGGGATAATACTTGGGGTGATCCTTTCGCTCATGGTCATCCTTGGCGGCGCCGCCCAGGCGGCCATCACGGCCCGGATCACCATGACCACCTACCCGGAGTTCGCCTCGCAGAACCCGACCCCGGGCCATATCACCTTCATGCGGGCGTCCATCCCCAATGCGGGGAATAACTATGATGCCTCCGTGGCCTGGCAGGACATCACCGGCAACGTCACCAACCTGGCGGTGAACCTGGGGACGACCCCCGGCTACTTCACCATGGGGTTCAACAACAATTCCTACATGAGCGCCGCATCATGCACCAGCAACGTGGACTTCTCCACCTCGTCGGCCTACATGACCGACGGCGGCTCCTTCGACGTGCTCATCACCTGCACCGTGCCCGCCAACACTGTCCCAACCTTCGTCGGTGCGACCACAGCGCTGACCGTTAACGCCAACTCCGGCGCCGCGGATATCAAGGGACTGCTGCACGCCAGCGACAGCGACACCGGCCAGACCCTGACCTGGTCGCAAAACACGGCTCCGAGCCACGGCTCCCTCAGCTTCGCAGGGGCAACGGCGTCGTCCGGCTCCGCCGACATCACCCCCGGCGGCACCATCACCTACACGCCCGCTGCCAATTACGCCGGGAGCGACAGTTTTGCCGTCAGGGTCAGCGACGGCACCGACACGGCGACCCGGACGATCACGGTGACGGTCAATGCCGTGGTCCCGGGCGCACCGACCATCGGCACCGCCACGGCCGGCGACACCCAGGCCTCGGTCGCCTTCACCGCCCCGGCCAGCACCGGCGGCGCCATCACCGGCTACAGGGCCACGGCTAGCCCCGGCGGCAGCACCGGCACCTGCGCCGCATCCCCCTGTACCGTCACCGGCCTGACCAACGGCACTGCCTACACCTTCACCGTCACCGCCACCAACAGCGCCGGCACCGGCAGCGCTTCGGCAGCATCCAACAGCGTCACCCCCAAAGCCTCCCAGACCATCACCTTCTCTAATCCCGGCGGCCAGAACTTCGGCACCACCCCGACCCTGACCGCCACCTCCACCTCCGGGCTGACGGTCAGCTTCAGTTCGTCGACCACCGGGGTCTGCACCATCACCAGCGGCGGCGCGCTCAGCTTCCTCACTGCCGGCACCTGTACCATCAATGCCGATCAGGCCGGAAACGGCGCGTTCCTGGCCGCGACGACGGTCAGCCGGTCATTCGCCGTGAATGCCGTGTTCCCCGGCGCGCCGACCAGCGTCACCGCCACGGCCGGCAACGGCAAGGCCTCAGTCTACTTCTCCCCCCCGGCCAGCAACGGCGGCGCCACCATCACCGGCTACACGGCGATCAGCAACCCGGGCGGCATCACCGGCGGTTGTGCCGTCTCGCCCTGCACCGTCACCGGACTGACCAACGGCACCGCCTACACCTTTACCGTTATCGCCACCAACAGCGCCGGCACCGGCAACGCCTCGGCGGCATCCAACAGCGTTACCCCCAAGGCCGCCCAGGCCATCGCCTTCGCTAGTCCCGGAGTGCAGAACTTCGGCACCACCCCGACCCTGACCGCCACCGCCACCTCCGGGCTGACGGTCAGCTTCACATCCGCGACCACCGAAGTCTGCACCATCACCAGTGGGGGAGCGCTCAGCTTTGTCACTGCCGGCACCTGTACCATCAATGCCGATCAGGCGGGCGACAGCTCCTATCTGGCAGCGACGACGGTCAGCCAATCATTCGCCGTGAACGCCGTGGTGCCGGGCGCGCCGACCAGCGTCACCGCATCCCCCGACGACGGCCGGGCCAGCGTGACCTTCTCCGCCCCGGCCAGCACCGGCGGCGCCGCCATCACCGGCTATACGGTCACCTCCACCCCCGGCAGCATCACCGGCACCTGCGCCACCTCGCCCTGCCTCATCACTGGCCTGACCAACGGCACCGCCTACACCTTCACCGTTACCGCCACCAACAGCGTCGGGACGAGCTCCGCCTCCGCCGCCTCCAACAGCGTTACCCCCACCCCCGGACCGGCGGTGACCAGCGTCGCCGTGCCGGCGAACGGCAGCTACGGCACCGGCAGCACCCTCGACTTCACCGTCACCTGGGACAGCGCCGCCACCGTCACCGGCACGCCGCGCATTGCCCTGACAATCGGGGGCACCACCGTCTACGCCGATTACGTCAGCAGCCCCACTGTTACCACCAGCCTGTTCCGTTATGTTGTCACGGCAGGGAAAAACGACACCGACGGCATCACCATCGGTGCCCTCACCCTCAATGGCGGCTCGATCCGGAACGACAGCGGCGTCAATGCCACCCTTACCCTCAACAGCGTTGGCTCGACTACCGGCGTCCTGGTCGACACCACCTCTCCCGTGGTCAATTCGGTCACTGTCCCCGGCAACGGCACCTACATCGCCGGTCAGAATCTGGACTTCACGGTCAGCTTCAGCGAGAACGTCACGGTCACCGGCACCGATTCCACCCTCGGGCTGACCATCGGCGCTACCCCCCGGACCGCCGCCTACCTGGCGAAGACGGCCACCGCCATCACCTATCGCTACACGGTGCAAAGCGGCGATCTCGACAGCGACGGCATCGCCGTCGGCGGCCTGACCCTGAACGGCAGCACGATCATCGATGTCGCCGGCAATGGCGCCAACCTGTCCCTCAATGGCGTCGGCGCCACGGCCGGGGTGCTGGTGGATACCGAGCAACCGGCTGTCACCGCCTTCACCGTTGCCACGCGTGCCGCCGGCCTCACCGTGCCCATCGCGTCGTTTACCGCTGCCGACGGCAGCGGTTCCGGGGTAGCCGGCTACCTGATCACCAACTCCGACACCCCTCCCCCGGCCGGAGATCCGGGCTGGTCAGTTCTCGCGCCGACAACCTACGTCGTTGCCGCTACCGGCACCTACACCCTCTATCCCTGGGTCAAGGACGCGGCGGGCAATGTGTCGGCCGTTCATGGCGCGCCGGCAACGGTGGGGGTCTACCCGGTGCTGTACGCGGTGCCGGGCGGCCGGGAGAACGGTTTCTGCGAAAGCTGGGCAAACGCCTGCGAACTGCGCTATGCCCTGGCCAACGCGGTGAGCGGGCAGGATATCTGGGCGGCGGCCGGCACCTATACGCCAACCACCGGCACCGACCGCAGCGCCACCTTCCGGCTCGTATCGGGGGTGGCGCTGTTTGGCGGCTTTGCCGGAACGGAAACCGCCCGTGCCCAACGTGATTTCAGGACCAATGTGACGATCCTGAGCGGTGACCTGGGCGCCCAGGGCAATGCCGGCGACAACTCCTACCATGTGGTCACCGGCGCGGACAGCGCTACCCTGGACGGATTTACCATCAGCGGCGGCAACGCCAACGGCACTTCGCAGGACAGCTACGGCGGCGGGATGTACAACGACCACATCAACAGCCCGATTGTCGCCAACTGCACCTTCACCGGAAACTATGCCGGCCTGGGCGGCGGGATGTTCAATTTCGGCTCCAGCCCGACCGTCACCAACTGTTCATTCAGCGGCAACACCGCCATTTCCTACGGCGGCGGGATGTACAACAACACCGCCAACCCGGTGCTGACCGACTGCACCTTCAGCAACAATCACTCCTCCGCCTATGGCGGCGGGATGATAAACGGCGTCCTCAGCACCCCGACGCTGACCAACTGTACCTTCAGCGGCAATTCCGCGAACATTTCGGGCGGCGGGATCTACAACAATTACGGGAACCCGTCAGTGGCGAACTGTACCTTCAGCGGCAATTCCGCCGGCACCTCGGGCGGCGGGATGTACAACGCCAACAACAGCCCGGTTGTTCGCAACAGTATCTTCTGGGGCAACAGCAACGGCGAAATCTCCGACAATGCCAGCACCCCCACCGTCTCGGACAGTGTGGTGCAGGGCGGATATCCGGGCGGCAGCAACATTATCGCCGCTGACCCGCTGCTCGCCCCCCTGGCCGACAATGGCGGCACCACCCGGACCATGGCGCTCCTGTCCGGTAGTCCGGCCATCGGCGCCGGCAATTGCAGCGCCGGCCCGGCTGCCGACCAGCGCGGCATGACCAGGCCCCAGGATGCCACCTGCGACATGGGCGCCTTTGAGCGGGGTATGCCGGCCGCCGTTGCCGCAGTAGACGGAGCCGGCCAGTCAGCCGCGGTCAACGCCGTCTTTGCCGCGCCATTGCGGCTCAAGGTTACCGACTCCCTCGGCGCGGTCCTCGACGGGATCAGCGTTGCCTTTGCCGGCCCGGGTTCCGGCGCCGGCATTGCAGCCGGCGGCCCGGCCACGACCGACTCAGCGGGAATCGCTTCCTTCACTGCCACGGCTAACGGCACTGTCGGTTCCTACTCGGTAACCGCCACGGTCAGCAGTCTTACCGCCGGCTACCCCCTGACCAACATCAAGGGCGACCAGGCCATCACCTTCAATCCTCCCGCCACAGTCACCTTCGGTGATGCTCCCATTACCCTCTCCGCCACCGGCGGGGCCTCGGGCAATCCGGTCACGTTCACCGTCACCAGCGGCCCGGGCAGCCTTTCCGGCACCACCCTGGCCATCACCGGCTCCGGCAGCATCGCCGTCACCGCCTCCCAGGCGGGGAACACCAACTACAACGCCGCTCCCGACGTCCAACGAACCATTGTTGTCGGCAAGGCGAGCCAGACCATCGCCTTCACCCCGCCGGCCACGGCCACCTTCGGCGATGCCCCGCTCACCCTGGGCGCCACCGCCACCTCGGGCCTGCCGGTCAGCCTCACCGTCACCAGCGGCCCGGGCAGCCTTTCCGGTACCACCCTCACCATAACCGGCGCAGGCAGCATCGTCGTTACAGCCTCACAGGCGGGAAATGCCAACTACAACGCCGCTCCCGTCGTCCAACGAACCATTGTTGTCGGCAAGGCGAGCCAGACCATCGCCTTCACCCCGCCGGCCACGACTACCTTCGGCGATGCCCCGCTCACCCTGGGCGCCGCCGCCACCTCGGGCCTGCCGGTCAGCTTCACCGTCACCAGCGGCCCGGGCAGCCTTTCCGGTACCACCCTCACCATAACCGGCGCAGGCAGCATCGTCGTTACAGCCTCACAAGCGGGAAATGCCAACTACAACGCCGCTCCCGTCGTTCAGCGAACCATTGTTGTCGGCAAGGCCGGCCAGACGATCAGCTTCGGCACCGCGCCGTCACTGACGGTCGGCGGCACAGCCACGGTCAGCGCCACCGCCAGTTCGGGACTGGCCGTAACATTCACCTCCGCCACCCCGACGGTCTGCTCGGTAGCAGGTTCCACCGTCACCGGCAAGGCCCTCGGCACCTGTACCATCACCGCCGACCAGCCGGGCGACGCCAACTACAACGCGGCGCCCCAGGCAACCCAAGGCACCACCGTGGTCTACGGCACCACCCCGCCGATGATGGCTCTTTCAATCCTGTCCGACAACGCCGTGACCACCGATACCACCCAGAATATCTGCGGTATTGCCACCGACCCGGCCGGCATCCGCTCGGTCACGGTCAATGACGAAGATGTCAGCGTCAATCCCGACGGCAGTTTCAGCTATCCGGTGCAACTGGTTGCCATGGCCAACTCGATCAGGATCGTGGTCACCAACAACGCCGGCATCAGCAGCGCAGTTACCAGGACCATCAACCTCGACGCCTCGGCGCCCAGACTGACGGTCGCCTCACCCGACGACAACGCCGTCATCTGGCAGCAACACATCACCGTGGGCGGCTCCGTCACCCCCCTCGATCCGACCACGGTCGTCAGCTGGTCGGTCAACGGTTCGGCGCCCCAGGTCGCCGCGCTCTCCGGCGTGGACTACTCCTTCACCACCAACCTGCAGGAGGGCATGAACACCATCCTGATCACCGCCTCCAATGCCGCCGGACAGACGGTCGAGACCAAGCGGACCGTCACCCGCGCCACGGTATTCTCCCTGGCCGTCACCGACCCGGCCGCAGACATCCGCACCGCGCTCGGCACCTATACCCTGACCGGAGAGGTGGCCGACAACACCAGCCCGGTTGCCGTCACCGTCGCCATGGACGGCCGGGTCTACACCCCGACGGTAGTCAATGGCGCCTTCCGGCAGCAGCTCACCTTCAGCGAGGCCAAGGTCTACCAGGTGGCGGTCACCGGGGTCGACCAGAACAGCAACACCCTGACCGTGCAACGCAACATCATCTACGCCCAGCCGTCGGCAACCGGGACCACCGGCGCCGGGGTCACCATCGTCGACGCCCTTCAGGCACTACGGATGACGGTGGGCATCATCAGACCGGACAGCAGCCAGATCGCCCGGCTGGACGTGGCGCCGATGGTCAACGGCGCCTCCGTGGGCGATGGCAGGATCGACATCACGGACGTCATCGTCATCCTGCGAATGGCTCTGGGCATGATTCACTGACACGCGATACGGCACACCACCGAAGGAGGATAGCATGAAGAGAACACGGCACCTGGTTGGCATAATCCTGACCGCAATCGCCCTGGCCGGCTGCGGCGACGACAAGAACGACGGCGGCACGGCCGGCGGCGAGTACGTTTTCCCGGCCGGAACGGCGACCCTGGCCTTCACTGCCATGAGTACGGCCCAGCTTTCGGTCCCTGTCAGCGGCATTGAGCTTACCCTGGCCCTGCCGGCCGGCATGGGCGTCACCACGACCACCGGCGGCACGGGCCAGATCGTCAACTCCACGCTGACGCCGGGCAGCGCCCTGAGCGGGACCAACCTGGCCTACGGCAACTACTCGGCCTCCACGCGGAAGGCCTACCTCTCCATGGCCACCACCAGCTCCAGCTATCGTTCGGGCGAATTTCTGCGGCTGGCCTGTACCGTGGACACGGGGACGAGCATCACCCTGAGCGGGCTGCGGGCCCTCAATACGCCGGTAACCCTGGTCAGGGCGGTGGGCTACGATGCCCTCACCAACAGCACGGTGGACCTGACCGGCAAGCTCGCAGTGACCCTCGATGCCGTGAGGTAAGGGGCGGGAACCAGAGGGGCGCCCGCCACCAGACAGAAAACGCCGCCTGCATGATGTTCGGCAGACGGCGTTTTTTTATGCGCGGCTGATCTCGGCAGAGGTGAAAGCGGCGTGAAGTCCCGGCGCCGCTACGGCACGATCTTCGCCCCCGGCAGTTTCAGGAAGCCCGCCAGCCGTACCATCGTGAAAACGGGATGGTGACAGGCGGCCGTGCTGCTGCTAGCATAGAGGGTATGGGTGCCGGAAGTGACCGGTAAAGGGGCGGGATTGCGATGGGAGCCAGTGCTCAGATGGAAAAGGTCGGGACGCGGCTGCGACTGATGCTGCGGGCGCTGAACTCGCGGAATTACCGGCTGTTTTTCGCCGGGCAGAGCGTGTCGCTGGTGGGCACCTGGATGCAGCAGGTGGCCATGAGCTGGCTCGTCTACCGGCTGACCGGCTCGGCACTGTTGCTCGGGGTGGTCGGCTTCGTCAGCCAGATCCCGACCTTCCTCCTGGCGCCGGTGGCCGGGGTGCTGGCCGACCGCTGGAAACGCCGGCCGCTCCTCCTTGCCACCCAGACCCTGGCCATGGTTCAGGCGGCGGTGCTGGCGCTCTTCGTCCTGACCGGGACCACCCCGATCTGGCTGATCGTCGCGCTGAGCGCCCTGCTCGGGGTGGTCAACGCTTTCGATATCCCGATCCGCCAATCGTTCGTGGTGGAGCTGGTGGAGAAAAAAGAAGACCTGGGAAACGCCATCGCCCTAAACTCGTCCATGGTCAACGGCGCCCGACTGATCGGCCCGTCCATCGCCGGAGTGCTGGTCGCCACCCTGGGCGAGGGGATCTGTTTCCTGATCAATGCCGCCAGTTACCTGGCGGTGATCATCGCCATAGCGGCGATGCGGCTCAAGCCGGTGCCGCAGCGGCCCGGCCGCAAGCATATCCTCCACGAGCTGCGCGAAGGGTTCGGCTACGCCTTCGACTTCAAGCCGATCCGCTACATCCTGATGCTGCTCGGCCTGGTCAGCCTGATGGGGATGCCCTACGTGGTGCTGATGCCGATCTTCGCCAGGGAGGTCCTCCACGGCGGGGCCCACACCTTCGGCTTCCTGATGGCCTCGGTCGGGATCGGCGCCTTCTGCAGCACCCTCTACCTCGCCTCACGCACAAGCGTCATCGGCCTCGGCCGGGTGATCGCGGTGGCCGCCTGCGTCTTCGGCCTCGGCATCGCCGGGTTCGCCCTGTCCAGCTCACTGGTCCTCTCGCCCCTGTTCCTCGCCCTGGCCGGCTTCGGCGCCATGGCCCAGATCGCCTCCAGCAACACCATTCTCCAGACCATCGTCGACGACGACAAACGGGGCCGGGTGATGAGCTTCTTCACCATGTCGTTCATGGGAGCCACCCCCATCGGCAGCCTGATGGCCGGGGCCGTGGCCAACCGGATCGGCGCCCAGAACACCCTGCTGATCGGGGGTGCCGCCTGCCTGCTCGGCGGGGCGCTCTTCGGCCGGGAGCTGCGTAACCTGCGCCCCCTGGTCCGGCCCATCTACGCCCGGCTCGGCATCATCCCCGAAGTGGCGGCCGGCATGCAGGCCGCTGCTGATCTGACGTGTCCGCCGGAAGATCCCTAACAGGCACCATGCCTCACCATCTCTTTTTCAACAGCCTGGTGGGGTGGTTTCAGCGGAGGATGCCGTTGGTGGTGCTGAAAATCGTGGTGAACCCGCCGTGGAACTCGTGCTGTATGCTGCCGTTCGCGGCCGGGGCCGGTGCGGGACGCGGGGCGGCGCCTGGCCGGGAGAGATTCCGGTCGGACGGGTCGGTGGCGGGAAGGAGGTTGACCGGTGACACCCTGCCGCTCTCCTCCCGTTCGGGTGAATCGCTGGTGGCGACCGGGGCTGGCTGGCCCGGCGCGGGGGGGTCCGCGGCGCGGACCGCAGAGACCGCGGCGAGCAGGATGATGGCGGCAAGAGCGGTTTTTCCGGGCATGGCGGGCTCCTGTCAGAGCTACTCGATCAGCAGGAAGGCGTAGCGGTTCATTTGGTCGGTATACCTGCCGAGCACTTCAATCGGGTAGTCGAACTTGGCGACCGTGGCGAAGACGTCGACCCCCATGGCCTCGGCCGAGGGACGGGCGTGCTTCAGGTTGCGGCAACCGGCCCGGGTGCGGGCGCATTCCCGGCAGAGCTTGCAGTTGTCCATGAACATGAGAAAGGCCTTGGGGTAGCCGGCGAGGAAAACCGCCCGCTCCAGTTCCAGCAGCTTCTGATTCAGCTCCCGTGACCAGCCGTGCCGCTCCTCCGGGTCATCGAGCTGCTTGGTGAAACGGAAAATCGCGCCGAGGCGGTACTCTCGGAAAAAGTCGCGGCACTCGGCCACCGGCGGGGTGTTGGGCGGGCAGGACGCGTTGCGCCCGTAGTCGCTGCAGCCGAACATGCACTTCATCCGCACCCACTGGCCGACCACGATCTCCGCGGGGTCGATCCAACGATGATCCCGCGCCCCTCCTTCCTGAAACAGCTTCTGCAGCACCGTCTGATCCGCCATATCCCCTCTCCTTTGCGTCGATTGGGCCACCTGTTCCCCGGTTTCAGTCCATTACATGGCAGAGATCGAAGCGACATGCAAGCGAAAGGTTACCCTTCTATCCCCCCGGAGCAGCGGGGGATATGAGATTGTCCATTACGGCACTTTGTGCGACACCCCATCCATGCCCTGTCAGCCGGATTCAACCCCCGGCTTTGCATGAAACCGCTCGACGCTTCCCCACTTTGAAATATTAGTAAGGTTGCCACCTGTCCCGAGGTCCGCGTTTCGTGCCGCGCACCGGCATTCGGCAAGACGGGCGGCAGCATGAACAAAGGAGCGCATCAATGAGTGTAAGTATCGGCAGACCGCTGGCCCTCAACGCGGCCATCGAGGCGGCCAGGGCCGGCGAACAGGGGCGCGGCTTCGCCGTGGTGGCCGACGAGGTGCGGGCACTGGCGGAGCGGACGTCCCGGGCTACCCGCGAGATCGGCGAGATGATCAAGGGCATCCAGGGCGAAACCCGAACTGCGGTGCTCACCATGGAAGAAGGGGTCAAGGAAGTCGAAGCGGGCACCCGGGAGGCCGCCAAGTCGGGCGAGGCGCTCAATGAGATCATGCAGGGAATCGAGCAGCTCAACCGGCAGATGGGCCAGATCGCCTGCGCCGCGGAGCAGCAGACCTCCACGACCATGGAAATCAGCGGCAGCATCCAGCGCATCAAGGATGTCGCCCAGGAGACCGCCGGCGGTGCCCACGACAGCGCCCGGACCTCCACCCGGCTCACGGACCTGTCCCACGACCTGGATCGCCTGGTGAGCCAGTTCAGGGTGTGACCGGTCGTCGAGGCATGCGAAACAAAACGGGCGGTGCCACAATGGCATCGCCCGCTTTGTTCAGTAACGACCCTAATGTCCCACTGCCCCCTACCCCGGCGCAGATGGGTCGTAATACTCCGCGATATCAGGCGTCCAGGACCGTGGCCGATCAGGGCTCACAGCAGTCATCCGGTGGGGCAGTCAGGCCGCATCCGGCTCCATGTCAGCGATGCCGGCCAGTTCGTCGGCCCCGAACAGGCGGTCGATGTCCAGGATGATGATGAACGAATCGCCGTGCTTCCCCATTCCCTTCATGAATGAGGTGTCGAGGTTGGTCCCGATCCTGGGGGCCGGCGCCATGCTCTCCGGCGCAAGCTCGAAGACCTCCTGAACCGAGTCGGCCAGCATCCCCATCACCAACGTATCGGCCCCCGTCAACACCTCCACCACGATGATGCAGGTGTTGACGGATCTGGCCGTTTCGGCCATACCGAATTTGAGCCTGAGGTCGATGACCGGCACCACGCTGCCGCGCAAGTTTATCACCCCTCTCATAAAATCCGGCGTCTGGGGAACCCTGGTTATGGTTGTCCACTCCAATATTTCCCGCACCTTGTAGACTTCTACGGCAAAGATCTCTTCAGACAGCGCAAAGGTCAGGTATGGGCGCGTCTCGGTTATCCCGGCAACGGTCATGGCAGCCTCCTAATAGGTATCGAACTCTCCGTCCAGGTGGTCGCTGGCCAGGTGCAGGTCCACGCCGCCCGCACCAACTGCCTTTTTAGGGGACTCGGCATGATAACTGCTGGCAAGGACATGGCCCGAGAGGGACACGGCCGGCTTTTTCCTGCCGATGGGGCGACGGGCCGTCTCAGCGGGTCGGGCACCCATCATCCGCTCATCGATCCTGAAGAATGAGATGGTAGCCTGCAACTGCTCGGCCTGGCTGGCCAGTTCTTCGCTGGTGGACGCCATCTCTTCGCTGGCGCCGGCGTTTTGCTGGATCACCTGGTCAAGCTGCTGGATCGCTTTGTTGATCTGCTCCGCGCCCGTGTCCTGCTCCTTGCACGCGGCACTGATCTCCTGCACCAGTTCCGCGGTACGCTGGATGTCCGGCACGATCCGCGTCAGCATTTCCCCGGCCTTCTCCGCCACCTCCACACTGGAGGCCGACAGGTCGCTGATCTCGCCGGCAGCCCTCTGACTCCGCTCGGCAAGCTTTCTGACCTCGGCCGCCACCACCGCAAAGCCCTTGCCGTGCTCGCCGGCACGCGCCGCTTCGATGGCAGCGTTCAGCGCCAGCAGGTTCGTCTGACGGGCGATCTCTTCGATGATCGAGATCTTGGAGGCGATTTCCTTCATGGCCTCGACGGTCTCGGTTACCGCGGAACCGCCCTCCTTGGCGTCAACGGCGCTCTTGAGGGCGATCTTCTCGGTCTGGGCAGCGTTGTCGGCGTTCTGCCGGATATTGGAGCTCATCTGCTCCATGCTGCTCGATGCCTCTTCAGCCGCTGCCGCCTGCTCGCTGGCCCCCTGGCTCATCTCTTCGGAGCTGGCGGAAATCTGCTGGCTGCCGGCGGCCACGTTGTCGGCGGCACTCATCACGTCGGCGACCACTTCGGAGAGCTTCTTGACCATGGCGGACAGTGCCTTCATCAGATCATCCCGGTCGGAGCGCACCGTGAGCGACACGGTGAGGTCACCGCCCGCAACCTGCTGAGCGGCCCGGACGATGCTGTTGGTCGCCTCGATGAGCGTATTGAGGTTTTGCGTGATGAGGTTGTACTGTCCCTTGGACTGCTTGGTAATGGCCGGCGGCATGTCCCCCTTGCTGATCCGGTCCACGTAATCGGCGGTAACCATGAGGGGATCGACGATGTTGGTGACGGTATCGTTCACCCCTTGCACCAGCGCCTGCCACCCGCCCGAGAAATGGGAGGCGTCGGCCCGCCTGTCGAGCTCACCGTCGGCAGCGGCACTGATCAGAACCTCCAACTGCTCCCGGAAGGATTTGAGCGTAGCCACCATGTTCTGCATTGCCATCAGGAGCTGGCCCGTCTCGTCCGTGCTGGCGGCCTCGATGCTCACCGACAGGTCGCCGCCGGCGAGTTTTGTCGCGACATCCACCGCATCGCGGAGCGGACGGCTGATGATGCGGGAGAGGAAAATCCCCAGCCCTATGGCCACGGCCATGCCGCAGGCGAGGATGATGGCGGTCATATTCACTGCCGATGCAGCTGCGGCCGAATTCTCTTCGGACTTCTTTTTCGCCAGGTTGATTTTGATATCCACCAGCCCCTGGATCGCTTGATCCACAGCGACGGCCGAGGCCGCCACGGACTCGTTCCGCATATAGGCCACGGCCTCGCTGTTCTTGCCGGCCATGGCCAAGGCAACAATCTTCTCGAGATTAGGCTCAAACCTTGCCAGACTGGCCTTGACCTCCGCAAAAGACTTCTTGGTCTCTTCGGACTGAAGGGATTTTTCGATCTCGGGCAAACTTTCATCGATCGTCTTTTTCATATCCTTGATCGAGCCGGCGTATTTCGCCTTTACTGCTGCATTGTCCTCCAGGGCAATATCGCGATAATTGATCCTGATGCGCTGGAATGCCACAGCTGTGGCCAGAATCGGCCCCATGGGCTTAGTGTTCAGTTCGTACATGGCCGTATCGGCCTCGTCGATTGCCTTGATCTTGGCAATCCCGATTGCACCGACGACCCCTGCGACAATGGCGACCAGGATGAATCCGGACAGAAGCTTCGCTGCAATCTTCAGGTTGTAGTACCACTGCATTGCATGTACCTCCTCTGGTTGTGACGTGGCGGGCATTGAACGGCGTGTCCGGCCATGACGGATCACGCAATTAAGAAAATCTTTAAGTTGTATCGGCCTGCCTGCAAGCGGCTGCATCAGGGTTTGCGCACGAATTGATGCGCAATTCCCGGCAAAAAATGCGGAGAGCGGTCCAGCGTGGGAAAAAAACGGGGAAACAGGGTGCTACAAGGTGGCAAGGCCCTCGCGGAGGGCGTATTTGGTCAGTTCGGCAACGCTGTAGAGGCTGAGCTTCTTCATGATCCTGGTTCGCCGGGCTTCAACGGCCCTCACACTCAGGCCGAGGTCGAATGAGATTTCCTTACTGCTCTTGCCCGAAGCGATCATGGCCAGCATCTGCCGCTCTTGGGGGCAGAGTCCCGGCGACCCCGCAGCGGCTTCGTCGGGGAGGCGCCAGAAATACTGCGTGACGATAATCTGCGGAATATCCGCACCGAAATAGATTTCACCACCGGCAACGGCCCTGATGGCGCGGCCAAGCTCGGCGGGGGTCGCAAGTCTCTTGAAAAAATAACCCGATGCGCCGGCCTTGAGCATCCCGACCACGCATGCCGTTTCCTGGCGCGCGGAAAAGCCCAGCACTGCAACGCCCGGATGCTCGCGCTTGATGGTCCTGGTGGCGTCGATACCGCTCACCCCGGGCATCATCACCTCCATCAGCACCACATGGGGGCGCACGCAGCGGACCAATTCCAGGGCGTCGCGGCCGTCTGCGGCCTCTCCGGCCACGTCGATGCCCGACTCGCGCTCCAGGAGGGATCGCACGCACTCCCGAAAGAGCCTGTGTTCATCAACAAGAACAACCCTCAGCGTCACAGCGTCCTCACTACACCTGATGCCGCAAATTCCCCGGCCAGCCCACGCGCCTGGGAATAGTCGCGTAAATATCCGACCTTCCGCCATGCTCCGCGGGCTCTTTCCGCCAATTTTTCCAGCATGCCGCAACTGGGGAGGCAATGCGCCGCAGGGCAAGGTTCGACCAGCCGAGCCGCCACCGGGGTCAGGAGTTCTGCAACGGCCGATGCTTCGTCCGGTGCCGGAGCGGGGTACCTATGTGCCTATGGGAATGAATTGCCGGGGCTGCGGCAATGCGGGCGACGCAGCAGTCACCGGGAGTGACCGGCTCGACCGGCGCAGCGTTGAAGCGGCGGGTAAATCGCGTTCTCCTTCATACCATGACAGTGCATGCGCTCTGTTGTAGCAGGTTTTCGAAGTCTCCACAATTGCATGAAAAAACCTTCTCTGGCCAGATCCGGGGCGGGTGGACGGCGCCAGTGCATGGTGCCGCCCGGCCGGAATCCTCTCCATTCCCTGTCCCTGTTTTGCGGTGAACCCAATGATTTATCAGGATTTCCCTGCATTGACAGCACGTATCCGGCTTGAGATAGTCGCGGCGTCGGCATACGTATAACCGTCAATGAAGCCGGCCGGCATTGTTTCATGCCGGTTACCGGCACGGGCCTGCCGGACCCGATTATGTGGCATGAGGTGGTTCGCACGCATCCGCACGAACCGCACACTAACGAATGGGGAGAACAAACCATGCGAATCAGGGACCCGTTTTCCTACTCCGCCCGCTGGGACTCGGTCGGCCTGGACTGCGCCTATTGCGTGCACTTTGCCGGGCCGTCGTCATGGCCGGATACCGACCGGACATCCCGCTGCCGCCTCCATGCCATCCCCCTGGACATCGGGTTGGGGCGCTGCGGCTACAAGGAAGACGAATGGTTCTGCCGGGACTTCAGCGATGACGGCAGGGCCCACGGCACGGCGATCGAAGAATTTGAAGCCGTAAAGGCGGGCCTACAGTCTGAAACGCTGTACGGAGCCTACGGCCTGCGCGGGTATTTGAAGGAAATCGAGTTCAAGAGACTGAGAAAGATGTTTATCTGAAAAATCCCGAAGGAAAAATGCCAGAGCCGAAATGAGAAACAAGGAGGATCAGACCTGCACACTTGATGAAATTTTATATGTACCGGTCTGACCACGGGAACAGACATCCCCCCCTACGGAGCCACCATGTCACCCCATGATCCCAACCCCAAACGCCCCCGCTACCCGATGCCGGATTTCTTCAGGCAGGCACTTGAAGAGCATGGCCTGATGGCTGATTACCTTGCGCGGCCGGCGTACCAGCGGAACGACTACATCGGCTGGGTTAACCGGGCGAAACGTTCTGGAACAAAAGAGAAACGGCTGCACCAGATGCTTGATGAGCTCGAAAAGGGAGGGGTCTACATGAACATGACGCATCCTCCTTCACGGAAGGGCAAGAAGTGAAAAAGCCGGGAACGACCACCGGCTCCCCTTTGCACGCCGTGACTGTGCGGTACAATTGATCAGGTACGGCAGTCTGCCAAAGGAGGTACCCATGAAATTCATGCTCGCAGTCCTTGCCCTGACCTTGGCCGGCGCGGCCGCTAGCGGCGCCGGGGAGCTTCCGGTGGCGCCCAACGGGATCGCCTGTCTCACCGACTACCGGGCCTGGGAAGCGGTGGCACCGTCCTGGCGCGACGACCGGGGACAGATCAGGGTAATCCTCGGCAACCCCACGGCCATGAAGGCCCTGCGGAGCGGAACCCGCCCCTTCCCTGACGGCTCGACCTTTGCCAAGCTGGCCTGGAGCGCGAAAAAGCACCCGAAGTTCCCGCTTGCCACGGTGCCGGACGCCTTCGCGCAGGTTGAATTCATGGTGAAGGACGGGGAGAAGTTCAAGCCCACCGGCGGCTGGGGCTTTGCCCGTTTCGTGGGGCAGGAGCTGAAACCCTACGGCAAGGATGCCTCCTTTGTCCTGGAGTGCTTCGGCTGCCACACCCCCGTGAAAGACAACGACTTCGTTTTCACCCACCTGGCCCCCATCCCCTGAACGCACGACGGGGGAGCCACCGCAGCGGTTCCCCCGTCTCTCTTCCCTCTCGTTTCAAAATATTACCTTTACGCCCCCTCGATCCTGCCGATCAGCCGCAGCAGCCCGTCCAGGATAGTGGCCGGATGGGGCGGGCAGCCGGGGATGAAGAGGTCCACCGGCAGGATGTCGGCCACGCCGTTGTGGGCCTCGGGCGAGCCGGCGAACGGTCCGCCGCCGATGGCGCAGGCGCCGCAGGCCACGACGATCTTGGGCGCGGGGATCGCCTCCCAGGTCATGAGCAGGGCCTCGCGCATGTTTTCCGTAACCGGGCCGGTGACCCAGAGGCCGTCGGCGTGGCGGGGGGAGGCGACGAACTGGATGCCGAAGCGACCCAGGTCCCAGCCGATGGTGGAGAGGACGTTGGTGTCGGCCTCGCAGGCGTTGCAGCCACCGGCGCTCACCTCGCGGAATTTGAGGGAGCGGCCCAGCAGGGAGCGGAGCGACGGTTCCAGGGGCCGGGCCAGGTGGTGCTCACCGCCGGGACGGACGATCAGGTGCTCGCGTTTCGTGGCCGCCAGCCGGTGGTCGGTGGTAAAGCTGACGAGCCCGCCGGCGGGGCACTCGGGGCAGAAGAGGCAGCGGCCGGTGTCCAGGGCCATGCCGTTGTCGCAGGTGATGGCGCCGTGGGGACAGGCCTCGGCGCAGGCCCGGGCGTCGGCTCGCTCCACCGTGGCGGGGAATTCCGGGTACCCCCGGAACCGCTGGGGAAGGCTCACCGGCTCCTTCGGATAGGCCATGGTCCGGTGTCCCTGCTTCAGCCGTGCGATGATCTCTCTCAGCACTTCATCGTCCTTTCCAATTGAGCCGCATGCACACCGTGCCTCCCGCCGGTCCGGGGCGGTGCTCCCGCGGAGAAAAGATCCCGCGAAAACCACCAGTAGACCTCTCGGAGGGAAAACTCCGGCAGCTCCGGCTCAGGTGCCGTGAAATACGACAGGTGACGCTTGGATATTTTCGGAGCGGGAGCACCGCCCCGGACCTTCTCGCTTCCAGCCGTCCGCCTTCCGCAGGCCACCGCTCCCCCTACAGATCAAACCCGCAGTACGACAGATTGAAACTCTTGTTGCAGAGGGGGAAGTCGGAGATCTGCTCCCCCCGCAGCGCCATGGCGAGCCCCGGCCAGTTGTGGAACGAGGGGTCGGTCACCTTGTAGCGCAGGAAGCGACCGTCAGCGCCGGTGATCGCCACGTGGCAGATCTCGCCCCGCCACCCTTCGGTGAGGGCCACGGCAATCCGGTCCGGCTGCAGGGGGCCCGCCTCGTTCCGGCAGCCGCCTCCGGGGAGTTGTTTGAGCTGCTCCCGGATGAAGTCGAGGGATTTCCCCGCCTCCAGCCAGCGCACCGTGGACCGGGCGCAGACGTCGCCGTGGTGGGCGGTGACCACCGGGATCTGGGCCATCCGGTAGATGCCGTAGGGGTGGTCACGCCGCACGTCGCGGTTGAGGCCGCAGGCCCTGGCCGCAGGTCCCACCAGGCCCAGCTCCCGGGCGGTGTCGGCCGGCACGGTGCCGGAGTTCTCCAGCCTGCTCATGACCGACGGCGCATCCCAGAGGATTTCCACGGCACCCCGCAAGTCCGACTGGGCAGCGTCGAGGCGGGAGAGAAGGTCGTCGCGCTCGGCCGGCCCCAGGTCGAAAAGGACCCCGCCGGGACGCACCAGCCCCCGGCCGAAGCGACTGCCGCAGAGGACCGCGCTCATGTTGAGGAAATCGCCCCTGATCCGGCCGCAGAAGGAGGCGGTGGGGAGGTAGCCCACGTCGCCGGCAATGGCCCCCAGGTCGCCGGTGTGGTTCGCCAGCCGCTCCAGCTCCAGGGCGATGCCGCGCAGGGCCTCGGCCCGGGCCGGGACCCGGGTGCCCGCCAGGGCCTCCAGGGCCATGCAGTATGCCTGCATGTGGCCGATGGTGGTGTCACCGGCAATGGTCTCCATGCGGAAGGGGGTGCGAGGGTCGGGGCCGCCCATGAGCCCCTGCTCGATCCCCCGGTACTGGTAGCCCAGGGAGATCTCCAGGTGAAAGACCTCTTCCCCGTGGCACTGGAACCGGAAGTGGCCCGGCTCGATGATCCCGGCGTGGACCGGGCCCACCGCCACTTCGTGGACCTCATCCCCTTCCACCCGGTAGTAGTCCATGACCCCCACGGGGATCGGCTCACCGGCGGCGCGTCCCCAGGCATCCCGGCCGGGAACGAAGGCACGGTGGAACCGGACCGGCTTGAACCAGGGGTGATCCTCGGCGGGAAGGCCGCACTGCTCGGCGATCTCCCGCTCGAAGAGCTGCACCTGGGGGCAGAACCGGGCGATGGACGGGAACGACCCGGCTGCGTCTGCCGTTGCCAGGGCGATGCTGCCGTCGGACGAGGAGGAGAGGGCGCAGCAGAGGGTGGCCCCGGCCTCCGTGGGGATGCCGAAGTAGGAGGAAACGCGCCAGCCCCGGTCCGTGGCGTCGATCATCTGCTGGAGGAAGGCGGTCAGCTCCAGGCGCGGTACCTCGTGGAAGGGGACGGCTGAACCGTTGTGCAGGGTGAGGAACCGGGCGCTCATGGTTTGGCCTCCAGCAGGGCGGCCCCTTCGCCCAGGAGCCGCAGGAGCGGTTCAGGCAGCCAGACCCCCAGCATCAGGATCAGCCCCAGCAGGGCCAGGGGCGGCCCCACGGTCAGGAGCCGGTCGCGGTAGTCGGTCCGTTCCGCGTCGGCCGGGGGCTCGCCCATGACCAGGGGCAGCACCGTGAGGGCCATGCCGATGAAGATCACAGCCAGGAAGAAAAGGAACAGGCCCCCCACCAGGTAGCGCCCCTCCACGAAGGCGCTGCTCACGATGGAGAACTCACTCACGAAGGGGGAGAACGGCGGCGAGCCGGTTATGGCGATGAAACCGGCCAGGAAGAGGCCGGCGGACCAGGGGAGCCGGGCCAGGGCGCCGCGCACCACCTCGGTGCTCTTGCTGTTGAAGCTGCGGTGGATGTTGCCCGAGGAGAGGAAGAGGACCCCCTTGGTGAGGCCGTTGTTCAGCAGGTGGAAGAGCGCCCCGAACAGGGCCCCCTTGCCGAGCCCCAGGGCCACCGCCAGGATGCCCACGTGCTCCACGCTGGAATAGGCCAGCATCCGCTTGAAATCGGCCTGGCGCGCCATAAAGACCGCTGCCAGCCCCATGGAGATGAGCCCCATGGTCAGGAGTGCCTTCTGGAAGAAGAGGTATTCTCCGCCCGAGGCGAGGCTGATCTGGTAGACCCGCAGGATGGCCAGAAACGCGCAGTTGACCAGCCCCCCGGCCAGGAGCGCCCCCACGAGCCCCGGCGCCTCGCCGTAGGCATCGGGCTTCCAGGAGTGGAGCGGCGCGATCCCCATCTTGGAGCCGAATCCCACCAGCATGAAGATGAAGGAGGCGTGGAGCCAGCCCGGGTTCAGCTCCCGGGCCGAGGCAAGGATCGGCCCCAGGAGCAGGGTGGCGTCCCGGTGGGCGACAAGCGTCGCGTAGGCCAGGAAGAAAAGCCCCAGGAGCGCCAGGGCGATCCCCACGGAGCAGATCAGGAGATACTTCCAGGTGGCCTCGATGGAGCGGGCGTTGCGATTGAAGTAGATCAGGGGCGCCATGGTCACGGTGGTGGTCTCCACCGCCACCCAGAGGAGCCCCAGGTGCTGGGAGGCGGTCACCAGGGTCATGGCCGAGAGGCACGCCAGCAGCCCCATGCAGAGAACCCGGTTGGAGCGGTCCCGGCGGTAGGCCAGGTAGCCCACCGCGTAGACGGCGCAGACCAGGAACAGGGTGCTGATGCAGAGGAGCACGATCTTGCCGAGGGGGTCCAGGAATATCCACCCCTGGGGTGACGGCGGCGGGGTCCACGCCAGGAGCGCCAGGGTCAGGAGGAAATGCGGGACGGCCACGGCCGGCAACACCAGGGGGCGGAGCCGGTTGTCCGGGACGATCCAGGCCGCGAGGGCGCCTACGAGCGGCAGGAGAACG
Source organism: Geobacter sp. 60473 (assembly GCF_036323535.1). Classification (GTDB taxonomy): domain Bacteria; phylum Desulfobacterota; class Desulfuromonadia; order Geobacterales; family Geobacteraceae; genus Geobacter; species Geobacter sulfurreducens. Next base: position 2,420,244 of record NZ_AP028967.1, read on the forward strand.
GCGGCGGTCAGCATGGGCCTATTCCTCCTTCAGGGCGCTCAGGCGCGAGGTGTCGACGGAGGAGAACTCGCGGCTGATGTGGTTAATGACGATTCCCATGACGAAGATCCCCACCAGAAGGTCCAGGAGCACTCCGGCCTCCACCATGACCGGCATGGCGGTGGTCAACAGCAGGCTGAAAATGAAGATGCCGTTTTCCAGAACCAGGTAGCCGATCACCTGGGAGATGGCCTTGCGTCGGGTGGTCAGGACCAGGAAGCCGGTCATCAGGGTGGCGATGGCCGCCGGCACGAAGAGCAGGTCCTGGTGCTCCGGGGCCAGGGGGAGCCGCTCCGAGAAGACAAAGGCCAAGGCCGTGGCCACGGCGCCCAGGATCAGGGTCGGCACGTAGCCGATGAACGGCTCCACCTCCCGCTTGATCCGGGCCTTGCGCACGGCATCGCTGATCAGCCAGGGGATCACCAGTCCCTTGGCCAGGATGATCCCGCCGGAGATGGCCACCAGGTGCCAGGAGAAAGGGTGGATGATGCCGGGGAGCACCCCCAGGATCACCCCCTGCACGGCGGCGGCCCGGATGCAGAAGGCCATCCGGCTCGACCCCAGGACGACGAAGTTGATCAGCATGACCAGCACCAGCAGTTGGTCGGCAAGGGAAACCATGGGTTACCTCAGGATCAGGAGCATGGCAAAGGCGGAGAGGATTGTCGCCGCCACAAGCAGTTGCGGGATGCGGATCAGGCGCAGCCGGGCCATGACCGATTCCACCACCCCCACGGCCACCGCCAGCACCAGCATGGATGCCACGAAGATCCCCCAGTCGGCCAGGGTGTTGCCGGTCCGCACGGGAAGGGCCACATTCATGAAGAAGGCCCCGAGCACGAAGAGCTTGAGGGCCGCGCCGTAGAGGATCAGGCCGAAGGCGGGGCCGCTGTGGTCCAGCACCATCACCTCGTGGATCATGGTCAGTTCCAGGTGGGTGGTGGGATCGTCGAAGGGGATGCGGCAGTTCTCCACCAGGAGCACCAGGAACAGCGCCCCCACCAGGAGCAGCAGGGAGGCGCCGGCGGTGAGCCAGTCCGCCGCGGTGGCGTGGGTGAGCATGGGGGTGAGGGACAGGCTGCCGCTCATGCGGGCCAGGGTGATCAGGGCGAAGAAGAGGGTCGGCTCGGCCAGGCAGGAGAAGGTCACCTCCCGGGCCGCCCCCATCCCCTCGAAGCTGGAACCGGTGTCCAGGGCGGCCGCGGTGGTGAAGAACCGGGCCAGGCCGAAGAGGTAGGCGAAGAGGATCATGTCCCCGGCAAAGGAAACCGGCGCCGGGTGGTTGCCCAGCGGGACCAGCAGCGCTGCCACGGCGGTAGCGGCCAGGGTCACCACCGGTCCGGCGCGGAACACCCAGGTGGTGGTATCGCTGAACACGCTCCCCTTGCGCAGCAGCCGGCCGATGTCATAGTATGGCTGCAGAAACGGCGCCCCGACCCGGCCGGCAAAGGCCGCCTTGGTCTTGCCGATCACCCCGAGGAGCAGGGGGGGCATCAGGATCGCCAGCAGCAGATGGATGATGATGTCGAGCATGGCGCGCCCTCCCCGTCAGTGGGCCCAGACCATCAGCAGAAAGAGCGTGGTCAGGATGTAGAGCATGTAGAGGTGCAGTCGGCCGTGCTGCAGCCGCCGCAGGAAGGCGAAGGAAAAACCCGAGGCCCGGAACAGCGGCATGATCACCCGCTCAAGGATCGTTTCGGTGGGTACGAACCGGAACAGCACCGGCGCCGGGAAGAATCCCGCCACGGCCGGACCTTCCCGGCGGGGGGCGACAACCCCTTCGAACTGTCTCACCAGGGAATCGGCAAAGGATACTCCCGTGTACTGCATCCGCGGCGACGGGACCGGATAGCCGCACCCCCAGGTGGTGCCCCGCGCGGCCGGGGTCCGTTTCAGCCGGAATGCCAGGATCAGCCCCGCAAGAATCACCGCGGCGCCCAGCATGCCCGCCCCCAGGGTGAGCCATCCCAGGGGAACGAGGGTTTCGAGGGCTGCCGGAGGAACCATGCCGAAGGCCGCCACGGCCGGCTCCACCAGGCAGAGCACCGGCCCGGGCGCGATCCCCGCCGCCAGGCAGAGCAGGGCCAGCAGCCCCATGGGCACGCCCATCCGCCAGTCGGGCAGGTGGGGATGATGATGCGTGCCGCACCGGGGAACCCCCAGGAAGACCACGCCGTAGAGCTTCACGAAGGAGACCACCGCAATCCCCCCCACCACGGCCAGGAGCGGCGCCGGCAGGGCCAGGAGCGGCACCGGGTCAGCCACGGCCTCGCCGAAGAAGCCGGCATAGAGCAGGAATTCCCCCACGAAGCCGTTCAGGGGCGGCAGGCCGCAAATGGCCAGGGCCCCCACCAGGAAGAAGAGCGCGCTCCGGGGCATGAGGCGGGCAAGCCCCCCCATCCGGTCCATCTCCCGGGTGCCGGTGGCATGGATCACCGCGCCGGCCCCGAAAAAGAGGAGCGGCTTGAACAGGCTGTGGTTGAGCAGGTGGAGCAGCGCCCCGGTCATGCCGAGGGTGTAGAGGGGGACGTTGCCGGTGGCCTCCCCCACCAGGGCCGTGCCGATGCCCAGGGCGATGATGCCGATGTTCTCGATGCTGCTGCAGGCCAGCAGCCGTTTCAGGTCGCGCTGGGATGCCGCCAGGACGATGCCGGTCAGGGCAGAGACCGCCCCCAGCACCAGAATGAGACCGCCCCACCAGAGGGGCACCGGCGCGAAGAACGAGATGGTCCGCACCAGCCCGTAGATACCCATCTTCAGCATGACGCCCGACATGAGGGCGGAGACGTGGCTCGGCGCGCTGGCATGGGCCGCGGGCAGCCAGATGTGGAGCGGCATGATTCCGGCCTTGGCGCCGAACCCCGCAAGGGCGGCCAGGAACAGGACCGTGGCCGGCACCAGGGCCGGGTCGAGGCTGTGGGGCGCCGGAAACGCAAAGGAGCCGGTGGCGCCCCGCAGGATGCAGAAGAGCACGAAGAGCGCCGCGGTGCCGGCATGGGTCGCCGCCAGATAGACGATCCCCGCCTGGCGCACGGTCGGGTCACGGTGCTCGGTGGCGAGGAGGAACCAGGCCGACAGGGCCATCACCTCCCACGCCATGAGAAAGAGAACCCCGTTGCGGGCCACCACCAGGCCCGCCATGGCCGCGGCCAGAATCCCGTAGAAGAACGTAAGGGCCGGCTCGGTGGAGCGGTTCGCGGCGGCGGGCCAGTAGCCGAGAGCGTAGAGGGAGCCGCAGCCGAAGACGAGAAAGACGGGAATCAGGAAGAGAGCCGACAGGGGATCGACGGCCAGGTCGGCGGGGCCGAAGGGGAGGGTCCAGGCAAGGCTGAAGGCCGTTGTCCGGTGCTCCAGCAGCGTCCGGATCGTACCGGTCAAGCCAAGCAGAGACGCGGCCGCAGCCATGACGGCGGCGAGGATCTGCCCCGGCACGAATCGGCGCGCCAGCACGCCCGGAACGCCGGAAAGGGCCACCAGGACTATGGCGGCAAGAATCTGAGAGGCGGGGTCCGCCCCTTCTAACGCGGATTCCATGGATTTCCACCCACTAACGACACACAGAAACAGCAAAACACACAAAAAACGCTAACACCTTATAAAACTATATGGTACTATTTTTTATGCGTCAATAACATTTTATGACGCATAGAAGTCGATAGACTTCTGAGGAGACGAAGATGCCGAACACCCGACTGAACATCTCGCTGCCGACCCACATCGTGGACGACATCAAGGCGCTCTATGGCCCCCGGGGACTGAGCCAGTTCCTGGAGGAGGCGGCCCAGGAGAAGCTGGCCGCCGTGAAGCGTGAGGCATACAAGGGACTCATCGAGGGATACCGCTCAACCGCGGACGAGACGGTGGAGGTCCTGAAAAGACTCGAAGCGGCGGTGACGGAGGAGCGGGATGTTTAAGCGGGGGGGGATCTATTCGGTCAACCTGGCCCAGGAGGGGGACGGCACGCCGGAAACCTGTCCCTGCGTGGTGGTGAGCAACAACATCAGCAATGAATTCTCGCCGGTGGTCACCATCATCCCCCTTTCCTTCCGGAACCTGGAGAAGATTTACGAGTTCGAAACGTTTCTGCCGGCCACCAAGACCGGCCTGGCCGCCGACGCCAAGCTCAGCTCCCACATCATCATCACCATCGACAAGGCCAAGGTAGTGGGGGAACGACTGGGGTTCCTGAGCAAGACGCTCATGGAGCAGGTGGAGAAGGCGCTCCGGTTCCAGTTGGAGCTCTAGGAGGACGGGCCGGTGACGCGTGGAGATGTTCGGAGCGGGAGCCCCGCCCTCCGGAGGACCGGCGCCGAACTAGCGAACTGAACGCCCACGAGGTGAATCCATGTTGTTGAACGCCGCGGAAGCGGCCCGGCTACTTTCAACCGATGAAAAGACCGTCAAGCGCTGGATCAGGCGGGACGGGCTCCCGGCCACGCCGGTGGACGGCGAGCCGCGGATCAACCGGATCGACCTGCTGGAGTGGGCCACGGAGCGGGGGATCAAGGTCCTGCCCGAGGCCTATGCCGGTGCAGGGGACGAGCCGGGGATCTTCCCGTCCCTCTCGTCGGCCCTGCAGGCGGGGGGCATCCACTGCAGCGTGGCCGGAAACGACAAGCTGACGGTCCTGCGCAACGTGGTGGACCTCCTTCCCCTCCCCCCCCAGGTGGACCCCGAATTCGTGCTCCAGGTGCTCTTGGCCCGGGAAGCCCTGGGCACCACCGCCATCGGCGACGGCATCGCCATCCCCCACATGCGCAACCCGATCCTGCTCCAGGTTGCCGGATCGAGCATCACCCTCTGCCATCTGGCTACGCCCGTGGACTTCGGCGCCCTGGACGGCAAGCCGGTGCAGATCCTCTTCACCCTCACGAGCCCCACCGTGAAGGCCCACCTTCACCTGCTGTCGAGGCTGGCCCATGCCCTGCGCGACCCGCGGCTGCGGGAAGCCCTGAAACGACCCTGCGACCCGGCGGGCATCCTGGCCGCCGTGGCCGAAATCGAACGATCCCTGGGAGGATGAGCCGATGACTGATGGAGGGGGAATGGTCTCGCCCGGCATGCTCCTGCTCTGCGCCTCGGCCCTTGCCGCCCTGTCGGGGGTGCCGCTGCTCGTCAGAAGCCTTTCCCCCGCCGCCGGCCAGAAGATGGCCACGGCGCTCATGCTCCTGGCCGCCACGATCGGCCTGGGCGGCGCCGTTGCCACCCTCGTCACCGGCCGGACCGACACCTTTCTCCTCTCCTGGGGACTCCCCTTCGGCCCCGCCGAAATGGCCGTGGACCCCCTCTCCGCCTTTTTCGCCCTGCCGATCCTCCTGGTGGCCGCCTGCTGCGCGGTCTATGCCCCCGGCTACTGGCCGGCCCGGGACAATCCCCGCACGGTGCGCAGCCTGACCTTCTTCTTCGGCCTCCTCGTATCAGCCCTGATCGGGGTGATCACGGCGCGCAACGGGGTCCTCTTCCTCGTGGCGTGGGAGATCATGGCCGTTTCCGCCTGGTTCGTCCTCACCGCCGACCACGGGAAGGCCGAGGTCCGGGACGCCGGCACCCTCTACCTGATCACCACCCACATCGGCACCCTGGCCCTGTTCGCCCTGTTTTCGCTCCTCAAGGGGACGACGGGGTCGTACCTCTTCCCGACACCGGCATCGCTGGCGACCGGCGCCGGGATCGGCGCCGGCATCTTCCTGACCGCGCTCCTGGGCTTCGGCCTGAAGGCCGGGCTCATGCCGCTCCACGTCTGGCTCCCGTCGGCCCACGCCAACGCCCCGAGCCACATCTCGGCCATCATGTCAGGGGTGATCCTGAAACTCGGCATCTACGGCATTGTCCGGACGGTTTCCTTCTTTGCCCAGATTCCGCTCTGGTGGGGAGTCGTGCTGCTGGTGGCGGGAATGGTATCGGGGATCGCCGGGGTCGCCTTCGCCCTTGGCCAGCATGACCTCAAGCGGCTCCTCGCCTACCACAGCATCGAGAACATCGGCATCATCGCCATGGGTCTCGGCACGGCCCTGGTAGGCGCGGCCACGGGGGTTCCCTCCCTGGCGCTCCTCGGCATGGCAGGGGCGCTGCTCCACGTGTTGAACCACGCCACCTTCAAGGCGCTCCTCTTCCTCGGCGCCGGTGCGGTGATCCATGCCGTCGGCACCCGGGAGATCGACCGGATGGGGGGCATCGCCCGCGCCATGCCCCGGACCGCCCTCCTCTTCCTGACCGGGGCCGTGGCCATCTGCGGGCTGCCGCCCCTGAACGGCTTCGTGAGCGAGTTCCTCATCTACCTGGGGATCTTCCGGGAGGCGGTCCACGGCACCGGCGCGGCCGCGGCCGTCACATCACTGGCCGGGCCGGCCCTGGCCCTGGTAGGGGGACTGGCGGTTGCCTGCTTCGTCAAGGTCTTCGGCGTGGTCTTCCTGGGGCTCCCCCGGAGCGAAGAGGCGGCCCGCGCCCACGAGGCGGGGCGCCCCATGCTCGCGCCCATGGCCGTGCTGGCCGCGGTCTGCGTCGTGGTCGGCCTGGCACCGGCGGCGGTGGCGCCGCTGCTTGACGCCGCGGTGCGTTCCTGGCGCCCGGAACTGGCTCTCACTGCCCCGGCCCTGGCCGATCTGGCGCCCCTGGGATGGCTGATGGCCGCTGCCGCCGGCACCCTTGCGACCGTGGCCGTTCTCGCCCTCCTCTATGCCCGGCGACTGGCCGCCGCGCCCCGGGGAGCCTCGCCCACCTGGGGCTGCGGCTATCTGGCCCCCACCCCCCGGATGCAGTACACCGCGTCATCCTTCGCCGAGATGCTGGTCCGGCTCTTCGGCGGCATCCTCCGCCCCCACGGCACCAGGCCCGGCATCCGCTCCTGTGCGCCGGCGCCGTCGGAGCTCCACACCCATGTGCCCGAAACGGTGCTCGAGCACCTTTACCTCCCGTTCATCACGTGGGCCAATGGTAAGCTCGCCCCGGTCCGGAGGCTCCAGCACGGCCGGTTGCACCTCTACATCCTCTACACCCTGATCACCCTGGTGACGCTCCTGCTGTTCGGCATGTGACCGCCCGGCTACCCCTGTTCGACCCGCCGGAGCACCCCCAGGTAGTCGAGCACCGCGGCCGAGCCTCGGGCCACGCAGGAAAAGGGATCGCTCACCCGCGCAACCGGCAGCAGCACCTCCCGCTCCAGTGCCCGGTCCAGGCCGCGCAACAGGGACCCGCCCCCCCCCATCAGGATGCCCCGGTCCAGGAGATCCAGGGACACGGCCGGCGAAATCCCGTCGAGGCATGATCGCACTGCCGCCGCGATGGCGGCCACCGGCTCCCTCAGGGCAGCGCATACCTCGCGACTGCTTACCGAAATCTCAACCGGCAACCCCCGCGCCACGCCGCGCCCACGCACCCGGGTCCGTTCGGCTGAGCTGTCGTCCGTGGCCGCGCCGAGACGGATCTTGAGTTCCTCGGCCGTCCGTTCCCCCACGAGCACTCCCCGCTCCCGCTCCAGGTAGCCGACAATGGCCGCATCCATGGCATCTCCACCCACGGGCACGGAACGGAGGCACTGGATGCCTCCCGAGGCCACCAGGGCCACTTCGGTGGTCCCCCCCCCCACGTCCACCACGAGGGTTCCCCACAGGTCTGCGGCATCGGCGCCGGCACCGATGGCCAGGGCCAGGGGCTCTTCCATGAGGTACACCTCGCCGGCACCGGCCATGCGGGCCACGGCGCGGGCGTTGTCCCGGTCGCGGCCGCTGCCCCCCGCCGGTACCCCTATGATAATCCGCATGGATCTGTGGGCGCAGCCGGGAATGCTGTCGAAAAACGAGCGCAGCATCTGCGCCCCGGCCGCCGGGTCAACGACCACCCCCTCGCGCAGGGGCCTTACCACGTCGATACCCGCCGGGGTCCGGCCAAACATCCGGCGGGCGCCGCTCCCCGCGTCCAGCAGTCGCGCCGGGCCGCCTTCGTCGCGCCGGAACGCCACCATTGACGGCTGGGACAGCACGATGCCCGCCCCCCTCCGGTAGACCCGGGTGGTGGTCGTCCCCAGATCCACGGCAAAGTCCCCGAAACCCTGCCCGAACATATCCTCTCGCAACGATGCCATCCTCTCCTCCCCGGTCGAAACGCCGGGCTCCTCGAATCGAGCCGCGGGTCACTGGCAGCCAGTGTACACGAAACGATTTTTTATACAACATTACGTGCGGTTAAGTCGCGACCGTTGAATACTTGCCAACGTTGTGTATCATTGAAGCTTTATCCGGAGGGCGATCGAACGTGCCCCTCCTCAACGGGAGCGACGTCATGAAAAAGAAAGCTGAAGAACGATCGATCTACATCACCGAATTCGATCTGACGCGGCTCGAAGAGCTGCTGGACAAGATTGACACGGAGGGTTCGCGGGACAGCCGGCACCTGCAGGAGCTGGAGGATGAGCTGCTGCGCGCCGAGGTGGTTGAGCCGCAGCAGATTCCTGCCGACGTGGTCACCATGAATTCGCGGGTTGCCCTGAAAGACTTGGCCACGGGAGAGGAGATGGTGTATGAGCTCGTCTTCCCCTCCGACGCGCGGCTGGAAGAGAACAGGATATCCATCCTGGCCCCTGTCGGCACTGCCCTGCTCGGCTACCGGGCCGGGGACACCATCTCTTGGAAGGTTCCGGGGGGCACCAGAAAGATCAAGATCACCAAGATTCTCTACCAGCCGGAAGCGGCGGGGGATTTTCATCGCTAACCGGCACGCCTGGTTTCCGAAACGAAAAAGCCCGCTCTTGGCGGGCTTTTTCGTTTTCCGGGCCGGGCAAACCGGCGCCGTCAGTAGATGGCGTAATTGTCGGGATCGGCGAAGATCTCGCGCAGCAGCCGGTTGTTCAGGTAGTGGCCGGTCTTGTTTGCCTCCACCTTGCCCAGCATGCGGTAGCCGCAGGTAAAGAGGTCACCGATGAGATCGAGGATCTTGTGGTTCACCAACTCCTTCTTGTAGCGGAGGCCGTTGGGGTTCAGGATCTCGTCGCCGCCGATGACTACGGCATTGTCCAGGGACCCTCCCTTGGCGAGGCCAGCCTTGCGGATCGCCTCGATCTCCTCGTGGAGGACAAAGGTGCGGGAGTTGATAATGGAGACGGCGTTCTCCACGTCCATGAGCCGCTTCCGCTGCTTCCCGACCGGGGGACGGAACTCGATGGTCATGGTGATGTCGAGGGTGTTAAGGGGCTTGACCCGCACCCAGGCATCATTGTGGCTCACCTCTACGGGGCGGAGCACCTTCAGGTAAACCCCCGTCTCCGGAAACTCGTAGACCCCGGCCCGCCAGATCTGGTGGTAGAACTCCCAGGCCGAGCCGTCCATGATCGGCACCTCGGGGCCGTCGATGTAGACGAGGCAGTTGGTGATCCCCGAGTAGTAGAAGGCCGCCATCAGGTGCTCGATGGTTGATACCGACTTCCCGTCCGCTGCGATCTGGGTCGAAAGCCTGGTATCCGCCACCATGTCGTAACGGGCGGGGATGAGTTGTCCCTGGTAGACGAAGGCGATGCCGAACTCCCGGCGGGGAATGAACTCCAGGGTCACTTCCCGGCCGGTATGGAGACCGATGCCGCTCAGCTTGAAAATCCGGTTGATGGTTGTTTGTCGTTTGTTCATGGTCCCTTGTGCGTATCACAAATCCTGCGCCGGAAAAAGAAAAAAGAAGACCCGCCAAGCTACTGCAGTCTTAAAATATATTATTTTAAATATATATTATTGACAGAATGCTATGACATCCCTATGATGGCAATTACTTTCACGCAGGCACGGAGGACGACACTCTCATGGAGCACATGGACGGCGCCATCTCCCTTCCCTTTCAGAAACCTGTTGCGGCCACCCATCGCTGGGCGCTGGCCCTGATCATGATCCTCACCATCGCCGTCGGCTGGCGCTACCCCCTCGTGGGATTCGTCGTTCCCGCAGCCATGGCGGCCTCCATCGCCGGCAGCTTCTTCAGGGGGCGGTACGTGTGCGGCAATTTCTGCCCGCGGGGAAGCTTCTTCGATACCCTGTTCCGGCTGGTGGGGGGCCCCCGCGACGTCCCCGCGTTCCTGCGCGGCGCAACCTTCCGTTGGACCTTTCTCGCGCTCCTCATGGGATTTCTGGGGTGGCAGATCTCCCGCAACCCCGCCGACCCGACCCACTGGGGCTTCGTTTTCTGGATGGCCTGCGCACTGACCACCGGCATCGGCATCGTCCTGGGCCTCGCCTTCCGGGCCCGCACCTGGTGCCTGGTCTGCCCGGTGGGGACCATGGCGAACGCCATCGGCGGCGGAAACTGGCAGATGACCATCGCGGAATCGTGCGTCGGCTGCGGTTCCTGTGAGCGTCACTGTCCCATGGGGCTTACCATCGCGACCCACCGCCAGGAAGGAACTCTCCCCCACCGGGACTGCCTCAAGTGCTCGTCCTGCGTGGACGCCTGCCCCAAGGAGGCCCTCGGCTGGCCGTCCTGAAAAAAGGCTGTCAGTCTATAAAACCGCCTCGATCCGCTCGCAGAGCGTCCGCAGCACCTTGATCCGGGCATACTGCTTGTTCTCGGCCTCAACAAGGGTCCAGGGGGCGATCTCCGTGCTCGTGCGGTCGATCATGTCACAGGCGGCCGCCTCGTACTCGCCCCATTTCTCCCGGTTGCGCCAGTCATCCTCCGTTATCTTGAACCGCTTGAAACCGGTATCCTCCCGCTCCCGGAAACGCCGCAACTGTTCCTCCGGGCTGATGGCCAGCCAGAACTTGGCCACCACGATCCTGCTCTCTACCAGTTGCTCCTCGAAATCATTGATCTCGCTGTAGGCCCGCATCCAGTCCTCACGGGAACAGAACCCCTCCACCCGCTCCACGAGCACCCGGCCGTACCAGGAACGGTCAAAGATCGCGAAGCGCCCCAGGCGCGGGATAGTGCGCCAGAAGCGCCACAGGTAGGGCTGGGCCAGTTCGTCTTCCGTTGGGGCGGCAATGGGCACCACCCGGTAAATCTTGGCGTCGAGGGCCTGGGTGATCCGCCGGATGGCACCCCCCTTGCCGGCAGCGTCGCTCCCTTCGAACACCGCCACCACCGCCCGCTTGCGAAACTTGGGCTCGCGGGTCAGCAGGCTGAGCCGCCCCTGGAGGACCTCCAGCTCTTCTTCGTAGCGCTTCTTCGTTATCGTGCGGGAAAGATTCAGGGACCGGAGCAGCATAACCGCATCTGTTGCGGGGGACACGGGGAGCGTCGTGCGGGGTGGATGGGGGGTTCCGGGGGTGTCGAGCCTGGCGCGCAGGGCAGAGAGGATCGCGCTCCCCACCGTCAGGGAACGATAACGGGGATCGCCGCCGGACACCACGGTCCAGGGTGCCTCGGCAGTGCTCGTTGCCCGCAGGACGTGGGTTGCGACGGAGCGGAACTGTTCGTACACCTTGAAGTTCTTCCAGTCCCGGGGGGTTACCCGCCAGCGGGTGCGGGGGTTTTTCTCCAAGGATGTGAGACGCCGCTCCTGCTGGTCCCGGGACAGATGGAGCCAGAACTTGAGGACCAGAGCCCCCTCGTCCGCCAGCATCCGCTCGAAGCGCCTGATCCGTTCCAGGGCCTGGTCGAGCTTTGCCTGCTTGCTCCGGCCCTCCATGTGGGCTGAAATCGCCCCGCTGTACCAAGACCCGAAAAAGATACCGATCTTCCCCCGCGGCGGAAGGGAGCGCCAGAACCGCCACATGGGAGGCCGTTCCCGCTCCTCGTCCGAGGCGTCACCCGGTGCGTTGGTCTCCACATGGCGCGGGTCGAGCCACTCGTTGAGAATGTTGACCGTTTCCCCCTTGCCGGCACCGTCCACGCCGCTGATGAGGATCACGACCGGAAAGCTGCGGGCTTCGAGCAGATCGTACTGGGCATCGAGCAGGGCTTCCCGCAGAGGAGGAACCCGGGCCTTCCAGGTTTTCTTGTCCATAGCATGGTCCAGTTCGGCCGACTCGAACATTATCGTTCCTCCTGCGGCAAGTATCTTCCGGGAAAAGGATACCACAGGAGGGACGGGACCGGAACCGCAGCATCGCCGGGCCCGCTCCCCGGGCAACGGCCCCGTTGCGCCCCGAAAACGACCCGACATCGGGTCGCATGCCCTGCGATGTCGATGGTTTCGCGGCCCGATTCCCCCTAGAGTGGAGACATGCGGAACATTTCGGGATGCAACAGGAGGGAACCATGGAACGGATGAAACGGACGGCGGGAGCGCTGCTTCTCGGTCTGGCACTGCTGCTCGGGGGATGTGGCGGGGGAGAGGTCCGCATCTCGGCGGAAATCCCCGTGGTGTACCCGGTCGACTACGCCCCTGCCATCACCTGGCTCAGCTTCTGGAAGGATGCAGACCGGTACTTCGTGCCGGGGTCCATCGACTTCACCGACCCGGACGCGGACACGGGGACCATGACCATCGTCGTGAGCGACAGCTTCGGCCGGGTCATGGCGCGGACGGTTGCCGATCTGGATGACTATGTGGGCTATACCGGCGGTACGGTTTCGTTCTCGATCGACTACCTTACCTATCCGCCGGGAACCTATACCTTCACCATCTACCTCACCGACCGCGGCGGTAACCTGTCTAATCCGGTTTACGGCACGTTCCAGGTCTGGTGAGGTCTCGACCTACCCCGGCAGCCAGAGGTCGACCGAGTCCGGCTCCAGATCAAGGGCCCGGACCCCGTGTTCCCACACGTTCCGGTCGCGCTTGGCCACCACGAGGCTCCGCTGGAGCCGGATCTTGCGGACGAATACGGAAAAGTCCGTTGTATCGAAATAGATCACGCGTCCCCGATCCCCCTCCAGGTCGGCGGAGAGGAGCGGGATCCCCTCATTGGCGAGAAACTCCCGGACGAACCGGGCATTGACGCTGCCGACACAGGAAAAGTTGCCGACCTCGGCGCGATTGACCAGAATTGAGGCACCGCCGAAGGCCTTGGCGCGGAGATTCTCCCGTCGCGCACCGTGACGCATGAGGGAGTTGATGAGCAATTCCATGGAGTGGATGCCGTAGCGCCCCGCCTCGGTGAAGCAGAAGGGCATGGTGCGGGAGTAGCGATGATTGCTGAGCAGAAAATGGTTCATCCCCGCAACGCCCTTTTCCGGGTCGAACAGGCAGGCGGCCACGCACGAACCGAGGAGCGTCGAAATAACTCCCCCGCCTGTGGTGACCTGGTATTCGCCGGGCGCGATACGGACAATGTGACGGCCTTCGAGGATTTGATGGCGCATTGTTACAGTATAGCAGAATCGGTGTATCCCGCATGCCTGCAAAATGTGCTTCCGCAACTAGCCCTTGCAACCGCAGGAGGAGGACTTGCACGTGGCCCGGCAGGCCAGGTCTGCCCGGCTGTCGCCGCCGGTGGAGCGGAATTGCTCCACCGCGTGGCGGGGCAGGAACCACTCTCCGTCGCACAGTTCACCGGCCAGAGAGCCATGCTTCACCAACATCAGAAGGCGCAGGTGGGTGGTGCCGAGTTCGCGGGCCGCATCGTGGATCGGCACCAAGTCGTTCGCGTTCATGTCATGACCTCCCGTTTGATATCTCTGCCACTGCGGTTTCATGTCCCGTGCCAACATGCAGACCGGTCGAAACTCCTTGCCAAATAACGGGTTGCGCACATCCCCCAGTCCGCGCGCCCCGCACCTGTGCCGAATATATGGGCACCGCCCGCCCCCATATCCACCCTTTGACACCTTTTTGTTCTCGTTTAGAATTAGAGTCTGACGACTGGGGCCCTTTCGCGATCGAACAAAAGGTTTCGGACCATGGTGGACAACGTTCTGGCAATCCTGCGCATGGGTGAAGAGCTGGCCGACCTGGCAGTCGACCAGTTCGACGGGGTCACGGACCCGGCCGGCATCGCCCCGGCCACAACCCGCATCGTGGCCCGCGTCGAAGAACTCCTCTCGACACGGCAAAACGGGGGCCACGACGTCCGGATCGCCTGCGGCCCCGGGTGCATGACCTGTTGCACCGTGAACGTGTCTGTTCTTGTGCCTGAAGCATGGACCATCACAGCCTGGCTTCGGCAGCGCCTCGACGCCGGGGAGGTGGACCGCCTGGCAGAGCGGCTCGTCGCTGCGGCCAGCGCCATCCGCTGGCTCGACGATGCCGACCGGATCAGGGGCGGAGTGACGTGCCCCTTCCTCGACGAACGGGGCTGGTGCTCCATCCACCCGGTCAGGCCCCTCATGTGCCGTGCCCTAACCTCCGCCGACCCGGCCCAGTGTCGCCGCGCCCTGGAGTCGCGCACCTCTGACGAGGAGGTGCTGCTGGAGTGCAACCTGCTCCAGAAATACCTCATGGAACAGGCCTACCGCTCCCTCGCCGCTGTCCTTGAACGTCGAGGGATTGACTCGGCGGGGCGTGAGTTGGTGGGCACGGTTGCCCGTTTCCTGAACGAGCCGCGGCTCGCGGACGAATTCCTGGCCGGCAGATTGATCACCCTCCCGCAATCCTGAAGCTACCCCCTCAACATCACGCTTGCCATGGCAGAGTACTTTTCGGATCTCACGGGGCCGGGGAGGAGTCTGTCCAGACGGACACAAGAGAGAAGAAACGACAAGCCCCGGAGGGATGCTCCGGGGCTCTGGTCGGCAGGAAGGGAACCGCGGCGCTACTGCACGCGCCGGTTGTGTTATTTTCGACAGATGTCGCGGCCGGCATTGTCCTGCAGACGGTGCAGCCGCGCGCGTTCTTTCCCGGTCAGCGCCATCCGTAAAACCATCTGCTTCACATAAACCTCCAGCCCTGTGACATAACTGCAATCGTGGAAAATTTATCGCTCGCCGGAATCATCGGTTGACCTGTCCCGCAGAAACTCCCGTCGCTGCTCGTCCGTCATGGAGCGCCACTGCTCCTTGAACTGCCGCTTTTCCTCCGGCGACAACGAGCGCCATTTCCCCTTGATAACCTCCCGTTCCTGGGGAGAAAGATTCTGGAAGCGCTGGTACGAACGCTTGATGCGCTCCTGATCGGCAGGGGCAAGCTTGTGGAACTCCTTGATCCGCTTCCGGATCAGATCGCGCTGCTCCTGAGGCAGATCATGCCAGTGACGGTATCGCTCCAGGGCGTTCCGGCGCGCCTCGGGCGCCATTGCCCGCCAGCGCTCGGCACTGTCCAGCAGGCGATCCTGGCGCTCGGGAGGAAAACTGTTCCAGCGTTCGGCAAAATGCTGAAGAACCTCACGCTGCTCGGGGGACAGCCTTTCCCACGGCACCCCGCCCCCATCGCCCCAGGCAGGCGAAACCGCCATGCCCAGCATCATGCAGACCACAACCACACGCCAGCTACCCATCACTTCCCCCACATTCGGCCCCCGGGCATACGACCTCATTGATTCTCCTGGGCCGCCAGCCAATGATAGAATTCGATGTCCTCGTACAGTTGGATATGGTCATTGGCTGCAATCAACTCGATCTGCTCCGGGTCGTCCTGGACTGCCACGGGCACCGGCTCGACCGACGGGGAGGAAAACCAGATGATGCCGGCCACCGCGGCAGCGGCCAGGGTGGCGACCCCGCCCACCGTCACCCAGCGGGGGAGGAACGGGAAGTGACGGCGTCCCGCCTCCGCCACGGCCTTGGCCCGGATCTCCGCCAGCCGTCCTGCAATGGCGCCGTCCAGGTCGCCGGTGCTCCGGTCGAGTTCGCGCCTGACCGTTTGAATCATCCGCTCGTCACGCTCGTCCTGTTTCATGGTCCGTACTCCTCAAGCATGCCGCGAAGCGCATGCACCGCCCGCGAAAGATGGGTCTTGACGCTCCCCTCGGAGCATCCCATGGCAAAGGCGGTTTCCGCCGTATCGAGCCCTTCCCAGTTGCGCAGGAGAAACGCCTGCCGCTGCCGCGTGGGCAACTTGCGCAGAGCCGCTTCGATTGCCTGCCCCAGGTCCCGGTCCAGGAGCTGCCGCGCCGGATCAGGCGAATTCACGTCCGGGATCCCGTCCAGGGGATCGCCGCCGTCTTCGTCGTCGTTTCTGCCGAACCACGCCCGGAATCTGTTCCGCAGGGTCGAGCGCCGGTGCCAGTCCACGATCCGGCTCTGGAGCGTCCGGTGGAACAGCGGCGGCCACTCCGCCTCGGGTTTCCGCGCATAGTTTCTGACAAAGCCGAGCATGGCGTCCTGGACCACGTCCAGGGCCTCGTCATCGTCGGACGTGGCGAGCCGCGCCATGCGGAACGCCCTGCGCTCCACGCCGGCCAGGAACCGGTTCAATTCGTCTGTTGTATCCAGCGTCACTTCTCCTTGCCCGCGACATTTGTAGTTTATAACGTCCGGGCTGCTGTCCGGTTGACAGAGAATGGTTCCGTTGGTCGCGTTGACATTCACGGCACCGGTTTTACACTTGAGAACACGCATTTCTCTCACCCGCTTCCGTTCCCCAGGAACAGAGCTATGGTACCACAGGAGGAGCCATGGATCGAAGAACCTTTCTGAAGACTGCCGCACTTGGCGCCATGGCGGCAGGCATCGCCCGCGAGGCTGCCGCGGCCGGCAGATACTACCCGGTCAAGGCGGACCAATCTCTTTTCGAGACCATCAACCGCGCCAAGGATCCGGCCAAGAAGAGTCCCCTGGAGCAGAAGCACGTTCCGGTCATCACCGCGCCCAAGGCGGTCAAGGCAGGGGAACCGTTCACGGTGGAGGTGGCGGTGGGCGAGGTGGTCCACCCCATGGGGCCGACCCACTGGATTCAGTTCATCGAGCTCAACGTGGGCAACGAGCCGGCAGGCCGGGTGGATATGCAGCCGCGCGGGTTCCTGTCGCCCAAGGCGACCTTCACCGTGACCATTCCCAAGGAGGCGGCGCCGGAGGGAAAAATCACCCTGGTGGTCAATGAACGGTGCAATCTTCATGGTTACTGGGAGGGAAGCATCGACATTGCCGTGACCGGGTGAGGTGCGGCCCCATGGCGCGGATGGCGGCGCTGTCGGCCCTCATCCTTTGCCTCTGGGGATGCTCGATGCCGCGCGGCTGGGAAGCGGTTCTGGTCCTGTCCGACCTGTCGGCGGGCCGGGGCCCATCCGGCCTCAAGGAGCGGACCCCTCCACCCCGACGGCTGACGGTTCCCTATGTGGTGGAGGGGCGGAACTACCGGGGCGATCTCTATTTGCCCGGCGAACGGATCAGGGCGGGGCTCGTCCTCCTGCCGGGAGCAGCCGAGGAAGGCAAGGACGATCCGCGGCTGCAGGCCTTCGCCGAAACCCTGGCCCGGGCGCGCTTCGCCGTTCTCGTCCCCGACCTGGCGGGCTTTCGAAGCCTGCGGGCGGGAAGTCGCGACATCGGAGAAACCGCCGATGCCATCCTCTGGCTTTCTTCGCGCGCCGGACTTTCGCCCGGCGGGAAATGCGGGGTGGCGGCCCTGAGCTACGCCGGCGGCCCGGCGCTGTTGGCGGCGCTGGAGCCGAGGGCCGGGCAGCGGGTCCGGTTTCTGGTTACGGTGGGGGGATACTATGATCTGCGGAACGTCCTGACCTTTTTCACCACCGGCTGGTACCGGGACGGGGACCGGTGGCGGCGGGGCACGCCCAACGACTATGGCAAATGGGTGTTCGTCCTGGCCAACGCAAGCCGGATCGAAAACGCCCGGGACCGGGCGGCCCTCGAAAAACTGGCGCGGCGCAGGATGGACGACCCCGCCGCCCGGACCGACGATCTGGCCCGGGGACTCGGCCCCGAAGGGAAAAGCCTTTACGATTTCTTCGCCAACACAGATCCGCGGCAGGTCCCGGCGCTCATGGCGAAGCTGCCGGAGCCGGTCCGCCGGGACATGGCTGCCCTTGATCCCTCACAACATGATCTGCGCGGACTCACAGCCCGGTTGATCATCATCCACGGCCGGGACGACGACATCATCCCCGCCGCCGAGAGCGAGTCCCTGGCCCGGGCAGTGCCCCGCGACCGGCGGAAGCTTTTCGTTCTGGACGGGCTCATGCACGTGGAGCTGAAGCCGAAGTTAACGGACGCCTTCCGGCTCTGGCGGGCGGTCTCGGCCATCCTGCGGGAGCGCGACCGGGCCTGAGGAACGGCGTTACTCCTATCCCCGCCGGGCCAGGATTTCGCCGATGCACTCCATGAGCTTCGTAAAATCGATGGGTTTTGAGAGATAGCCGTCCATGCCGGCGTCGAGGCACCGGTCCTCGTCCTTGCGCATGGCATGGGCGGTAAGGGCGATGATGGGGGTGCGCCGCCCCAGGTCGCGCTCCCTCTCGCGGATCAGGCCGGTGGCCTCGTAGCCGTCGAGACGGGGCATCTGCACATCCATGAGCACCACGTCGAACTCACCCGCCTCCCATTTTTCAACCGCTTCATGACCGTCGCTCGCGGACTCGAATTCGAAATTGCGTCGCTCCAGCATGATCTCCATGAACTTCCGGGTAATGGGGTCGTCCTCGGCAAGAAGAATCTTCACTTTCCGTGCCTCCTCAGATTGAATAGAAATTATGGAAGGGACCGGCGCACCGGTGACCCCTCCGGCCGAAGCCTCGGCTATGCGAAGCGTATCGGTGGGGAGAAAGGGCGAGGACGCGGTCACCGCCCGCAGGAACGGGATGGTGACGGCAAAAGTGCTCCCCCTGCCCGGCTGGCTCTCGACGGCGATGGCGCCTCCCATGGCTTCCACGATGTCGCGGGTCAGCGCCAGGCCGAGGCCCGTGCCGCCGAACCGGCGGTTGGTGGTCCCGTCTACCTGGCTGAAGACCCTGAAGAGGCGTTCGCGTTCCTGCGGCGCAATGCCGATGCCGGTGTCGCGCACCGATATCCGGATCCCAGTGCGGAGGGGATCGGGCTGGCTCTCTGCCGGAGCCGCCGTTACCTCCACCTGCCCTCTGTCGGTGAACTTGACGGCGTTCCCGATCAGGTTCACCAGCACCTGTCTCAACCGGGCCTCATCCCCCACGACTGCCGCGGGGACGTCGGGCACCATGCGGACCGTGACGGCAAGTCCCTTCCGCCGAGCCTCGAAGGCCAGAATTTCCACGGCGCTGTTCACGCATGCCGTCAGGTCGAAGGGACGGCTTTCGAAGGCCATCTTCCGCGCCTCTATGCGCGAGAAGTCGAGGATGTCGTTCACCAGGCGCAGGAGGGCGTCGGCGGAGCGCTTGGCCATTTCCAGACAGAGACGCTGCTCGTCCCCCAGCTCCGCGTCGAGAACCAGCTGGAGCATGCCGAGCACACCGTTGATGGGGGTGCGGATCTCGTGGCTCATGTTGGCCAGGAACTCACTCTTGGCACGGCTGGCATCCTCGGCCGCCTCCTTGGCACGGCACAGTTCCTCGCGGCTCTCGTTCAGCTCCCGCTCCTTGCGCTTGATCATGGTGATGTCGGTGATTGCCGTGCGGCACGAGACCCGACCGTCGGGTGTCGCAAGAGGCATGCTCGACAACTGAACGTCCACGGATTTGCCGTTCCTGCCACTGAGGCGGAGCTCGCCGGTGACCCCCTCCCGCTGTCCGGTACAGCGGGCCAGATGGGACACGAAGGACGGGACGTCATCCTTGTGCACAAAGTCGCTGAAAATGAGCCCCCTCATCTCCCGGCAATCGACCCCGATCATCCCCGCCAGGGTCCGGTTGGCGTCGGCGATCACCCCGCCGGCGTCGATGGTGGCATAGCCGATGGGGGCGAAGTGGAAGAGGTTGGCGTAACGCTCGAGGGAAAGCTCCAGTTGCGCCCGGACATCCCGCAACTCCTGACTCGGAGCTTCAGGCGCGGACTGCTGCTTTTCGATATCTGTTTCCGGCATTTCCGCTGCCTCGACCCGGCTATTGCCGGAGACGTCTTCTGGGCCGGACTGGGTCATGAGGATTCTCCTCGGTGCGCGTTGGCCGGAGGCCGTCAGTGGAAGCAGCCGCGCGCTTCAGTGCACTGGATGGATCAGGGGTGTGTCGGCTGCTCCCGGCCGCAGTATCTGCAGGCCGTCTCGCGCCAGGGGATGAACTCACCGCAGCCGCCACAGCGCCGGAACTTACCCTCCACCTCCCGCAGCGGTTTATGGAAATAAATGACCAGCAGGAAGATGGGGAAGACGGCGCTCAGCAGGCTCCAGACAAAGACGTTGCGTGCCCGGTTCGCGGCCAGAATCCCCCCCGTCACCCCGGGAACGACGAACACCAGGAGAAAAAAGAGGTAGACCGGCTTCATCATCAACAGGCTCCTTTCGCGGGTGTACCGTCCCGGCGATGTAGTCATTATACCAGAAACGGAGGGCGTCTCATCCGGCCGGTTATGCGCTTCCCGCCGGCACGAGCCGCGTCGGCGACTCCGGGAGTAAAATCGAATCATTCCATGCCGTTACACAAAGCGTTTTTTTTGCTCACCCCTTGCATCCGGCAACTGACGGGATATACTTACGCATAGTTAAGCGACACCAATCAACCGTTCCGCGTTCACAGGCGAAGGGGCGCGGCAGGCGGTACCGCCAATCGGCGACAACCTCACGAAGAACAGCGCTGCGCAGGGACGCGCCACGCGAGCCAGGGAGGGCTCCATGTCACCGCCTCCGGCACACCCTCTATTCTCCCCTCCCCGGCATCCGTTCCGGCATCACCGCGCCCCCCTGCCAATGCTCCGCACCCACACTATCAGCCGGTCAAAAAGGAGAATGAAATCATGCCAAAGGGAATAGCACTCTCACTCGGGCTTAACGCCGTCGACCCGAAACATTACGGCGGCTGGGCCGGCAAACTCAACGCCTGCGAAGCCGACGCCGAGGACATGGCGGCCATCGCAGCGGAGAGGGGCTTTGCCGTCACCACGCTCATGACCAAGGCGGCCACCCGGGCCAAGGTCATCGATGCCATCGGCAAGGCCGCCAAGGCCCTCGGCAAGGGCGACATCTTCATGCTCAGCTACTCGGGCCACGGGGGGCAGGTACCGGACACGTCCAACGACGAGCCGGACGGCGTTGACGAGACCTGGTGCCTTTTCGACGGCGAACTGATCGACGACGAACTCTACGCCCTGCTCGGGAAATTCGCCGCCGGGGTCCGGGTGGTGGTCTTCTCCGACAGCTGCCACAGCGGCACCGTGGTGAAGATGGCCTACTACAACGGTACCACCGCGGCCCGCTCCGCCAGTCCGGACGAGGGAGAAATCCGGTACCGGGCCATGCCCCAGAGCGTGGCCATGCGGACCTATCGGGCCAACAGGGAGTTTTACGACACGATCCAGGAAAAAACGGAAAAAGTGGACCTGGCCGACGTGAAGGCGTCCATCCTGCTCATCTCCGGCTGCCAGGACAACCAGCTCTCCCAGGACGGGGCGTTCAACGGTGCGTTCACGGGACAGTTGCTCCGGGTATGGAAGAACGGCCTCTACAAAGGGAGCTACCGCTCCTTCCACAAGGCCATCGTCAGGCGGATGCCGCCGGACCAGACCCCCAACTTCTTCACCGCGGGGACGCCCGACCCGGCATTCCTGAAACAGAGACCGTTCACCGTCTGAGGAGGATGCCAGATGAAGAAAAAGGGGAAATTCCTCCTCTTTACCATGGACGAGTTCGACCGATGGCTGCTGGAGAACCGGTTCAGCCGCTCAGTCAAGCTCGTCCAGAACCATCACACCTACCTCCCCGGCTACGCCCAGTTCACGGGGAGCAACCACTTCGGCCTGCTGGAGGGGATGGAGCATTTCCACATGGCCGAACGGGGGTTCTCGGAGATTGCCCAGAACCTGACCTCGTTCCCCGACGGCACGGTGGCGGTCTGCCGCTCCATCGACAAGGTCCCCTGCGGCATCAAAGGGGCCAACCAGGAGGGTATCTGCCTGGAGAACCTGGGCAACTTCGATGCGGGCGGCGACACCATGACCCCGGCCCACCGGGACGCCATCGTAAAGATCAACGCCCTGCTCTGCCGGGAGTTCAACTTGAAGCCCGACACCGACTCCATCGTGTATCACCACTGGTATGACCTGAACTCCGGCAAGCGCACGGGCGGATCCGGCACCACAAAGACCTGCCCGGGCACCACCTTCTTCGGCGGCAACTCCATGGATGCGGCTGCGGCAACGTTCATCCCCCTGGTGGCCCAGACCCTGGCCCAGCTCACGGGGGGGACCGCGCCCAGTGCGCCTGTTCCGCTCAAGAGCGGCGAGGTTGTGGCCTCGAGCCTCAACGTCCGGGCAGGCAGGGGGACGGAGTTCCCCGTGGTCAAGGGGCTCAAGCGGGGGGTACGGGTCAACGTATTCGAAACGGCTGACGGCTGGGTCCGTATCCACCCCGCCGAGCAGCAGTGGGTGGCAGAGCGGTACCTGCGGTACGCCTGACGCGCCGGATGCGCGTATGTCCGCACGGATGCGGATGAAAGGAGAGTCCACGGATGGAAAAGGAAACGAAACTGACGGCGGAGACCGTCAAGGCGCTCCTGAACGAGGACATTAACCGGGAGGACTTCCAGTTCGTCCTCCAACAGCTCCTGGACGCCTGGCGTCCCATTCTCGAAGAAGAACTCAAACTGAGCGAATCCGCCGAACGGCTCGTGGCCGTGGCGGAAAAGCAACCCCACAGCTGCGAGGACGAGCAGCTTCTCGCCGACCGGCTTTTCGCCCCCCTGGCCACCGCCGACGTGGCCCTGCGCACCCTCACCCCCCAGGCCCGGGAGGCCCTGGGCCCCATTGACGAGTGGCAGTGGTGCCTGCGCAAGATTCTCTGCTGCCTCCGCTTCGGCTGGCTCCTCTCCCGCTCCCGCACCTTCCCGGTGTCGGTCTATTACCTCTACCGCTACTGGCTCTGCATCCGCCGACTTTTCCAGAACGATCCCACCGGCCGCCAGCCAACGCCTGAGGAGCGGGCCGACTTCCGCAAGCTCACGGCAAGCTTTGCCGAGGTCTTCAGGCCCTGGCTGGAGCAGGAGGCCAAGGCCATGGATCACTCCACTGAATTGGCCGACGGGGCCGTGTCGGGCCAGGTGGACTGCCACTCGGGGGGTGACGCGGCCGAAGCCCTGTTCGAGAAGTTCCTCACGGTGGATAACGCCCGGCTCCTCATGGGGGCCGAACTCTTCGAGAAACTGAGCAAGGACCCGCGCTTCTGGCTCTGCCGCTGCTGGTGCATCTGCGCCTTCCGCTTCGGCTGGTGCCTGGGGCGCTCCCGTTCGCTCATCGAACTGGTCCGCTGCCTGGTGGCCTACTTCCGCTGCCTGCGCCGCTGCTTCCAGCCCCTGGTCTGCGAGCTGACCGCTCCCGCCGGCTGCGTGGCCGAAGAGGTCAACACGGACCTGAAGGCCCTGGTGGTGGCCGTGAAGGGGACGGCCACGGGAGGCGGATTCCTGCGCTACGTGCTGGAGTGGTCCCGCGACGGCATTGCCTGGCACGCCTCGGACTTCCACTATCCCCCGATCCCTCCGGGCGGCGGCACCCAGGGGAACTCCCCCGTGGCGGGCGGGCTCCTGGCCTATTTCGACACCACGGCCCGGGACGAGGGGGTCTACACCATCCGCCTCACCGTGTACGGGGTCCAGGGCGCCACTTGCGTCAGGACCATCACCTTCTCCCTGTTCAAGCAGGATGTCCGCATCCTGGGCTTTGACGGGGCTTTCACCCTGGACACCACAGCCTACGACCCCGCGGCCATGTTCGTGGAGACCGTGCCGGCCCTCTGCACGCGCCCCTCGGGGGTCCACGAGATATCCTTCGGCGAATGCCTCTCCATCTGGGGAAGCGCCTTCGTGGGGGGGTGCGAAGGGCGGAAGATCAAGCGTTACCTCATCGACTACAAGCCCGGCTTCGAGACCGACCCCACCACCGGCGGCTGGATCAACATCTGGAAGGTGGAGTACAACACGGTCTGGCAGTACCGGGACATGAACATGCGCAAGGACACCTCGGTGCTGACCGCCTCCTGGGTCACCGACTGCGTGGTGCCGGTCCCCTTCCCCCCCTACTGCCTGATGAACGTCCCCGAGGCCCGGCTCGCACCCTCCTGCTGGCAGACCCACGTTTCCACCTGCGGCCTGAGCGGACTGGTCACCCTGCGCCTGATGGTGGAGGACACGGGGGGCACCCTCTACTACGACACCCAGAAGGTCTGGATCGACAACAAGCCCATCTGCGCCATGATCCGGATCGACGCGGTGCCCCGCTGCGCCGACATCCGCATCAGCAGCTTCGCCACCCCGCCCGACTGCGGAGTCCCCTGGAACCTGCCGCTCTCGGGCATCGCATGGGACGAGTACATCGACCCGGCCCTCCCCCTCACCCGCCCCAACGACAACTTCGACTTCTACTGGGTCAAGGTGAGCAAGCAGGGGGGAACCGAAGTCCAGATCCCCGTTTCCTGGAGCATGGGGAGCCCCTGCTTCTTCGGCACGAACCGCGTGGGCGATCCGGGCACCTCCTGCACCCCCTGCGACCCTGCCAACCCGCTCCCCGCTGCGGTCTTCGGCACCCTGGCCCAGTTCGACCTGCGGGCAATCGATCCGCTCTGCAGCGCATCGGTGGGCTACCCGGTCCCGGCCGACCTGCTCCTGCCCCGGGGCGAGTGCTGCGTGTACGTCTTCAAGCTCCGCGTCCAGGACAGGACCTACACGCCGGGCGGCCCCCACTGGCGCGAAGCCCTGTGGCCGGTGAGGATATGCAACGACCTGAAGCCGGCTTGAACCGCCGGGCGCCCCTCCGGCAACTTAGTGGGGGCGCCCGGCATTCCGGTGCAGTACGAGCGTGTCCATGCACGGAAAATCGCAACAGTCAGACCAAACTTCCCCACGGCTCGACCTGACCGCCATTCTGGAAGTACTGAAGAGCGTCGGCCTTGTGGTTGGGGGCATCGGCGGCGGCGCCATCCTCTTCTTCTGGATCGGCAATGCCATCATCGTGGCACGCTTGCGGGCCTACAACCTCTACGGCGTCGTCCACTACACCGACGAGTACGTCACCGAGGCGGGTTTTCAGTTCTTTCAGGACATCTTCACCTTTTTTCAAGATTGGAGACTGATCCCCTTTTTCGTCATCCTGATGGCCTTGCTCCTGCTGACGGTTCCCGTCGGAGGGGGCAAGGTCGCCCATGAACGTCCCGCCGCCGAGGGGCGGATCACCCGATCCGTTTCCCTGATCCTTCGCTATCGGATCAACTACCTGATTTTCCTGACCTTGGCCCTTTCAGCGGCCTTCATCCTCACCTCGGGCTGGTTCGTCAGGAAGCTCTCCTCCGACATCGTATGCCAGGAGCGTCTGCTGGCCGATGTCTCCCACGACCTGGGGGAAAAAATCCTCATCCTGCTGCCCCGCAAGGGTGCACTCGAACAAGCCGACGAGTTTCAGCAGCGCTTCTACGAAGAACTCACCTTCGGAGTGGAGCCGACCCTCCGCTGGCTGGACTATGCCCTGGCCGAGCTTTCACGGAAAGAAGGAACGGCCCTCTCGCTGGAGGTGTTCCAGAAACGGTTCTCGATCCGCGAGCCGTCACCCTTCCGCTCGGACGCCGATTTCGAAAAGTCGGAGACCTATGCGACACTGCGCAACATCTGGCTGAGCCACGCCCTGCAGCAGCGGCTCAGGGAGCGGGTCAACCTCACCCTCCAGGATTTCCGCAGCCTGCTGAGCGGTCACCTCACAAGCGAGGGGGACACCTCTTCGCTGGTCCTCATCCCCGCGAACTACGAACTGGCCGGCGACTCCATGAGGCGCCTGACGCGGCTGCGGGAGAACATCTCCGCCTTCTTCGTCCCCGGAGACGAGGAAACCGGCCGGATATGCGCATCCCTCGGCAGCCTGAAACCCATCGCCTTCGGCCAGTTCATGATCTCGTACTCCTTCTGGGTGCTCATCGGCATCCTCGTCTACCTGTTGCTGAACAGCACGCGCCTGATCCGCCTCCCCCTCTGGGAAGGAGGCTACTTCGTCGTCATCCTCCTCCTCTTTCTGACGGTGCTCATCACGCTTCCCACCGCCTACGGCCGGTTCAAGTTCGAATTCAAAGTCCAGCGATTGAAAGACATCGTCTTTACGGGGGAGGACAAGGGAGCCCACCCCTTGCGGAAAAAACTCGACGAGGCCCGGCAGCGGGGGGCGGAACTCTACATCCTCGGACCGACCAAGGGACGGGAAATCATCATCGGAGCCTTCGAGCACCCGGAACAGGCAGGTGCCGGCAGCACCCGGATTATCATGCTGGAACGCAGCGCCTACAGCTATATGAGCGTGGAACCGGTCAGGCCGGAAAAGATCCCCGGCATCATCCGCCTCCTCCGCCAGCAGGCGGGGACAACCAGATCGGAGAGCGTAGCCCTGGCCACGGAAAGGGGCGGGTCCGGCCCGCCATAGTCCCAAGGAGAAACCATGCGCAAGGGATTGTCTGCCATCGTCGTAGGGGTTGCCCTCCTCGGTCTGGGTCCGCGCCTCCCGGCCGACGGGGTGTGCGGTGAAACAGGCGAAGGAACCATTGTTCCGGGCCAGAGAATCGAGCGATTCAACATCGGCGATCCGGCCCCGGATAGCCGCACGCTTCGCGCTATCCGAAAAAGCAAGGGAATCGGCATCACTACGGCGGGCGGCATCATCGGCAGGATCACCGTCTCGTCGCCCAGATATGAAGTAGAGCGTAACCGCTTGAAGCCCGGCGCCACTCTGGCCGAGGTGCTGCGTTTCTACGGCAGGGGGGAAAAGGCGCTGAAAGGAAGCGTTATCGTGCTCACCTATGCGGACCAGGGGGTCGAATTCGTCATCGACCCTGCCGACGAGCGGATCAGGTCCATCACGGTCTTCAGGCCGGCCATCCAGAAACCGTCGGCAGAGCAGTATCGCAAGCTGTACGAGCATCGAGAGAAACTGAAGGCCAAGTGACGCAGGCAGCCGCCAGGGGGCCCACCTCCCGGCATTTCGCAGATACGATGGCCGCACGGCACGAAAGGATCCCATGAACACCGTCAAGATCACCTCCTGGAACGTGGCGCATCTGGAACGCTTGACCAGGGCGCATCCCACCGCCAAAGAACGTCGTCGACGGGATGCCGTGGTGCGGGAGATCAGGGAGCTGGCGCCCCACATCCTCTGTCTGCTTGAGGGTCCAGCCGGCGAAGCAGGGATCGATCTTGTTGCCAACGACTTGCTGGACGGCGAGTGGGTGGCGGTGAAGGCGGCCGACGGCAACTATGCCACGAGGGGTGACCAGTGGATATGGTTCCTCGTCCGCCGGGAGCTGGCGGACCGGGCGTCGCTCCTCCCCGTCACCACCTGGGACGCCTTTGCCGGGGCCTCGTGGCCCTGCCACCTGTGGGGGGAATTCTCCCGGGAGACGCACCGCCACTACCGGCATCCCCAGGTGCTGGTCCTGGACTGGCACGGCCTGCGCGTGGAGTTCATCGGCCTGCACCTGAAGAGTAAGTTCATCAACCAGGGTGAGCGGCTCTGGCGCGACGAACGGGAGCGGTTCATCCGCGAGGCCCTCACGGCCCGGATCAAGATGGCCACCGAGGCAGCCAACGTCCGCGCCTACATCGACGCCAAATTCCGGCAGGTGGGCAATCCCGCCCTGTTCGTGCTGGGCGACTTCAACGACGGTCCGGGCAAAGAGTATTTCGAGGAGCAATACCTCTTCTTCGACCTCATCGCCAATATCCAGGGCAACGTCTTCGCCACCAGCCGGTTCCTGAACCACGGCCTCTTCGACGTCCCCGACGAACTCTGCTGGACTGTCCGGTTCAGGGACTTCGTCCAGCCGGACCGTCGCCCCGAAATCCTCCTGGACCACATCCTCTTCAGCCAGGGGCTCGTGAACGGCTCCCTGCCGTGGCAGGTGGAGCCCCACGCAGGCAAGGTGGAACACGAGGCGCACGAACTTGTCAACGCCGGGCTACCCAAGGACAGCCAGACCAGCGATCACCGGCCGGTCTCGCTCCTGGTGACCACCGGGCCGAACCCATGAACGAAAGGAGGCAGCCATGAAGAAGCAGGCACTCATCGTAACCGTCGCGGCAGGGATACTCTCCCTGGTCGCCGGAGTCGCACCGGCAACGGACCAGGAGCGCGTCAGGGAGAACGTCCGGGGAAAAGTCCGGACCGAGGCAAAGGAGCAGGAACGGGTCTACGGCAGCCAGCTCATGACCAGGAAGGAGCGGGTCGAATACCGGGCCAGGATGCGGGCCGCCAAGACTGAGCAGGAGCGGGAACAGCTCAGAAAAGAGCACCACGAGCGGATGAAAGAAAGGGCCATGGAGCGGGGTGTGACCCTTCCCGACGAACCGCCGGTGCCGGGAGGCGGCATGGGTCCGGCCGGATTGGGTGCCCCCGGCAAGGGGATGGGTCCCGGTGGAGGCAGGAACCGGTAACCGTAACGGAGAGCACGGGAGACCCCCATGGACAAGCCCGAAACCGCCCCCCTGGCACCGTTCCCCCCCGAAGCTGCCTACGAACCTTCCCTCGACCGGCTCATGCGGCTCTCCGCATGGGCCGGCGCCATCCGGGGGGACGGCACGCCGGTGAACTTCACCTCCATCCTCGTGGGGGCAATTCTCGTGGAGGACGAGACCGGCTCATGGTTTGCCCGCTACGCCCGGGAAACAGGCGAACGGGCCGAGGCCATCGCCGACCTGGTGCAGACCTCCGAGGCAATGCGCCCAAGGGTTGAAGAGCAGGCGACCGGCGGCACCCTTCCCGAGGCCAGGGAGTTCTACTCCACATCGGTGCGCGACATCCTCGCAGCGGCGCTGCGGATCGCCACCCGCGACGGCGCCGAGCCCCGCCCCCTGGGAACGCGCCACCTGCTGGCGGCCCTCGCCTTCCGCCTTTCCGACTACCACAGAAAGCAGCTCATCGGCTGGGGAGTCGACATCGCCGCCTGGCAGCGCAGCACCCTCGACTTCCTCCAGCGGGCCTTCCCGTCGGAGGATTCCACCTGGGTCTCCCTGGCCCTGGAGCAGGCCGAGGCGCCCCCCACGGAACCTCCCCCCGCCGGCACCATTTTCAAGAGCTTTGCCGCCGAGGCACCCGTCCCCCCCGTCAGCGCCGGACCCGATGTCCTCATCGCCCGGTTCACCGCCGACGACCCCACCTCGGCCACGGACCTCATGGACGTGCGGCAGGAGGCCCGTGCCTTTGCCCGCCTCGCCGCGGGCCGCGCCATCCGCCCGCCCCTCTCCATCGGCGTGTTCGGCGAATGGGGCTCGGGCAAAACCTTCTTCATGAAGCTCATGCACGACCATGTGGAGCGGATTTCCCGCAAGGCCGACGCTGACGGCCCCTTCCACGGCAACATCGTCCAGATCCGCTTCAATGCCTGGCACTACGTGGAATCAAACCTGTGGGCCAGCCTGGTGGACTACATCTTCACCGAGCTGGATCGCTGGCTCAAGGACCGCCCCGAAAACCCCAACGAGTCCGTGGATCTCCTCTTCGACCACCTCTCCACCTCCCGCACCCTCAAGCTGGAGGCCCTGGACGAGCTGGTGCTCCGCCGCCGCCAGCGACAGGAGGCCGAAGAGCACCTGAAAACCGTTCGGGCCCGGTTCGAGACGGCCCTGGCCCGCCAGGCCGTGGCAACCACGGGCGAATTCTGGGCCGCCGTGGGCACGACCCTGGGCAAGGACCGGGAAACGCGCGAAACCATTGACCGCGCCGGAAAGGTCCTGGGAGTGCCGGAGCTCTCCGCCTCGGCCCGACAGATCAGCGAAGTGCTCCAGGAAACGGCCACCCAGGCCGGACGGTCCCGAGCCCTGGGTCGCAGCGCCATTGCCATGCTCGGTCGCCCCCGGTGGCTGGCGGCCCTTGCCCTGATCCTCCTGGCGGCCCCGGCCGCCGTGGCCTGGCTCCGGGATCTGCTGGGGCAGGCTGAGGTCCTGTCCTGGCTCAAACAGGTGAACAGCGCCGTTCTCGGCCTCTCCTCGGTCATGGCCTCCGTGGCCGGATTCGCGGGCACGGCCCTCAAGCGGACCGCCACCGCCCTGGACACCCTCGAAGGGTTCCGCGCCAACCTGGAAGCGGCCATTGCCGAGCGGACCGAGGAATTCAGAAAGAACAGCAACGAGGCGGCCCTTCTCACCGATGCCGAGCGCGAGGCGACGCGGCTCAGGAGCGACGTGGAGCAGGCCGAGCGCCGCCTGGCCGATGCCGACCGCCGCGCCGCCGAGGCGGCCCGCGACTTCCAGGGAGCCACGGCCCGGGGACGGCTCAACACCTTCATCCGAGACAAGGTCATCAGCGGCGACTATGCCAAGCACTTGGGGATCATCGCCACCATCCGCAAGGACTTCGGGCAGCTGGCCCAGCTCATGGCCGATGCCGGCCGCGACCGGGAACTGGCCGAGGAATACGAGCGGGCCCGGCGCGACTATGCACGCCGGGTGGAAGAACTCATCGCCCGCTCCGGTGACGTGCTGACCGATGAAGAAACCGCCGTCCTCAGGGCCTCCACCACCTTCGACGCCGAATCCCTGCGCCTGTTCGAGCGGATCATCCTCTACATCGACGACCTGGACCGCTGCCCGCCCGAAAAGGTCGTGGAGGTCCTCCAGGCCATCCACCTTCTCCTCTGCTTCCCCCTTTTCGTGGTCGTGGTGGCGGTGGATGCCCGCTGGGTCTCCCGCTCCCTCAAGGAGGTCTACCCGGAGCTCCTGGCCGAGACCGTCATCATCCCCGGCACCGGCGCCACGGCCCCCGCCCGTCCCGGCGCCCCTGCCGGCGAGGCGCGGCACGAGACCGCAGACCGGCGCACCGC
The DNA here is from genome assembly GCF_036323535.1 of Geobacter sp. 60473. Taxonomy (GTDB): domain Bacteria; phylum Desulfobacterota; class Desulfuromonadia; order Geobacterales; family Geobacteraceae; genus Geobacter; species Geobacter sulfurreducens. The sequence continues at coordinate 2,450,923 of NZ_AP028967.1, forward strand.
ACCCAACAACACCGATCGGGAGCGGGCCGCCTCGTCCCAGGACTACCTGGAAAAGATCTTCCAGCTTCCCTACTGGGTCCGCGCCATGGATGCCGACGCCTGCCGCACGTACGTCAAGGGGATCGCCACGGCCGATTCAGCAGCCCCGTCCGAACGCCCCCCCGTGTCGCCCGAACCGGCCCCGAACGCCATCCCCCCGACACCTTCGCCCCAACCGGCGTCAGAACAGACGCCCACCGAGACTGAAGCGGCCCCCCCGGTGGCACCGGTCGAGTCTCTGATTCCCGATGCAACACCCAAACCCGACACCACCGAGGAATCCTTCCGCGAGCACGAGGCCCGCACCATGACCCTCACCCCCCATGAAGCCGCCTTCATGGCCGAACTTGCCCCCCATGCCGGCACCACCCCGCGCCGTGGGCTGCGTTTCGTCAACGTCTACCGCCTCATCCGCACCAGTCTCCCGGTCCATGAGCACGACACCCTCGTGGGTGAGCAGGGGGAGCAGACCGCCTACCGGGCCCTTTTGGCCCAGTTGGCCATCGTTACCGGCGCGCCGGGCATCGCATCCGTTTATTTCGACCACCTGGCCGCGCTGGCCACCGGCAATCTTGCGGGAAGCAAGGAGAAAAAGGGACTCGCCGACCTCATCTCCGCCCTGGGCGAGGATACCCGCATCACCGCAGGCACTGAAGCCGCCCCCCTCCTGGGCGCGCTCCAGATCCTGCACGACAGTGTCGCCCCCCAGGGGCTCGGCAACGATCCCACACTCCTGGCCACCCTCCACAACACCGCCTCCGTGGCCCGGCGCTACTCCTTCACCGCGCGGCCCCACTGAAAGGAGATGCGGCAAAGCCCTCATGACAGCGCGGAAATTCCCGGAGGCCGGGCGTGGCGGCACGTGGGGTAAGTTCAAACACAACTGTTCTTTTCATGCGACAACCTCCATCTCATGGTTTTGAATTTAGCCAGCGGCACCGTTCATCCCTGACCGGCTCACCGTCTATGTGTTGTGGTTGCAATCATTAAATCAATAATTCCCCTGGCGGATTGAACAGTTGTCACCTGAAGTTGCGCAGCGGACCGGGCTTACTCCAGCGTTTTCAGCACGGCCTGGGTAACGTCAGCAAAACGCAGCACCTGCTTCCCCTTGTGGTCCTTGGCAAATGCCTGGGCATCGGCCTGCTTGCCAAAGGGAACCAGTTCCTTTCCCATGGGGCCGTACACGTTGCTGCCGCTGACAAAATAGGCCTGCTTGGCATTTATCGGCTTGAGGGTGTAATAATCATTGACGGTTATGGCGGAGATGGCATCCTGCTTCCTGGCCGGGGTGTACTTCCGCATGTTGTGGTAATAGGTGAAGAAATCCTTGGCGCCGTCAAAAAACAGCGTTGTGGAATCCCTGAAGGTGACCGTGGCTACCCAGTCCGGGTATTTGCTGACAAACATCCCGCATACCGGGCATTTGTCCGTGGCCAGCGGGGCCATGACGGCCGGTGGCGCGCCAATGGCGGCCGAGAAAAGCAGCAAAAGCGAAACCAATATTGGCGCCAGGCGCCTGAACAGTTGCATGCTGAGCCCCCTTTGCGATGATGTTGTAACCTGTGACCAGGCAGGCGCTATAGCTGCCGGGCCCTGCAATCATTCCAGAGGCACCTTATTACTCACGGGTTGTTTGCCTTGCGCCCGGCCTCGATGAGCCCCGCTTTTTGCCGTTATCCAGCTAATCGAGCGGAAGCTTGATGGTAAAACAAGCCCCATTGCCAGGGATTGAGTCAACGGTAAAGACCCCCTTATGACTCTGTGTGATCAAGGTATAGGAAACAAACAATCCCAGCCCCGTTCCGAAACCGACTTCCTTGGTTGTGAAAAATGGCTCGAAAATCCGCTTGCGGGTCTGCTCGTCCATCCCTGGGCCGTTATCCGCCACCTTGACAACAACCATCTGATCTTCGCGATATGCGCTGAGATTTATTTCCGGATCAGGGGTCCCATAACACGACATGGCCTGGGCCGAGTTCTTCAGGATATTGATCATCACCTGCTCGATCTCGGTCACGTTGACCTTTACCTGCGGCAGGTCAGGCGAGAAGTGCCTGACAAAGTTGATACTGTTAAAATTGTATTTTTTCATCAGGTCGTAATCATTTGCCGCCATCTCCATGGTGCGCTCGATGACAAGCGGCAGATCGGACAGCTTGTGTTCAGAATCGCTCTTGCGGCTGAACTGGAGCATATTGGATACGATTCTGGCCGTCCGCTCCCCGGCGTTGCGGATCGTGACAAGCAGCTTGAAAATCCCGCGCTTATCCAGGTAGCTGCCGACCTGCGGCAAGTTTATGCCAAGCCCGTCCGCAACGGCCTGATTGTCAGGCGAATCAACGGCCAGCCTGCGCTCGATGTTCTGCAGGTTCTGGATGATGATGCCGACCGGATTGTTGATCTCATGGGCCATCCCGGCCGCCAGGCCGCCGATCATGACCATCTTTTCGGTCTGAATCATGAGATCCCAGGCCTGCTTGCGCTCGGTGAAGTCTCTTGTGAACGATATCGACATGGGACCGTCATCAAAGGTCAGCCTTGTGATATCTACGTAACAGGGAAAACGCAGCCCATCCTTGCGCATCCCGATCGTCTCGAATTCAAAGGGAACCTTCCCGCCATCGAGGCATCGGCGCACCAACCCGGTGATCTCGCTGCGGCACTGCGGCGCGATGCGATCGCCGATATAGGTTCCGATCAGTTCCGACGGATCATTGAACCCGAATATTGTCGTATAGGCGCGATTGACATAGGTATAGCGCAGGTCACGGGACATGGAGATGCCTATCGGGGCATCCTCGATCAGGGTCCGAAAGCGCTTTTCACTCTCTTCCAGCGCCTTCAGCGCCTTTTTCTGTTCCGTGACGTCAATGGACATGACCGCTATTTTCACAACCGCACCAGCGTCGTTGAATACCGGGTAATAGGTGTGGTCAAAGATCAAGCCGTTGCGCTCATCCTCAAACCGTGCCGCGCGACAGGTGGCAATGACCTGCGCCGCCATTTGCTTCCGTTTGTGCGATATCCCGGAAGGGAGGTAAAAATCCCACAGACAGCTTCCCACCAATTTATTGGCGTCTTTGCCGGCACGCTTTGCGGCCGTTGCGTTTATGGCGAGAACAATTCCGTCAGGGTCAATGAGATAGGTGGAGTTATCGATTCCGTCCAGAAGCGCTCGTGCGGTTTTATCGCTGGCGCTAAGCGCCTCTTCGGCATGGCGGCGGTTCTCGATCTCGATCAGAATCGTGCGCAGGATCACGACAAAACTTAAAACAATGATGACAATGGCGGTAATGCTGACAATGATGACGGCAGTGGCGGATCTGGCCATGGTGTTTTCAAAGACCTCGACCCCCCCCTTGAAATCCTTTTCCGAGCACTGCAGTATTTTTTCAAAACTTTCCCTGGCCTTCATGGCCTTGGGGGTTATATCCCGTTCATACTCCTTGTAAGCCTTGTGCCGGTCTTCAGTGGGATTTTTGCCAAGCTCGGCCAGCACCGCCTTAGTTGAATTAAGCCAATCATTGGTGTCGTAATGTGCATTCGTTATCAACCCCTTGGTTTCGAAGTTGTCAGCGGCCTTATAAAGCAAATCGAAATGATTCGACACCTTGTCAGCAATGTCATTGACAGCTTTTATGTCCCGCTCATAGTCCCCCCCCAGCATGATGTCGCGTGACAGCCGGGAAAGGTAATTCATGTCACGGCTCAACTTGACGACGCTCAACTGGGTGATGATTTGATGGGTGCGAAGGAGATCGACCTCATCTGACAGATTGCGCACACTGAATATGGCGGTCAGCGCCATGACTGAAACACATGCTGTTACAACCAGCGCCAGAATACCTATTTTGAACCTGATGCTCATGGAAATTCCTGATTTTTCATGCGAGAGAGTATATGAACTTTACAGACGGTCTACTTTAGATATTCGCTGATTACTTCCGTCGCGTCCAAGCGACCGGTGATCTTGATCCAATTACTGTCGGGCGAACTGCGGATCAATGTGAAATAGTTATATGACATCTCTTTTATACTGAAGGCTTTCAGAACCTTGTCTATTTCTTCCCTGCTTCCCGTAAGAAAATCCCAGCCGGGTTTTGCACGATAGGCCTTAAGATACCCTTTCAACACCGGCGGCGTATCATGGTCGGGATCAACTGATATGGATACAAGCTGGACCCTTTGGGTATCCGGGGCAAGCCTGTTCTGAATGCTTGCGTACGTGGCCGACAGGACAGGGCAGGTGGTGGTGCAGGCCGTATAGATAAAATCCAGCATAACCGGCTTTTGGGTTTGCAAAAGGGTTCTCAGGCTCACCTTTACCCCGTTCTGGTTTGTAAGGACAGCATCAGGCACCACGAAACTCTCTATGCTTTTTTTATTCTTCTTGTTGCCGGCTTCTGTCTGGCGCACAAAGCCTCCAGACATGGCAATAGTCAGCAAGAGCGTATAAACAATTATCCGATTGATTTTTGGCATGTAATTTTGTCCTCATCCCTGCCGGAGACTGAAATGCATATGGTCACAACGAAACCTGCGGACCCTGCCGGGGGATTTTCTATTCAACAGGATACCCGGCGCTGAGCCAGCGAAAGATGCCATCCCTCATGACATATACCTGGCGGAATCCGAGTATGATAGCGGTGTTTGCCGCGATGGCGGACCGTCTGGAATCAGGTCCCGCGCAATAAAAGATCAGTATGGCGTTCTTGTCCTTCGGCAGAAACCTCTCAAAATCCTGGGTATCGATATGCACCGCACCAGGGATGCTATGCTCTTCCCATATCTCCTTGACATTGACATCAAAAACCACAACATCCGGCCGGTTTCTGAAACGGAGAACCTCGGCCATGGGAATTGGCTGGAAATAGTCTTCGGCAAAAAGAACCGCAGGCAGAAGCAGAAGCATTGAGAGCAAAATAAGGCATTTCAAAACAGACCTCGCTATCATTGTTGTGTACCCTGCTTTTTGTCGGGGACAGCCGATTCCACCGGATACCCGAGCTTCATCCAGCCGAAGATGCCGTCCCGCATGACATAAACCCGGCGGTATCCGAGCATGACCGACTGGTTTGCTGCAATGCCGCTGGCATCGCACAAAGGACCGGCGCAATAAAATATGAGCAGCGCTTTCTTGTCCACCGGCAGGTAGCGGGCAATATCCGGTCCAGCGATATGCACGGCGCCGGGAATATGATGTTTCTCCCATATCTCCTGAACATTGACATCCAGGACCGTGACACCTGGAGTTTTCATCAGCCGGGCAACCTCGGCCACGGGGATCGGCTGGTAAAAATCAGCGGCAAAGAGAACCGTCGGCAAAAGAAACAGCAATAGTAAAAGTGAGCTTTTCATGGATCATCCTAAAAGAAGTTCCGGCCCCGCTGCATGCTTCCTGCCTCATGTCTTTGCTTCCAGCGCCTTGAGGCCAAAGGTCCGGGTACACCTTGTTTGCACGACAGGTCACTTTACGGCAAGATACTCGATCTTTGCCTTCTGCTTTAATCCGGCAACATAATCATTTATGGCCTGCTGGGCCTTGCTTTGCTTTAGAAACTCCCCAATCCTCTCCTTTGCCTCACCGACAGAAATCACCTCGCTGTTTTTTATTTCAGTAAGTTTCAGTATGTGATAGCCCTCCTGCGTTTCGACTACCGGGCTGATTTCACCGATCCCAAGGGAAGCAGTCCCCTTTTCAAATTCAGGCACCATTTCCTTTTTGGTGAAGACACCGAGATCCCCCCCCTGCTCCTTGCTGGGGCATGATGACTCGCTCTTGGCAAGCGCGGCGAAGTCTTCCCCTACAAGCAACTTATTGCGCAGGCTTTCAGCCTTTTCCCTGGCCTTCTGTTTTTCCTCCGGTAGCGCCTGGGGGGATACTCCGATCAAAATATGACTTAAGCGCACACCTTCAGGTCTTTTGAACTTATCCTGGTTTTGGTCGTAAAATGCACGGATTTCAGCGTCTGTAACCACGATCCTGCTGATAACCCGGCTTTCCAGCAAATTGGCCACCACTATTTCAGTGCGCACGATTTCAAGCGCATCCTGCTCGCTTAGATTGTTGGCCTTCAAGGCAGCCACATACTCCTCTACCGCAGAGAACTTTGCCTTCCCCCTGCTGATCCTGTCGTTGATCTGCTTGTCCAGGTCCTTGATTTCAAGTTTGAGGCCGTCCAGGTACAGCAGCCTGGTGGCGACAACCTGTTCCAGGGCCGCCTCATCCGCCTGTTTGCGCACTTCCGCAGCAAGATCGTGAGACACGCGGTTCTGAGCCAGGAATATCCTTACGGCACGATCCACTTCGGCGCGGGTAATGGCTGTATCGTTGACCCTGGCAAGGACGTCGCCCCAGGAGGTCGTTGCAACTTCATCCATCTTGGCCGGAGCAGACTTTGATCCGGCAATTTCAGCCCCTTCCCCGGCGGCAACAACCGCCTGCCCCCCCAGGAGCAGAAGCAACATCAGAATATTAAGGGCACATTTCTTCCTGTTCATAGACATTACCATCAATCTCCTTTTGCAAAAAAAGCCGGCCCGGCGCACAACTCGCCGGGCCGGCACGTGGTATCCCTACCTCTTCGTCACATTAGCACCTGTCAGGGCGGCATTGGCACCATCCACCAATATCTCGGCTTCCTTGACCTTTTTCAGGGTGTATTCAGGGGCGTGAACTCCCCAGGAACCGTCTTTCTCTATGGCGGAAACGATGTCCTTGGCCTGGTTGATCATGACCTGAATCTGGGCTTTATCGGCTTGCGCCTTCCTGGAGGAGGCCAGCAGCGGATCGAGTTTGGTGAAGTTTTCCTGCAGCCCCTTGATCCCTTTTTTCACCGGTCTCTGCCATGCATCCACAACCTCGAAGATCTGTTTCTGATCGGTAAAGTGCAGTTGTTTAGGCAACTGGGACTGAGCGCCGCTGTGGCAGCCACCGTTATTGAGGAGATTGCCGTCACTGAAGCTGGTACGGCCGCACGACCACATCAGGTCGATAGCCGGCTTGCCATCCCTTTTGGTAAGGCGCCAAGGTCCTCTGAAATCGCGGCCCTTGCCTTCAGGCGGGTTGAGTGTTTTTTCATCCGGGGAGACATTGATCTTCCAGATGTGGGCAGCCCGGGTGTTGTCAAAGCCCCCTTTGTCGGGAAACTGGATCGTTGCGAAGTTCTCACAGCTCATCATAACCGGCATGTGGCAGCTGGCGCACTTATGGGTGCTGTGAGCCGAATTGTTCTTAAAGAACTCAGACTGGGCAGAGTGGCAGTCCTGGCACTGTTTCTTGAGTCCTGGCACGGTGTAGCTGTCTCTCCAATCGTTCTCGGTCACCTCATGGGGATCATGGCAGGTGCCGCAACGCATGCCCTTTTGATAATGCTCGGAGAAATAGGCCTGTGAACCTTCCGTGCCACAGGAGGGGCAGGCGCTCTTGAAGTAGGAGCTGAGCTGGTGTTTCGGGTCTTTTTGGGCTTCATCTTCATTATAGGCAAAGCGCTGGTGGCAACGCTCACAGTTGGACGGCATGCCGGCACCTCGGGCGCCTACCAGGTGAGCGCCGGCGCCATGGCATTCCTCGCAGGAAATACCCTTGTTTATCGTGTGCTTGCGCAGCTCCTCCGGCTTACCAAGGGCGGCAAACAGCTCTTTCTGACTCTTGAAGTCGAATTTGAAGGTGTGGCAGACTTCGCAGTAGGAACTGGCCGGCTGGAACAGCATATTCTTCCTGTACTTGGCGCCATATGAGGTCATGCCCCACACGCTGGAGCTGCTGTCGCCAAAATCAGCCAGCTTGGTGGGGAAACCTGGCACAAACTCTGCGATCTTCTTGGCCATCTCCGGGGTTAAAGACTGCCCCCAATGTTTTGAATGCTGGTTGCCGCCGGCTACCATCCTGCCTGTCAGGTCGCGCAGCAGACCATCTTCAACGTGGTATGTCCCACGCACCAGCCAGGCATCGAGAAAGCCGTACTTGGTGCGGGGGGTGCCGATAATGGCGTAGACCATATCGGGGGTGATACCCTTCGGCAGGATAGCCAGATCCTTGGTGCCGTAAAGGGGTGCATTCAGGTCCTTGTTGGGCAACTCCACCATTTCGTCGGGGAAGCGAACCACAAGTGCATGGCGAGAACGGCTCCATTTTTCATACTGGGCAGGATGGCATTCGCCGCACTTTTTGGCGCCGACAAATTTGTTGGGCAGGTCCAGGATGGATTCCATGCCAAGCCGGTAGGTCATGGCAGTCTGCATATTGACCTTCTTGGCATAATCCTTGCCACCGCCGAACTCGACAAACTCCTCTTCACGATCGCTGATCTGGTACTTGCCGACTAGACGTCCATCCTTTTCGTACTTAAAAAGCGGGTGGTTTTTCTTCAGAAAATCATAGAACTCTTTTTCCTGCTCCACATACCCTTCCAGGGTGCGCACGTCACCAGCTTCCGACTTGCCGTGATCCTTGCGCGCCCCTTTCTCGGTGGCATGCAAAGACTGTAACAACAGCAACGGCATGCAAAACACTCCCAAGGCAATGATGCTTTTCACTAAATTCTTCATTTTACCGCTCCTTTCAGGTTTATCGGCCCAGTAACTGCGTTGCAACAAAAACCACCACAAAATTGCATAACAACACAGAACTTTAGGTTCATCCAAGATTTGTGCAAGGAGGGTGCCCAACAATTTGTTGTTATTTATCGGCTAGATACATCGACATAAAGGCAGGCAGCCCTGGTACATTTAGCACAGGCTAATAAAGCTGGAAGGAAGTGGAGGCGGTATTTGTCTGGGGTTGTGGCGGCTGGTACTATCGGCGCAGCAAGTTCAAACGGCGTAAGGGTACTTAAATCAGATGACTTCGGGCCTTCCTGCGATTGATCTTTTTATTGAGGGCATTGCGAGAGATGCCCAGCAAAGTGGCGGCAACCCCCTGGTTGCCGTTTGCCAGATCCATGGCTTGCCCGATTAACACGGTCTCGGCCTCATCCAATGTCGGCATACGCTGCTCATCTCCGTTATGCAGCATGATGGTACACTTGGCCGTGTCATTGATTGCGGTCTTGGTTGAGATCTCGAAGCCAATCGCCTTTCTGAAACTATCGATGGCAAGGACACCATGGGTGTGCCTTGCCACCGCATCAAAGACCATGGCCATCAGCTCACGCACATTTCCGGGAAAACCGTAGGCATCAAGATAAGACAGCAACTCCGGGGGATATGTCGGGGGCTTCTTTCCCAGGGTATTGGCGGCTTCATGAATAAAACAATCCAGCAGCAGTGGTATATCGCCTTTGCGGTCTCTGAGAGGCGGGATGGTAATCTGGTGCGTAAAAAGCCGGTAGTAGAGATCAGCCCTAAAGGTGCCCGAATTCACCATCTGCCGGAGATCACGATTGGTCGCAGCAATTATCCTGGCATCCGTTTTCTTGGGAATATCCGCCCCCAATTGATAATACTTCCTTTCCTGCAGCAAGCGAAGCAACTTGACTTGTGAAGTTTCATGGAGATCGCCGATCTCATCCAGAAAGATGGAGCCACCGGCAGCCTGGGCCAGGAGCCCCTCGCGATGATGCTCCGCACTGGAGAAGGCACCTTTCACATGCCCGAACAAGGTATCGGAAAACATCTGGTCATCAAGTCCGGATATATTTACAGCAATAAAATCCCCCTTGCGCTCACTGACTTTATGGACAGCCTCGGCAAGCAACTCCTTTCCTGTGCCTGTTTCACCGGTTATCAAAACCGGCTCCGACGTGATCGCAATGGCTTCAAGGTACTTCATAAGGGCGATCATGTCCTGGTTTTGAGTCTTGATCGAAGAAAATGCTTCCTGATGGCGCAGATATCCGGACTAGAGTCGACGATGCGCAAACAGGGGCGTCCCCGAAAGGGGATGAGAGAAAAGTAGCCTGTCCCCTTTTCTGCCCCCCCTTTTCTGCCCCCGGGACCCAAGAAGCCCTTCAACTGTTGATTGATGCAGGAAACTGCTTGATAGCGATCGATATCGTGTCCGGAAATTCTATCCGGAATTGCACGCAAAAGGCCCTTCACGATGATTTCATCTGTTCATAATTTTGTCCTGACAACCGCGACTTTTATCGCTGCGATAAGCATGATTTCCTGCGGCGCTGATTCTGCAGATTCTACTCCAAGCCTGCCTGCCCAACGGCCGTTTTACGATTTTCAGTACAACCTTGATCAACTGACGGTCGGCATCAGGTTGTTTCACCCTGATTATCCATATTCACCACGAATCGATATTTACGAAGGCGCTACTCTCTGCGATTCGCACCCTCTCACGACACAGACCAGGAATTTGACATTGCAGAACAGCTCCAAGTGCCGGGACTTCACCATCAACCTTCAGTATGTTCCTGCCGCTAATGCCTGTCAGCCGGGGGGGCTGTACCTTCAGTCAGGTAGTGTTACGAATCCCGCTGACGGCCTGACAACCAATTACACTGCCATGACTCTGGCGGCTTGGGACCAGAATTACAATAGGGTGGTGCCCTGGCTCACGCCATTCGATACACCAAGCCTTGTGAGCCAGATGTCTCAATCCGATTATGTGCATGCGAACCCGCTCAGTACTGTGGGCCAGTGGACATATCAACTGGATTATGCATCATCTGCCATTCCGCCGGATGGCTGTTCGCTCCAGACAAATCTCGATGTGAGCATTTCCCCTGCGGATGAAACCCTGGGAGCGCGCGTGTACAACTACACCATACGGGAGACGAACGTTGGCGGGCAAATAACCGCCAGTGTCACCCCTAATACTGCGGGCGCACCAACGGCGTCTGTTACGCTTGATGGAACAACAAGGCATCTTTCCTTTGTTGGCCTGGATGTCCTGCGGGAAGCCAATATTCAAACGTCTATGGCGTTCGATTCACCAGCTCAGGTTAGCCCGGTCACGGCCATGTTCGCTCCAATGCGGCCTTATGTCAGAATTGAATCAGAACTCTTCCTGAACTCTCTCAATGGATTCCCGATTGGGTCATTGGCATCGCATGTGGCGAAGTTTTTTTCGACCATCACTATGCCACTCATGGGTTTCTACGATCCATTGTCGTTAGAGCCGCAAGTAAATGCGAACATCGGCGTATCGTTGGCAACGCCACTTTCTATCCAAGGACAAGTTGAATATGTTGTCACGCCCATCGCACTGATCCCGAATTACACGTTCAGGCCGGGGTTCGATGACCGAACCGATTGTACGGCCGTGCCTGATCCAGGGCTATCCTGCAGGCTGGACAGCATTATAACCAACTACAACGCCACGAACGGCGTGCCTGACAGTGCCGCGCGTTACATTCTGGACGTCACTCTGTATAGCCGAACAGGCGGAACGTATTATCCGGTAATCGACATGCCAAAGGTCGTGATTCCGGTGTCTGAGACGAACTAGCATGAGCAGATGTGCGGGAACGCCGGACGGGGCAGCGCGCGGTTAACAGGAAAGAATTATGAACCGTCACGCAGGTCGCGCCGCGACACGTTGAACAAGACCAAGGACTCTTGACTCCGTCGCCGAACTAAGATAAAGGATCAATATGTTGAAAAGAACCTTCACAGCCCTGATCGTCGTAGTCGTCACCTTGTGACGACTCGTAGCTTGCCTTGTTAGCGCAAGGAGCGCGGGTCACCTTCCCGCGCTCTTTTCGTATCCGCTTCTTGGAATCGAAGGTCGCGAGGGGGAAACATCTCGCGACTATTTTATTTCCAAAAGGAGCACTATCATGCAGATCACCCCGCGTATCCATGCCATCAACATCCCCTTTACCGTGCCAACCCCATCCGGAACTATTAACCGATCAGTCAACGTGCTTAATGGTACCATGTATTACTTCGAATCCTCCTTGTCGTGGGCAACGATTGATTTAGCTAACATCTGGGGCTGGAACGCTGCAAGAAACTATTTTCATGACGCTCTAATCTTTGCTGACCCCTCTGATAAAGAACTCTATAATAATAAATTGTATTTTAACAATGTCGTGGCACAATAATTGATAGAGCCCCGGCTCGTAACATCTGGTAACAAAGAAATTCCCCGAAAATGGGGTAAGTTGAAAAAATCGGACACCAATGTTAATTACCCCATTTAACGGAGGTGTCGAAATGATGAGAGGTCCTAACAGTCGCTACTCGAAGGAGTTTCGGAGCGAGGCCGTGAAATTGGTTGTTGAAGACGGCGTGTCTGCCTACGAGGCATCCCGCCAGCTCTCCCTGCCGAAGTCCACCCTTGAAAATTGGGTGAGAGCGTTCAAGGCCGGGAAGCTCGGGGACATCGGGGGCCAGCAGCGCCCTTTGACCGAGGTCGAGCAAGAACTCGATCGGGTCAAGCGGGAACTGGCCCAGGTCAAGCAGGAGCGCGACATCCTAAAAAAAGCCGCCGCGTACTTTGCCAAGGAGTCGCTGCCCGGTACGCGGTGATCAAAGAGCTTCGATCTGAGTTCCCTGTGCCTCTGCTCTGCCGAACTCTGGAGGTTTCGCCAAGCGGTTATTACTCTTGGCTGAAGCGCCCGGACTCGCCACGTCAGAAAGAGGAGACACGGCTCGTCATCGAGATCAAGGCGGCTCACAAGAGAACCCGGGAAACCTACGGACCGGAACGATTACAGACCGATCTCGCCGAGCACGGCGTTCGGGTCGGGGTCCACCGGATCAAGCGCATCCGTAAGGCACATGGCATTCGCTGCAAACAAGTGAAGAAGTTCAAGGCAACAACGAACTCCGACCACTCGCTGCCGGTTGCCGAGAATCTTCTGGGGCAGAACTTTGCGGCCGAAGCCCCCAATCAGGTCTGGGTAACCGATCTCACCTACATCCCCACCGCCGAGGGCTGGCTCTATCTCGCCGGCCATAAAGACCTCTTCACCGGAGAGGTCGTGGGTTACGCGATGGGCGAAAGGATGACGAGGAACCTGGTTAGCCAATCCCTTTTCCGCGCCGTGGCGGCCAAGCGTCCGGCGGCAGGGTTGATCCACCATTCGGACCGGGGCAGCCAGTATTGCGCCCTGGAGTACCGAAAATTACTTGAACAGTTCGGCATGCAGGCGTCGATGAGCCGCCGAGGCAACTGCTACGACAACGCCCCCATCGAGAGTTTCTGGGGAATGCTGAAGAACGAGTTGGTCCATCATCGCCGCTACGCCACCCGGCGCGAAGCGATGCAGGAGATCACAGAGTATATCGAAATCTTCTACAACCGCCAAAGGCGCCAGAAGCGATTGGACTATCTCTCGCCTGCTGCCTATGAGCGGAGATATTTCAAAGAGCTAAGAGCAGCATAGGGCTTTGGTGTCCGCTATTGACGACCGACCCCAAAATGTCTTATTGATCCCAGCCGTCTCGCGTTCAGTCAACAGGATACTGCATGTCACCAATCAAGCTGCTGATAATTGACGATGAATTAGATTTTAGGGAGAGCATTGCCCTGTATCTTCAGGACGCCGGTTTTGTTGTCCTGGAGGCTTCAAATGGCCGTGAGGGTCTGGACCTGTTCGATCATGACCGTCCGGATATAGTTTTTACCGACCTGCATATGCCGGTTATGGATGGTTTTGAGTTCATTGCCGAGTTGGCTGGTAAAAGCCCGGCCACACCGATCATCGTGATCTCGGGGATAGGCCATGTCAAGGAAGTGACCCGCGCAATGCGGCTTGGCGCCCGGGATTATCTCGTAAAGCCGATTCTGGATATGGATGACCTGAAGCTTGTCATCATGAAGGCTTTTCGCGAAAATTCACTGATTAAAGAAATAGATTCCCTCAAAGACAAACTGCTGAGCTGGGGTCGGTCGTCAATAGCGGACACCAAAGCCCTATGCTGCTCTTAGCTCTTTGAAATATCTCCGCTCATAGGCAGCAGGCGAGAGATAGTCCAATCGCTTCTGGCGCCTTTGGCGGTTGTAGAAGATTTCGATATACTCTGTGATCTCCTGCATCGCTTCGCGCCGGGTGGCGTAGCGGCGATGATGGACCAACTCGTTCTTCAGCATTCCCCAGAAACTCTCGATGGGGGCGTTGTCGTAGCAGTTGCCTCGGCGGCTCATCGACGCCTGCATGCCGAACTGTTCAAGTAATTTTCGGTACTCCAGGGCGCAATACTGGCTGCCCCGGTCCGAATGGTGGATCAACCCTGCCGCCGGACGCTTGGCCGCCACGGCGCGGAAAAGGGATTGGCTAACCAGGTTCCTCGTCATCCTTTCGCCCATCGCGTAACCCACGACCTCTCCGGTGAAGAGGTCTTTATGGCCGGCGAGATAGAGCCAGCCCTCGGCGGTGGGGATGTAGGTGAGATCGGTTACCCAGACCTGATTGGGGGCTTCGGCCGCAAAGTTCTGCCCCAGAAGATTCTCGGCAACCGGCAGCGAGTGGTCGGAGTTCGTTGTTGCCTTGAACTTCTTCACTTGTTTGCAGCGAATGCCATGTGCCTTACGGATGCGCTTGATCCGGTGGACCCCGACCCGAACGCCGTGCTCGGCGAGATCGGTCTGTAATCGTTCCGGTCCGTAGGTTTCCCGGGTTCTCTTGTGAGCCGCCTTGATCTCGATGACGAGCCGTGTCTCCTCTTTCTGACGTGGCGAGTCCGGGCGCTTCAGCCAAGAGTAATAACCGCTTGGCGAAACCTCCAGAGTTCGGCAGAGCAGAGGCACAGGGAACTCAGATCGAAGCTCTTTGATCACCGCGTACCGGGCAGCGACTCCTTGGCAAAGTACGCGGCGGCTTTTTTTAGGATGTCGCGCTCCTGCTTGACCTGGGCCAGTTCCCGCTTGACCCGATCGAGTTCTTGCTCGACCTCGGTCAAAGGGCGCTGCTGGCCCCCGATGTCCCCGAGCTTCCCGGCCTTGAACGCTCTCACCCAATTTTCAAGGGTGGACTTCGGCAGGGAGAGCTGGCGGGATGCCTCGTAGGCAGACACGCCGTCTTCAACAACCAATTTCACGGCCTCGCTCCGAAACTCCTTCGAGTAGCGACTGTTAGGACCTCTCATCATTTCGACACCTCCGTTAAATGGGGTAATTAACATTGGTGTCCGATTTTTTCAACTTACCCCATCCACGTTCTCTACATACAATTATCTGCCACGCTTCATCCCCGTATGGCGTTTGGCGATCTATGCTGTTTTGCAGTTTGTCCAATTCCGGCCCGGTCAAAGGTGCGTTAACGTACTCTGTCCACTGGCTCGGCAACTCAATAGGCAGTTCGTCCAGCGACCCCCTCATGGATCTGGAAAGGTGAGAGCTCCACTCCCAGTCAGCTGCGCTGGCAACGATGTTGGCCTTAACCGGATTCCCTTCAATGTAGCGTATCACTGTCAGCAGATGACCATCGTCCTGAACGATAAAACTCTTGTATCGCCCCTGCCAGACATGACCGCTGGTTCCATAATGTCGGTGATACCGGCGGACATGGCTTGTCATGAGCCACTGCATCCATCTGCTAAGTTCTGCACCCGAGTCTGGTCTGACCAACAGATGGAAGTGATTCGGCATCAGGCAGTACGCCAATAGCGTTACTGGAAATCGTTCGCCTGCCTCGCCGAGCAACTTCACAAACGCCTGATAGTCTTGATCTTTGTGGAACACCTGCTGGCGCCCGTTACCACGGTTGATAAGGTGGTATATTTCTCCGCCAGCATGTCCGCGTACGATTCTTGGCATTCCACTACCTCAAAAAAGTAGCCTGTCCCCTTTTTCCCCCTTGCTGAAAAATAACGTGCCGTTCAACTTGGAGAAGTTCATGGCAACAGCATAGAGCTGGAGGGGATGGAAGCAGCTACAACGTTCAACTGGAGCCACATGGGGCGAGCATGATCACGACCGTGAAAGATGAGTAACAGTGCGTCTTTGAACGCGAACCGGTCGATTGGCCGATGCCCGGATACCTGTCGCTTGGATTAGAGCTCCGTCCCGCTCCTTACATACATGAGTCGATTTCTTGCTGTTTCGGTGTGTTCTGCCCCTCGCCTGAGCCCGGCACTAACTGCGATTCTCCGTCAGGATTAATCCCGACGCTTTGAATGGGACGGCATGAGGGTACGGTACAGTTTCCAGGTCGCGAAGGTGATGCCTTCGCAGCCGCTGCCAATTGTAGTATCCGCAGCGGTGTGAACCTCGATAGGTGTTTGGTGCAGGACCTTTCCTTCTGGCAAAGGTTCCTGACTCTGATGATTCCGAAATGAAGTCAGAACAGAGAAACTGCTGATCCGATTCATTTAAAAAGCGATTCAAAATCGTCAGGGCTCTTTTTTGCCCTTGACGGACGGGGGCCTAATAAGGGTTATGCGCTCTTTTCTAGCTTTGCTTCTGCCAGTTTGCAGATAAAATTGTATCCCCACGTTCCAAGCACCGGGAGGGTTCCCCACTCATCTCTTTGTGCTTCTCGAATCGACTCGGCTCCACGGAGGATCATCGTTCCTGGCCCTCCTTGAGCAGATAGCAAAAGAGGAAGTTCAATATGATCTTCCTCCAAACGTCTCTCTCCGATTATTACTCCACCTGTCATTATTATCGCTTTTATATGCATATTGCCGAAGGCAATCAGAGGACAGTCCGCAATATCTTCACTTGTTGGAGGTTGGTTGCCTAGCCAGTCAAGCAGTCCTCCAAAAAATGCACGATTTTTTGAAGGGATTTCTGTTGCATTAACTTGAAGGACTCGACCACATGCATATTTCCCAGACGGCAGTGGGACGGACCAAAATTGTCCGGGACGTAAATATGCTGTCGACTTTGGTTCAAACGGGTATTTCATTTTTCTCTCGCATAACGTCATAAGCCTGACCGGCTAGTTTTGGGGCCGGTCTTGGCGCAGGATACTATGTAAGGCCCCCCTTGGGCATACGGATTTTTGCCGTATGCTGGACTTTGCGAGAACCCATTCTCCAAAGGAGGCCTTACCCATGAGATTTTACACAAAAACTCACAAACACTACTGCGGAATCGATCTTCATGCGAAGAAAATGTTCCTCTGTATCCTGGATGCACAGGGCGAGGTGCTCCTGCACCGCAACATCTCAAGTTCGCCGGAGGCCTTTCTCAAAGCAGTCGCGCCTTTCCGTGATGGCTTGGTGGTCGGCGTGGAATGCATGTTTGCCTGGTACTGGCTTGCCGATCTCTGCCGTAAGGAAGGAATCGAATTTGTCTTGGGTCATGCCCTTTACATGAAAGCCGTCCACGGCGGGAAAGCGAAAAACGACAAGATCGATTCCCACAAGATCGCGGTGCTGTTACGCGGCGGCTCGTTCCCTGTTGCTTACGTCTACCCTCCGGAGATGCGCGCTACCCGCGATCTGCTGCGCCGTCGGACCCATATGGTACGAAAGAGGGCACAACTGTACGCTCACATCCACAATACAGCTACCCAGTACAATCTGCCGGAAATCGGCGTCCATCTTGCTGTTGAGAGCAACCGGCAAGGGGTAGACAAACACTTTCCCGACCCGCAGGTTCGAAAGATCGTGCAGGTCGATTTGGCAATGATCGATGCCTATGACGACGTTCTCAAAGCCCTGGAATGGGACATCGAGAAAACAGCCCGCCGTCATGACTGGCATACACTCCTGCTGCTGCGCTCTATCCACGGTGTCGGGCAAATCCTGGCCCTGGTGATGCTCTACGAGATCCACGACATCAATCGTTTTGAGTCGGTTCAGGATTTCGCCTCTTACTGCCGCTTAGTCAAATGCAGTCACGAATCAGCCGGGAAGAAGAAAGGCAGCGGCGGCGCCAAGATCGGCAATGCGCATCTGAAGTGGGCCTTTTCCGAAGCAGCCATGCTGTTCATCCGTTACAACCCGCCGGCCAAGAAGCTGGTGGAGAATCTGGCCAAGGTACATGGCAAGGGAAAGGCTATCGGAATCATAGCGCACAAGCTGGCGCGGGCGATCTATTACATGCTGAAAAATAACGTGCCGTTCAACTTGGAGAAGTTCATGGCAACAGCATAGAGCTGGAGGGGATGGAAGCAGCTACAACGTTCAACTGGAGCCACATGGGGCGAGCATGATCACGACCGTGAAAGATGAGTAACAGTGCGTCTTTGAACGCGAACCGGTCGATTGGCCGATGCCCGGATACCTGTCGCTTGGATTAGAGCTCCGTCCCGCTCCTTACATACATGAGTCGATTTCTTGCTGTTTCGGTGTGTTCTGCCCCTCGCCTGAGCCCGGCACTAACTGCGATTCTCCGTCAGGATTAATCCCGACGCTTTGAATGGGACGGCATGAGGGTACGGTACAGTTTCCAGGTCGCGAAGGTGATGCCTTCGCAGCCGCTGCCAATTGTAGTATCCGCAGCGGTGTGAACCTCGATAGGTGTTTGGTGCAGGACCTTTCCTTCTGGCAAAGGTTCCTGACTCTGATGATTCCGAAATGAAGTCAGAACAGAGAAACTGCTGATCCGATTCATTTAAAAAGCGATTCAAAATCGTCAGGGCTCTTTTTTGCCCTTGACGGACGGGGGCCTAATAAGAGTTGGGCTGAGTTTCAATAATTAGATATTTACATAATCAATAATATCCTTAAAATTTGTCATATTTATAATGCTATCTTTCCACTGTCTCTTATTTGTAGGATCTGTAAAATGCGGGTTAACACATAATGTATCTGCACCAGATTTGTATGCAGATACGTCATTTATTGAATTACCAATGTACATAACTTCACTCGTAGTAAATCCATTTTCTGATGCTATCTTTTCAATGTATGTCGCTTTACCTTCAAAGTCGAAACTGGTCCCAATGATTTTGACTAAATTTTGTTGGTCATTAAAGATCATGTTATTAGCTCGGACATCATTGAAGTAAGCTATATTGTCACCTAAAACAATATCTATGACCTGCTTAATGGAGCCAGATGCGATATACATTTTTACACCGCATGATTGAAAATACTTCAATGTTTCTTCTACGCCAGGCACAAGATATATGTTTTTTGCTATTTCTTTTAGGTGACTTAGCCCAAAGTTCTTTTTTATGAAATACTCTGCTGTAATATCACACCATTTCTGATGTGATATTTCTTTCTCGATGTACTGTAGAAAATATTTTGAGCATAGGCTGTTTTCATAACCTAGTAATTCCCAAATTGTTTGCCATGTGGTTTTGCCACTGTTACTGTTGTCCCTCAATGTTAATGTGCCATCGAAATCAAAAACAATTGCTCTATGCTTAAATAGTGATCTCTCGCCTGACGAATGGAATTTACTGCTTAAACTTTCTAATTTATACAATTTATAGTAATTTATATATTCTGTACCAAAACCATTCTCTTTACCTGTTTTTAAATCTTTGGGGCAATCTAGAGCCTTTTCAATTTTGCTTATATCTTCTATCGAACAGTTTTGAAAAATATCAGGATCATCCAGTTCACGATTTTTCTTCAATCGCTCCAATCTATCTAACTTCTGAGAATTAATTTTTGTCTTTGATGATAATGCTTTGAAGCTCATTTTTCGCTGATGTCTGTAATAAAACATTTTGTAAGAATTTATTTTAGAATTTCTGCTTGATAGTTGACTGTTTTTAAATGTAATTAACGACTCTTTAAACAGATATGCCCACTGAGTTTTAAGATGGTTTATTATTTCCTCAGAAGTATTAAAAGACCTAACGTAGTTGCCCATATTCAATTCATATATTTCATCTATTAGTACAAATATGTTTGGATCATCAACGGTGGCATATTGTAGAGTCAAATCTTTTTTATTTTTCCTGTATGTCTTATGCTCCTATAAAACTTCATTCTTTACAAATATGTAGGTATACAAATTCTCTTTTCTTGCTGTTAAGAACTCTTTTTTTGTAATTGAATTATAATGCAGGATGCCATTTTTTTTAATTTCAGGTTCATCTGTAGCTTTTGAACCATATCGCCCCGCAATAATCGAAACCAAAAAATGACAGTTTTTAACCTCATCATAACAGGAGTTATCAATAGTTTTTTCAGGGTTAAAAAATACACCGCCTTTTTCAAAAGCAACCGAATAATAACCGATATTATCGATTATCCATCGGTGAACGTTGTGCCTGATCTCCTCTAAATCCAAGTAAGTTGAGCTCAAAAACACTTTGGGTGTCGGCATTTTTAACTCCTTCTTTTTTAATCGGTTCAACGGGCTGAGGGAGTGCAGATTTAACGCACCACCCGATGGTTATACAATTATCAGTCGTGCTTATACCACCTGTCCGGCCTTCTCAGCGTCTGTTTCTTTTGGAAGTGCTCAAGATCCTTTATAAGCTCTTCAATTTCTTTATTTTCAATTTGAAGCTTCTTATGCAATTCTCGAAACTCAGCTGGGGGAGATACAGTCAGTGTTTCATACTTCGTTAGACTGTTCAGCAGCTCTCTTGCCTCATTATCGACTTTTCCTGATTTATTGAACTCTTCTATAATGGCTCTGCCGTGATCCCACAAAAGAAACTGATCGAAGATGAGATGCGTTTCTTTTATCTCTTTAGCAGTTAGTCCGACTTTTTTCACCGCCTCGTCGATTACTTGACGCAACTCCATTTTCCTCTTAAGGCCCATTCCGCCCCAGCGTCCTTCTGCCGCCATTATCACTAATACTGTTGAAGCGAGGTCTGCAGCTAAGTCCTTAAGACTTGATGTCGTTGCGTATGCTTTCTCGACGGCCTTCTTAAGTTCTGCTTCAAAACCAGCACCTTTAATTTTTTGAAATTTGTCAAGGTTGGCAAACGCCATCCCTATTGCTCCGGCGACAATAGAAAGGGACATCGCGCCAATATTCCCTGCATACCCGAACGCTGTAGATACTCCGAGCAAAAAAGCGAATGAGATACTAAAAACCCATTTATTCATTTCCATATCATCCTCAATTATTCCTATGTTCAACGGTTAGGAAAATCACCTGACGGTTTTGGTCAGGTGCATTTTTCTGGTTGAAACATTTCTGTCAGCATATGCTTTCGTTATTTCAATTTTACGACTGGTAATCATCAATCAGTTCAAGGTATTCGACTAAGTCGCGGAGGCTTTTTTTGTTAGTTAATTTGTCTAAAAACTCCTTACTGAAAAACCATGTATAGAAAAGGAGGTAACATGCTGACAAAAAATACAAGGAATACATTTTAATATTTGCTACGCTTCCGTTGGTTGAAAAATGCCAGAATATACTATTTATAAAATTACCAATGAGCCCAAGAAGGATTCCCAAAATAAATATGGTAGCTTTATGCTCAATAATTGAAACAGAGTATATCGAGAAATCATTCCGAATCAGACTTAGTATTTCCTCCTTTTTCTCAATCATAGTTTTGTTTTCAAGTAACTTCTCTTTAAAGAGATAAAATATTATAAACCTAACGTCAGATTTCATTGTATTTTTGTCGTATTCTGACATAGCTTTAGGAAAAACAAATTCCAAATAAATTTTGCGAATCCACAAACAAATAAGAAAACTGGCAACAATCCATGCGATTACAAAATATGTTAAATTGCCTTCTGCAAATTTGAAAATGAGAAATGGAGGAATCCAGAAGCACATAATTATTACGAATAATACAATTAATTGTCTCAGTATAATTTTCTCAGTTTCATTCTTAAGGCTTATGGTCTCGTTAAGTAAATGTCTTGTAGTCATTTCCTATTTATTTCCTTTCAACGTGATGAGCCTTGACCTGTCGGTTTCTAGGGCAGGTCTAAGGCGTTGGTTGGAACTCCCGCAGTACGTCCTAAATTCACACTAGCGACTCAGCCTGTGTCGAATCTCGTATTCGGTTTCTGGTCTGTAGCAGCCTAAAATGATGTGCTCAAAGAAGGCGATAGAAACTGTCTTAAAATCAACTGTCTTGATTTTATTAACTGCTTCATCGATTAGAGTTTCCGAGGTTTTGACCAAATTTGAAGGCTGATGGGGTCAGGCTTGACAGATTACAACTTCAAGCTCACGCCCCCGTCCTAGTCTATCAGCAATTTTCCAATCCATTTTTAGTTGCTATTCCAGCCTTATGACTGCCGCACTCATGAATGAGACTCTCGTCCGAACCTCTTGGCAAGATCAGTCAATATTGCATTGCTGATCGCCTGAACCGCTCATGCGCCACTCCCCGTGCTTCGGTGGTTTACGCGCCATGCGAAAAGGTTATAGCTATCTTTCAATCTTTCAAGCCTGACCCTGTTATCTTCCCTATTATCTTCCTATTTTGCTTCGTTGACGTTTGCTTCAATAAGTCCATTCTCGTCGAGCAAACAAGATATCTTATGTTTGAGCTCAAGATTGAAACTATTCTTGGCGGTAAAGGTTGACATTACTCGTGTTCTTCCGTTTGGATGTTCAGTGATACTAAGGTCCATCACTCTCGAAAATTTAACAGTGCTAGGATGAGATGCTTTCGAGATGGCATAAGACTCGCACAAATCAATTGCTTTTGCTTTATCTATATGTTTTGCTGCGGCAAAGGTTTTACCTTTTTGAATATCAGATTTTGCGAAAAAGACGTTGAAAGCGTTAGCGCCTTTGCCACAGGTAACAAAAAAGACTGGATCTGATTTAGTTCCTTTGCTATTTGACATATAGGTACTTGAAGGGTCAATATCCTTGCAGCGAGGGTTGTCACGATGAATCTTATTGACACCTGCTATTATTACTGATTTGTAGGTGGAGGTTTTTTTATCCCAAGTGAAGTCGGCATCGGTAAATATCTGAGCACCTGAAGCCTCTTTTTTGGGCTTTCGTAAAGCAGTACTTTGTACCCAGCCGATGTGTGATTCACGAAGCCAATCAGGCTCTGTGACCTTAACAAAAGACCAACCTCCTTGAGTGCATTCCTCATATACAGTTACTGAGTTGTCTATCGTGGTATATTGTGTTCTTTTTAAGATACTTGTAGCTTTTTGGTTTATTAGTTTGTCGAATTTCTTCCCTGGCCCCTTCCTAATACTGATATCAGAGCCTGTTACTTTATAAGTTTGTCCAGTTTTACTACTTTCTTTACCGCATTGCTGAACATCGGCGGCAACGACAGTTGCAGGGACGACTGACAATAGCATGAGAATTAAAAGGCCTCTGGTCCCTGCTTTTTTTCTTCTAATCATTTTACCCTCCTTCAGCGTAACGGCTCGGCAGTTGACTCGCCAGTCCGGCCTTTTCGGGAGGGCGGCGTCCAACTGTCTGGTTGGAATATCCAATTATTTCTACTTCCAAAGGCAGACCCAACTGTTCGTCGGGGCTTCACTCAAGTACGAATCTATTATTCCGGAATTCAGGAATGTCTGGAAACGTAAACGCAGCATAGTCACGAAGCCAGCGCATTTTTTCACGAACTCGTACGGGATATTTCTCCCAACCACGAGTAGCGGTTATTACTGCACGCCCTGCTGTTTCTGCTGTCATCCCACGCAGGTAGTCAATAAAGCATGCGCCATCCGCTTCACGAACCAGCGCTGGTCTTGGCTCAAGTGCGGGAGAGGCTCATGGGGTCAGGCTTGATAGATTGCAACTTCAAGCTCACGCCGCACCCGTCCTAACCTTTCAGCAATTCCTTGATCTATTTCTCGTCGCTGTTCCAGTCTTCTGACTACACCACCCATTGAATGAGACGTCTCGGCCGAACATCTTGGCAAGATCACTCAACGTTGCACTGCTGCCCACCTGAACCACCCATGCGGCCACTCCCCGTACTTCGGCCGCACATCTCTTCTGCCCAGGAGACGCAAGCTCCTCTTCCTCGATCAATGGATAGTCCGCGTCCGCACTACGCACAATCACCGCTCATTAGCACCATCATGTAAACACAGCGCGACTATCTCAGGGCAAAGCGGTGCCGTCAAGACAGGAAAATCCTGATGGATTGAGGTGTTCCGGGTTCGATTTTGAGGAAGAAACTATCGCCCTGGCGGGTGCGACGGCGGGATCTTACGCGGTGGGGATCACAACGTCACGGATGACATGCCGGTGCATTCCCTGACAAATCTACTGACCAACAACCAGCTTCCCGATTGCGGCCCATGTTTCACATTCGCTGACACCTTTCTGCCGGTTGTCGCGAACGATCTTTTCTGCCTTGTCGAGTACGACCCTGGCTTCGCGGCGGTCTCGCTCGCGCTCTACGGGCACGGTTTTCATCGTCTGGAGCATGCTGTCGACCATTTCACGGCACTGGGCCTCGCTCGGCGCCGGGTAGCCGGCATGGGACGGCACCGCACGCGGGAGCGCCAGCAGAAAGCAGATGCACAGGAGCAGCGCGAGGTTTCGTGTTCTCCTCCGGTTCGAGGGGCAGCCCGTGCCGGATTCTGCGGTTTCGTTGTTCATAGTGCCGAGCCCTCCCGTCATGCGCATGTGCCCCACCCTCCCGCTCAGTAGCCGTAATCCAGGCTCTCGATCCGCACCACCCGGCCGTTTTCCAGGATCACCTGGTACTGGAACTGGTTGGGACCGAAGTTGAAGATCCAGTCATCGATGGAAACGGTGGTCAGCCGCCGCCCGCCGCTGCTCTGCCACTCACGCGCGACTCTTCTGTCTTCGCGGCTCGTGGCGGTGGCGGGCTGGCCGCATTTGGCCAGCACTTCCCCTGCCGTGGTCCCGATGGAGACGATGCCCTTGGCGCACATCATGGTGCCTGTTTCGGTGGCGCCCCCAACTGCGGGCGCTGCCGTGGCCAGCAGTGCGGCGATAACGATGCGAAGCGGTGCGTTCATGGTTCCCTCCCCGGACGACCCCGGCCATCCCGTGCCATGAATTCTGTGTAACCGCCCGAAGGGCATAAGTCAAACAGGGACATGAAGAAAAATGCCCCACCGTCACGGAGGTGTGTCTTGCGTCCGGGTCTGCGGTCGGCTATAACAGGGGGCGAGAGGGGGGACGCCACACCATGCCGAGCCAGCTTGCCATTGCGCCGCTTCTGAGCGGCTTCGGCCTCGGGGCCGGACTGATCATGGCCATCGGGAGCCAGAATGCCTTTGTGCTGCGCCAGGGGCTCAAGCGGGAGCACGTCTTCACGGTGTGCACGGTCTGCTTCGTCTGCGACGCGGTGCTGATCGGGCTGGGGGCGGGGGGCTTCGGCACGCTGGTGGGGTCGTCGCCGCGGCTCATGGGGCTCACCCTGTGGGGCGGGGCGGCCTTTCTCTTTGCCTACGGGCTCCGTTCGTTCCACGCGGCCCTGCGACCGGAGAAGCTGGAGGCGGCCGACGACGGCGGCAGTTTGGACGGGCTTGCCAAGGTGGTCCTGACCACCCTGGCGCTGAGCCTCCTCAATCCCCACGTCTACCTGGATACGGTGCTGCTGCTGGGGAGTCTGGCGGGGCAGTTCGCGGGACGGTCCCGGCTCTTCTTCGCCCTGGGTGCCATGGGTGCTTCGCTGGTCTGGTTCTACGGGATCGGCTACGGGGCCAGGGTGCTGACGCCGCTCTTCCGCAAGCCCGCGGCCTGGCGGGCGCTGGACCTTGTGGTGGGCTGCACCATGTGGGGGATTGCGGCGAACCTGATCTGGTCTGATCTGACGGGAGGATGAACGGAATGTTCGGGATCGAGAACTACGGGAGCTTTATCGCGGCGATTCTGGTGTTCCAGGCGGTGCCGGGGCCGGGGACGCTGGCGATCCTCAATGCCACTGCGCGCAGTGGTGTGGGCGCGGGATTCGGGGCCGTGGCCGGGACGCTGGTGGGGGACTTCGCGTACATGATCGGGGCCGTGCTGGGCCTGGCCGCGGTGATGGCCGCCTACCCGGCCGCGTTCACGGCGCTGCAGTGGTTCGGCACGGCCTATCTCTGCTGGATGGGGCTGAACCTGCTCAGAACGCCGGTAGCTGGCAGCGATGCCGCGCCTGCCCCGCGCACGAGCGGGTGGCGCCATTTCCGGCAGGCCTTCCTGGTGAGCATCACCAACCCCAAGGTGGTCCTGTTCTTCCTGGCCTTTTTCCCGCTGTTCCTGCGCCCGGACGCCCCGCCGGCCACGCTCGGCGCCCTGATCGCGCACGTGACCGCCATAAGTTTCCTCTATCAGGCGGGGCTCGTGCTGGCGGGCAATGCGGTGGCGCGGAAGCTGTCGGCGCTGCCGTCGGCGCGCCGGGTCGCTACACGGCTGGCAGGGCTGGCGCTGATCGGGTTCGGCATCCGGCTGGCCGCGAACAGCCGGTGACCGGAGTCCCTGCCCCCCCGGAACCATTCCGTTGCAGCAGGCGTTTTTTTGTCTTGACCCGTCTATCGGTTCACGGTTTAGCGTTATCTCCGTCACGGCCATGACAGACCTTCAACGCTGAGAAAGGAGCATGACGATGAACCGGACGGTAACGGTGGAAGAGTGGGTGGCGAGGTTCAGGGCCATCGGCCTGGACGACGAAGCCATGGCGCAGTGGCATCGGCTGTTCGAGCGGGAGAACCCGGCCGGCCACCAGTGTTTTCTGGAGTGGCTCGGCCTCCCGGCCGAACGGATCGCCGAGATCCGCAGAACCTACGCGTAGGACGGATGCCCCCGGCTGTCGGCCGGGGGCTTTCCCGGAGGTGCCATGTACCGGATTGGCCAACTGGCGCGGCAGTTCGGTTTGTCGCGCAGCACCCTGCTCTACTATGACCGGATCGGCCTGCTTTCGCCCTCGGGCAGGAGCGAGGCCAACTATCGCCGCTATTCGCCCGCCGACCGGGACCGGCTCGAAGCCATCTGCTCACTGCGCCGGGCCGGGGTGGATATCCGGGGGATCGGGGCCATCCTGGCTTCGGCCGGCGATGGCGCCACCGAGGTGCTGCATCGCCGCCTCCTTGAAATCAACCGGGAGATCGGCGCGCTGCAGATGAAACAACGGATGCTGGCGGGGATGCTCCGCCTTAAGGGCGAAGGGGGCCCCCGCACGGCGGTGGACAAGGAGATGTTCGTGGCGATGCTCCGGGCCGCCGGCATGGACGATGCCGCCATGAAGCGGCTCCACACCGAATTCGAGCAGCACAGCCCCGAGGCCCACCATCAGTTTTTGCTCTCCCTGGGCATCCCGGAGCAGGAGGCGCTCAGCATCCGGGCCTGGTCGGCCGGAGGGGAAGAACCGGGGACGCCCCCTGCCGCGGAGCGGTGAACCAGGGAAGGCGTCCCGGGCAATCTAGCGGTTTTCCATGAGGTTCTTCAGGATCTGGTTTGCCTCCTTGAGCTTCTTGTCGAGCCGGTTCAGCTCATCGGCGGTATAAACGGCCGTTCCCTTGGCGATCTCGGTCCGGAGCCGGGCGATCTTCTGCTGGAGGCTGTCGGTCTCACGAGCGCAGTTACGCACCAGCATCTCGCACTCTTTGGCGCACTGTTCGTCCATGGCCTTGTGTGCGGCCCCATGCTCGACGGCCAGGGCAGGCATGACGGAGATGAGAGTAAGAGTTAGTGCCGTGGCAATTCGCTTTTTCATCGGTGTTCTCCTTGCGGGGTGGTGATGCGGCATCGTTGCCGCTGTTCATGCCTTCTCTTTTTCACAACCCGTACCAAATCATTACCTATTGATTTTGCTGGCTTTTCAGGCTAAACACCCTCCTGCGCCGACACCGACTGCACAGTATTCCCCTACAGGTGGAGAATATTCTCTGCCGCCCCTATCCCGCAGCCCAAAATGCATATTGCATAGATAGCTCAGGATGCTATAACCATAAGGCACTGCCCGGCGCTGCCGGGGCATCGCACCCAATATTCCTTCAGACCGGACGGAGCAGCCCATACCATGAAAAAGCGCATCTTTCTCACCATCCTCGGCCTGGTCGCGGTCATCGCCGTGCTGGGCGGCATCAAGGCACTGCAGATCGGCGCCATGATCGACCAGGGCAAGAAGTTCGTCCCGCCGCCCGAAACCGTTTCAACGGCGCCGGTGAAGGCCGATTCGTGGGAAACGGCCCTCACGTCGGTCGGCACGCTGACCGCGGTGCAGGGGGTCACGGTGGCGGCCGAACTGCCGGGCAAGGTGGTGCAGATCGCTTTCGAGGCGGGGGCGCCGGTGGCCAGGGGGGCCCTGCTGCTGCGCCAGGATACGAGCAACGAGGAGGCCCAGCTGCCGGGCGCCCAGGCCGAGGCGAAGCTGGCCCGCGCCAACCTGCGCCGCTCGGATCAGCTGCTGGCGGAGGGGATCATCGCCCAGGCCGACCACGACAGCGCCGTGGCCACGGCCAACCAGGCCCAGGCCCAGGTGGACAACATCCGGGCCACCATTGCCAAGAAGTCGATCCGCGCCCCCTTTTCGGGCCGCCTCGGCATCAGGCAGGTGAACCTGGGGCAGATCCTGCGGGAGGGGGACCCCATCGTGACGCTCCAGTCCATGGACCCGATCTTCGTGGACTTCACCCTGCCCCAGCAGCAGCTGTCGCAACTGCGCAAGGGGCTGACGGTGCGGGTGACCACCGACGCCCTGCCCGGCGAGACCGTCGAGGGACGGGTCACCGCCATCAATCCGGAGGTGGATGCCGAATCGCGCAACATCAAGGTCCAGGCCACGGTGGCCAACAGGGGTGAAAAGCTGCGCCCCGGTATGTTCGTGAACGTGGCGGTGGGGCTCCCCGTGCAGGAGAAGGTGCTCGCCATCCCGGCCACGGCGGTTCTCTATGCCCCCTACAGCGATTCGGTCTTCGTGGTGGAGGATGACAAGGACAAGAAGGGGAAGGTGCTGCGCCAGCAGTTCGTACGCCTCGGCACCAAGCGGGGCGATTTTGTGGCGGTGACCAGCGGGCTCAAGGAAGGCGAGCAGGTGGTGACCACCGGCGTCTTCAAGCTGCGCAACGGCCAGGCGGTGGTGGTGGACAACAAGCTCGCCCCCTCCTTCCAGCAGGCACCGAAGCCGGAGAATAATTAGACACCCCAAAAACTGCCAACGCTTCTAACTGCTTGTTACCATGACAAAACCTGACAACTCGACAGCTCATCTCACCCCCCTGCCTTCGGCTTCCCCCCTATTGTATAGGGGGGACTGAGGGGGGTCGAATAGTCAATGCACTTGTTAGTATCTTGAACGAGGCTCCACATACCGCCATGAACATTACCGACCTTTTCATCCGCCGTCCCGTGCTGGCCCTGGTGGTCAGCCTGATCATCGTCATTGCCGGCCTCCAGGCGATCCGCACCCTGAACGTGCGCCAGTACCCCCGCAGCGAGAACGCGGCGGTGACGGTCACCACCGTGTACGTGGGGGCCAGCGCCGACCTGGTGCGGGGCTTCGTCACCACGCCCCTGGAGCGGGCCATTGCCGCGGCCGACGGCATCGAGTACATGGAGTCCCAGAGCACCCTGGGGCTCTCCACCATCAAGGTGCGCCTGAAGCTGAACTACGACGGCACCAAGGCCCTGGCCGAGATCAGCTCCAAGGTGGACCAGGTGCGCCGCGACCTGCCGCCCGAGGCGGAGGTGCCGGTCATCAACATCGAGTCGGCCGACAGCGAGTTCGCCTCGGCCTATCTGAGCTTCTCCTCTGACATCCTCCAGCAGAACGAGATCACTGACTACCTGGTGCGGATCGTCCAGCCGCGGCTTTCGGCGATCCAGGGGGTGCAGCGGGCCGACGTGCTGGGGGCCCGCACCTTTGCCATGCGGATCTGGCTGAAGCCCGACCGGATGGCGGCCCTCAACGTGAGCCCGGCCCAGGTGCGCGAGGCCCTGGCGGCCAACAACTTCCTGGCCGCCCTGGGGCGGACCAAGGGGTCCCTGATCCAGGTGAACCTCACCGCCAACACTAACCTGAACACGGTGGAGGAGTTCCGGCAACTGGTGGTGCGGCGCCAGGACGGCGCCCTGGTGAGGCTGTCCGACATCGCCGACGTGTCGCTGGGGGCCGAGGACTATGACGCCGAGGTCCGCTTTTCGGGCCAGACCGCCGTGTTCATGGGGATCTGGCCCCTGCCCAACGCCAACTCCCTCGACGTGATCAAGCGGGTCCGGGCGGAGATGGCGGCCATCGAGAAGGATCTCCCCACGGGGCTCCAGGCTCGCGTGGCCTACGACGCCACCAACTACATCGACAACGCCATCAGGGAGGTGCTCAAGACCCTGGGCGAGACCCTGCTCATCGTCATCGTGGTGATCTTCCTGTTCCTGGGCTCCCTCCGCTCCTCCCTGGTGCCGGTGGTGGCGATCCCGGTGTCGCTCATCGGCGCCGTATTCCTGATGCAGGCCTTCGGCTTCACCGTGAACCTGCTGACGCTGCTGGCCATCGTCCTTTCGGTCGGTCTCGTGGTGGACGACGCCATCGTGGTGGTGGAGAACGTGGAGCGGCACATGCGGGAGGGGCAGTCTCCCCTGGAAGCGGCGTTCCTCGGCGCCCGGGAGCTGGTGGGACCCATCATCGCCATGACCATCACCCTGGCCGCGGTGTACCTTCCCATCGGTCTCCAGGGGGGGCTGACCGGCTCCCTGTTCCGGGAGTTCGCCTTTACCCTGGCCGGGGCGGTGACCATTTCCGGGGTGGTGGCCCTGACCCTGTCGCCGGTCATGTCGGCCAAGTTCCTGAAGCCGGGGGCCGGCGAGCATGGCCTGGCCGGGCGCATTAGCCGCGACTTCAACCGGCTCAGGGATGCCTACGGCCGCTGGCTCGACGCCACCCTGGCCATGCGGCCGGCGGTCTACACGGTCTGGCTGGTGGTGAGCCTCCTGGCCATCCCCATGTTTACCATGTCGGCGCGGGAGCTGGCCCCCACCGAGGACCAGGGGGTCATCTTCGGCATCCTGGACGCCTCGGCCAACTCGACCCTGGACCAGACGAGCCGCTACGCCGCCGCGGCCAACAAGGTGTTCATGGGCATCCCCGAGACCGACTTCACCTTCCAGATCACCTTCCCCAACTCGGGCTTCGGCGGCATGGTCACCAAGCCTTGGGACGAGCGGGAGCGGACCGTGTTCCAGATGATGCCCGAGGTTCAGCAGAAGCTGGCCGCCATCCCCGGCATCCAGATGTTTCCGGTGACCCCGCCGGCCCTGCCCGGGGGCGGTCAGTTCCCGGTGGAGTTCATCCTGGCCTCCACGGCCGAGACCGGCCAGATCCTCGAACTCGCCCAGAAGCTCCAGCTGAAGGCCATGCAGAGCGGCATGTTCGCCTTCCCACCCATCATCGACGTGAAGATCGACCAGCCCGAGGCCCGGTTCGAGATCGACCGGGACAAAGTGGCCGCCCTGGGCCTCAACCTGGAGCAGGTGGGGGCCGACCTGGGCGCCATGGTGGGAGGGAACTTCGTCAACCGCTTCGACATCGCCGGACGGAGCTACAAGGTCATCCCCCAGATCGAGCGGGTGGGACGCCTCAACCCCGAGCAGCTCAAGTCGGTCTACATCACCGGCCCCGAAGGAAAGCTCATACCCCTGTCCACCGTCGCCACCCTGAAGGAGACCGTGGTCCCCCGCTCCCTCAACCGGTTCCAGCAGCTGAACGCGGTCAAGCTGAGCGGCGTGGCCGTGCGCCCCCTGGACGAGGCGCTCCGTTTCCTGGAAAAAGAGGCGGCCACGATCCTGCCCCAGGGGTACGTGCTCGATTACACCGGCGAATCGCGCCAGCTCCGCACCGAGGGGAACAAGTTCCTCCCGGCCTTTGCCCTGGCCATCATCCTGATCTTCCTGGTGCTGGCGGCTCAGTTCAACAGCTTCCGGGACCCCTTCGTCATCCTGGCGGGATCGGTCCCCCTGGCCATATTCGGGGCACTCATCTTCACCTTCCTGAAGATGCCCGACCCCAACGTGGCCTTCTGGACCCACGGCTGGACCACCACCCTCAACATCTACTCACAGGTGGGACTGGTGACCCTGGTGGGGCTGGTGTCCAAGAACGGCATCCTGATCGTGGAGTTCGCCAACCAGCTCCAGCTCCAGGGGCTGTCCAAGCACGACGCCGTACGCCAGGCAGCCATGACCCGCCTCAGGCCGATCATGATGACCACCGCGGCCACCATTGCCGGCCACTTTCCCCTGACTCTGGTCTCCGGAGCCGGCGCTGCGGCCCGGAATTCCATCGGCCTCGTGCTGGTGGGGGGGATGTTCGTGGGCACCCTCTTCACCCTGTTCGTGGTCCCCTCCATCTACATGCTGGTGGCCCGCGACCACAGCCGCGACCGGGAGCGCGAGGCGACGGTGGCGGCCGAAGGTGCGGCGACCAATCCCTGACCCCAAGGAGACACCATGAGCTACCGACCCACCCGTGACGATGCCTGGAACCTGCTCGCCGAATACGTGCCCAGCGACAACCTGCGGCGGCACGCCCTGGCCGTGGAGGCGGTGATGCGCCACATGGCACGCAAGCGGGGCGAAGATGAGGAAATGTGGGGTATTATCGGGCTGGTGCACGACATCGACTACGAGCGCCACCCGGACGAGCACTGCGCCCATGCGCCGGAGATCCTGCGTTCCCGCGGCTGGCCCGAGGAGTACATCCGGGCGGTCCTGGCCCACGGCTGGGGCCTGTGCACCGACGTGGAGCCCCTCACCGACCTGGAGAAGACCCTCTACACCATCGACGAGCTGACGGGGCTGGTGGCGGCCGCCGCCCTGGTCCGGCCGTCCCGGAGCATCCTGGACCTGCCGGTGAAGAGCGTGCTCAAGAAATGGAAGGACAAGGCGTTTGCCGCCGGCGCCAACCGGGGGGTCATCGAGCAGGGGGCCGCCATGCTCGGCATGGAGCTGGCCGACCTGATCGGGGAGACCATCGAGGGAATGAAACCGGCGGCCGAGGAAATCGGCCTCAGGGGCACCCTCTGACAGACTGTTGAAAAACTGGCGCAGGGGCCGGATGCGAGCCGGCGGTCAACGGGAAACTACTGACCTGCCGGGCTGCGGCCCGCCTCCTCCAGCCGCCTGATGCTCCCTTCGAGCACGGCGTTGTTCACCCCCATCCCCATGTAGCCGGTCTGGCCGTAGGTGTCGTAGAGCGCCACCTGTCCGGCCAGGTCGGCGATATCGGCCGCCATGCGCCGGTAGCGCTCCGGCTGATCGGCGATGCGGCAGAGCCGTTCGGCCAGGAAATCGGGCAGGTCGTTCTCCTCCCGGGCACGGGCAACGGCCCGCCGCAGTTCCTCGAAGATATCCATGCCATCCCCCCTCATTCGTCCAGCCACCGCAGGGTCCGCTTGATGTCCTCGTGGTCGTAGGCCCACTTGCAGCAGCCGGTCTCGGCGTAGGGATCGTACTCCCTCACCTGGGCCACCAGAATCTCCACCAGGTATTCCTTGCCGGCGTAGCACTCCGGGGTTCTCGCCACGGCCAGGGCCGGGTCGGCCAGCCAGTGGGGGAGCTCGCCCTGCTCGAACTGGGCGAGCGTTGCCTGTTCCAGTTCTTCGAAAACGGTCATTGAAACCTCCTCGTCATGATGCGCGGAGTCCGCGCAGGATGGAGACGACCTCGTCCCAGTCCACGGCCGGGGTCAGGTGGCACCAGGAAAGCCGCAGCGACGTCTCGACCCGCTCCGGGGAAAGCCCCATGGCGGTGAGGACGTGGCTCGGCGCCCGGGTGTGGGAGGTGCAGGCCGAGGTGCTCGACACGGCAATGACTCCTTTGAGGGCGGTGATGGCCCGGTCGGCCTCGATGCCGGCCAGGGAAAGGTTCACGGCATGGGGAAGGACGTGCTCCTGGTCGCCGTTGAGGGTCGGCTCCAGTGGGGCCAGGGCGGCCAGGAGTTTTTCCCGGAAGGCGCGGTTGGCGGCGGAGCGCGCCTCGTGGGTGCGCACCGCCAGCTTGGCTGCCTCGCCGAAACCGGCAATGAGGGGGACGGGCAGGGTTCCGGGCCGCAGCCCCTGCTCCTGGCCGCCGCCCAGCATCAGGGGCCGCAACGGCGGAAAGGCGCGGTCCCGCTTGCGGGCGATGAGGGCGCCCACCCCCTTGGGGGCGTAGATCTTGTGGCCGCTCACGGCGATCAGGTCGATCCGCGGATTGCGCAGCCCGTCGATCTCCTTGCCGAAGCCCTGGGCCGCGTCCACGTGCCAGTAGGCGCCGTGGCCGGCCAGGATCTCAGCCAGTTCGGCCAGGGGCTGGACCACGCCGGTTTCGTTGTTGACGTGCATGGTGGACACGAGAAGGGTGTCAGGCCGGAGCGCCGCACGCAGCCGGTCAGGGTCCAGCCGCCCCGATGCCCCCACGGGGAGGAGCTCCACCTGGAATCCGCGGCGCGCCAGTTCCTCCAGCGGCTCGAGCACCGCCTTGTGCTCGACGTCCGTGCCGATCACATGACGTCGCCCGCATGCCAGGCCGTGGTCCGCCAGGCCCAGGAGCGCCAGATTGTCGGCCTCGGTGGCCCCGCTGGTGAAGATCACCTCGTCCCGCCGGGCAGCCGCCACCTCAGCCACCTGGCCCCGGGCATGCTCAACCGCCAGCCGCGCAAACACGCCGAAATCATGAACGGGGCTCGCCGCGTTGCCGTAATCCCGCTCCATGAAGCGGGTCACCACGGCCATGACGGCCGGCTCCAGGGGGGTCGTGGCATTACAGTCCAGGTAGACGGTCATACAATCCTCCCGCTCCGAACGGTGAGTGGGGACGCGGAGCCACTGCTCTTGCCCCTGTGCTGATAGTAGGCAAGAGAACTCGATAAATACAATAGATTGTTTTTATCGTTTTGATAACAGAATGCTATAATTAACCAACACCGGATGCACAGCGGACAAACACGGGATAAAGGGACTTGATCGCCTGACAACAACTGCGGGTTTCCCGCAGAAACGGTCTTTGCAAATGCAGTCACCCCTGTAACCCATACCGATCAGCTATGGTTCAACAGCATTGACCGGCTCACACCCGCACGAAAGGCCACCCATGGAAATCAGACAGTTGCGCTTTTTCATCGAGATCGCCCGGAAACTGAGCTTCACCCGGGCGGCGGAAACGCTCCACATAGCACAGCCCGCCCTGAGCACCGCCATCAGGAAGCTGGAGGACGAGCTGGGGCTTACGCTCTTCAACCGCAGCGATCGGAAGATCGCCCTCACGGCGGAGGGAGAAACCTTCCTGCGCCACGCAACGGCAATCCTTGACGACGTACGGAAGGCGGAGCGGGAGATGGCCGACATCCGTGGACTAACGGCGGGGGAGGTACGAGTGGGGGTGACTCCGATGCTCAGCACCTATTTTTTCCCGAAGATCATCGCCGGGTTCAAAAAGCGTCACCCTGCGCTGCAGCTATCGGTGTACGGTGACAGCGCCGCGCGGATTCAGCGGATGGTCGCGGGCGGAGAGCTCGATATGGGGGTTGTGGCCGGCGGTGCCATCCCGGAAGACCTGGAATACCATCATCTCCTCCATGAGGAGATCGTGGCCTGCGTTCCGGCCGACCACCCCCTGGCCGGTCGGAAGTCGGTTCCCTTTGCCGAGCTGCTGCGTGAACCGCTGATCCTCTTCAAGGAGGGATACCATCTGCGGGAACTGATCGACGAAGCCGCGGCCCACGCAGGGGAAGCCCCCCGGGCGGTGTTCGAGTCGAACCTCTTCACTCTCATCAGGAACCTGGTCCTGGAGGGAGTCGGGATTTCCTTCCTGCTGCGGATGGTGGTGGCCGGCGAGAAGGATCTTGTAGCGCTGCGCTGCGATCCTCCCCTCCACCTGGACCTCTTCATCGCCTGGAAGCGGCAGACAGGCCTCTCGCGCGCAAACCGCGCCTTCGCCGATTACCTCATTGACCAGACCGACGAATACTACCGGCTGTCGGAGATGTACGGCTCGTTCCCGTTGCCCTAGCGATCAACCTTGACACATCCGGATTGCCTGTTATTTTTTGAGCACAAACCATTCTGCCGGCCCTTCCCCTGCCACCGGAAAACGCACGCTCCCCGACACGGCCTTCGGTCCCTTCCGAAGAGGGGCCTCAACAACCCGGCAAAGGAGGATTCACCATGTCCCAGGCAACGGTAGTAAACGGCGTGAACGTGGACCAGCTCTTGGCCACCATCGAGCAGATCAAGGCAAAACCGGAGATAGCGCTGTTCAAATTCCGCGCCACCAACCAATGGGTGGGGGGAACCCACAACCAGGCAACCATCAAGGATTTCTACGGGGCCGGCGCCGAAGACGACACCCGGAAGCCGATGGTGTTCGACCTGGACGAGCCACCGGTGCTGCTGGGGGAGAACCGGGGCGCCAACCCGGTGGAATACCTCCTGGTTGCCCTGTCGGGCTGCCTCACGACGAGCCTGGTGGCCCATGCGGCGGCCCGGGGCATTGCGCTGCGGGGAGTGAAATCCCGCTACGAGGGTGATATCGACCTGCGGGGCTTCCTGGGGCTGTCCGAGGAGGTGCCGGTGGGATACCGGGAGATCCGGGTCTTCTTCTCCATCGACGCGGACCTGACCGACGGGCAGAAGGAAGAGCTCATCCGGATGGCGCAGAAGTATTCGCCGGTTTACAACACCGTGGCCAAGCCGGTGCCGGTTGCGGTCCTCCTGGACCGGGGCTGACCGAAGGACGGGACAGCAACGGCGGAGGGGTGACGCTCCGTGCCGGATCGTCGGGAAAAGGCAGCGGTGTAGCATTGTGCGGGGAAACGCGGGAGTGGAGTTCGTAAAGGCGGTTGCCGGAGCAACCGTGCCGGACGGAAGTCAGGGAGATGAAATTCTGCCGCCGGGGCAGGCCCCGAGGGTGAACCAGAAGGTGGCGCCGCGGTCGACGGCGGCGTCCGCCCATATTTTCCCGCCGTGGCGATGGATGATTCTCTGGACCGTGGCGAGGCCGATGCCGGTGCCTTCATAGTCATCGCGGGCATGGAGCCGCTGGAACGGGACAAAAAGCTTGTCGGCAAAATTCATGTCGAATCCGGCGCCGTTATCCCTGACAAAAAACATCTGCTGATCGCCCGACGCCATCGCGCCGAATTCGATGCGCGCCCGCTCCGTGCGGGAGGTGAATTTCCAGGCATTGCCGAGCAGGTTGGTCAATACCACCCGGATCAGGTTCCCGTCGCACCGGGCCATGACGTCGTTCGCGACCTCCGTATCCACCAGCCGGTCCGGCGCGGTTTCCCACAGGTCGGCCATGATGTCCCGCGCAATGCCGCTCAGGTTGACGGGGTGACACTCAAGGGGTAAACGGTTCGTCCGTGAGAGACTAAGCAGCTCGTTGATCAGGGAATCCATCCTATGGGCACCGCCTTCGATCCGGGCGAGCAGATCACGGCCCCCGTGGTCGAGCCGGTCGCCGTAGTCCTCCGCGACGACCCGGCTGAACCCGGCAATGTGACGCAGCGGCGCCCGCAGGTCATGGGAAACCGCCGAGCAGAAAGAATCCAGCTCGCGATTGGATAGCTCGAGCTCCCTCGTGCGCTCCCCCACCCTCCGTTCAAGCTCCTCGTTCAGCTGCCGCATCCCCAGTTCGGCGTTCTTGAGTTCGGTGATATCGTGGTTGACGACCAGGACCGCGGCGGACGAATCGTCCGCGCCCCGCTCGGGGATCAGCGTGGTTTCGAAGTGGCGCAGGCCGCGGGGGGACTGGTAGGTAAATTCGAGCCGCTGTTCCCTCCCGGACGAGAAGACTTGGTTGATCGCCGCATCCCAGCGATCGACCAGTTCGTCCGGCATGCCGATCTCCCGGTTGGTCCTGCCGATGAAGTGCTCCGGCGGGAACCCCGTCACCCTTGTTATGGCGGCGCTCACATAGAGATGGCGCAGCTCGCGGTCGAACCGCGCGATGATGTCCGGGATGTTGTCGAGGACGAGCCGGTGGCTCTGCTCCTGCCTCCGCAGCTCGTCTTCCATGAGGCGGCGCTCGGTGATGTCGTTGAAGACCGCCGCGAACTTCCCCTTCTCGGGGCAGTAGGCGCGGACGCTGTAGTATCTGCCGATCGCGCCCGCGTATTCTTCGAACTCCGCCGACCGCCCCGACAGGGCAACGTCCCCGTACCGCTCGATCCAGTGGCGCTCGGTGCCCGGCATCACCTCCAGGACCGTCTTGCCGACGATGTCGGCGGCCTGAAGCCCCGTCATCCGCTCAAAGGCCCCGTTCACCGCCAGGAACCGGTAGTCCGCGGGATTGCCGTCCCGGTCGCAGATCAACTCATGGAGGGCGCAGCCGCTCATCATCTCCTCGAACAGGAGACGATACCGCTCTTCGCTCCGGCAAAGCCTTTCCTGGGCGAGTATTCTGTCCGTCACGTCCCGCGCGGCGGCGAACACCAGGTCCCCCGTCGGTGCGGCGCGCCATTCGAGCCACCGGTACGAACCGTCCCGGACCTCGTAGCGATTGGTAAAATCTTTCACCTGCCGTTGGCGCGCAAGGTCGGACATGGCCCCCATCGTCGCCTCGCGGTCGTCGGGGTGCACCAAGTCGATGAACTTCCTGCCGAGCAACTCATGGAGAGGAAAACCGAGCACCTCTTCCCACGCAGGGTTGAGCCGCCGGAAATACCCGCTGTTGTCGGCCACGCAGAGCAGGTCGAGGCTGTTGCGGAAATAGGTGTCGCATTCTTCCGACTTCTGCCTCAACTCTGCCAGGGCTCGCGAGAATAACGCACTGTCCCTGAAGGTGAGGATCACCTGCCCCAGCGCCGGCAGGAAGGCCGCTTCCACCTCCACCTGCCTGACACCGCCCTCCCGCTGCCTGAGCCCGATCTCGGCACGGGCCGGGCTGCCCGAGGTTGCCGCGTTTATCAACGCGGTGTGCCATGTGCCGGAACCGTCGGTTTCAAACTCGGCCAGAGATAGGGAAAGAAACTCGGCCCGCGGGTAGCCGCTCAAAAGACACAATCCCTCGCCGACGTCGAGCAGCCGCCCCTGGCCGTCGACAACGCAGAAGGCTGCCGCATCCGCGCGGGGGGCTTTGGTCTCTTCCACTGCCTCGTCGTGTGCCATGAAATCGATCATCCTTGTCGAACAGACGATATCTCTCTGCAATGTCGGGTGAGCATAACAGATTACCATCGATCAAACAAACAGTTATGA
Organism: Geobacter sp. 60473; assembly: GCF_036323535.1. Classification (GTDB taxonomy): domain Bacteria; phylum Desulfobacterota; class Desulfuromonadia; order Geobacterales; family Geobacteraceae; genus Geobacter; species Geobacter sulfurreducens. Next base: position 2,489,758 of record NZ_AP028967.1, read on the forward strand.
TCATGCCGATGCGGGTACCGTGAAACGTGAGAACCGTCAGGAGGGGTCGTCCGGCGCCTAATATCCGTTCGCCAGTTGTTCTTCCAACTCCCGGTAGACCGCCTCCATGATGCCGTAACGGTGCCAGTGCCCGGCCAGCCTGCGGGCGCATTCGATCATCCCCACGAGTCCGGCGGCGGTGCCGCAGGCCACCAGGGCGGAGAGATCTCCATTGACGACCATAATGATGCCCGCAACGAACAGGGTGAAGCTCGACAGGAAGAGGGCCGTCTCCATGTGCCGGAAGGGGGACTGGAGCATCCGCCCGAGGCGGGCGTAGGCGCGGGCATGGGCCCGCAGGCGGCGCCGGTACTCCTCCAGCTCGGCACCGTGAAACCGGGCGCAGGCCCGTACGTGCAGACGGCGCAGCGCCTGCCTGCTCGATGAGGAAAGGCGTTCGCCCAGGTAGTGTTCAAGTTCCGCGTCAATCATATACGTATCCATATCAACCTCCCTGTGACACGTATCGGCGCAATCGGCCAATCCTTAAAAAAATCTTTCAAAACAACATTTTACATATCACCACCTCATATAAGGCGGACGCGTTCCCTCCGGCCGGCAGGGGGCCATTTGCGAGTTCGGCCGGAGAGGGTATGCTTTCCATGATATCCACACCCCGGAAGGAGACCAAGAACGCCATGATCATCACCACCACTCCCACCATCGAAGGAAAGCGGATCGTCCGCTACTGCGGCGTTGTTGCCGGCGAGGCTATCCTCGGCGCAAACCTGTTCAAGGATCTGTTTGCCAATATCCGCGACATGGTGGGCGGCCGGTCGGCCACCTACGAGCGGGAATTGCAGCGGGCGCGCGACATCGCCCTGCGGGAACTGGAGGAGCGGGCCGAAGAACTGGGCGCCACGGCCGTGGTGGGGGTCGATCTTGACTACGAGGTCATGGGACAGGGGAACGGGATGCTGATGGTCTCGGCCAGCGGTACGGCGGTGGTGGTCGAGTAGAAAGGGAGAGGACGCCATGGCGGAGGGGTTCAAGGACTATTTTTCCGACACTTCCGATGCGTACCGGACCTATCGCCCCGAGTATCCGGACGCGCTCTTCGCGTGGCTGGCCGGGCTTCCGCCCCGCCGGGACGCCGCCCTCGATTGCGGCTGCGGCACCGGCCAGGCATCGGTGGTCCTTGCCAGCTACTTTCCCCGGGTCTATGCGGTGGACCCCAGCGCCGGCCAGATAGCAAACGCCGTCCCCCACGAGGGGGTCGTGTACCGCGTGGCCCCGGCGGAGCAGACAGGGCTGCCCGGTGCGAGCGTTGACCTGGTGGTGGCCGCCCAGGCTCTCCACTGGTTCGACTTCGACCGGTTCTACCCGGAGGTGCGCCGGGTCGGGCGACCCGGCTCCGTATTCGCCGCCTTCAGCTACGGCCTGCTTTCCATCGACGCGGACCTGGACCGGATCATCGGCCGGTTCTACCGCGAGGTGATCGGTCGCTACTGGCCCCCCGAACGGGCCCACGTGGACGACGGCTACCGCTCCATCCCCTTCCCGTTCCCCGAAATCGCTGCGCCTCCCTTTGCCATGGAGGCACGCTGGGAACTGGAGCACCTGCTCGGCTACCTGGCAACCTGGTCTGCGGTCAGGGAATACCGGCAACGGCTCGGCACCGACCCGCTTCCGGAGCTTACCCGGGAGGTGCGGGACGCATGGGGCGTCCCGGAGGAGGCACGAACCATTGCCTGGCCCCTGGCGCTGCGGGTGGGGCGCATCGCGTAGGGCGGTGTCAGCCCCGCCGGTGGGGTATGGATGCCAGGGCCCCCTTGAGGTCCGCCAGGGCCTGCTCGATCTCCACCACGTTTGCCTCGATTTCTTCGAGGTCACCGTTCACGTCCAGTTTGTCGGCAAACTCCTTGATGATCGCCATATGCCCCGCCAGCAGCTCATTGACCCGCGATGTCTCGATGTGTGTCATGGTATACCCTCCTCCCGGTGATCCGGCCTGCGCCGGTTGTCGTCCCCATGGAACGAAAATCAGTATAGCGGTCCTTCCCCCGCTGGCAAGTACCCCAAAAAGAGAGGCACAACCCCTTTCAATCGGGTGGCAATGTGGTACATTAAATTTTACTGTCGTCCCAACGGCCAGCCCACTACACGGAGGTGCATAATGTTCAAGGAGTTCAAGGAATTCGCCATGAAGGGGAATGTGGTCGATCTGGCCATCGGCGTTATCATCGGCGGCGCATTCGGCAAAATCATCACGTCGGCGGTCAATGATATCGTGATGCCTCCCATCGGCCTCCTGATGGGTAAAATGGACTTCTCGAACCTTTTCATCGACCTGTCGGACAAGGGCTACGAGAGCCTCAAGGCAGCCAAGGATGCAGGCGCGCCGGTCATCAGCTACGGTGCCTTCATCAATACGGTCCTGGACTTCGTCATCGTGGCCTTCGTGATCTTCCTGGTGGTCAAGCAGATCAACCGCATGAAAAAGGAGCCGGTGCCCGCCCCGCCCGACACCAAGGAGTGTGCCTTCTGCTGCTCCGCCATCCCCCTGAAGGCCACCCGCTGCCCCCACTGTACATCGGAACAGAAATAGTTTCATCCGGACGGAGGCAATATTACCGCTCCCACGGCTTGATGAGACGAAAAAAGGGCGCTCCCGGCGGAGTGCCCTTTTTTCATGACCAACCGCTTCAGAATGCGGTGTTACTGAACCGACCGCATCCCCTCGGCCACCACCTCGGCGATATCCTTAACCCGGGTCTGGCCGGCCTGTTTGTCCTTGAGCCCGTCCTCGAACATGGTCATGCAGTAGGGGCAGGCGACGCAGATGGTGTCGGGGTTCTTCGACAGGGCCTCGGAGACCCGGTTCAGGTTGATCCGGGTGCCGGTCTGCTCCTCCATCCACATGCGGCCGCCGCCGGCGCCGCAGCAGAACGAGTCCTCCCGGGCCCGGTCGAACTCTGCCGGCGCGGCGCCGGTGACCGTGGCCACCACCTCCCGCGGGGCATCGTAGACGTCGTTGTGCCGCCCAAGGTAGCAGGAGTCGTGGAGAATGATATGCCCCAGCTCGCTCACCCGGCGATTCAGCTTCAGCCGGCCCTCGGCCAGGAGCTGCCGGATCAGTTCCGCGTGGTGGATCACCTCGAGCTCGATGCCGTACTGGCGGTAGTCGTTCTTGAGGGTGGTGAAACAGTGGGGGCATTGGGCAATGACCTTGGTCACCCCCCGCTCCCGGAAGAGAGCCACATTCTCCCGGGCCATCCGGTCGAAGACGTACTCGTTCCCCAGGCGCCTGAGGCTGTCGCCGCAGCACTTCTCGTCCTTGCCGAGGATTCCCCAGGAAATGCCGGCCGCGTCGAGGATCGTCGCCAGGTTGACCGTCACCTGCTTGCTGCGGGAGTCGAAGGAGCCGGCGCACCCCACGTAGAGGAGGTACTCGGTCTCGCCCTTGGCAAAGGGTTTTGCATCCAGGAGGGACGCCCACTTGGTCCGCTCACCGGGGGCGATTCCCCAGGGGTTGGAGCGCTGCTCCATGTTCTCGAAGAGGTTCAGAAGCTCTTCCGGGAACCGGGCCTCCATCTCGACCAGATGGCGCCGCATCCCCACTATCTTGGGCAGGTGCTCGATAAAGACCGGGCAGGCCTCCATGCAGGCCCCGCAGGAGGTGCAGGCCCAGATGGCCTCTTCGGGCACGCTCCCCGGGCCGCCGTCGCCGATGAGCGGCAGGGTCGGCACGCCTCCCCGCTTGAGGAGCGGGCCGTTAGCCAGCAGGTTAACCTTGATGTCGTTCACCACTTGGCGCGGGTTCAGGGGCTTGCCGGTGATGCTGGCGGGGCAGACCTGCTGACAGCGGCCGCACTTGGTGCAGGCAAAGGGGTCGAAGAGATCCTTGACCGTGAACCGGTCCACCTGGCCGACGCCGAAGGTTCGCCCGGCCTCGAAGACTTCGGGGAGCTGGGTGTTGGGCCGGGCCTCCGGATGGAGGAAGCAGTTGGCGATGGCCGTGAAGACGTGCAGGTGCTTGGTGAAGGGGATCAGCACCGTGATGAAGGAGAGGAGCGCGGCGGCATGGAGCCACCAGTAGAAATTGAAGGTGGCCTCGATGTGCTTGGGGGTCAGATCGGCCAGGAATTCGCCGAAGAAGGAGGCGATCGGCATGAAGGCTGCGGCCCGCTCCTCACCCCGGGCGATCTCTGCGGCGCTCACCCCGAAAAAGGCGATCATGTGGACGGCGATGAGCACGAGGATCAGGTACGACTCGAAACTGCGGGCCTCGGGATAGGGGGGGAAGAAAGTCCGCCGCACCAGGGCGATGGCAATGGCCACCAGCGTGAGGGCCGACATGATGTCCGACAGGAACCGGATCGGCACGTAGAGGGCATCGGGCAGCGCCGACAGGCGGGCCGCCGGGAAGACCCCGCTCACCACAAATTCCACGTTCACGAAGACCAGGACCATGCAGGCCCAGAAGATGATCAGGTGGTTCAGGCCGAAGAATTTATGGAGCACCCGCTTCTGGACGAAGGCGTACAGCAGCATCTCCCTGAGTCCCTCGCCGACCCCCCGGAACGTGTAGCCGGGGCGGCCGAGGGCAACAAGGCTCAGCTTGCGGTAGAGGCTCCAGGCAAAGAATGCCAGGGACGCCAGGAGTAGTGGAGCAAAAACGGCAGGATTCGGATGCATGTACATGAACCTCGTAGCAATGAGCGAGATAATTAATTGCGAACTGGTCGGGCAGTGATTTCTAGCCGCCGGTCACGGGGCCCTGACTCTTCAGCTCCCGGATGCGCTGGGTAATGGCCGGGACGATCTGGAACAGGTCACCCACGATGCCGTAGGTGGCCACCTGAAAGATGGGGGCGTCCTTGTCGCGGTTGATGGCGATGACCACGTCGGAATCCTGCATCCCCACCAGGTGCTGGATCGCCCCCGAGATCCCGCAGGCGATGTAAATTTTGGGGCGAACCGTCTTCCCCGTCTGGCCCACCTGGCGCTCGTGGGGCATCCAGCCTGCGTCCACGGCGCTGCGCGACGCCCCCACGACCCCGCCCAGCTCGTCGGCCAGCTCTTTGAGGATGGAGAAGTTCTCCGGCGCCATCATGCCGCGGCCGCCGGAAACGATGAACTCGGCGCCGGCCAGATCCACGTGGTCGCCCTTCTTGTCCCGGATGATCTCCAGGACCTTGGTCAGGATGTCGGCCTCGTTGATGGCGCACTGTTCGCGGACAATCTCGCCCGTGGCCCCCTCGATCCGTTCCGGCATCTTCATGACGTGAGGCCGCACCGTGGCCATCTGGGGCCGGAACCGGTCGCACATGATGGTGGCCATGATGTTCCCGCCGAAGGCAGGGCGGGTCTGCCTCAGGTTCCTCTTGTCGTCCACGTCCAGCCCGGTGCAGTCTGCGGTCAGGCCGGTCTTGACCCGCGTGGCCACCGCGCCCGCCAGGTCGCGGCCCATGCCGGTGGCGCCCATGAGGATGATCTCGGGCTTGTACTTCCCGATCAGGTAGCAGCAGGCTTCCAGGTAAGGCTCGGTCCGGTAGTGGAGGAAGACTTCCTGGTCCAGCAGATAGGCCTTGGTGGCGCCGTAGGCGAACGACTCGCGGCAGAGATGCTCCACGTCGCGGCCGATGACCACGGCGCACAGCTCGGTGCCGAGGCTGCGGGCAAGCTCGCCCCCCACCCCCAGCAGTTCCCAGGAAACCTTGGCCGGCTCACCCTCGGTCTGCTCAATGAAGACCCAGACCCCCCGATAGGCGGCGAGCATCCGGGCCAGGGCAGCCTCTTCCTCGTCCACCTCTTCGGCGGCCCCGCCGGCTCCGGCGGCCTCCTGCCGGCGAGCCAGCTCTTCGAGGATCTTCAGCTCCTCGGGGGTGAAGAACATCTCCAGGGCCTCGGCCGGGCAGACCTTGACGCACTTGACGCAGCCGATGCACTTCTCGCTGAGAATGATCGGCTCGCCGGCGTCGTTCATGTCGATGCAGTTGACCGGGCAGGCGCTCTGGCACCTGGCGCCGCAGGCGATGCACTTTCCTTCGATCAGCCGTGCCCGGCCCCGGGGTTTCTTCGGTTTTACCGGTTGAGTCATTGAATACCTCGTCTATGCGTTCACGCGTTCAGGCGTAGATTCGTCACACCGCCAGCAGGTCCTTTGCCAGCAGTTGATTGATCAGCAGATGGGCCGTGCCCACCGGATCTACCATGCCGTCGCCGATGATCTCTCCCTTTGCCCGCTCCGGTGAGAAGATGCGGCTCACCCAGGTGGGCGACCCCTTGAGGCCGACGCTGTTTACATCAAGGCGCAGGACCTCATTGTTCCAGACTTTGACCGCGGCGTCAACGGAGGCAAGCCGCAGCGGAACGGTGGGATAACGGGGGCGGTTCAGCTCGCGCACCACGGTGATCATGACCGGCAACGGCGCCTCCACCACCTCGTAGCGCCCCTCCAGCTTGCGCCGGACCCTGATCGTGCGGGCCGCTGCGTCCAGGTGCTCGATCCGGTCCACCAGCGTGAGCTGGCTGAACCCGAGGCGAACGGCAATGCCCGGCCCCACCTGGGCGGTATCGCCGTCAATGGTCTGCTTGCCGCAGAAGACGATGCCGATCTCGTCGCCGGCTTCCTCGGCAATCCGCTTGATGGCCGCGGCCAGCACGTTGCTGGTGGAAAGGGTGTCGGCGCCGCCGAAACAGCGGTCTGAGCAGAGGATCGCCTCATCGGCGCCCATGGCCAGCGCCTTCTTGAGGGCGGCTTCGGCATTGGGCGGCCCCATGGAAAGCGCCACGGCCCTGAAGCCGTAGCGGTCCTTGATTCGCAGCCCCTCTTCCAGGGCGTGGGTGTCATAGGGGTTGACGATGAACGGGATACCCTCCCGCACGAGGGTGTTGGTCACCGGATCGATCTGGACCTGGGTGGTATCCGGAACTTGTTTGATGCAGGAAATGGCGAGCATTCATATCCTCCGGCCCGTCAAGGGCCCAGCCGTGAAGGCAGGGGTTCTGCCCTTACTTTAAACAGACGGGCACTATAACAGAAACAGAAAGTGCTAATCAAGCATAGTGTGCTTAAAATGTAGGCATGTATTTTTATTTACACTAAAACATGCCCATTATTTAGGCTGCCAACACGCCATGCCGGTACGCCGCAGCCTACCCCATGCTTCCCAGGCTTGCCAGGGAGAACAGCGTCGACGGATCATAGGCGGGACAGCGCCCCACGCACATGAGGGAGGTCCTGCCGGCCACGGAGAAGCCGGCAGCGTTCAGCAGCGCCGCAACTGACACGTTGCGTGCCGGCGTATCGAGCACCACCCTCCTTGCCGGCCCGGCCACGGCGCGCGCCCCGGCGAACAGGGCCGCGGCGCAGCCGTTGCTGCCGCACCAGGGGCCGATCTGGACGTCGTCGCCGCAGGGCTGTACCACGAGAAAGCCCCCGTCCCCGGCCAGCAGGACGCCGCGCTCCGCCACGGCCGCCAGGAACGCCTCGCGCCGGTCGTCCCACACCTGCCGGTCCAGCGCCACCATCCCTTCCAGGGGCATCACGCCGGCGGACGCCTCTCCCGGAGCTCCGGCACCGACCCAGCGGGTAACGGTGTCCAGCTCCCGGAACCCCATCCGCTCATAGAGAGGACGGCCCGCCGGTGACGCGGTCAGCCAGACCGTTTCCGTGCCGGCGGAAATCAGTTCCTCCATGGCCCGTTCCATGAGCCGGGCGCCGACCCCTCGCCCCCTGAATTCACGTTCGACAATGAGATTGCCGACCCACCCTCCGGTGTCATGCCTGATCGCCGTGACAAATCCCACGGGACGACCGGCCAGAGTGGCGGCGAGACAGCCGCCGGGGAAGGCGCGCTGCAGGAATGTGAACTCCCAGGGGTCACTGATCCACCCCTCTGCACGGGCCAGGGCCAGGAACAGGTCCAGGGATTCGCCGCTGAACGGACCGATCTCCATGATCTCAGGGGGCGGGCGGCAGCGCGCAGGCCGACTCGCCCACGGTCAACTCGGCGCCGATGAGCCCCACGGCATCCGCCCGGCACTGGCGGCAATGCTTGAACTGGCCGATGGCCGCCTCGTTGGCGCGGCGGACCACGTCCAGCTCTTCCGGCGTCGGCGGCACGACATGGGCCAGCTCCGCCTGGGGAATGAGGGGCATGATGTTCATGACAAAGGCGCCGAGCGCTTTCACCGTACGGCCGATGTCGCTGACCTGCCCGTCATTGATCCCGGGGATGAGGACGGTGTTGACCTTGACGGTCATGCCCAGACCGGCGGCGCGCCGTATTCCCTCCAGCTGGTTTTCGATGAGAATCCGCGCCCCCTCTTCCCCCCGGTACACCGTGCCGTGATAGAGGATGTGGCCGTAGATGCGGCTGCCGACGGCGGGGTCGAGGGCGTTGAGGGTCACCGTGAGGCTGTGGAGCCCCAGATCGTGGAGCCGGCCGATGCTTTCGGGTAGCAGGAGGCCGTTGGTGCTCATGCATTTGATGAGGTGAGGGAACTCTTCGCCCACGAGCCTGAAGGTCTCGAAGGTCTCCTCATTTGCCAGGGGATCTCCGGGGCCGGCGATGCCGATGACTTTGATGATCGGTCCCACAACCGGACTCGCCATGACTTCGCGCACCTTGACGATGGCCTCGTCCGGGGTGAGCAGCCGGCTCGTCACCCCAGGGCGAGACTCGTTGGCACAGTCATGCTTGCGGGAACAGTAGCCGCACTTGATGTTGCAGCGGGGTGCCACGGCCAGGTGCATCCGGCCGTTCTTGTGGTGATTGCCGCCAAAACAGGGATGTCCCTGTATCTTCTTCAACTGGTCACAGGACGTTGCCATAGTCGACCTCCGTGGGTGATGAACTGGAAAGGGCGCCGGTCCTCAATCCCCAGCGCCCTTGCCGTGAAACGCAACGAGCCCGGGGTCTCTCGACCGCCGGGCTCCCTTGCCTGCGTGAATGGGGGCGCCGCCGGGGCGCTCCCTTGTATGTGGCGTGCGATACGTCTTCGTATGCCGTATCTTCCCCTTAACATTAAGCGTGCCACAACGGAAAAGTTTCCCCACACACAGGACAATCCACTGAAATCGCAGGGCATTTACCCCGGCCAAACGTATACGCGCACACTATTGTGACTAATTGTTGGGCAGTGACTGACAGGCATTAGGCACATGTATGCCTCAATTGCCGCCGCGCGGGAGGGCTCTGCCCTACAAAGAACCGACGGTCGGGTTTTGAGGATCGACGGGGCGCGCCGGTCAGTTTTTTGCAATCGATGCCGCATGACCTTTTCCTGCGATCCGGCAGAACTTCGCTCCCGCGCCAAGGCGGCCTTCATCGGCCTGGCAGTGGGAGACGCCCTGGGGGCGCCGGTGGAATTCATGACCACGGGCGAGATCAAGGCCAGGCACGGCGTCCTGCGGGAGATCGTCGGCGGCGGCTGGCTGCGCCTCAAACCGGGGCAGGTGACCGACGATACCGACATGTCACTGTGCGTGGCCCGGGGAGTGGCGAAGGCGGGGGAGTGGAACCTGACGGCCATTGCCGAGGAATTCGCCGCATGGCTCCGCTCCAAGCCCGTGGACGTTGGAGACACCTGCCGCCGCGGCATCCGCAACTACATGCTCAAGGGGCTGCTCGAAACCCCCTTCAACCAGTGGGACGCCGGCAACGGCGCCGCCATGCGGATGCTGCCGACGGCCCTGTTCACCATGGGGGACGACAACCTCCTGTGCCGCTGTGCCGTGGAGCAGGGACACCTGACCCACAACCACCCCCTTTCCGACGCAGCCTGCATCGCCCTGGGCAGGCTCGTCCACCTCTCCGTCCTCGGCTTTTCCAAGCCGCGCCTGCGCCGTGAGGCGGACCGGCTCACGGAGAGCCATCCCACCTTCTCCTTCGAGCCCTACCGGGGGCTCGCCACGGGCTACGTGGTCGACACCATGCAGACCGTGCTCCATTTTTTCTTTCGCGGCCGCGACTTCGAAGAGTGCCTCGTCTCCACCGTGAACCAGGGGGGGGATGCCGACACCACCGGCGCCATCATCGGCATGGTCGCCGGCGCCTACTACGGCATGGAGGGAATTCCCCGGCGCTGGCTCAAAAAGATGGACCGGCAAGTGCTGGACGAGATCGGTATCCTGTCGGATCGGCTTATTTCGCTATCACCGGCGCTTCGGAGCGGAAACGGAATTTTGTTGCCTCCCGCTTGACGGTTCCTCCCCGGGCTGGTACACCTTTAGTGCGCCTTAACTAACGGGGCGAAACCACTCACGTATTTCGATTCAAGGAGGAAACAATGAGGCAACGTTCTGCCCTATTCACGATTCTGGCCGTTGTCGCGGCGCTGCTGGCGGCCACTGGAGCTGTTCAGGCCCGCTCACCGGTCTTCGACGTGGACAAGGAGTTCTACCCCTACTACCCTTCCCTCATCAAATGGAACAAGTCGACCGTGCCGTTCAACGCGCCGGAGGTCTGCGGTTCCTGCCATGAGCAGCAGTTCAACGAATGGAACGGATCGGTCCACAGCCTTGCCTTCAGGGACCCGATCTACCAGGGCGAACTGAACAAGGCCGTGAAGGCCGTGGGCCACAACATCTCCCGCCAGTGCGAAGGCTGTCACTCCCCCGTCGGCATGGTCACCGGCGAGATCAAGGGACCAGGTTTCCAGGGGCTTTCCTCCCTGGCAATGGCTGGCGTCTCCTGCGACGTCTGCCACTCCATCAGCGGTGTAACCCACCAGCAGACCCCGGCCCGGGTCCCCGAGAACGGCTCTTTCATCCTCACCCCCGGCGTGGAGACCACCGGCGGCCAGACCCTCATCAAGCGGGGCCCCATCCCCAACCACAAGGAGTGCGGCGGCGGCTTCCACGAGTGCGAGGAGTCGCCCCTCCACCTCCAGGCCAACCTCTGCGCCGGATGCCACCAGGTCTATCACTATGAGGATCACTTTCCCATCGAGGCTACCTACAACGAGTGGATCGCCAGTCCCTACGCCCAGAAGGCCATCATGTGCCAGGACTGCCACATGGTCGACATTCCCACCTTCAAGCGGACTGCAGACCAGTTCGTGAAGCCGGACCGCAAGGAGTACAAGCACTACTTCAGCGGCGCCAACTACCTCCTCACCTACCTGGCCGCCGGCGCCGCCAAGAAGGCGGGCGACGAAGAGCTGGCAAAAAGCCTCATGACCCAGTACGGGATGGCCGTCGAGCGGCTCAAGTCCGCGGCCGACCTGGAACTCTTCCCCATCTATCACGACGGCAAGCTCGACGAGCTGAAGGTACGGGTCAAGAACATCCGGGCCGGCCACAACCTGCCGACATCACTCACCAACGTGCGCCAGATGTGGCTGGAAATTACCCTCAGGGATGAAACGGGCAAGGTTGTCATGTCGAGCGGCACCCTCAACCCCGACGGGTCGATCTCCGAAGTCGCCCGCAACTTTGCCTCCGACGGCATGTCCAGTGACTTCCACTTCGCCGTCGACCCGTGGAAGGTAGTCGGCTTCTCCAAACACGACACCATTCCGCCCAGGGGCTACCGGGACACTTACTACGGACTCCATTTCCCGGCTGACCTCAAGAAAGTGACCATCGAAGCCAAGCTCCGCTTCCGCCAGGCCGACCAGAAGGTGGCCGAGGCCCTCCTGGGAGCGGTTCCCAAGGACATAGACCTGGAGCAGATATACGGTCTCAAGGCGGTACCGCCGCTGCCCGTGGTTGATATGGTGGTGAAGCAGACCACAGTGAACGCAAGCATGTAGCGGAACCTTAGAGCCATGAACGGAACAAGCCCCGGAGAATCCGCTTCTCCGGGGCTTGTTCTTCGACTGCGTCCCCCTCAGACCGTACACATAACCTGCCGCACCCGGTACTCGCCGCCGATCACCAGGTATTCCCCCTCCCCCTTCATGATGCTGTTGGGCAGCAGGTCGTTGAAGAAAAAGATCTTCGACAGCGGCGCCCGGATCTCCCAGACAGTGAACCCGAACTCCCATGCGCGCTCCTCCACCGAGGTAAAGGATACGAGGTTGTTGAACCTGACGATCTTCTCCCGCTTGCCAAGCTCCTCCACCACGTCGTAGTCATCGGCGTCGAAGGTGCCGCGGTAGAGGGTGATCCAGCGCTCGCCGGCCATGCGGCGCTCCAGCTCGTACTGGCAGAACTCGTAGAGGATGTCCAGCTGGGAGTTGATGGCGTTGGTCCTCTTGCTCCCGGCGGTGCGGTCCATCACGTAGGTGTAGTAGGATTCGCCCTGGATGCCGCCGATGCGGGCCTTGTGGAAGGTGGGGACGATGCCCATGCGGCTCTCTACCCACCCCTTGAGCACTGCCCCCTCCACGGAGTTGGAATCCATCATCCAGCCGCGCAGGTAGCGCAGGTAGCTGTTCTTCAGGCTCTTGCGCGCCGTGTCCGTCTGCTGGGCCTGCCAGTGGTGGAGCTGGAACTTGACCGACATGTAGTCATTGAAGACCGTGCCGCGCTCGTCGGCCGAGGCGATGCCGTCGAGTTTTTCGAACAGGAACCGGTTGGCGGGCCGCACCCCCTGAACTTCCAGAGGGTGCGGGTTATCGTTGAAGTGGCGGGAGGCGATGACCCACGGGGGGAGGTTGCAGAGATTGAATCCCGAACTGAGCATGGGCCGTCACCTCGTTGTGAAGGGAATGGGGTGACTCCGGAGCCCCGGAGGCGCCAGAGCTACAGAACCTTGGCAAGCTCCACGAGCGTTGCCTTGATGGGGCCGTCGGCCGTGAACGCTTCCAGGCCGAGCCGCTCCAGCTCCATCTGGGGTCCCGGTCCGATCTGGGCGCAGACGAGCGCCCGGCAGCCGACGAGGGCCCCGGCTATGGACGAAAGGATATGGGCCCGCTGGGAGTGATCGGACTCACCGGTGCAGTAACGCTCGATCTTGCGCTCATCCACCAGCCGGGCATCGCCGCCGTCGACTTCGTAGATGAGGAAACGCTCGGCATGACCGAAATGTTGATTGATCTCCCTGCCGTCCCTGGACGTTACTGCGATGAGCATGGGCACCTCCTGTTCCGGAGATCGACAGTTACATCTCCACCGGGGCGAAAGAGAAGCACTTCTTCGAGCAGGTCCGGCCGCAGGCCTGACAGCCGATACAGTTGTCCGGGTTGGACACCTTCATGAACATCTTGGCCGAATCGTCCTCGTCCACCTCTTCGAAGGTGAGCACGTCGTGGGCGCAGACCTTGAAGCAGCGGGCGCAGCCGATGCAGGTTTCTTCGTCGATGGAGACGACGAACCGGGGGGTGTATTCCGTCTTGTTCCTTCTGAGTCCCGTGATGTAGGCCATTGTCCTTCCTCCGTTATGGTTTTGTAGGGGCAAACCTTCTGCTTGCCCATTGGTTCGGGCGATCACAAGGATCGCCCCTACGAAATCAATCCTCTTCAAACGAAGTCTCCTGCCCCTTGTTCATGGCCTTGCGGAGCCACGGCGGCGGGTTACCCTTCAGGACGTCCCGGAGCCGGCCGACGGTTTCCTGAAGGCTCACCGGCGCATTGGTCTTCATGGGGTGGATCTTCAGGGCCACGAGCTTGGCTGCGGCCGGTCCGCCGATGGCCATGGTGTAGACGATGGCGCACTCCTTGAGGGCATTGGCCCGGGCTGCGATCTTGTCTTCCTCGTCATCGCCGTGGGCGCCGATTGTGATAGTTTCCACAAAGGACGCCCCCTCGGGCGTGATGTCCCAGATCTGGAACTGCTTCGCCATGCCGAAGTGCTCGTCGATCATCTCGCCGGTTGCTGATGTGAATGCGACTTTCATGTGTTCTTCCTTTCTTGGCCTCCGCCGTTAGCGTCGCGCCCGCAGTGCCCGCAGCAACGAAGACGGCGAGCCTTCCGGCGCGAATCAATTATGCGCCAGCTTCTGGGCGTCTCCCGCGTTGGACTAGAACAGGTTGGCCGTTTCGAACAGCAGATTCATGGTCCCCCGGTACCCCACCCACATCTTCTGGTGGGCGCCGAGGCGGTCGAAGACCGGAAGACCGGCTCGCAGATGGGCCTTGATGCCGAGCTTGGCCGCCGCCTGGCGGCCGTTGGAGTTGGCCACGATCAGGTCGCTTCCCCCGGCGGCGGTTTCCAGGTCCTCCAGGTCGCCCACAAAAATATCCTTGGCCGGCAGGGCGTCGAGCCCCCGGACCCGGGTGGCGGCGATGGCGGCCCGGATCTCGCATCCCATGCCCGCCAGGAAGTTCGTCAGGACCTTCAGGTTGTCCCCTTCCAGGGCAAGGGTTACCTTCTTCAGGCCGAACTGGTAGTGGGAGTCGACCATGGCATCCATGAGACGGCTCCGCCAGCGGCGGAACTTCTCCGGGATCGGCCGGCCCGAAATGGCTGACAGGGTTTCCATGAAGCGGTCCACCTCGGCCAGTCCCGTGAGGGAGGTGAAGCCGTAGGTGGGCATGCCGCAGGTGGTGGCGAGCGCTTCTGCCGCCTTTGCCAGCGAATCGCCGATGAAGATGGCGGCGGCGCTACGGCCGGCCTGACGGATCCGCTCGAGGGAGACACCCCCGGTTGACAGGGGCGAAACCGTCTCGTCGATATGGCCGTCCAGGGCATTGGCGATGTCCGGCACAATGATGGGATCGAGCCCGAAGGCCTCGCAGATCTCCCTGATCTCCTCCACGTCGGCCGGGGTCAGGTGGGCGCCGGGGAGGACCGTCACCTGGTCCGGGATGGGTGCGCCGGGCTCCGACACGCTCCGGACGATGGCCTCCACCGCCGCCGCGTATCCCTCCTGGAGCGAACCGCAGTAGTCGGGCGTGGACGCCCAGATCACGGGCACCTTGTCATGCTCCGGGTGCGCCTCCCGGAACTGGTGGATGGCGCTCCGGACGTCATCCCCCATGGTTTCCGTCAGGCCCGAGGTCATGACGCCGACCACCGTGGGACTGAATTTCTCCATGACCCGCGCGAGCCCCGCCTTCAGGTTCTCCCAGCCGCCGAAGATGGCGGTATCCTCGCTCATGGCGGTGGAGTTGAGGGCGATGGGCTCCTTGAAATGCCGGGAAAGCTGGAGCCGGATGAAGGTGGAGCACCCCTGGGCCCCGTGCAGGAGCGCCAGCATCTGGTCGATGCCCAGGTAGGCCAGGGTGGCGCCCAGGGCGGGCGAATTCTTCTGGGGGTTTACCGTGGCCGGCTTGGTGGGCACCTTGACCCGTGAATCCTTCAGATCCTCGTCCAGGCAGGCTCGGGCATGGCCGGCCGCAAGGGCCACGGAGGCCAACCGTTCCTCCTCCGACTTCTCCCAGGGAGCCTTGGCGTTCAACACCGGCCAGATGGGGCAGTTGACCGTCAGGTCGAGCTGCTTCGCAAAGGTCACCATCCCCTCGTACCCCGCATAGGGATGGGAGCGGCCGTGGTTGATGTCCAGGAACGGGGTCCTGGTTTTCAGGGCCAGGAACTTGGTCTTCCCGCCGGCAACGATCAGATCGGGCATCTTGTCATACATGACCTTGAGGAGCCCGGCGCTGGAAGTGTCCTCGATGATCCCGGCATCCTGGTGCATGAGGGCCTTCATCCGGTAGAAATCCTCCAGGGTCGAGTTCTGGGTGCCGGCGGCCAGGATCTCCACCCCCAGCTCCCGCAGGGCGTTCACCATGGACCAGGTCTTGACCCCGCCGGTGAAAAGAACCGAGCGCTTCCCTTCGAGCCGTGCCCGGTAGGGGGCAAGCCGCTCCCGGCATTGCGCCTCTTCCTCTTCCAGGAGCTTCTCCACCCGGTCCTGCATGATCCGCTTCTCCAGCCCGCCCACGGCGTCATCCAGCTCCCGGGCGATGTCCCGCAGGGCCTTGGCCGTGTCGGTCATGCCGTAAAAGGACTCCTCCAGGTAGGGCATGCCGTAGTTCTTCTGCATCTTCCTGGCGAGGTTGGTGAGACTCTTGGAGCAGATGATGACGTTCAGCTTCGCCCGGTGGGCGTAGCGGAGATCCTCGAATTTGGCGTCACCGCTGAAACAGGAGAGAATCTGGATACCGAGCCGGTCGAACAGCGGCAGCATCCCCCAAAGGTCGCCGGCGATGTTGTATTCGCCGATCAGGTTGATGGGATACTCTCCCAGCACCGGCGGCTCGGCGGTGCCGATGACGTGCTTCAGAAGCACCTCGCCGGCCAGGCGGTTGCCGATGTTCTTGTCGCCGATGAAGCCGGGAGTGTTGACCGGGATCAGGGGGATGGCGACCTTCTTCTGGACAGCCTTGCAGACTGCCTCCACGTCGTCGCCGGTCATGGCGGTGACGCAGGTGGCATAGACGAACATGGCCTTTGCCTGACCCGCATAGCGTTCCGCCAGCTCCAGAATGGCCCGGTAGAGCTTCTTCTCCCCGCCGAAGACCACGTCGTTTTCCAGCATCTCGGTGGTGAATCCCCTGCGGTAGAGCTGGGAGCCCGAAGAGCGGGCACCCCGGTTATCCCAGGAGTTACCGGCGCAGGCGATGGGGCCGTGCACCAGATGGATCACGTCGGTGACCGGCATGAGCACCACCCGGGCGCCGTCATAGGCACAGGAGCGCTCGGTGCCCTCCCCCGGTTCCGATTTCCTGCAGAATTTCGGGGCACCCTTTTCGTGGGTTTCGCAGTCGGTTGTGTCGTAATAATCGGGTCTTGCCATGGTGACCTCGAATGTTTCCTGCAAAAGAAAACGCCCCCATTCCGGAGAATGGCGGCGTCGTTGCCGCGTCGGTCTCTGCCCTGCTCACTGATGGTTCAAACGCTCCCTTGCACCCCACGTGCCAATCGATAACGTGCTGTTTTCATGGGAAATTGCAACCAGGATTGCTGCCGGACAACCAGCGTTGCGGGATGGATTTGCTCATTTTTTATGCACTACCAGGTGCGGAAGCGCCCCGAATCCAGGTGGACAAAGCCCGAGTGCGGATAGTAGCCGACCCCGCCGCACCGGAAGCCCGCGGCCAGATCCCGCAGGACCGCCAGGCTGACCCCGGGCACGGCGATGTCGATGGCCTTCCCCTCCATGTGGAGGCTCTGCTTTGCCACCGCGCCGTTGTGTTCGCTGAGTATCCGGTTGTATTCGGGGGACCGGTAGCCGGAGATGATGCGGAACTCCCTGCCGCCCCCCAGTTCCTTGTCGACCATGTTCAGGTATTCGATCACCGCCAGGTCCATTTCGGTATGCTGGTTGGTGAAGTGGCAGCGGAGCAGCCAGTTGATGGAGTTGAGGGCATCCAGGTCCACCTCGCCGTCCGGAGTCCGGTAGGTCACCGACAGGTGCTCGCCCGTGTGAATGTTACGCAGGGAGAGCCTGCCGACAGGGTAGCTCTCTTCCAGAAATTCCGTGGCCAGGGCAGACCCTATGCCCCTGAGACAGAGCACCCCCAGCAGTGATGCCCTGAGAAATCCCCGCCTGCTGAAATAATGATCCGACACGCCATCCTCCACCGAAAACCAGTTGCTCATGTGGTAGCAAAAAGGCGAGGGAGATGTCAATCTTGCGTCCCCGGGGCCGTTCTTTTCCAGTGAGTTGCACCACCCGGTCCGCATTATCCAATAACGCCAAATAGGTACTGATGCGTAATTTTTGCATTGCCCTACCCATTTCATTTTTATAGAATCACTCCACATAAAATAATCTCAATAAAGCCTTTCACAGGAGGATATATGCGCAGACATTCCAACAAAACGAATCCGGTTGCGACGGGGATTCTGCTCATCACCCTGGCATGCTGGGCGGGAAACGCCATGGGGTGGGGCACTTCGGGTGACAGTAGGAGTACCTGGGGCGGTTCGGGGCCATCCCTGAATCTAAACCTTGCGTTCACTGATTGCGCGAAATGCCATACCTCCACCAACAACGTCAACCGACACCACGACCTGATCACGAAAAAGGGTAAGCAGTGCCTCGCCTGCCACACCATGACGGCGGACAACTCGGGGCAATATACCGTTCAGGTCCAGCGGGACTGCCAGGCCTGTCACACATCCTCCGTCCACGACAACGTCCAGCACAATGTCAGCACCTGTAGCCGTTGCCACGGCAGCGACGTCATCAACATCCACTCGGGGTGGCGTTCATACACCAGCACATTGTCGGTCTGCTACCTCTGTCACACCAGCACCAATGCCAAGGTCAAGGCGACCATCGCAAAAGGTGTGAGCGGACAGACCGTTTACTGCACCGACTGCCACGGTAGCAACCCCCACAGTTGGGGAGGCACCTGGGGGCGCTGACCGGAACGGATAAGGACGAGGAATCATGCGAAGGGCCGGGGCAACACATGTTCCGGCTCTTCGTGCGTGCAGCCCGGCATGAAGAACCATGTTCATGTTATGCGAACGGGACCACGCATAAACCCGAGAAATGCCGTTTTTGGGGAAAATCCATCCAATGCTTGACTCACCCCCACTTGTTAGGTATTTTTCTTACATGGAATAACTAGTCAATAACCGGACAGTCACCTGCCATGCCAAAAAAAATCATATTCACAGCGGAACAAGAGTATGCCTTTGAAAAGGCATGCAGGGATGCCGGCCTGAGGCTCACCCATCAGCGCCTGGAGATCTACCGTCAACTGGCCACCTCGACCGACCATCCGTCGGCGGAGACGCTCCACCAACGGCTGCGCCGGGACAACCCCACGCTCTCCCTTGATACGGTCTACCGGACCCTGGCGGTCTTTGCGCACCACGGTATAATCAACAAAGTCGAGACGGTCGAAAGCCAGTCGCGATTCGAGGCGAAACGCATGCGGCACCATCACCTGATCTGCAGCCGATGCAAGGAAATCATCGACTTTCAATGGCATCACATCGACGAGGCCCCCCTGCCCGAAGAGACCAGAACCTGGGGGCGGATCGACAACAAGAACGTCGTGATATACGGCGTGTGCAACAAGTGCCTTGAGGCGAAAAAGGCATCGTAACTTTTTTGTGCCCAGCCACTAGTAATTATTCTTACCTGATAATTATTACAGCCAGGTTTCCACTTCCCTTCCATGCCCACAAACTGGCTGACTGCGAGGTTGCCGCGCCCGGTAGCCGACGCGACACCGCGCCCCAGACTGTGAGCGACTCCCGTTGCGCCCCTCCACGTGCCGAAGCACGGGGCCTCATGAATGAAGCGACCAGCGGCCCACGCTGGTGTTGCCGGATCGATTCTGGTATAGAACATATTCCAACCACTGCAGGAAAGGAGAGCTGTACATGTCACTGAAAGGCACCAAAACCGAGCAGAACCTGCTGAAGTCATTTGCCGGCGAAAGCCAGGCACGCAACCGCTACACCTACTTTGCCGCCGCCGCCCGCAAGGAAGGGTACGTGCAGATCGCCGACATCTTCGAGGAAACCGCCAACCAGGAGAAGGAGCACGCCAAGCGCTTTTTCAAGTTCCTGGAGGGGGGAGACCTGGAAATCACCGCCTGCTTCCCCTCCGGCAAAATCGGCACCACCGCCGAAAACCTGCTGGCCGCCGCCATGGGCGAGCATGAAGAGCATTCCGACCTCTACCCGGCGTTCGCCCAGGTGGCCCAGGAAGAGGGATTCCCGGCTATCGCGGCGGTCTGGCGGGCCATTTCCGTGGCGGAAAAGCAGCACGAGAAGCGTTATCGCGACCTGCTCGCCAATATCGAGAACAACCGTGTCTTCACCCGCGAAGGAGAAGTAGTCTGGCGCTGCCGCAACTGCGGCTACCTCAACACCGCCGCCGGAGCGCCGGAGCTGTGCCCTGCCTGTGCCCATCCCAAGGCACACTTCGAACTGCTCGGGGAAAACTGGTAACAGCGTCGCCGTTGCAGCATCAAGGCGCGTCCCGGTGCGGGACGCGCCTTTTTATTTACGGCACGGAACATGCTAATTTCAAACCGGGACGATCGCCCGCTGCCCCGGACAGCGGCCCCCGAAGCGCAACCGTCACGCAAAGTAGCTGCACCGTGGTAACAAAAACTAATTTGCACTGAGCATGCTAAACAAATAGAATAAGCATTCCCCACAACACTCCCCCCACAAACATTGCACCCCGGTGACTGAATGAGCACAGAAACCCCGTCACGTGATGTAGCCGATCTGCCCCCCCTTACGGCAGTTGTGGAAAGCATGCCGGCACCGGCCCTTTTGATCGAGGACGAGCGGGTGTTCTGCAACCGTGCGACTGAAGACCTCACCGGGTACCGGCGAGATGAACTCTCATCCCTTGACGCGTGGTTCCGCTCCCTGTTCGGCTCCGAGCACGAAAGGGCCAGGAGTCGGTTCGACGCCGACCGGGCAACCGGGTTTCCCGTTGTGCGGCGGGAAATCATAACCAGGAAGGACGGGAGCCGGCGCCTGGTAGAGGTCGCGGGGTCGATCTGCGGCAAGTTGATGTGCATTCTGCACGATATCACCGACCTCATGGACGTCCGGCTGCAACTGCAAGAGCATGCGGAGCGCTACCGGATCATCAAGAGCACGTCCATGGACGGCTTCTGGGTGATAGACCTCCACGGCAGCGTCGTGGAAGTCAACGACGCATGCTGCCGCATCCTGGGATACAGCCGGGAAGAACTGCTGACCATGTCCCTCCACGACATCGACGCGACCGAAAGCGCGGAGGAGACCCAGAAGCACATCCGGAACATCGTCGAACAAGGCTCCGAGCGTTTCGAAGTCCGCCACCGCCGCAAAGACGGCACCGTTATCGACGTTGAGGTCAGCACGACGTTTCAGCCCGCTTCGCGCTGCTTCCACGCCTTTATCCGGGACATCAGCGAACGCAAGCAGACCGAAGAGGCTCTCCGGAAAAGCGAGGAACGCTTCCGCCTTGCCATGGAGGCAACCACCGACGGCATCTGGGACTGGAATATCGCGGCTGATAGCGGTTACTTCAGCCCGGCCTACTACCGGATCCTGGGGTACGAGCCGGAGGACTTCTCCCCCTCCTTCCAGGTGTGGATGGAGCTCCTGCACCCGGAAGACCGGGAACGGGCCCTCAGCACCAACATGGACTGTGTCGAGGGGAGAACACAGGGCTTCCAGACAGAGTTCCGCATGAAGGCCAAGGACGGCAGCTGGCGCTGGATTCTCGGCCGGGGGTCGGCCGTGAACAGGGATAGCCGGGGAAAAGCCCTGCGCCTCATCGGCACCCATCAGGACATCACCGAACGCAAAACAGCGGAAGAGGCGCTGCGCAACCGCGAATGGCTGCTGCGGGAGGCCCAGCGGATCGGCTGTCTCGGCACCTACGATTACGATATCGTACACGACAATTGGGAATGCTCCGCCGAGTTGGACCGGATCTTCGGCATACACACGGCTACCCCCAAAACCCTTGAATTCTGGCTCGATCTGATTCACCCGGAGTTCAGGGAGAAGATGAAGGACTACTTCGCGTCGCTTCTCACCGAGCGGAGATGGTTCAACATGGAGTACAAGATCATCCGCCCGTCTGACGGCCAGGAACGCTGGGTTTACGGCACGGGAGAGTTCACCCGCGACAACGAGGGCAGGCCGGTCCGCATGATCGGGACGATCCAGGACATCACCGAACGCAAGCAGACAGAGGAAACCATCGGCAAGCTCAACCGGGAACTCGACAGGCGCGTCATGGAACGGACCGTCCAGTTGGAAGAAGCCATCAGGGAGCAGGAATCCTTCAGCTATTCGGTTTCCCATGATCTGCGGGCGCCGCTGCGGCACATCAACAGCTACAGCAATCTGGTGATCGAGGACTACGGCGATCAGATCCCCGTGGAGGCCCGCTACTACCTTGAGCGCATCTGTACGGCAAGCGGCAAGATGGGGCAACTGATCGACGATCTGCTGGAGCTTTCGCGGGTCGGCCGAGTCGAGTTGCGCAAAGGGACCGTTAACCTGAGCAAAACTGCGGCATCGGTCGCATCGATGCTCCAGGAAACCGAGCCCCACCGCGCCGTTGACTGGGTCATTGCCGGCGATCTCACGGCGCAGGCCGACCGGACCCTGATCCGGCAGGTGTTGCTCAACCTGGTGGGCAACGCCCTGAAGTACACCGCCAAAACGCCCCGGGCGCGAATCGAGATCGGCAGTGCCGTGATCGATGGCGAGACGGTCTTCTTCGTCAGGGACAACGGAGCCGGCTTCGACATGGCTTACGTGAACAAACTGTTCCGCCCCTTCCAGCGGCTGCACGGCGGCGAGTTCCCCGGCACCGGCATCGGTCTGGCAACGGTCCAGCGGATCATCCAACGGCACGGCGGCCGGGTCTGGGCAGAGGGCAAAGTCAACGGCGGAGCGACGTTCTATTTCACCCTGCCCGAAATCTGACGATCGTGCACTCCCTCCCCGCAGCAAAAAGGGCGCTCCCCGATGGAGAGCGCCCTTTTTGCTGCGGACACAGAGTTCAACTGGTACATCAAGCGGTTCACGTCAGCCCTGCTGAACGTTCCTGATGGTCTCCTTAAGCATGGACAGCCGGTACGGCTTCTGGATGAACCCTGCCAGCCCCTTTCCGGCAAAGCGCTGGTTGATCTCCTGCTCGTTATAGCCGCTGGACATGATTACCTTGACGTCGGGCTTGAGCTGCCGCAGCTCCCGGAAGGTCTGCTCGCCGTCCAGATGGGGCATCGTGAGATCGAGAATGATACAGCAGATCTTTTCCTGGTGCTGCGCAAACACTTCGAGCGCCTGGCGGCCGTCCATGGCGGTCAGGACATCGAACCCGAGTTCTTTCAGCATCTCAGCACCGATGCCGATAACCGTTTCCTCGTCATCGGCCAACAGGACAGTGCCGCATCCTTTCCACGTTGTCTGCTTGTGCTGATCGTCATTGAACAGGTCTTTGGGTTTGTCGCCGGCCGGCAGGAGTACCTTGAACGTCGTGCCCCGACCGGGCTCGCTGTAGACCCGTATCGCCCCCTTGTGCCCGCGCACGATGCCCAGCACCGCTGCCATCCCCAGGCCGCGGCCGGTAAACTTGGTTGTGAAGAACGGGTCGAAGATCTTCGACACGGTCTCCCTGTCCATGCCGCAACCGGTGTCGGCAACCTCCAGCCAGACGTAGAGCCCTTCGGGGATCGACTCATTGAGCCAGGCGTTGCTTAAATACTTCCTGTCGCACTGCATGCACCCCGTGCTGATGGCGATGACGCCGCTCTTATCGGCAATCGCCTCTGAGGCATTGATAACCAGGTTCATGATGATCTGGCGGAGTTGGGTGGCATCGGCATCGACCGTGGGCAGAGAGTCGGCAAAATTGAAACGGAGCACGGCCTTCTTGGAAATGGATACTTGCAGCATATGGGTCATCTCTTCGACCAGCCGGTTCAGATCGATCGGTTCGATGACGAATTTACCCTTGCCGGAATAGGCGAGCATCTGCTTGGCAAGATCGGATGCCCGGTTGGCAGCCCGTTCGATTCGCGCCAGGTTGTCGCGGACCGGTGATTCGGGATTGAGACGCATCAGTGCGAGGTCGGTATTGCCGACGATTGCCGTCAGGATGTTATTGAAGTCATGGGCGATGCCGCCGGCGAGCACGCCGAGGCTCTCCAGTTTCTGGGCATGAAGGAGCTGCTTCTCAAGGCTCTCACGCTCTTCTTCGGCGCGCTTGCGCTCGGTGATGTCCCTGACAATGGCACAGTTGAATTCATCATTGTCGTGACGAATATAGTTGGCAACGATCTCGACCGGGATAATGCGGCCATCTTTAGTGCGATGGCGCGACTCGAACCGGAGGGTTCCCTGCCTGCGAAGTTCCGGGAAGTGCTGCGCCCATACTTCAGGCGGGGAGTCGGGGTCTACATCGAAGACCCCACGGTTCAACAGTTCTTCGCGGGAATAGCCAAGAGTGCGGCACGCGGCCTCGTTGACATCTACAAAACGGGCGTCGGGCGTGATCCAGAAAATCGCGTCGGATACGGCATTGACGCTGGCGCGGGTTAAATGCAGCAACGCTTCGGCCTTCTTGCGGTCGGTGGTGTCCGAGGCCGCACCGTAGAGGATCAGTTCGTCCTCCGTTGCACCTTGTTCGCACTGGCAGGAATCCGTTATCCACCGGACACTCTCATCCTTGGCTATGATCCTGAACGATATATCCCTGATATCGCCCGGCTTGAGGCTAGCAAGGGCCTCTGCCGTCGGGTGCTTATCGTCAGGGTGGACTATTGAGAGCCAGCAACCGCGAGCGAACATCTCCTCGCTGCTGTAGCCGGAGATTGCATTCAATGCACCGCCGATCCACTTGATTCGATATGGCTCCTTCCCTTTGCGCGCGCACTTGTGGACATAGTCCGATGTGAGGGTGGTGAAGTGGCGATAGTTCTCTTCGCTTTCCGCAAGTGCTTCGGTGCTTTGCCTGACGCGTTGACGCAGCCTCGTGTTGAAGAAAAAGAGGCCGGCGAGTATCACTGCCGCCGTCAATGAGGCGGTCGTGGCAACGAATGCCGCTGTAAATTCATCGTCCAGAGGGATGCGGATCGATTCGATCGCACGAATTGTCCCGGCCGACTCATTGAAACCGCCTTGGCTGGTATAGATCTGCTGCAGCCCGATCGGCGCATCAGCGCGATTGCCGTGGCAGCGCAGGCACGCCTGATTGGTTTCGAGAAACGGTTTGGCGTAGAGAAGGTACTTCTTCCCGTCAATGGTCCTGATCTCGGAATGGGATTTGAGGTCGCGCCGGGCATTGAATAGACCCAGGAGATAGGCCTCCCGCTCGTCCGCTATGTTCACCGGGTTCCTGGGATTTTGCGAAGCCATCTTGTAGTACACCAGCGGGAGCCCCTCCTTTTCCCGCTCCTTGTTGAAGAGACCGTGCATGACCCTGGTCATGTAGGATGAAGAGAGAAGTTGCGGCGCATAGAAATCGCGGGCAATCTTGCCCTCATCCTTGGCCTTGTAGTAGGTGGGATGCATCACCTGCTGGATGTACGCATGGAATGATCGATGAGAGAGGATAATGCTCTTGAGGTTCTCCTCCGCCTTGTTCACGACGTACCTGGTAACGGCGAAGTAGGTGACAACCCCGATTGTGACTGTCAGGGCCGCAGCAGACAGCAGTTGCCGGATCAGTTTCATTATCCCTCCACAAGCTGCCTGTTCGGGTCTTTCGGGCACTGCATTGGAGCGTTGGTTCAGGCCGAGAGTCAACTGAATTCTACACCTAAACCGCAGACATGACCATACCTCCTTATGCCCCATCCTTATGCCGATTCAGCAGCGACCAAAACGCGCATAATAATCTGGTCTTGTACCCGGATTGCCTGGTCTGGAGTGACAGGGTTCTTTTCAAGTCCAGCGGACACGTTATTTCAACCAGCCAACCATGTTCCAACTCCCTGTTGACGGCAATTCTCGAAAGGCAGCCTACCCCCAGCCCCGCTTCAATTGCTTTCTTGATCGCCTCGGTATGCCCTAATTCCAGGCTGATCGAGAAAGGGATGCCCTTCCCCGCCATTGCACCCTCAAAGACCTCCCTTGTTCCGGAGCCCGTCTCACGCATGATCCACGGGGCGTTTTCCAGCATCTCCACCGACGCTGCGCCCTCGCATGCCCAGGGGTGCCCTTTGCCGACCACGACAACGAGCTCATCTTTTTTCCAGGGAGTGGAGTCAAGAACGCCGGAATGCGGAATCCCTTCGATCAAGCCGAGATCAAGTTCTCCCCTTTCCAATGCATGCTCTATCTGTTGGGCGTTTCCGATGGTAAGCAGCACCTTCGCATCGGGATAGTTCCCTGAAAACTCAGCAATCAGCTCCGGCAGGATATAGTTGCCGATCGTGGTGCTTGCGCCGACATTCAGGACACCTCGTGGCTCGCCGGCGGAATCTTCCAAAAACTGCTCAATCGCCCGGGTTCTTCTGATCACCTCCTCTGCTTCCGGCAGTATTTTCCGGCCGCGATCATTCAGGAGCAGCCGCTTGCCGCGCCTCTCGAAAAGCGGAGCCCCCGCCACTCGCTCCAATTCGGCGATAGCCATGCTTACGGCCGATTGAGTCAGAAAGAGTTGAGTACTTGCCTGTGTCACATGCTCGCATTTTGCAACTTTTTCGAATATTTCCAACTGCCTCAGACTAATCGCCATCGTCTTTCCTTATAAATAATACTGATTATAATAATTTTTATTACTCATTTTTTATTATATTCAAGGTGGTCTATGATGCAACTAAATAGATACGGAAAGGAGTGCGATATGAACGGTAGCAACCTGCGCAGGGGGGCATTCACCATACTTCTGGCTTTGTGCGCAACCCCGTGGGTCGGCACGGCCCAGGCCCTGGTCATGGGAATAGCTGTCGGCCTTTTGCAGGCAAACCCGTGGCCACGGCAGACCGCCCGGTACAGCAAAATGCTCCTGCAGGCCTCGGTAGTCGGACTTGGCTTCGGGCTCAGCCTCGGCGAGGTGATACAAACCGGAAAAGATTCTATCTGGTACAGCGTAATCGGTATCTCGTGCACGCTCTTGTTGGGCTACGGTCTCGGCAAGCTGTTCAAGACGGGCACCAACACCTCGGCCCTTATTTCGTTCGGCACCGCCATTTGTGGCGGCAGCGCAATCGCAGCCATGGCGCCTGTCCTGAAGGC
The DNA here is from genome assembly GCF_036323535.1 of Geobacter sp. 60473. GTDB lineage: Bacteria > Desulfobacterota > Desulfuromonadia > Geobacterales > Geobacteraceae > Geobacter > Geobacter sulfurreducens. The sequence goes on from NZ_AP028967.1 coordinate 2,516,253, forward strand.
GAAAAGTGACGAAACCGCCGTAGCGCTGGCAACGGTCTTTACCCTTAATTCCGCTGCGTTGCTGCTGTTTCCATTGGTAGGGCACTGGTTGCAGCTTGACCAGAATACCTTTGGCGTCTGGTCGGGGCTGGCCATCCATGATACCAGCAGCGTTGTAGGCGCCACATCGGCATATGGCGCCACGGCATTGGCCATCGGGACGACAGTCAAACTTACCAGAGCCATCTGGATAGCACCGGTCGTCATGGCGGCCTCCCTGATCAAGGGTGGCGAACAGCAAGCCCGGATTCCGCTGTTTATCATCGGATTTCTCGGCGCGGCAGCCATCAGGACACTGTTGCCGTCCTATGAACATATCTGGGGAGAACTGGCTGGCGTCGCCAAGCAATGCCTTGTCGTGACTTTGTTCTTGGTCGGAGCCGGGCTGAGCAGGGAGGTAGTGAAACAGGTCGGGATCAGGCCTCTGGTTCAGGCGGTTAGTCTGTGGGTTCTGGTGAGCGCGCTTACGCTCGTCGCTCTGAAATTGCCGTGGTCGGCATAAGGGAGGGGAACACGCATTCTGTGCCGACATCATGCATTTCTGCAGGCTGCAAGTGGAATCCCTGTCCGGCTCCCACTCACAGCCTGCAGAGCTACAGGCACCTATGCAGTCAACTTACCGCATCATCTCGAAGAACCGGTCCTCACAGGTTTCGTCGGTGATGTCGAGGAACTTGTTGCATATCTCGGTCAGCATATTGACCACGCCCTGGTAGCCGATGATCGGATAGCGGTGCTTGTTGACCCGATCGAAGATCGGGAAGCCGAAGCGGAAAAGCGGGATGCCGGCGTCGCGGGCCGCGAACTTGCCGTGGGTGTCGCCGATCATGGCGTCCACCGGGTCGGTCATGAGCAGACTCCGCATGTGCCAGAGATCCTTGTTGATGTAAATCTTGCAGCCGGCGCCGTAGGAAGAGGTATCGAGCAGCGCCTGGATTTCCTTCTCCAGCTTCTTGGTCCCCTTGCTGCAGAGGATGTGATAGGGCTTGGCGCCCATCTCCAGCAGAAAGGAGACGTAGCCGAGGAGCTGGTCGGGATCGCCGTAGACGGCGAACTTTTTGTTGTGGATGTACTGGTGGGCATCGGTCATGGCGTCCACGGCCCGGCCCCGCTCCTCCTTCAGGCTCTCGGGGACCGGCTTGCCGAAGAGCTCCGACAGCTTCTTGAGGAAGTCGTCGGTCTTGGTGACCCCCATGGGCATGGGAAGGGACGCATGCTTACCGGAATAGGAGTCTTTAACCCAAGAGAAGGTCTTGGCCGCCGAATAGGGCCCCAGGTTGAGGGTGGCCTTGCCGTTGATGGAGTCGGCGGCGTCATCCAGCTTGGTGCCGCCCGGGTAGGGGCGGTACGTGCCGTCCAGGGGCGAGTCGAACACGTCGGATATGTCGCCCAGGACGGTGTAGGGAATGCCGAATGCCTCAAGTATCCGCTTGTACTCCCTGAAGTTGCCGGTATTGGCGTCGAACCCGGGGATCAGGTTCAGCTTGCCCGTGCAGCGCCCTTCCACTTGCTTGCCCGCGGTCAGGGTCTGCAGAATGGAAAGGAGCATGGCGTCGTAGCCGTGGATGTGTGAGCCGTTGAAGCTCGGGGTGTTGGCGTACGGGGTCGGCATGTCCGCCGGTATGATCCCCTTGTTGCGGGCGTTCTTCAGAAACGCGGTCAGGTCGTCGCCGATGATTTCCGGCATGCACGAGGTAAAGACGGCGACCATCTTGGGCCTGTAAAGGGCGATGGCGTTTTCCAGTCCCTCGTGGAGGTTGTTCTGGCCGCCGAACACGGCGCCGTCCTCGGTCATAGCATCGGAAACGGCCGGCGCCGGCTCCCGGAAGTGCCGGTTGAGGGTGGAGCGGTAGTAGGAGGCGCACCCCTGGGAACCGTGAACGAACGGCAGGCTCCCCTCGAAGGCGTGGGCCACCAGTTCGGCCCCCAGGGGCTGACAGGCGTGGGCCGGGTTGATCACCAGGGCCTGGCGGGCGAAGTTCTTCTCCTTGTACTCTTCAGTATTGATCCATTCGGCGACTCTCTTTACTTCTGCGTCGTCGTATTCGGTGACCGGCTTGACGGCGAGTCCGAGTTGGTTGCTCATGGCGATTCTCCTTTACGGCCGGGGACCAATCCGTCCCACGACCGGGTTTGGTTTTGTTTTTTCCATCCGGCGCCGATTTTCGTCAGGACCGTGACGCCGATGAAGAGCGCGGAGGCCGCACAAATGATGACGAAGGCACGCCGAGATGGCGGAAAAGCGGACTCCGTCTAGAACGGCGACTTGATCAGCGACCACGTGGGGCTGTTCACCGCCATGTCGATGTCCCGGGCAAAGATCGGGAATCCCTGGTAGCCGTGATAGGGACCGGAGTAGTCCCAGCTGTGCATCTGGCGGAAGGGAAGCCCCATTTTCTGGAACACGTACTTCTCCTTGATGCCGGAGGCAACCAGGTCGGGCTTGATCTGATGGGCGAACTTCTCCAGCTCGAACTCGGAGGCATCGTCAAAAATGACCGTATCGACCGGCATCTCGGGGGAGGTCCGCTCGTAGTCGTCGCCGTGGGCGAACTCGTAGCCGGTGCCGACAACCACCATCCCCAGGTCCTCGTAGGCGCCCACGGTGTGGCGGGGACGGAGACCGCCGACGTAGATCATGACCTTCTTCCCTTCGAGCCGCGGCCGATACTCGTCGATTACCGCCTGCATGATCGGGTCGTACTTGGCAATGACCTTTTCCACGTTCTCCTTGATCCTGTCGTCGAACCGTCCACCAATCGCGCGCAGGCTCTCCTTGATCTTGCTGGGGCCGAAGAAGTTGAACTCCAGCCAGGGGATGCCGTACTTCTCTTCCATCACGCGGCACATGTAGTTCATGGAGCGGTAGCAGTGAATGAGGTTGAGCTTCACCGTGTGGGTGGCGGCGATCCGGTCCAACTCGCCGTCGCCGGTCCAGGTGGCCTTCACGTTGAGGCCGATCTCCTCCAGCAGCGCCTTGGCGCTCCAGACGTCACCGCCGATGTTGTAGTCGCCGATAAGGGCGATGTCGTACGGGCTCTCGGGCTCGGCAAACTCCCGGGTGCCGATGATGAAGTCACGGATGGTGTCGTTGGAAATATGGTGGCCCAGGGACTGGCTAACCCCGCGGAACCCTTCGCAGTTGCAGGGGATGACCGGGATGTCCAGCTCCTTGGCGGACTGCTTGGCCACGGCGTTGATGTCGTCGCCGATGAGGCCCACCGGACACTCGGACAGGACCGAAATCCCCTTGGCCAGCGGGAACAGCCCCTTGGCCTCCTCCAGCAGTTGCTTCAGCTTCTTGTCACCGCCGTAGACGATATCCTTTTCCTGGAAATCCGACGTGAACTGCATGCCGAAGTTGGTGACCCCGTTGATGCCGCTCATCAGGTTGCGGCGGGTGCCCCAGGAGTACCAGCCGCATCCCACCGGTCCGTGGGAGATGTGAACCATGTCGCGGATGGGGCCCCAGACGACCCCCTTGGCGCCGGCGTAGGCGCAGCCCCTGGCGCTCATGACGCCGGGAACTGTCTTGCGGTTGGACTTTACGCAGGAACTGACGCCGTCGTTGGGGGCCAGGTGCGGGGCGCGCTTCTTGCGCCCTTTTTCCGGGTAGACCTCCAACACCTTGTCGATCATCTCCTGAGTCGACTCTTTGGTTATTCCTTCAACTCTTTTGGCTGCATGTGACATATGGCTAACCCCTTTCAAAATCTGCTGCAGAGACACGGAGGCTGAGAAATCTCCAGGTTTTCTCTGCGTCACTGTGGCTCTGTGGCGGATTTTCGCATTTATTTTGCCGCAGCTTCCGCAACCCCGACGATACTCTCGTCCTCGGCCTCGATGATGCCGAATTCCATGAGAAGATCTTCCAGCTCTTCCATCTCCAGCGGGGTGGGGACCACGAGCATCTTGTTGTCGATGATCTTCTGGGCCAGGGTCAGGTACTCCTGGGCCTGCTTGTGCTCGGGAGAATACTCGATGACCGTCATCCGGCGCAGCTCGGCGCGTTGGACCTGGTTGTCGCGGGGGACGAAGTGGATCATCTGGGTGCCGAGCTTGGCGGCCAGGGCCTCAATCAGGTCGGCCTCCCGGTCCGTGTTGCGGGAGTTGCAGATGAGGCCGCCGAGGCGCACCTTGCCGGAGGAGGAATACTTGAGAATACCCTTGGCGATGTTGTTGGCGGCGTACATGGCCATCATCTCGCCCGAACAGACGATGTAGATCTCTTCGGCCTTGTTCTCGCGGATCGGCATGGCGAACCCGCCGCAGACAACGTCGCCGAGAACGTCGTAGAAGACGAAGTCCAGGTCGGGAGTGTAGGCGCCGTTCTCTTCCAGGAAGTTGATGGCCGTGATGACGCCGCGGCCGGCACAGCCAACGCCCGGCTCGGGACCACCGGACTCAACGCATTTGATATCCTTGAAGCCGACCTTGAGCACGTCCTCCAGCTCCAGATCCTCGACCGTACCCATATCGCGGACGAGGTCCATGACCGTGTCCTGGGCCTTAGCGTGGAGGATGAGGCGGGTGGAATCCGCCTTGGGATCGCAGCCGACAATCATGACCTTCTTGCCGAGAGTCGCGAGACCCGCCACCGTGTTCTGGGTCGTGGTCGATTTGCCGATGCCGCCTTTGCCGTAGATCGCTACCTGTCTCATGTCCTGTCTCCTTTCGTCCACCAATCCGTGGACTGCCTGGGAATGTTCGGGGCAACAAAAAAGGCGCCCCATTTCCGTATAATGGTGGCGCCCTTGCCTGCGTTCAGCAGTGAATACTCCGGCGTATTCTCGTCTGTATGTTTGATCTTGTTATAGCACCGTCCATGCCAACGGACATCGTGCTGAATTTATTAAGCTTTACCGCATTGACAATTATTCCGGCCGCCTCTTTCCCATGCACATGCACAACAATTAATCAGAATCGCCATACCGCAGCGATCTTTTGTCCTGCCCGTTTACAGCAATCCCCTATCTGCCTAAAAAATAGAAAGGGCGCCCAATTGGCGCCCTTTCACCATCATCCGTTCCCGCCGTTATGCCTCGGTCAGCAGGATAGCCTCGGCAATCTGGCGCATGCTCTTGCGCTTGTCCATGGCCAGCTTCTGCATCTTGCGGAATGCTTCGGGCTCCGTGAGCCCCTGCTTCTGCATCAGGATACCCTTGGCCTTTTCAACGATCTTGCGACTCTCCAGGGTTTCCTTCAGGTCCTCAACCTGCTCCTTGAGGAGTTCCACCTCTCCGGCATGGGCACAGGCCAGCTCGATGGCCGGCCAGAGGTCCTGCTCCCGGAACGGCTTGGCAAGGAAGCCGCCGATGCCGCTTTCCCGTGCTCGCGCGACCGTGTCTGCATCATAGCAGGCCGTCAGCAGGATAATGGGCACCTTCAGACGCTGCCGGATCTCGCGGGCCGCCGCGATGCCGTCTTTCTTCGGCATCGACACGTCGAGAATGATGACGTCGGGAAGCTTGGCAAACGCCATTCGAACGGCCTGCTCGCCATCCCCGCACTCCACGATTTCATCGAAGCCAAGCTCCGTGAGCTTATTTTTTAAGCTCATCCTGATAATCGGTTCATCGTCGCATATAAGGACACTTCGCACTGAAATCACCACCTTATCTCGTTTTATCCACCAAAGCCCGCCTCTGCTCCCCATCTATTCAGCATAAAGTGTTCCAATCCTATTCTCGCCCGGCCCCGTCATTACGACTTTACATCACCGCTCATCGTGCCAGAATAGGGAAAAGCGTCTGAAAGCTCCGGAGGGTTGTGCATGAAAAGGACTCTACTCATTGCCGCGGCGATTCTCCTGGCGGCGGCTGTTATTGCCGCCCTGCTCCTGCGTCGCAACGGCATTGCGGATGGTATTGTCAGGGTTTCGGGCAACATCGAGGTCACCGATGTGGAGTTGGGCTTCAAGATACCGGGCACAGTGCGCGAACGCCTCGTGGATGAAGGCGTGATGGTCGAGACGGGCCAGGTGGTGGCGCGGCTGGACGACGATGAATTGCGCCTGGAGGTGGCCCGGGAGGAACGGCAGACAGAGGCGCTGGCGGCCCAGCTCCGTGAACTGGAAACCGGCTTCCGGAGGGAGGAGATCGCCCAGGCTGACGCAGCCGTCAAGCGGGCCCAGGCCGATGCCGACCGGCTGGAGGCCGACTTTGCCCGCCAGGAGGCGCTCTTTGGGCGCGAGGTGATCTCCCGGCGCGATTTCGATGCGGCAAAGGCTGCCCGCGACGCGTCCCAGGCCCAGTTGCACGAGGTCCGGGCCCGGCAGGAGCTCATGCACCGGGGACCCCGCCGCGAACAGATCGACGCCGCCCGCGCCCGCCTCAACCAGGCGCGCGAGGCCCTGGCCCTGGCACGTACCCGCCTCTCCCACGCCACCCTGGCGGCCCCCCTGAGCGGGCTGGTTCTCTCGAAGCACGTGGAGCCGGGGGAACAGGTGGCGGCAGGCACCCCCATCGTCACGATCGGCGACCTGTCGAACACCTGGCTGAGGGCCTACATCCCGGAAACCGACCTGGGGCGGATCAAGGTGGGACAGAAGGCGCGGATCAAAAACGACACCTGGCCCGATCGGCGCTACGAAGGGACCATCACCTTCATCTCTCCCGAGGCCGAGTTCACCCCCAAGAACGTTCAAACCGACAAGGAACGGGTCAAGCTCGTCTACCGCATCAAGATCGCCATCCCGAACCCGAACCGGGAGCTCAAGCCGGGAATGCCGGCCGATGCGGAGATCATCACCGGGAGCCCGTGACCGGAAAGCGCCGGATACCTGACCCATGCATGCCATCGACACCGAAAACCTGACCAAACGCTTTGGCGAGCTCACCGCCGTGGACGGCCTCACCCTCACCATCGCCCCGGGCGAACTTTTCGGCCTCGTGGGCTCCGACGGGGCCGGGAAAACCACCACCATGCGGATGCTCTGCGGCATCATGGACCCGACCGAAGGCCGGGCACGGGTGCTTGGCCGGGACACGGTGCGCGAGGCCGAGGCAATCAAGGCCGAAATCGGTTACATGAGCCAGCGGTTCGGCCTCTACCCCGACCTCACGGTACTGGAGAACATCCACTTCTATGCCGACATCTACGGCATCCCCCGCCGGGGACGCGACGCAACAATCGACCGGCTGCTCGCCTTCAGCAACCTGGCCCCCTTCCGGCGCCGCCAGGCGGGCAACCTCTCCGGCGGCATGAAGCAGAAGCTGGGGCTCGCCTGCGCCCTGATCCACACCCCCCGGGTCCTCTTCCTCGACGAGCCCACCAACGGCGTCGACCCGGTTTCCCGCCGGGATTTCTGGCGCATCCTCTACCAGCTCCTGCGGGAGGGGGTGACCATCTTCGTGACCACTGCCTACCTGGACGAGGCGGAGCGCTGCAACCGGGTGGGCCTGATCCACCAGGGTCGGCTTTTGGCCTGTGACGCCCCTGACCGGCTCAAGGGGCTGATGCGGGGAACGATCCTCGAAGTGCGCACCGATGCCGCCCGCCAGGCGGCGCGCATCCTTCGCTCCGGACTCGACGGGACCACGTCCGTGGGGCTCTTCGGCGACCGGGTCCACGTGGTGACCGAGGCGCCGGATCGGACCCGCTCCGCCGTCGAGGCGCTCATGGCCCGGGAAGGGCTTCCTCTCAGGGGTCTGCGCCCCATCGAACCGAGCCTGGAGGACGTCTTCGTGTCGGTCCTCTCCGCCCGGGACGGTGCGACATGACCGCGCCCGAATTCGCCGTCACCCTGCGGGACCTGGAGCGCCGCTTCGGCGACTTCATCGCCGTGAACCGGATATCCCTCGATGTGCGGCGGGGGGAGATCTTCGGGTTCCTGGGCCCCAACGGGGCCGGCAAGTCGACCACCATCCGGATGCTCTGCGGCATCCTGCCGCCGAGCTCGGGCAGCGGCACCGTGGCCGGGTTCGACATCGTCCATCAGGCCGAGGAGATCAAAAAAAACATCGGCTACATGAGCCAGAAGTTTTCCCTCTACGAGGACCTGACCGTGGAGGAGAACATCGACTTTTACGCCGGCATCTACAGAATTCCGGACGAGCGGCGGCAGGAACGGAAGGAGTGGGTGATCGGCATGGCAGGGCTCGCCGAGCACCGCCGCAGCCGCACCGCCATCCTCTCCGGCGGCTGGAAGCAGCGCCTGTCGCTGGGTTGCGCCATCCTCCACGAGCCACCCATCGTCTTTCTCGACGAACCCACCTCCGGCGTCGACCCCATCAGCCGCCGCGCGTTCTGGGACCTGATCTACCGCTTGGCCGGCGCCGGGGTCACGGTCTTCGTCACCACCCACTACATGGATGAGGCCGAGTACTGCGACCGCCTCGCCCTCATCTACCGGGGAGAGCTCATCGCCCTCGGCACGCCGGAAGAGTTGAAGACCGAGCGGATGGCTGAGGAAATCGTGGAGGTGTCCTGCGACCGCCCCCAGGAACTGATGGAAGAGATCGAGGCGATTCCCGGGGTAAAGCACGCCGCCCTCTTCGGCCGGGGGCTCCATGTGGTGACGGCAGACGCCGCGGCAACGGTCCCGGCCATCGCAGGGGTTCTCGCGGCCCGGAGAATCACCGCCGACCGCATCGAAAAAATCATTCCTTCGCTGGAAGACGTTTTCGTGTCCCTCATTGAAGCGCGCGATCGGGAACAAGGCGCCCTGCGGGAGTTCAGCCGATGAAGCTGCAGCGGATTACAGCGGTGGCCCGGAAGGAGTTCATTCACGTCTTCCGGGACATCCGGAGCCTCATCATGGGAATCGCCATCCCGATGATGCTTCTCTTTCTCTTCGGCTACGCCCTGACCCTTGATGTGGACAACGTGCCTCTCGTGGTCTGGGATCAGAGCGCCACGCCCGCCAGCCGCGACCTGGTGAGCCGGTTCAGCGGTTCGCGCTATTTCTCGCTCAAGGGATACGCCGGTGACTACCGGGAGATCGAACGGGCCATCGACCAGCGCGACGCCCTCATGGCGCTCGTCATCCCCCGCGACTTTGCCAGGGATCTCCAGGCGGGCCGCCAGGTCCGGGTCCAGGCCATCGTCGACGGAAGCGATTCCAACACCGCCACCACCGCCCTGGGCTATACCGAGTTCATCGTCGGCACGTACAGCCGGCCCCTCATCATCGCCCAGATCCGGCGCTCGGCCGATAAGCCGCCCCGCCCGCCACTGGCCCCGGAACCGCGGATCTGGTTCAATGCCGACCTGGTGTCCCGCAACGCCATCGTTCCCGGCCTCATCGCCGTCATCATGATGGTCATCGCCGCGCTCCTCACCTCCCTCACCGTGGCGCGGGAATGGGAGACCGGCACCATGGAGCAGCTCATCTCCACCCCCCTCACCGGAGCGGAGTTGATCGTCGGCAAGCTGGTCCCCTACTTCTGCATCGGACTCTTCGACCTCGTGGTGGCGCTCCTGGCAGGACGCTTCATCTTCCAGGTCCCCATGCGGGGAGACCGGCCGCTGCTCCTGGCAACGTCCATCCTCTTCCTCCTGGTGGCCCTGGCCCTCGGCGTCTTCATCAGCATCGTCGGCAAAAGCCAGTTCGCGGCCAGCCAATTCGCCATGGTCGCAACGCTGCTCCCCGCCTTCCTCCTGTCGGGCTTCGTCTTTCCCATCGCCAACATGCCCATCCCCCTTCAGGCAATCACCCACGCCATCCCGGCCCGCTATTTCGTCACCATCCTGCGGGGGATCTATCTGAAGGGGATCGGGATCAGGGTACTGGCCGGCGACATCCTCTTCCTGACCGTGTTCGGGACGCTCATTTTCACCCTGGCTGTACGGAAGTTCCGCAAAAAAATGGGCTAGCCATGTTCGATCGCTTGAAAACCATGCTCATAAAAGAGGCAATCCAGATCCTGCGGGACCCGAAGATGCGATTCATCATCCTCGTTATCCCGGCGATCCAGATCACCCTCTTCGGCTACGCGGTCAACACCGACGTCAAGCACATCGCCACGGCGGTCTATGATCTGGACAACAGTGCCCTGAGCCGCGACCTCGTTGCCCGCCTGGAACGCTCCGGCTACTTCGACATCGTGCAGCGGGTGCAACGGGGGGATGAACTGCGCAATCTGCTGGATCGGGGAAAAATACGGGCCGCGGTGCAGATAAATCGGGGATTCGAAGAGGCCATCCGCGCCGGGCGAACCGCAAAGCTCCCGATTATCGTCGACGGCACTGACCCGAGCACCGCCAGGATCGTCGTAAGCTATTCGGTAACCATTGCCGAACGGTTCAGCGATCAGATACTGACCGACTATTCCCTGCGAAAGGGTGGCAGGACCATGGGAGCCAAGGGCATCGCGCTGGAAAGCCGCGCCTGGTTCAACGCCAACCTGGAGAGCCGCAACTACTATGTGCCGGGGGTCATCGCCTCCATGGTCCTGATCACCACCATGATGCTCTCCAGCATGGCCGTGGTGCGCGAAAAGGAGATCGGCACCATGGAGCAGATCATCGTCACGCCGATACAGCGGTGGGAATTCGTTGTGGGCAAGCTGGTTCCATTCGCCATCGTGGGCTACATCAACGTCACCATCGTGACCTGCATCGCGCTCTTCTGGTTTAAAATCCCTCTCAGGGGCAGCATTCTGCTGCTCATCGGCTCAACCGCCCTGTTCCTGATGAGCACCCTCGGATTCGGGCTGCTCATATCAACCATCAGCCGGACCCAGCAGCAGGCCATGATGAGTTCGTTCATGTTCACGTTCCCGGCCATGCTTTTGTCGGGCTTCGCCTTTCCCATCGAGAACATGCCGACGAGCATCCAGTATGCCACCTACCTGAACCCGCTCCGCTACTACCTGATCATCGTCCGGGGCATCTTCCTCAAGGGGATCGGCCTCGGCATCCTGTGGCCGCAGCTTGCGGCGCTGGCACTGCTGGGCTCGGTCGTGCTCCTTTTTGCGGTTGGCCGATTCAGAAAAACAGTGGGGTAACCCTTCCTCTGCCGAACGAAAAAGCGCCCCGGATTGCTCCGGGGCGCTCAGCTGAATGCAAAGGCACTACTCGCTGTCAGGACTTTTTCGATTTTCCGCTCTTGGTCTTGGCCCGCTTTTTCACCTCTTCCGCGAGTTCCTCAACCTCCTCGGATCCTTCTGCGTAAAACGTTTCCTCATCAGGGGCCAGGTGATAGAGCAGTTTCAGGAACTCGCCGGCATGAACCCGCTCCTCATCGGCGATATCCTTGAGAACGGCAATGGCGAGTTCGTCGTCCGTGGACTCGGCCAACTGCATGTAGAGTTGGATCGCCTCGTACTCGGCTGCGACCATGAAGCGGATTGCCCGTACGAGCTCCGCGTGGGTCAGTTTGCGTCCATTGGCCAGCCCGGCAAAAGGATTTCCGAAGTCAGGCATGTGATACCTCCCTTTCCATGGTTTCATCGCGTTCCCGCGGAATACGTCCGGCATTCATTGTCGAAGGCGGCGGACTGACCGCTGCCACCAGGTGACGCATCGCCACCCGGCCGCCAATCATCCGTTCACCGCGCCGGGGTCCCGGCAGGTTTCATACTTGACGGCTCCGCCACCGGCGCGGCTTGCGGAATCTGCAAGTTTCACCCCGCGTCTCACCATCTCGTCCGTCGACTCCGGCGCCGCCTCGTACGTTACCGCACCGACACCAAAGCGCAACTGCCACTGCCGGTCACGCTGCACCGCCGCAAGGAGGCCAAGCATCTTCTGAACCACAACCTTTGTCGGATCATGAGTAGCCTCGGGCAGCAGCGCCGCCAGGGTGAACTCGTCAAGCCGGGCGAACAGATCGGTTTCCCGAAGCTGCGGCCTGATGGCTACAGCTGCCGCAGGCATGATATCCCGCAAAGAGCCTGGCCCGACCGCCTGTTCGTCATTAGGCGGGCTGAATCTGATAACGATGAATGTAAAAGGTCGGCCGTACCGTTTCGACCTGCTGATTTCGCTCCGGGCAAGCTCTTCGAAGCAGGTGCGCGTGGCAAGACCGGTCAGCAGATCGGTCCGCGCCGTTGCCGCCATGAACCGGCGGGATTTTTTGACCGTATCTACCAGAAAAACGATTGCGAGCAGCAGTCCGAATTGCCACAGAAGCGTCCACAGCGTGGGGCCGGGCTTCAACTCTTCACCCATGAACACGCCGTTTGCCAGCCCCCAGACGATTCCGCCGGCGCAGGCGGCCGCAAAGCCGGCCGTGCGCGTACCATACCATGTCACGAGAGCCACGGGGATGGCATAGAACGGCTCAAATCCCGGGCCGTCAGCCAAGTGGTCGACCAAGCCGAAAAGAATGAGGAGCACGTAGCCAAGCGCCACCAGCACTTGACGCGACTGCCGTTCTACGAACTCCGTCAATTCCGTCATGCGATCACCCGTCTCCGCGGCTGCCCCCCGGAGTCTCCTTGGGCGCCCCTGGTTATTCTGACTGTCCCGGCCGGATATTCTTACCAGAAATCAGGACGTTCATCAACAACTTGCTTGTACGTGCCGTTATTTACACAGAGCTATTCCCGCACATGTGGCAGGGCTAATAATCGCCCGACGTTCGTAGGCATCCGTATCAAACTTTCTCCGGCAGCCGTCGCGGCTCATGAAGCGAATCGAGCCAAAGACGGGTCTCTCGGCCCAGGGACGATCATGGACACCGCCGATGCTCCAGGCAATGCCTGCGTATCCGTTGGGGTCCCTGCCGTCGAGCTGATAGCGGTCGTTGAGTTGAATGGCAATCATGAGGGCATCTTCGGGCGAAGCGGTCCACTCGAGCAGCTTCTTTGCCCAGTACATTCTCAGGTAGCCGTGCATCCTGCCCCACCGCACCATTTCCAGTTGTGCGGCATTCCAGAGAGAATCGTGGGTCTTTCCCTGTTCCAGCACGTCATGGTCATAGCACCAGGGACGAGGATCGTGCCGATGACGGTCAAGGGTTCTTTGCGCCCACTCGGGAAAACCGTCGAAGCGGTCGTAGGCATCGTTGTAACAGCAAAAATTGTCGGCAAGCTCACGACGCACGATCAGCTCCTCAAGAAATGCGTCACGCGACTCCGTCGACACGGCAGCAGCAAACGCCGCCTCCGCGACCCGCTGGGCGGAAAGCTGGCCGAAATGGAGCCAGGGGGATAAACCCGACTGCCCCATCACTGCTGGATTATTGCGCCGGGTTGCGTAGCCCGCTAGACCGTCTTCAAGGAATCTGACCAAAGCGGCCTGCGCTGCCCCCTCTCCCGGCGTGAGCCAACTGACTTCAGGCACCGATTCGTCCAAGGCCATCCCGTTAACGGTCTCGCGCCACTCAACGTCTGAAGGCAGCGCTCCCTGCCACGGAAATGGGTGGCGCAGCAGATGCGGAAACGGCTCCATGAACTCGGGCAGCAGCCGGTGCAGCTTGGGGCGTATTGTGTATGCCCCCCACTCCTGACGCTGCGATGCGATCCAGCAAGGGACGATATTATGGGCATCCACCTCGTCGAACGGGATTGATATCTCCCCTGCCACCTGCCGTTTCCACTCGCGCTTGACACGAAGCGGATCAAAATCGGTAACCAGATACGAGACCCTGTGCCGCCTCGTGAAGGCCGCGACCTCCTCCTTGGGATCACCGGTCACGAGAAAGAAGGGGATATCAAGCCGACTCAGCGCGGCCCGAACCTGCTCCAGCCCTTTGAGCATGAACCGATACTGGCGCGCGGTCGCGCCGAGAAAACGGGGGGCAAGACAGAAGAGCACCCCCAGCGGTGCGCTACGAGCCAGTGCGAGTTCCTGAGCGTGGATCAACGCCCAGTTGTCGGCAACGCGCTGGTCCCTGCTCATCCAATATATCACCGGGCCGCCCGTGGCCTCAGCCCCTTTAAGCAGGGAACGAATCCGTCCGCTGTTCATGGTCCTCCCAGTGGCTGCCGAAGTTCAGGAACATTATTGTATCGCTCCCCCGAGACGATGCAAACACCTTTCCGTGAAGCATATCGCTCCACAGCTAAAGTCCTGTCACCCGACGCCGATGAGATATCAGAGAGGACACGCACAGGACATATCAGACACACCCGGCGACTATCGGTGGAGTTCATCTCCAGGAGGCGGCGTCGGAAAGGAAGGTACATGTGGATATCAGCAGCGTAACATCCGGCATTTCCGTCGCGCGAGCAGCAGAATCATCCGTACTTGTCGCGGATAAGGTTTTGGAGTCTCAGAAACTGGAGGGTCGCGCCGCCGTCTCGCTCATCAGTGGGGCGGGCGCTGTGGCAGGCAGCTTGGGCGAACGTATCGACGTGTACGTGTAACGAGTCGGGTCGGCGCAAAAAAAAGAGGCACGGTTTCCCGTGCCTCTCTGATGCATGCTCAAGTGTCGTGCCGGCTTAGTCGGCCTTGGCTTCGCACTCCTCAGCCGGATCCTTGACCTCGGAGATTTCGACTTCAGGCTCCTGGGGCTGCGCAGCGGCAGCCTCAGGCGTTTCCTCAACTGCAGGCTTGGCGGCAACAGCTTGCGCAGGCGCAGCCGGCTTGCTCTTCTTCACCTTCTTCTCGAACTCTTCTTCAACGAGTTCTATTACGGAAAGAGGTGCGCAATCACCTGGCCGGATGCCCAGCTTGATGATACGGGTATAGCCTCCGTCGCGCTCTTTATATCGAGGCGCGATAGTGGAGAAAAGCTTTGTGACGACCTTCTTGTCGCGAATATATGAGGCTGCCTGACGCACCGCGTGGAGATCACCCCTTTTGCCGAGGGTGATCATCTTCTCGGCTATGGAGCGCAGCTCCTTTGCCTTGGCATCAGTCGTAGTGATCCGCTCGTGGGCAAAGAGCGAGGTCACCATGTTCCTGAACATGGCGATACGGTGACTCGTCGTTCTTCCCAGCCTTCTTCCCGCCTTATTGTGACGCATGACCTATGTTCCTTTCTTCCGGCAACCGTACGAATTATTCTTCATCCTTGCGCTCGCCGCGCAGCCTGCGCATGACTTCCGGATCGGGGAACCCTTCCAGTTTCATACCAAGCGTAAGGCCCATTTCAGCGAGTATGTCCTTGATCTCATTCAGTGACTTGCGGCCGAAGTTCTGTGTTTTGAGCATTTCGGCCTCAGTCCGGGACACAAGCTCGCCAATGAGCTTAATGCCTGCATTCTTGAGGCAGTTAGCAGAGCGCACGGAAAGCTCGAGTTCGTCGACCGAACGATAGAGGTTCTCGTTGATGGGGCTTTCCCCTTCGCCAACTTCAGACTCGCCGCTCGGTTCGGCTTCCTCGTCAAAGTTAATGAAAATGCTCAGTTGCTCCTTGAGGATCTTGGCTGCAAAGGCAACCGCGTCTTCCGGAATCACACTGCCGTTGGTCCACACCTCAAGCGTCAGCTTGTCATAATCGGTCATCTGACCGACGCGGGCGTTGGAAACCGTAAAGTTAACCTTGCGGATCGGTGAAAACAGGGCATCGATCGGAATGGTGCCAACGGGAGCCTTCTCATCGCGATTCCGGTCTGCAGGCACGTAACCCTTGCCAACCCTCACCACCATCTCCATTTCAAGATTTGCATCCTTGGAGCATGTGGCGATGTGGTGTTCAGGGTTCAGGATCTCGACTTGTGGGTCGGTAATGATATCGCCAGCCGTGATGATGCCGTCGCCCTTATGTATAATCCGGATGGTCTTGGGCTCAGTGCCATACATTTTGAGGCTTACGCCCTTGAGATTGAGAATGATATTGGTAACATCCTCGGTTACGCCGGGGATGGAAGAAAATTCGTGAAGCACCCCCTTGATCCTTACAGAGGTAATTCCTGCACCTTGGAGCGAAGAAAGCAATACCCTGCGGAGTGAGTTGCCGAGAGTCGTGCCGAATCCGCGCTCAAACGGTTCTGCATAAAATTTTCCATATTTATTGGTAAGCGTCTCGCTTTCAACCTGAAGCTTCTTCGGACTGATCAGGTCGCGCCAGTTTCTATACATGTATATCCTCCCTGTGACGGGTTATGCGAACATTACTTCGAATAGAGCTCGACGATCAGTTGCTCCTGGATCGGCATCGTAATGTCTTCGCGCACGGGAAGAGTTTTTACGACACCTTTGTAAGCGTCCTTCTCAAGCTCAAGCCACTGGGGAATGCCCCTGCGCACAACCGCATCAAGAGACTCGCTGATACACGCTATCTTCCGGCTTTTTTCCTTGAGTTCAACAACATCGCCGGCCCGGAGCTGGATCGAAGGAATATTTGCCTTCTTGCCGTTCAGCGTGAAGTGATTATGCCGAACGAGAATTCTGGCCTCGGTGCGGGAAGCGGCGAAACCAAGCCGGTACACCACATTGTCCAACCGGCGCTCAAGCAGCGAGAGCAGATTCTCACCGGTCACTCCCTTGAGACGGTCAGCCTCCTGGAAGTAGCTCCGGAATTGCTTCTCGAGGATGCCGTAGATCCTCCTCACTTTCTGCTTTTCGCGCAGCTGAACGCCGTAGTTGGAGACCTTCGGCCGTCCCTGCCCATGCTGCCCCGGCGGATAATTACGCCGCTTGATGGCACACTTATCGGTATAGCACCGCTCACCCTTCAGAAACAGCTCCATGTTCTCCCTTCTGCACAGCCGGCAGGAAGGACCTGTATATCTAGCCAACTCTGACCTCCTTATTCGTGTCTATAAATGAGAAATGTTAGACTCTTCTGCGCTTGGGAGGACGGCAGCCGTTATGAGGAATCGGCGTCACGTCCCGTATGAAATTGACGTGGAAGCCGGCAGCCTGGAGTGCGCGAAGGGCCGACTCGCGACCGGAACCCGGTCCCTTTACGAAAACCTCCACGCTCCGCATGCCATGCTCCTGAGCCTTGCGTGCACACTCCTCAGCCGCGATCTGAGCGGCGAAGGGAGTGCTCTTGCGCGACCCCTTGAAGCCCTTGGAGCCGGCTGAAGACCATGCCACGACGTTCCCCACGGGATCGGTGATGGTTATGATCGTATTGTTAAACGTTGCCTGGATATGTGCAACGCCGTTGGGGATATTCTTCTTTTCCTTTTTTTTCCTAACGACTTTTTTAGAAGGGCTAGCCATTATTCCTCCAGAATGCTTGTTCTATTTCTTCTTGCCTGCAACAGTTCTGGCAGGCCCTTTGCGCGTACGGGCATTGGTCTTGGTCCGTTGGCCACGCACCGGAAGCCCTTTCCGATGGCGCAAGCCGCGATAGCACCCAAGATCCATGAGACGCTTAATATCCATGGACACATCGCGACGGAGGTCACCCTCCACCTTGAGGTTCTTGTCGATGTAGTCCCTGATCTTGGCGACCTCTGACTCGGCAAGATTGTCGGTCCGCGTGTCTGCGCTAACGCCGGTCTCGGCCAGAATCCGCTGAGCGGTCGTGCGCCCGATTCCGAAAATGTACGTGAGCGCTATCTCAATGCGCTTATTCCTCGGTAGGTCAATGCCTGCAATGCGTGCCAATGCCAGCTCCTCCTCTTAGTCTCTTAACCCTGTCTTTGGGAATGCTTCGGGGTTTCACAAATAACGCGCACAATGCCCTTGCGCTTAACGATTTTGCACTTGTCGCAAATCTTTTTTACGGATGCCCTGACTTTCATAGACATTTCCTTTCACATGCTTCGCTGGTGCTATAACGTACTCAGTATTTCCGGACCATTCTCCGTAATTGCCACAGTGTGCTCAAAGTGAGCCGACATGCCCTTGTCACAGGTAACTGCGGTCCATCCATCACTGAGAATTTTAACTTGATGACCCTTCTCGTTGATCATCGGCTCGATGGCCAGCACCATCCCGGCCTTGAGCTTGACGCCGCGCCCCGGTTCTCCGAAGTTGGGCACCTGGGGGCTTTCGTGAAGATTTTTACCAATGCCGTGCCCGACGAATTCGCGCACAACAGAATAGCCTCGTCCCTCAACAAAGCTTTGCACTGCGTGCGATATATCCGAAAGCCGGTTGCCGACTACTGATGCCTCAACAGCCCGACAGAGCGACTCTTCGGTTACGGCAAGGAGATCAAGCACACCGGGCTTTACCCTTCCAACGGGAACGGTAACGGCTGCATCGCCATAAAACCCGTCAACAACAACACCAAAATCGAGGCTGATTATGTCACCCTCGACCAACTCCCGGCTATTCGGCATACCATGAACAACCTGTTCGTTAACCGAACAACAGAGCGAATAGGGAAAACCGTTATAACCCTTGAATGCTGGTCGTGCCTTGCGCTTCTTCGCCTCAAGCTCGGCCAGCTCGTTGAGCTCCAGAGTGGTTACGCCCGGCCTAATGCAAGCCTTGAGAACCTCAAGAACTTCAGCGACTATCCTGGCGGACACCCGCATCTTTTCAATTTCACGAGGTGACTTGAGTATGATCACCCGTTACAACTCTCGACAAGCTTCACAATCTGACGCTGTACATCTTCGATCGGCTCCAGAGCATTCACTCTCCGCAGGAGCCTCTCACCCTCATAATATGATTTCAGGGGCGCTGTCTGCTCATCATAAACTTCAAGCCTGCGCCGCATGGTGTCTTCACGGTCGTCGTCTCGCTGATAGAGCTCTCCGCCACACGCATCACAGACACCGTCAACGAGGGGTGGATCAAACTTGACATGAAAAGCCCGCCCACATGTGCGACACACCCTGCGCCCGACGATACGCCCCAGAAGCACCCCCTTGTCGACTTCAAACGAAACGACGTGCTCTATCTGCTTACCTAACGCCCCGAGCACCTGCTTGAGCGCATCGGCCTGAGCAACGGTACGGGGAAATCCGTCAAGAATAAAGCCGGATGCACAGTCGGGCGAAGCCAGCCGCTCCTCTACAATACCGACAACGACACTGTCAGGGACAAGTGCGCCCTGATCCATGTACTCTTTTGCCTTGACCCCCATAGGGGTTTTTGACTTGACGGCCGCGCGAAGTATTTCGCCGGTTGAAATCTGCGGCACTTCATACGCACGAGTTAACAGGTTTGCCTGCGTCCCCTTACCAGCACCAGGCGGACCGAGAAACACCAGATTCATGCAGCACACTCCACGCCAGTATTACCGCCTGCCCCGCACCCGCACACCCTTCATAAAGCCCTCATAGCTTCGGGTGATAAGATGTGATTCAATCTGCGCCGCCGTGTCCATGCCAACACCCACGGCAATGAGGAGAGCAGTGCCTCCGAAGTAGAACGGCAAATTGAACTTGCCGACAAGTACAGACGGGAGAACGCATACAGCCGAGATATACAAGGCCCCGGCAAAGGTAAGCTTTGTCAGCACCCGATCAAGATAATCGGACGTTTCCTTACCCGGACGAATCCCGGGAATGTATCCACCGTGCTTTTTAACGTTCTCGGCGACATCAACGGGGTTAAACGAAACAGCCGTATAGAAATAACAGAAGAAGATAATAAAGGCAACATAAAAGATTTCGTAGGCCAAGTTGCCGGGAGTCAGACTTTTGGCAACCGTCTGCACCCACGGCACATTTATAAAGTTCGCGACCGTAGCCGGGAACATAATGATGGACGATGCAAAGATCGGCGGGATAACACCGGCCATATTCACCTTGAGCGGCAAGTGCGAGGTCTGGCCTCCATAGGTCTTCAACCCGACAACCCGTTTCGCGTAGTGTATCGGCAACCGTCGCTGCCCGCGCTCAACGTACACGATTGCGGCAATCACTAGAAACATAAGTGCCACAACGAGAAGGATCACGAACAGTGACAGCTGACCAGTCTTGATCAGGCGACCAGTATTGAGAAGAGCCGTCGGTATCCTGGCAACGATTCCAGCAAAGATGATCAGAGAGATTCCGTTGCCGATCCCCTTCTCGGACATCTGTTCACCGAGCCACATGATAAAAGCCGTACCGGCGGTAAGCGTGATCACTGTCATCAGCCTGAACCCCCATCCGGGATTAGGAACGACAAGTTCACCTGCCGGGCCACGCATGCTCTCCAGACCTATGCTGATGCCGAGTGCCTGAACCACACTGAGCACTATCGTACCGTAGCGTGTGTACTGTATGATCTTTTTCCTGCCAGACTCCCCTTCCTTGGACAACTTTTCAATGGAAGGCACAACCACCGTCAACAACTGGAAAATGATGGACGATGAAATATAGGGCATGATGCCCAGAGCAAAGACGGTCAGTTTCTCCAGCGCCCCACCCGAAAACATGTCGAAAAGCCCGAGGAGTGTACCACGGGCTTGAGCGAAGAAATGCGCAAGTGCGTTGCTGTCGATGCCCGGGGTCGGGATATGACAACCAACCCGGTAAACTGCCAGCATTCCCAGCGAAAAAAGCACTCGTCTCTTCAGTTCAGGTATTCGGAAGATGTTCTGGAATGCATCGATCAAAGTGAAATCTCCTCGGCAGTACCACCCGCCGCTGCGATTTTTTCTTTAGCCTTTGCGCTGAACTTATGCGCCTTGACGGTAAGCGCCTTGGTCAGATCGCCATCAGCGAGGACCTTCAGACCGTCCTTGACTCCCCCAATCAGTCCAGCATTGAGAAGCGCTGCAACGTCAATACAGCTTCCAGCCTCAAAAACTTCCAGCTGACCGACATTAACAAGAGCGTATTCCTTGCGGGTCAATGGAGTAAAGCCGCGCTTCGGCAGACGACGCTGCATAGGCATCTGTCCGCCTTCAAAACCGGGCTTGACGCTGCCGCCGCTACGGGCCTTCTGGCCCTTGTGCCCCTTGGTAGCAGTCTTACCGTGACCCGAGCCCGGTCCACGTCCGATCCGCTTTCTATCTTTGACTGCCCCAACCGCAGGCCTGAGTTCGTTGAGTTCCATTCATACACCTCTGGAGAGATTACTCTGCTACCTTCACCATGTGGGAGATCTTCTGGACCATACCCACGATTTCAGGAGTGTTCTTGAGTACAACCGTCTTGTTGACCTTGGTGAGACCGAGGCCGTTAAGTACGGCGCGTTGCTTGCTGGTCGCCCCGATATGGCTCCGGACGAGTGTAATTTTAAGTTCAGCCGACATGCGTTCCCCCGTTAACTCACACTATTCCGTCACGCCCCTGCGCGCCATGATCTCTTCAGGGCTCCGCAGCTGGGTCAGACCGTTGAAAGCAGCCTTGACCACGTTGTGAGGGTTGTTAGATCCAAGGCACTTGGACAGCACGTTATGCAGACCAGCAGCCTCGAAGACGGCTCTGGCAGCGCCACCTGCTATCACACCGGTACCGGCAGAAGCCGGCTTGATAAGCACCCGACCAGCGCCAAAGTGACCAAGCACATCATACGGTATGGTATGGCCTTCTACAATCGGGACTTTGATCAGGTTCTTCTTTGCCTGTTCCACCCCTTTGCGAATGGCTTCGGGCACCTCGTTCGCCTTGCCGAGTCCGTAACCGACACAGCCGTTACCGTCACCGACGACAACCAGGGCTGAAAAACTGAACCGCCTACCGCCTTTCACAACCTTGGCTACACGGCTGATATGGACAACCTTGTCCGTAAGATTCAAATCATTGGGGTTGATCTTGTACAAGTTGATGCCTCCTTGTTCCCGATTAGAAGGTCAGGCCGTTTTCACGGGCCGAATCCGCCAAGGCCTTGATTCGTCCGTGATATAAGAAACCGTTTCTATCAAACACGACGGTCGCAATGTTCTTTTCGAGAGCGCGCTTCGCAATCAGGGCGCCAACCCGTTTTGCAGCCTCGACATTACCGCAGTGATTCAGGCTTTCTGAAGCCTCTTTCTGCACCGTTGATGCAGAGACGAGCGTGGTTCCGGTTGTGTCGTCAATGATCTGAGCGTAGATATGCTGTGCGCTCTTGAATACATTAAGACGCGGACGCTCGGTCGTGCCGCGGATTTTCTTTCTCACCCTCGTCTTACGCTTGAGGTGGGCCACTTTTTTCTGAGCAAGAGGACTCAATTCTCTTCTCCTTAACGACTATTTTTTACCTGTTTTGCCGGCTTTTCTCAAAATCTTCTCGTCAGCGTACTTGATCCCTTTCCCTTTGTAGGGCTCAGGACCGCGGAACGAGCGAATCTTTGCCGCTGTCTGACCAACGAGTTCCTTGTCTATGCCCTTCACGACAAGCTTGGTCATCTTATCGACCTCGACGATGATTCCCGCCGGAAGCGCATAGTTGATCGGGTGGGAGTACCCAAGACTGAGGTTGAGCACATCGCCCTTCGCTTCAGCCCGGTAGCCAACCCCGTTGATCTCAAGGGCACGCTCGAAGCCTTTCGTTACCCCGACAACCATATTGTTCACGAGTGTACGGGTGAGACCATGTGCAGACCGTGCTTTGAGGCCGTCATCCGCACGCTTGACCTCAATGCTTGAAGGGGTGATCTCAAGGGACACTCCATCCATCACCTGCCGCGACAGTTTTCCCTTGGGCCCTTCGATCGTCAGGACGGAATCACTGAATGCGACCTTGACCCCGCTTGGTATTTCAATAGGACGTTTGCCAATCCTGGACATGACGTTATGACTCCTTGATCCCTTATAATTACCACACCGTGCAGAGAACTTCTCCGCCAACTCCGGCTTCCCGGGCTGACTTGTCGGTGATCAGTCCCTTGGAGGTCGACAAGATCGCTACACCCATACCGTTTTTTACGCTCGGGATCTTATCGCTCCCGACATAGACACGACTCCCGGGCTTGCTGACCCGCTTGATTTCGTTGATCACGGGGTCCTTTTCGTCAATATACTTCAGGTAGACGCGCAAAACGCCCTGGCGGCTGTCAGCTATAACTTTGTAGTTCTTGATGAAGCCTTCAGCCTTGAGAACATTGGCAAGGTTCACCTTGAGGTTCGACGAGGGGATGTCGACCTTCTGCAGTCGCGCCATATTGGCGTTGCGTATCCTCGTCAGCATATCGGCAATGGGGTCTGTCATCGACATGGAACGTACTCCTCTTTATATTTACCGTTTAACTGGTTACCAGCTTGACTTGATCACGCCGGGAATCTGTCCGGCCGAGGCAAGCTTACGCAGGCAGATCCGGCACATATCGAACTTGCGATAATAGGCCCGTGGTCTCCCGCACAGAGGACAGCGATTATACTCGCGAACCTTGAATTTGCTGCCCCTTTGAGCCTTTATGATCATTGATGTCTTTGCCACTGGTAGTCCTCCACAGATGTTAGTGCCTGAACGGCATGCCGAGATGCTTGAGAAGAGCCCTGCTCTCCTCATCAGTCTTTGCCGACGTTACAATGGTTATGTTCAGACCCTTGATCTTGTCGATTTTGTCGTAGTTGATCTCGGGGAAAATAAGCTGTTCTTTAACACCAAGCGAGTAGTTGCCCCGGCCATCGAACCCCTTGGCAGAAACTCCCTTGAAGTCACGAACGCGAGGAAGCGCCACGTTGATGAGTCTATCAAGGAACTCGTACATCTTCTCGCGGCGCAGGGTAACCATGCATCCGATCGGCATCCCCTGACGAAGCTTGAAGCCGGCGATCGACTTCTTTGCCTTGGTGATCACAGCCTTTTGTCCGGCTATTGCGGCAAGCTCCTCGACAGCCGAGTCAAGAATCTTGACGTTCTGGATCGCTTCACCAAGACCCATGTTGACAACGATTTTTTCGATCTTCGGTACCTGCATGACATTCGAATAACCGAAGTCTTTTGTCAGCTGACCGACGATCTCTTTATGATAAAGCTCTTTAAGCCTTGCCATCTTCCCCTCCAATCCTATTTATCAAAGGCTTCGCCACACTTGACGCAGACGCGAACCTTCTTGCCGTCTTCGAGGATGGCCTTCTTTGCCCTCACCGGCTTTTCGCACTTACCACAGAAAAGCATTACGTTGGACACATGGAGGGGGGCCTCTTTTTCGACGATGCCGCCAGGCTCATTACCACGTGCACGCGTGTGGCGCTTGACGATATTTAGTCCTTCCACAAGCACTCCATCTCTCTTCGGAAGAATCCGGAGAACCGTGCCGGTCTTGCTCTTGTCCTTGCCTGTTACGACAGAGACGGTATCGCCCTTTTTAATATGAAACTTTTTATCGAGCATTGAACTTTCTCCACGGAGATGATTTACAGAACCTCTGGGGCCAGAGAAATAATCTTCATGAACTTCTGGGCCCTGAGTTCCCTGGCGACCGGCCCGAAAATACGGGTGCCAACGGGCTCACGCTGGTTGTTGATAACAACACCAGAGTTATCGTCAAATCGGATATAGGAACCGTCCGGACGCCCGATTTCCTTTGCTGTGCGGACAATTACAACCTTGACCACATCGCCCTTTTTGACTTTTGCGTTAGGAACAGCTTCCCTGACAGAACAAACAACGATGTCGCCAACCCCGGCATACTTGCGCTTCGATCCGCCGAGCACTTTTATGCAGAAAAGTTTTTTGGCCCCCGAGTTGTCCGCCACATCGAGTACAGTTTGCATCTGAATCATGTGAACACTCCTGCTATTCGACCCTGTCGATAATCTGACGAACTTTCCAGCGCTTGTCCTTGCTCAGGGGGCGCGTTTCCACAATCAGCACCCTGTCTCCTGTTTTGCAGCTATTATCAGTATCGTGTGCCTTATATTTAACACTACGCTTAATGTACTTATTATAGACGGGATGTTTCACAAGATGCGAGACTCTGACAACAACTGTCTTGTCCATCTTGTCACTGACAACAACCCCAACCTGGGTCTTTCTGTTCCCGCGCTGACTCATAGCTTCCTCTCTTTAGCCTCTTTTCTCACTAAGGATGGTCTTGATCCGGGCGATGTCTTTCTTGACGGAGGATATTTTCGCCGTATTCTCCAGCCGCCCGGTATGAAGCTGAAAACGAAGGTTGAACAACTCTTGCGAGAGTTCTGCAGCTTTAGCCGTCAACTCTTCCATAGATTTATTTTTCAATTCATTAGCTTTCATGGCCATCCTTCCTGGAGATAAATTTCGTTCCAACAGGAAGCTTATGGGCGGCAAGACGGAAAGCCTCGCGTGCGATCTCTTCGGTTACCCCTTCCATCTCGTACAGAACCTTGCCTGGTTTCACCACGCAAACCCAGGAGTCAGGGGATCCCTTGCCTTTGCCCATACGAGTTTCAGCAGGCTTAGACGTGAGGGGCTTGTCCGGGAAGAGCCGAATCCAGATTTTTCCTCCCCGTTTAATGTAACGGGTCATAGCGATACGGGCGGCCTCAATCTGGCGTGAATCAACCCAGCCACATTCCGTAGCCTGCAGGCCGAACTCCCCGAACGCGAGGGAAGCACCGCGCTGCGCATCTCCCTTCATGCGCCCTTTCATCTGCTTTCTATGCTTAACTCTTTTGGGCATCAACATTGCTAAAAGCTCCTGTTTCTATTTTTGACCGGGGAGAACTTCGCCCTTAAAGATAAGAACCTTGACACCGATAATGCCGTAGGTCGTCCTCGCTTCCGCAAAGCCGTAGTCAATATCCGCTCTCAGCGTATGAAGCGGCACCCTGCCTTCACGGTACCATTCCGTCCGCGACATCTCAGCACCGCCAAGACGTCCCGAGCAGGTTATCCTGATACCTTTGGCGCCGAACTTGAGGGAGGACGTAACACTCTTCTTCATCGCGCGGCGGAATGCGACACGACGTTCAAGCTGAAGGGCAACATTCTCCGCCACGAGCTGCGCATCAAGCTCAGGCTTCCTGACTTCCTGAATATTGAGGTAGATCTCTTTGTCAGTGAGCTTGGCAAGCTCCTTCTTCAAGGTTTCCACCTCAGCACCCTTCTTGCCAATGATTAGGCCGGGTCGGGCGGTATAGATGTTGATCTTGGCCTTATTTGCGGCCCGCTCAATCTCTATCTTGGAAACACCTGAATTGTAGAGACGCTTTTTAAGGAAGTTACGAAGCTTGAGATCCTCGTGCAGAAGCTTCGAGTAATCGGCCTCCGCGTACCACCGCGAATCCCACGTCCGTATAACACCAAGCCTGAATCCAACAGGATTTACTTTCTGACCCAAGACACCACCTCCAGTCGTTATTACTTGTCTGCCAGAACCACCGTGATGTGGCTGGTCGGTTTTCTGATCTTGCTTGCCCTGCCCATTGCCCGCGGCACAAAGCGCTTAAGCACCGGCCCACCATCCACGGAAATGCTCTTTACGTAGAGGCGGTCAACATCAGACGCGCCTTTCTGCTCAGCATTGGCAACAGCTGACCGAAGAAGCTTGGATACGAGTTTCGCAGACGCCTGCGGCGAAAAACGCAGAATAGTGAGTGCGTCCTGTATTCCCTTGCCCCTGACCATGTCTACAACAAGACGTGTCTTGCGAGGTGAAAGGCGGGCAAATGTCAATTTTGCGCTGGCTTCCATCTGTGAATGCTCCTTTTAAGAATTACTTCTTCTTGAGCTTGCTCTTCTTGTCGGCCGCATGACCGTGAAAGGTCCGCGTCGGGGCGAATTCGCCAAGCTTGTGTCCCACCATGTTTTCAGTGACGAACACGGGAATGAACTTCTTCCCGTTGTGCACGGCAAAGGTCAATCCGATGAAATCAGGGGTAACGGTAGAACGCCTAGACCATGTTTTAATGACCTTTTTGGAGCCAGCACTCTCTGCGGCAACCTTTTTGGCAACATGATCATCTACAAAAGGACCTTTTTTTATCGAACGAGCCATGGTGTCAATCCTTTAGACTAATGTTTGTTATTTCGAACGTTTCTTAACGATGAAACGGGTTGAGGTCTTGTTCTTGCGGGTCTTGTAGCCCTTGGTCGGAATACCCCACGGAGTTACGGGGTGACGACCACCGGAGGTACGACCCTCACCACCACCATGGGGGTGATCGACCGGGTTCATGGCAACACCGCGAACCTTCGGTCTGCGCCCGAGCCACCGAGAACGACCAGCCTTGCCGATAGACACATTCTCGTGATCGATATTGCCGACCTGGCCGATGGTAGCCATGCAATCAAGTAGTACCATCCTCACTTCGCCGGACGGAAGCTTCACCTGAGCATACTTGCCTTCTTTGGCCATGAGCTGGGCAAAGGTACCGGCACTGCGGGCAAGCTGTCCGCCCTTCCCGATTTTCAGCTCGATGTTATGGATGATTGTACCCAGCGGGATTGCGCGCAGAGGAAGCGCGTTTCCCGGCTTGATATCAGCACTCGAACTGGCCACGATGCTGTCACCCACCTTGAGATCAAGCGGAGCAAGTATATAGCGCTTTTCGCCGTCCGCATAGTGGAGCAGAGCAATCCGCGCACTTCTGTTGGGATCGTATTCGATGCTCGCAACTTTTGCCGGAATTTCCACTTTGTTCCTGCGGAAATCAATTATGCGGTACTTTTTCTTGTGTCCTCCACCAATATGACGGGCAGTAATTCTGCCGAAACTATTACGGCCGCCGGTCTTCTTTATGGTGACAATGAGAGACTTTTCGGGAGTTGATGTTGTAATCTCATCAAACGCAGAGCACGTCTGGTGCCTGCGGCCCGCGGAAGTAGGTTTATATGTCTTGATCGCCATGGTATGTCACTCCACTGCCCAGGTTTATATTTCGAAGAAATCGACGCTACTTCCCTCTTTCAGGGTCACATACGCCTTCTTCCAGTTGGAACGCTTGCCATAGTGACGGCCGAAACGCTTGACCTTCCCAGCGACATTGACCGTGTTAACTTCGGCGACCTCGACCTTGAAAAGCTTCTCAACGGCTTCCTTGATCTCGATCTTGTTCGCGTCGCGGTCGACCTCAAAGGAGACGACGTTCTTCGAATCCTTCTCGATGGTTGTCTTTTCAGTGATGAGTGGCTTCTTTATCACGTCGTACAGGTTCATGACTGCAACACTCCTTCGATCGTACGAACAGCCGACTGGGTAACGATGATGTTATTATATTTGACGATGTCGAAGACATTCAGGTGTTCTGCCTTGAGTACTTTGACATCCTTCACGTTACGGGCCGACAGTTCAAGGTTGAGATTCGGCTCGTCCACAACCACGAGCGTCTTGGCCAGATCGAATGCCTTCAGCACCGTCACGAACCCCTTGGTCGAGATGGACGGAAGAGTAAAGGAGTCAAGAACGGACAGCTTGTTCTCCTTGTAAAGCATCGAGAGCGCAGACCGTACGGCTGCCTTGCGTGCCTTTTTATTCATTGAAAGGCTGTACACCTTCGGACGGGGACCGAAAGCAACACCACCTCCGACGAAGTGCGGGGCGCGAATGCAGCCCTGACGGGCTTGACCGGTACCCTTCTGACGATAGGGTTTCTTGCCGCCACCGGACACAATTGCACGGTTCTTTACCGACACGGTTCCCGCACGGCGATTGGCAAGTTGGACCTTTATAGCCTCATGGATGAGATATTCTTTGACCTCGCCGTTGAAGACGTTGTCATTCAGATCCATTTCACCCACTTTGTTTTTGCTGATATCAAACACATCAATGGTTGCCATACTCATTCTCCAGATTCTGCCGGTCTATCGAGGCTTGACGGTATCCTTCACAAGGACGATTCCATTTTTCGCCCCGGGAATCGCCCCTTTGATGAGCAGTATATTGTCGGCGGCATCAACACGAACCACCTGCAGTCTCTGTACGGTCACCCTCTCATTGCCGAGCTGGCCGGGCATCTTCTTGTTCTTGAAGACGCGTGAGGGGTAGGCCGAGCTGCCGATCGAACCGGGGGCGCGATGAAAGCAGGAACCGTGCGAAGAACGCCCGCCACGGAAGCCCCAGCGCTTGATAACGCCTTGAAAGCCCTTACCGATACTGGTGCCGGTAACATCGATATACTCGCCCACTTCGAACGCGTCCGCGGATATAACGTCGCCAACATTATAGTGGTCGACATCATCGAGCCTGAACTCGCGAATGTGGGCGAATGCGCCCTGGCCGGCCGCCTTGATGTGGCCGAGCATAGGCTTGGTGACTTTTCTTGCCTCCTGGGACAGAAAACCGACCTGAATAGCATCATAGCCGTCAGTTGCACTGGTCTTCTTCTGGAGCACGACACACGGACCGGCCTGAACGACAGTAACCGGAATGCGCTTGCCGTCTTCTGCAAAGATCTGGGTCATCCCCAGCTTTTTCGCTATAAGTCCCTTCTTCATGGTTGCAGTCCTATTCTAGAGTTCTCGCTAGAGCTTGATTTCAACATCCACACCGGCCGAAAGGTCGAGTTTCATAAGCGCATCAACCGTTTGCTGGGTCGGGTCGAGAATGTCGATGAGACGCTTGTGGGTCCTAATCTCGAACTGCTCGCGAGATTTCTTGTCCACGTGCGGTCCACGAAGTACGCAGTACTTGTTGATTACGGTGGGAAGCGGAATCGGACCCGCCACACGGGCGCCGGTGCGCTTCGCCGTGTCAACAATCTCTCCGACCGATTGGTCGAGGAGTTTATGATCAAATGCCTTAAGGCGGATTCTAATCTTTTGACTTGGCATCTCTTCCTCGCAACAACGTTATTCGATAATGGAGCTGACGACGCCGGCGCCCACGGTGCGGCCGCCTTCGCGAATCGCGAACCGAAGACCTTCATCCATCGCGATCGGCGTGATCAGATTGATCGTCACCGCCACGTTGTCCCCAGGCATTACCATCTCGGTCCCGGCAGGAAGGTCTACTACGCCAGTCACGTCCGTCGTACGGAAGTAGAACTGCGGACGGTACCCGTTGAAGAACGGAGTGTGACGGCCACCTTCTTCCTTCGTCAGGATGTACGCCTCGGCCTTGAACTTGGTGTGCGGAGTGATGCTCCCCGGCTTCGCAAGCACCTGGCCACGCTCGATGTCTTCTCGCTTCACGCCCCGCAGAAGGGCACCGATGTTGTCACCGGCGCGGCCTTCGTCCAGAAGCTTGCGGAACATCTCGACTCCGGTCACCGTGGTCTTGGCAGTGGCCTTGATCCCGACGATCTCGACCTCCTCACCCACCTTGACAATTCCGCGTTCCACACGGCCCGTGGCTACGGTACCGCGACCGGAGATCGAGAATACGTCCTCGACAGGCATCAGGAACGGCTTGTCTACGGCCCGCTCGGGCTCGGGAATATAGTTGTCAACGGCTTCCATCAGCTTCAGGATGGCTTCTTCGCCCAGCTCGTCCTTGTCGCCATTGAGCCCCTTGAGCGCGCTCCCCTTGATGATCGGGATGTCGTCACCCGGGAAGTCGTAGGAGGAGAGCAGCTCGCGAATCTCGAGCTCTACCAGCTCGAGCAGCTCTTCGTCGTCTACCATGTCGGCCTTGTTCAGGAACACGACAATGTAGGGCACGCCAACCTGACGGGCAAGCAGGATGTGCTCGCGGGTCTGCGGCATGGGGCCATCGGCGGCGGATACGACGAGGATCGCGCCGTCCATCTGCGCCGCACCGGTGATCATGTTCTTCACGTAGTCGGCGTGACCCGGGCAGTCCACGTGGGCGTAGTGACGCTTCTCGGTCTCGTACTCCACATGGGACGTGGCGATGGTGATACCGCGCTCGCGCTCTTCCGGAGCGTTGTCAATCTGGTCAAAACCACGGAACTCTGCCTGGCCGCGCTCTGCCAATACCTTGGTTATGGCCGCCGTCAGCGTGGTCTTGCCATGGTCTACGTGGCCGATCGTTCCTATGTTGACGTGCGGTTTCGTCCTCTCGAATTTTGCCTTTGCCATGCAGGATTCCTCCCTCGCTGAATTTGACTAGCCCTTAACCTTTGTGACGATTTCTTCGGATACCGACTTGGGCACCTGCTCGTAATGATCGAATGTCATTGTGTAGGTAGCCCGACCCTGTGTGGCGGAACGGAGATCCGTGGCGTAACCGAACATCTGAGCCAACGGAACCATTGCGCTGACAACCTGGGCCCCGGCACGACCCTCCATTCCCATGATTCTGCCACGGCGGGAGTTCAGGTCGCCGATCACGTCGCCCATATATTCTTCCGGGACAACAACCTCCACTGACATGATCGGTTCGAGCAGAACAGGGCCTGCTTTAGCCGCCGCCTCTTTGAAGGCCATAGAACCGGCAATCTTAAATGCCATTTCCGAGGAGTCAACCTCGTGATACGATCCGTCAACGAGGGAG
Source organism: Geobacter sp. 60473 (assembly GCF_036323535.1). Lineage (GTDB taxonomy): Bacteria > Desulfobacterota > Desulfuromonadia > Geobacterales > Geobacteraceae > Geobacter > Geobacter sulfurreducens. Next base: position 2,547,217 of record NZ_AP028967.1, read on the forward strand.
ACCTTGAAGTCAACTGTCGGATAACCGGCGAGAACACCGGTCTCCATCGCCTCCCGAACCCCCTTGTCAACTGCCGGGATATATTCCCTGGGAACAACACCGCCCTTAATCGCGTCCACAAATTCGTAGCCTTTGCCGGCCTCCTGAGGCTCAAGCTCGATCCAGACATGGCCGTACTGACCACGGCCGCCGGACTGCCGGACGAACTTGCCTTCGACTTTGACCTTTTTGGTAACAGTCTCACGATAGGCAACCTGCGGCTTGCCGACATTCGCCTCAACCTTGAATTCGCGCATGAGGCGATCAACGATAATCTCGAGGTGCAGTTCGCCCATGCCCGCGATGATGGTCTGACCCGTCTCCTCATCCGTTCTGACGCGGAACGAGGGATCCTCGCTTGCAAGTTTCTGAAGGCTGATGCCGAGCTTCTCCTGATCGGCCTTTGTCTTCGGCTCGATGGCAATGTCAATAACCGGCTCAGGAAACTCGATGGACTCGAGCACTACCGGGGAATCTTCCGGACAGAGCGTATCACCGGTCGTCGTGTACTTGAGACCGACTGCCGCCGCGATGTCGCCGGCGTAGACCTCTTTGATCTCTTCACGCTTATTTGCGTGCATTTTCAGCAGACGACCAATACGCTCTTTCTTTTCTTTCGTGGAGTTATATATGTAGGATCCGGAGTTGAGCACGCCGGAATAAACACGGAAGAAACAGAGCTGACCTACAAAGGGGTCGGTCATGATCTTGAAGGCAAGAGCCGAGAACGGCTCGTCATCGGACGCCTTACGGGCTACTTCCTCACCGGTCTTGGCATCGATACCGGTAATGGCGGGAATATCCAGCGGCGAAGGGAGATACGCGACAACCGAATTAAGAAGGTTCTGAACGCCTTTATTTTTGAACGACGAGCCACAGATGACCGGACAGATCTGGATATCGATCGTTGCCTTGCGGATGGCGCTCTTGATTTCGTCAGTGGTGAGCTCCTCACCACCGAGATACTTCTCCATCAGCACATCGTCAAACGTAGCAATTTCCTCGATGAGCTTCTCTCGATACTCTTGAGCCATCTCAACAAGATCGGCAGGAACTTCAGCCTCGCGATACTTGGCCCCGAGAGAATCCTCATCCCAAATAATCGCCTTCATTTCTACCAGATCAACAACCCCGCAAAAGGTATCTTCAGCACCGATCGGCAACTGGATCGGTACAGGGTTGGCCTTGAGACGATCACGAATCATGCCGACGCCGCGGAAAAAATCCGCGCCGACCCGGTCCATCTTATTGATAAAGGCAATACGGGGAACACGATACTTGTCGGCCTGGCGCCACACGGTTTCCGACTGCGGCTCAACGCCACCAACGGAACAGAACACGGCAACAGCCCCATCAAGCACGCGCAGAGAACGCTCAACCTCGATAGTAAAGTCCACGTGACCGGGAGTATCAATGATATTGATCCGGTTGTCACCCCAGAAACAGGTCGTAGCTGCGGAGGTTATCGTAATACCCCGCTCCTGCTCCTGCTCCATCCAGTCCATGGTGGCGGCCCCCTCATGAACCTCACCAATCTTATGCGTCACACCGGTATAATAGAGTATGCGCTCAGTTGTCGTCGTCTTGCCGGCGTCGATATGAGCCATAATCCCGATGTTACGGGTTTTTTCAAGCGAAACCTGACGTGCCACAAATCCCTCCAGTTAGCGTTTCAAAGACCAGCTACTTACTACTACCAGCGATAGTGCGCAAAGGCCCTGTTGGCCTCAGCCATACGATGCGTATCCTCGCGCTTCTTCACCGCGGCACCGCGGTTATTGTAAGCATCGAGAATCTCGCCGGCAAGCTTGTCGGTGATGGTCTTCTCGGAACGCTCATTGGCATAGCGAACAAGCCAGCGCATAGCAAGCGACACCCGACGGTCGGCCCGAACCTCAACCGGCACCTGGTAGGTGGAACCACCAACGCGCCGCGACTTCACCTCGAGCATAGGCTTGATATTGTCGAGACACTTCTTAAGAACCTTCACAGGCTCCTCACCAGCCTTCTGCGACACAATGTCAAGCGCACCATAAAGCGCTCGCTCAGCCGTACTCTTCTTGCCATCAAGCATTATGACGCTCACAAGCTTGGCAACAACCCGATCATTGAACTTGGGGTCGGGAAGAATAACCCTTTTGGCAACTTCTCTTCTTCTCGGCATATTACCCTCTCACCAAAGTCGTTTACTTGGGCCGCTTGGCGCCATACTTGGAACGACCCTGCTTCCGGTCCTTAACACCCACAGAGTCGAGTGTTCCACGAACAATATGATAACGGACACCAGGAAGGTCCTTGACCCTTCCACCCCGAATCAGAACAACGGAGTGCTCCTGCAGATTGTGCCCGACACCCGGAATATACGAAGTGACCTCGATTCCATTCGTCAAACGGACCCGCGCAACCTTACGGAGCGCGGAGTTCGGCTTCTTCGGGGTCGTGGTATACACCCTGGTGCACACCCCACGCTTTTGCGGACAACTCTTGAGAGCAGGCGAATCCGACTTCACTTTCTTACTCTGCCTGCCACTGCGAATCAACTGGTTAATCGTAGGCATAGATCCCTTCTCCCAATACCCGCCCAAAGGGGCATTCTCCCTGCGGAAGCGACAAAAATATCAGCCCGACAAGACACTGTCAAGTCTTTTTTCATTTTTTTCGAGGAGGGGCTGCCCCCTCCTCGGCTGTTTTCTACTCGTCAAACGAGTCGACATCATCCTCCATGTCGACATCAAAGTCGTCCCGGGGCCGCACAGGCTCGACCAACTCAAACTCTTCAACGGCGGCCTGCTCGGCAACAAGTTTGAGGTTGCGGTAGCGGGAAAGCCCCGTCCCAGCAGGGATAAGCCGCCCCATAATAACATTTTCCTTAAGACCACGAAGGCTGTCGACTTTACCTTCAATGGCAGCCTGTGTCAACACTTTTGTCGTCTCCTGGAAGGAAGCCGCCGAAATGAACGATTCTGTCGAGAGAGACGCCTTGGTGATGCCGAGCAGCAACGGCTCCGCAATGGCCGGTCGCCCTCCTTTAGTGAGGACGCGATCGTTTTCCTCCTCGAACACAGACCGTTCGAGTTGATCGTCGATGAGGAAGCTCGTGTCACCCACGTCTTTAATGCGAACGCGGCGCAGCATCTGGCGGACTATGACCTCAATGTGCTTGTCGTTGATCTTGACGCCCTGGAGCCGGTAGACTTCCTGGACTTCGTCGACGAGGTAACGCGCGAGTTCCTTGAGCCCGAGCACCCTCAGAATGTCGTGGGGGTTGGATGATCCGTCCATCAGGGCCTCACCGGCCCGCACATAGTCGTTCTCATGAACACTTATGTGCTTGCCTTTGGGGATGAGGTATTCCTTGGGCTCACCCATCTCAGGGGTAACGATAACCTTCCGCTTGCCCTTGGCATCCTTGCCGAAAGTTACGAGACCGTCGATTTCCGAAATGACGGCAAAGTCCTTGGGCTTGCGAGCTTCGAAGAGCTCGGCAACGCGGGGCAGACCGCCTGTAATATCCTTGGTCTTGGTGGTTTCCCGCGGGATCTTGGCGATAACGTCACCGGCATTGACGAAAGAGTCTTCTTGGACCGAAATGTTGGCGCCCACCGGGAGGAAATAACGTCCCATGGCGATTTCGCTGATTTTGACGGTTTTGCCGGCCTCGTCCTTGATCGTGATACGCGGCCGCTTGTCAGGATCGCGGGACTCGATGATCACCTTGCGGGAAAGCCCGGTGACTTCATCAAGTTGCTCCTCCATGGTTACGCCTTCGACGATGTCGCCGAACTTGATCCGGCCCGTAACCTCAGTAAGGATGGGGATGGTGTAGGGGTCCCACTCGGCAAGGGTTTCGCCCGGTTTGACCACTTGATCGGGACCCGCCTTGATCTTGGCACCATAGACGATGACGTATTTCTCGCGCTCACGGCCGGTCTCGTCGACCACCGCCAGTTCACCGTTACGGTTCATGACGATGTGGTGCCCTTCCGAGTTGATGACGCTATTGATATTGATGAACTTCACGCGTCCCTCTGTCCGGGCTTCCAGCGAGGTCTGCTCGGCATGCCGCGATGCGGTACCACCGATGTGGAAGGTACGCATGGTGAGCTGCGTACCCGGCTCGCCGATCGACTGGGCGGCAATGACGCCGACCGCCTCGCCGAGGTTTACCAGGTGACCGCGAGCCAGGTCTCGGCCATAGCACTTGGCGCAGATACCGCGCCGGCTCTGGCAGGTAAGCACCGACCTGATCTTGACCCGCTCGAGCCCCGAGTCCTCGACCTTTTTCACGAGGTTTTCATCAATTTCCTGGCTTGCTGCGACGAGTACCTCGCCGGTGACCGGATCAAGGATATCGTCGAGAGCAACCCGGCCGAGAATGCGGTCGCCGATGTGCTCGATGATCTCCCCCCCCTCGGTGAGGGCGGAGACAACGAGCCCGTCAAGGGTGCCGCAGTCATTCTCGGTGATAATGGCATCCTGCGCCACGTCCACGAGTCGCCGGGTGAGGTAGCCGGAGTTTGCGGTCTTGAGGGCCGTATCAGCGAGACCTTTCCGGGCGCCGTGCGTCGAAATGAAGTACTGGAGTACGTTCAGACCTTCGCGGAAGTTCGCGGTAATCGGTGTCTCGATGATCTCGCCCGACGGCTTGGCCATGAGGCCCCGCATCCCGGCAAGCTGGCGAATCTGCTGGGCCGAACCCCGGGCACCCGAATCGGCCATCATGTGGATGGAGTTGAAGGACGGAATCTTGATCTCCTGTCCCTCCGGGGAAACGACCGTGTCCTTGGAGAGGTTGTCGAGCATCTCCTTGGCAATCTCCTCCGTGGCTTTCGCCCAGATGTCGATAACCTTGTTGTAGCGCTCGCCATCGGTAATAAGACCCTCGGTGTACTGGTTCTGGATCTCCTGAACCTCTTCAGTCGCCTTCTCGATGATCACCTGCTTCCCTTCCGGGATCACCATGTCATTCATGCAGATGGAGATACCCGCCAGGGTCGAGTAGCGGAAACCGGTTTCCTTGAGCCGGTCGGCCAGGATAACGGTCTCCTTGTTCCCCGCCAGACGGTAGCAGACGTCGATCAGGTTCGTAAGCTCCTTCTTGCTCATCACCTTGTTGATGGCGGAGTACGGAATCACCTCGGGCAGAATCTCCCGCAGAATGATCCGGCCGACAGTGGTGTCAATGATCTCGGGCAGTTCCTGCTCATCGGCCTGGACGTTCTTCATCCGGACCTTGACGCGGGCCTGGATGTCGACCTCGCCCGCGTCGAAAGCGATGCGGACCTCGTCAGGAGACGAGAATATCTTGCCCTCGCCCTTGGCGAAATTCCGCTCGCGCGTCATGTAGTAAATCCCGAGAACCATGTCCTGGGATGGCACAATGATCGGCTTGCCGTGGGCAGGCGAGAGGATGTTGTTGGTGCTCATCATAAGCACGCGGGCTTCCACCTGACTCTCGATGGAAAGCGGCAGGTGAACCGCCATCTGGTCACCGTCGAAGTCGGCGTTGAAGGCGGTACAAACGAGCGGATGGAGCTGGATCGCCTTGCCTTCGATGAGCACCGGCTCAAAGGCCTGAATGCCGAGACGGTGCAGGGTCGGTGCCCGGTTGAGCATGACCGGATGCTCCTTGATGACCTCTTCAAGCACGTCCCACACTTCGGGCCGCTCCTTCTCCACCATCTTCTTGGCGCTCTTGATGGTGGTGACGAAGCCCCTCTCCTCCAGCTTGTTATAGATGAACGGCTTGAAGAGCTCCAGGGCCATCTTCTTGGGAAGGCCGCACTGGTGCAGGCGCAGTTCCGGACCGACGACGATGACGGAACGGCCCGAGTAGTCGACCCGCTTACCGAGCAGGTTCTGCCGGAAGCGGCCCGATTTTCCTTTCAGCATGTCCGAAAGGGACTTGAGGGGTCGCTTGTTGGGGCCGGCAATGGCACGGCCGCGACGGCCGTTGTCGAACAGGGCATCGACCGCTTCCTGAAGCATCCGCTTCTCGTTGCGGATGATGACCTCCGGCGCCTGCAACTCCATGAGACGCTTGAGACGGTTGTTGCGGTTGATGACGCGCCGGTAGAGGTCGTTCAGGTCCGAGGTGGCGAAGCGGCCGCCGTCAAGGGGCACCAGGGGGCGGAGTTCCGGCGGCAGGACCGGAATGCACTCGAGGATCATCCACTCGGGGCGATTGCCCGACTCCTTGAACGCCTCGACAACCTTGAGGCGCTTGGCGGTCTTCTTCCGTTTGGCCTCACTGGTTGCCTCCATCATCTCCACCCGGAGCTGCTCGGCAAGCTGGTCCAGCTCGAGGGCCTTGAGGCAATCGCGGATCGCCGCGGCTCCCATGCCGGCCTCGAAGCGGTCGCCATGCTCCTCGCGGGCCTTGAGATACCGGTCTTCCGTCAGGACTTCAGCCATGGTAAGGCCCGTTTCGCCGGGACTGGTCACGGCATAGGCCTCGAAATAGAGCACCTTCTCAAGATCCTTGAGAGAGATGTCGAGCAGGTTGCCGATCCGCGAGGGGAGCGACTTGAGGAACCAGATATGGGCAACGGGCGTGGCAAGGTCGATGTGACCGAGACGCTCGCGGCGCACTTTCGAGGGGATGACCTCGACGCCGCACTTCTCGCAGACGATGCCGCGGTGCTTCATCCGCTTGTACTTGCCGCAGTTGCACTCATAGTCCTTGGTGGGACCGAATATCTTGGCGCAGAAGAGACCGTCGCGCTCAGGCTTGAACGTCCGGTAGTTTATGGTCTCAGGCTTCTTGACCTCCCCGAAAGAGCGTTCGCGGATCTTGTCCGGGGATGAAATGGATATGCGAATGGCCGAGAAGTGAAGCGGGTCCTTCGGTTTATCAAAAAAGCTGAAAAAATCTTCCAATGTCTGATCCTCCTCAGCGTAGGAGTGGGTGCTTTCCGTGTACGTTTCAACGGGCCGGCGGGACGATGCCAGCCGACCCGGACAAGCTGCTAGTCTTCATCCCCTTCGAGCAGTTCCACATCGAGGCAGAGGGACTGGAGCTCCTTGATGAGAACGTTGAAGGACTCCGGAAGCCCCGGCTCAAGGGTGTGCTTGCCTTTGACGATGGCCTCGTACATCCGCGTCCGTCCCGCCACGTCGTCGGACTTGACGGTCAGGAACTCCTGGAGTGCATAGGCGGCGCCATAGGCTTCCATGGCCCAGACCTCCATCTCCCCGAGGCGCTGACCGCCGAACTGGGCCTTGCCGCCGAGCGGCTGCTGGGTCACCAGACTGTAGGGTCCTATGGAGCGGGCATGGATCTTATCGTCGACCAGGTGATGAAGTTTGAGGACATACATGACCCCAACGGTGACCTTATGCTTGAAGGGCTCGCCGCTTTTGCCGTCATAGAGGGAAACCTGCGCGGTTTCATCAAAGCCGGCCTTATTGAGCATGCTCCGGATCTGCTCCTCCGAAGCCCCCTCGAAGACGGGGGATGCCATTGCGACGCCCCGCTGGAGCCGCTTTGCAACGTTCATGAGCTCGTCCCTGCCGAGAGAATCAAGGAACGAGTCCATCTCTGTGGTGCCATACACATCCTTGAGATAGCCTTTGATGTGGTCGGCCGGCGAGTAGCTTTCGAGCATCTCCTCGATCTTCCAGCCGATGCCCTTGGCTGCCCAGCCCAGATGGGTTTCGAGAATCTGGCCCACGTTCATACGGGACGGAACGCCGAGGGGGTTCAGAACGATCTCGACCGGACGACCGTCCTCCATGTACGGCATGTCTTCCTCGGGGAGGATACGGGAGACGACACCCTTGTTACCGTGACGTCCGGCCATCTTGTCACCCACCTGGAGCTTCCTCTTGATGGCGATGTAGACCTTCACCATCTTGATGACGCCCGGCGGCAGGTCGTCGCCGCGCTTCAGCTTCTGGACCTTGTCATCGAACACGTAACGGATTATGTCGATCTGCTGCTGGAGCGTCTGGAGAATCGCCGACACTTTCTCGTCGACCCCCTCCTCACCGGACACGGAAATGTCGTCCCAACGATCGAGCGGGATCGCATCAAGGTCCTCTTCGGTAATGACGGCACCCTTGGCGATGACGGTCCGGCCGCTCTTGTCCTCCACCTTGACGGCGGCGGACTTGCCGACGAGGAGCTTCTTGAGTTTGCCCACGGCGGAATTGCGGATGATGCGGATCTCATCCTGCTCGTCCTTGCGCAGCTTATCCTCTTCCATCCGCTCGATCATCTCGGTACGGGAGTCCTTGTCGGCCCCCTTGCGCGAGAAGATCTTGGCCCCGATGACGGTTCCCTCGACCCCTGGCGGGACGCGCAACGAGGTATCGCGGACATCTCCCGCCTTCTCGCCGAAGATGGCGCGGAGGAGCTTTTCCTCCGGCGAAAGCTGAGTTTCGCCCTTGGGGGTGATCTTACCCACCAGGATGTCTCCCGGCTTCACCTCGGCGCCGATCCGAATGATCCCCGATTCGTCCAGGTCCTTCAGGGCCTCTTCGCCCAGGTTCGGGATATCGGAGGTGATTTCCTCCTTGCCGAGCTTGGTGTCGCGGGCAACGCACTCAAACTCCTCGATGTGGATCGAGGTGTAGCGGTCGTCCTTCACGAGCTTTTCGGACACGAGGATGGAGTCCTCGAAGTTGTAGCCGCCCCACGGCATGAAGGCAACCACCACGTTCTGCCCGAGGGCGAGTTCGCCCATGTCGGTGGAGGGACCGTCGGCAATGACGTCGCCCCGCTTGACATGGTCACCCACCTTGACCACCGGCCGCTGGTTGATGCAGGTGTTCTGGTTGGAGCGGGCAAACTTGATCAGGTTGTAGATGTCGACGCCGGTGCCGGTTTCATCGAACTCGTCCTCGTCGATCTTGACAACGATGCGGGAAGCGTCGACCGACTCGACGATGCCGGTGTGGCGAGCCACCACTGACACCCCGGAATCCTTGGCAACGACTCGCTCCATGCCGGTGCCCACGAGGGGCGAGTCGGCTTTGAGGAGCGGCACCGCCTGGCGCTGCATGTTCGAACCCATGAGTGCGCGGTTGGCGTCGTCATTCTCAAGGAACGGAATGAGCGATGCGGCCACGGAGACGAGCTGCATGGGAGCAACGTCCATGAGTTCGAGCTCGTCCCGGTGGACCAGCAGGAATTCGCCCGACTTGCGGGCCGACACGTATTCGTTCACGAAGCGGCCGTCCTCGTCCATCTCGGCGTTGGCCTGGGCGATGGCGTGCCCCTCTTCCTCCAGAGCCGAGAAGAACTTGACCTCGCTCGTCACCTTGCCGTCCTGGACGATGCGGTAGGGGGTTTCAACGAAGCCGTGCTCGTTGATGCGGGCATAGGTGGAAAGAGACGCGATGAGGCCGATGTTCGGACCTTCCGGGGTCTCGATGGGGCAGACCCGGCCGTAGTGTGTCGGGTGTACGTCGCGAACCTCGAATCCGGCACGCTCGCGGGTCAGACCACCCGGTCCGAGGGCCGAGAGCCGGCGCTTGTGGGTAACCTCGGAGAGGGGGTTCGTCTGGTCCATGAACTGCGAGAGCTGCGACGAGCCGAAGAACTCCTTGACGACCGCTGACACGGGCTTGGAGTTGATCAGGTCGTGCGGCATGAGGTTCTCGACCTCCTGGAGACTCATCCGCTCCTTGATGGCGCGCTCCATCCGGACGAGACCGATCCGGTACTGGTTCTCCAGCAGCTCGCCCACGGCGCGCACGCGGCGGTTGCCCAGGTGATCGATGTCATCGATGGTGCCCTTGCCGTTCTTGAGGTCGATCAAGTAGCGAACCACCTCGAGCACGTCGTCTTTCGTCAGCGTCTGGCAGTCGAGGGGAACGTTCAGCCCGAGCTTGAAATTCAGCTTGAGACGACCAACGGCAGAAAGGTCATACCGCTCGGCATTGAAGAACAGGTTCTCGAAGAGGGCCTGGGCGCTCTTGAGGGTCGGCGGATCACCTGGGCGGAGCCGGCGGTAAATCTCGATAAGAGCCTCTTCCGTTGCGGCGATCTTGTCTGCGATGAGCGTATCGCGAAGCGACGAGGTCACATGGAGGTTGTCGATGAAGAGCACCTTGAACTCGGTGATCCCCTTGGCCTTGATGTCATCAAGGCGCGCCTGGGTGATCTCGTCATTGCACTCTACGATGACTTCGCCGGTGGACGGGTCAACGATATCGTTGGAGGCATATTTGCCCAGCACCTCCTCCATGGTAATCGGAATCTGCGTGATTCCGTGCTCGGTCATCTTGCGGATGGCCGCCTTGGTGAACTTGCGGTTGGCCTTGAGCAACACTTCACCCGTCTTAGGCGCAACGATGTCTACGGATGCCTTCTGGCTCGCGAGCAACTCCGGATCGGCTTTCTTCCACATGCCCTCGGCAGCGACGAGGATCTCCTCGCTCTTATAGAAGTAGTTCAGCAGGGCTTCCGCTGAATAGCCAAGTGCCTTGAGCAGCACGGTTGCCGGCATCTTGCGGCGGCGGTCGATCCGCACGAAGAGGATGTCTTTGTGGTCGAACTCGAAATCGAGCCAAGAGCCACGGTAGGGAATTACCCGTGCCGAGTAAAGCACCTTACCGCTGGAGTGGGTCTTGCCTTTGTCATGGTCGTAGAAAACGCCCGGTGAGCGGTGGAGCTGGCTGACGATAACCCTCTCCGTGCCATTTATGATGAACGTACCGTTCTCAGTCATGAGCGGGATCTCGCCGAAGTAGACCTCCTGCTCCTTGATATCGCGGATGGAACGGACGCCGGTTTCCTTATTCACGTCCCAGACCACGAGCCGAACCTTCACCTTCATGGGAGCGGCGAAGGTCATCCCGCGCTGGTGGCACTCCTCAACATCGTACTTGGGAACGCCAAGAGTATAGGTAACGTACTCAAGCGAGGCCGTGTCGCTGAAATCCTTTATTGGAAAGACGCTTTTAAAAACCGCCTCAAGCCCACTGTTCTTGCGGGCCTCGGGGGGAGTGTCGATCTGGAGGAATCGTTTGTAGGAATTCTTCTGGATGTCAATCAGATTGGGGATGTCGATGATCTTCTTGATCTTGGCGAAATTCTTGCGCAGAAGCTGGTTATTCGCAATTGAATAAGCCATATATTCTCCTTCGGCGATGCCCTGAGGCATTCAACCCACTGGAATTATTAGAAACTAGGCACCCACTCCCGTCACTACGGTCACCGCTTCAGAACTAAAATAGAAGAGCCAAGGCCGCGCGTGGCGACCTTGGCTGCATGCTGAAGCAGTAGGCTGATGCCTTACTTGATCTCGACTTCAGCGCCGGACTCGACAAGCTGCTTCTTGGCCTCTTCAGCCTCTTCCTTGGACACGCCGTTCTTGACCGGCTTCGGAGCGCCGTCAACGAGGTCCTTGGCTTCCTTGAGGCCAAGACCGGTAAGGGCGCGAACGACCTTGATGACGCCGATTTTGTTGGCACCGGCACTCTTGAGGATAACGTCGAACTCTGTCTTCTCTTCAGCGGCCTCGGCAGCGGCTGCCGGAGCAGCGGCGGCAACAGCTACCGGAGCGGCGGCGGAGACGCCGAACTTGTCCTCGAGCTCCTTCACGAGCTCGGCAAGTTCGAGAACGGTCATATTTTCAATGAAGCTGATGACATCGGCCTTGGTGATTTCTGCCATTTTCCTATTCCTCCGTTATGTGTTCTTACCGTTGATGGTTGAAAAATCAGTTGCCTTCCTTCTGGACCTTGATCGCGTTGAGCGCGCGGACGAAGCTACCCGGTACGGCAGCCAGAACGCCAACGAAGTTCGCCACTGGAGCGTTGATCGTGCCGAGCAGTTTGGCGATGAGGACCTCACGGCTCGGAAGGTCTGCCAGGGACTGGATATCGGCAACACTGATAGCCTTGCCGGTCAGTACGCCGGCTTTGAGCTTGAAGGTGTTCGGCTGAGTCTTGGCAAACTTCGACAGCACCTTGGCGGCGGAGACCGGATCGTCATAGCTCAGGGCGATGGCGGTCGGACCGGCAAAATGCTGGGAGAGCGACTCTTTGTCGGTGTCGCGGGACGCAAGCTCCAGCAGCGTGTTCTTGACAACCTTGTACTCGACGGCCGCCGAGCGCAGCTCATTTCTCAGTGTCGTGGCCTGCCCGACGTTCATGCCGCGGAAATCGGCGAGAAACACCGCCTTGGCCCGCTGGAGCTTGTCGTGCAGTTCTGCCACTTGTTGTTGCTTGGTTTCCTTATTCAAGCGCCTTCCTCCTTTCTGTCTGGTATGAGGGCCTGGGCCCCAGCCAAAGTCAGAAAGTGCGGGAATAACTGATTCCTACGACTAACCCAAGTCTCGGCAGGCCCTGTGTGTGCTTAGGTCCGGACATGAGCGTCCGGACACCTGCTGTCTTTGACTTTGGCTTTATATGGATTGACGTCTAGACAAGCTTTGCCTGGACATCAGAAATGTCGAGGTTGAGGCCCGGACCCATGGTCGAAGAGATGCTGATCTTCTTGACATAGGTACCCTTGGCCGCAGAAGGCTTAGCCTTGATGAGCGCCTCAACGAGAGCAAGCAGGTTTTCCTTGAGCTTATCGGCGTCAAAGGAAACTTTACCCACAGGGGCGTGAACGATACCGGCCTTTTCGACCCGGAACTCGACCTTACCGGCCTTCGACTCCTTCACGGCGCGCCCCACATCGAAGGTGACCGTGCCGACCTTGGGGTTGGGCATGAGGCCGCGGGGACCGAGCAGCTTACCGATCTTGCCGACAACACCCATCATGTCGGGGGTGGCGATGGCGGTATCGAATTCGAACCAGCCTTCCTGGATCTTGGTGACAAGATCCTCGGCTCCAACGTAATCAGCGCCGGCCTCGCGGGCCTCTTTCTCCTTTTCGCCCTTGGCGAAAACGAGGACGCGAACGTCCTTGCCGAGACCGTTGGGCAGAACAACGGCGCCCCGGACCATCTGATCGGCGTGACGGGGGTCAACCCCCAGCCGCACGGCAACCTCGACGGTCTCGTCGAACTTGGCATAGGCTGCGGACTTAACGCTCTCTATACCTTCCACGAGGGGATACGTCCGGCTCCGGTCAATCTTGGCCTGGGCCTCCCTGTGCTTTTTCGCAGTATTCGGCATCGCTTTCCACCCTTTCTCTAGTTGACTATTTCAACGCCCATGCTGCGGGCGGTACCTTCAACCGTCCTCATGGCCGCCTCAAGAGAGGCCGCATTCATATCGGGCAGCTTTTTGGTGGCGATTTCCCTTACCTGTTCACGGGTGAGTTTGCCCACCTTGTTCTTATTGGGAACACTAGAACCGCTCTCAATGCCGACGGCTTTCTTGATGAGCACCGACATGGGCGGAACCTTCGTGATGAAGGTGAACGAGCGGTCGGCGTATACCGTTATGACGACGGGGATGATGGTTCCTTCGTCAGCCTGGGTCTTGGCATTGAATGCCTTGCAGAACTCCATGATATTGACGCCGTGCTGACCCAGAGCAGGGCCGATCGGGGGGGACGGGTTCGCCTTGGCTGCCGGGATTTGCAGCTTGATGTAACCGGTAATCTTCTTGGCCATTGCTTACTCCTTGTTTCTCGTACGAGACGTTTTCCGTATCTGGTCAGCAGGAGTCGGCGTCCTACTGCTTTTCTACCTGCATGAATTCAAGCTCCACGGGAGTTGCGCGCCCAAAGATGCTCACCATGACCCGCAGCTTCCCCTTGTCAGGCTTAACATCCTCCACTACGCCGGCAAAGTTCAGGAACGGACCGTCCACAACCCTGACGGTTTCGCCCACCTCGAACTCAACCTTCGGACGAGGTTTTTCAGCCCCCTCCTCCATGCGCCGCGTGATCTTCGCGACCTCTTCGTCGGGAATCGCAAAGGGGTTGTTCCCCCCCACAAACCCGGTGACCTTCGAGGTTTCCTTGACCACATGCCACGTTTCGTCGTTCAACTCCATGTTGACGAGAATGTAACCCGGAAAAAACTTGCGCGACGACGTCTTCTTCTCGCCCTTCTTCAACTCGACCACGGTCTCGGAGGGAATGAGTATTTCGCCGAAAAACTCTTCGAGCCCCAGGTTCTTGACCCGCTCCTGGAGAGAAAGACGCACCTTATTTTCAAATCCGGAGTACGTATGTACCCCGTACCACTTCTTCGACATAGTTGATTGAGTCCTTTACCCCAGGATGATGCGCATCAGCTTGGCGAGCACAACATCGCAGACGCCGAGATAGACGGAGATGAGCAGGACGATCGCGACAACAACCCAGGTGGTTGAGACGGTTTCTTTGCGGGTAGGCCAAGTTACCTTGCCAAGCTCGGCCTTTACTTCCGTGAGAAATTCTTTTGTTTTGGCGATCACGCGTGGACCCCACAATGCTTGTAAAATGGCAGGCCAGGAGGGATTCGAACCCCCAACATCCGGTTTTGGAGACCGGCGCTCTAGCCGTTAGAGCTACTGGCCTGCGTTCAGGGGGGGCCGCGATACACTCGCAACCCCGAACCGACAGGCTGCTACTTGGTTTCCTTGTGCACGGTATGGGTACGGCAGAAGCGGCAGTATTTCTTGAACTCCAGCTTCTGAGGCGTGTTCTTCTTGTTTTTGGTGGTTGTGTAGTTCCTCTGCTTGCACTCGGTGCAGCCGAGGGTGATGATATCTCTCATTGCTTATCCCTTCACACATAAACCGGGGCGGATGATATCCGCCCCGGCCCGAACTATTCGATAATGGAGCTGACGACGCCGGCGCCCACGGTGCGGCCGCCTTCGCGAATCGCGAACCGAAGACCTTCATCCATCGCGATCGGCGTGATCAGATTGATCGTCACCGCCACGTTGTCGCCAGGCATTACCATCTCGGTCCCGGCAGGAAGGTCTACTACGCCAGTCACGTCCGTCGTACGGAAGTAGAACTGCGGACGGTACCCGTTGAAGAACGGAGTGTGACGGCCACCTTCTTCCTTCGTCAGGATGTACGCCTCGGCCTTGAACTTGGTGTGCGGAGTGATACTCCCCGGCTTCGCAAGCACTTGGCCACGCTCGATGTCTTCACGCTTCACGCCCCGCAGAAGGGCACCGATGTTGTCACCGGCGCGGCCTTCGTCCAGAAGCTTGCGGAACATCTCGACTCCGGTCACCGTGGTCTTGGCAGTGGCCTTGATCCCGACGATCTCGACCTCCTCACCCACCTTGACAATCCCCCGCTCCACACGGCCCGTGGCTACGGTACCGCGACCGGAGATCGAGAATACGTCCTCGACAGGCATCAGGAACGGCTTGTCTACGGCCCGCTCGGGCTCGGGAATATAGTTGTCAACGGCTTCCATCAGCTTCAGGATGGCTTCTTCGCCCAGCTCGTCCTTGTCGCCATTGAGCCCCTTGAGCGCGCTCCCCTTGATGATCGGGATGTCGTCACCCGGGAAGTCGTAGGAGGAGAGCAGCTCGCGAATCTCGAGCTCTACCAGCTCGAGCAGCTCTTCGTCGTCTACCATGTCGGCCTTGTTCAGGAACACGACGATGTAGGGCACGCCTACCTGACGGGCAAGCAGGATGTGCTCACGGGTCTGCGGCATGGGGCCATCGGCGGCGGACACGACGAGGATCGCGCCGTCCATCTGCGCCGCGCCGGTGATCATGTTCTTCACGTAGTCGGCGTGACCCGGGCAGTCCACGTGGGCGTAGTGACGCTTCTCGGTCTCGTACTCCACATGGGACGTGGCGATGGTGATACCGCGCTCACGCTCTTCCGGAGCGTTGTCAATCTGGTCGAAACCACGGAACTCTGCCTGGCCGCGCTCTGCCAATACCTTGGTTATGGCCGCAGTCAGCGTGGTCTTGCCATGGTCTACGTGGCCGATCGTTCCTATGTTGACGTGCGGTTTCGTCCTCTCGAATTTTGCCTTTGCCATGCAGGATTCCTCCGAGCTGTTCAATTTTGAGAATTAGCTTCTCGTTGAAATAAGTGGAGCCCACAACCGGACTCGAACCGGTGACCTCTTCCTTACCAAGGAAGTGCTCTACCTCCTGAGCTATGTGGGCGCATGTGAAATTTGGAGCGGGAAACGGGACTCGAACCCGCGACCCTCAGCTTGGAAGGCTGATGCTCTAGCCAACTGAGCTACTCCCGCCAAATCGTCATCGAAGCGTCTTGAAGCCTCCGCACGACGTCGCCCCCAGTACGGGCAACCTAAGGTCTCCTGGGAATACGGCCGACCATGCGGGACTTCTGCAGATTGTATGGTGGAGGGAGGAGGATTCGAACCTCCGAAGTCGTTCGACGACAGATTTACAGTCTGTTCCCTTTGGCCACTCGGGAATCCCTCCAGACGAAGAAGAAAGCCTTACTGCTTATGGAGCTGGCGACAGGACTTGAACCCGCAACCTGCTGATTACAAGTCAGCTGCTCTACCAGTTGAGCTACGCCAGCGCGAAAAACTCTTATGCACGCTTTTACGCGCAGAGTCAAGTTTTTTTCGCAAAAACAAGAATCAAATTTGTAATCCACTATCGCGCACGTGTCAAGTGAAATTTTATCTCTCCTCGACCGGGGTGTCGAGGGAATCCGCGCAAGCGCTCAGAGAACTAGAAAGGTAGCAAATCCTTGGCGCGAAGCGTATCGACAAGAAGGCATGCCGTCCCGGCAGGGTCCTTCTCGCCGTCACCGAGGATCTGTCCCTTTGCGCGCTCAGGTGAAAAGATCCTGCTGACCCAGGTGGGTGAGCCCTTGAGTCCAATGGCTGCTGAATCAAGCCGCAACACCTCGTTGTTCCAGACCTCCACCGCACAGGAAGCCGCCATGAGCCGGGCAGGAACTGCGGGGTAGCGTGGCCGGTTGATCTCCCGCACAACCGTCAACATGGCAGGAATCGTCCCCTCAACCAGTTCGTACCGCCCCTCCAGCTTGCGGCGGACCCGGATCGTGCGGGCGTCCATGTCGATACCCTCGATGCGGTCCACCAGCGTAAGCTGGGTCATGCCAAGACGGGTGGCAATGCCGGGCCCCACCTGCGCCGTATCGCCATCAATGGTCTGCTTCCCGCAAAGGACCAGCGCCACTTCGTCCTCTTCGGCAAGCTTGCGGATTGCGGCGGAGAGGACATTGCTCGTGGCAAGAGTATCCGCACCACCAAAGGAACGATCGGACAGCAGAATCGCCCGGTCAACGCCGAGCGCAACTGCCTTGCGAATGGTCGCTTCGGCATTGGGCGGCCCCATGGAGATGGCGGCCACACGAACGCCATAGCGATCCTTGAGCCGCAGGCTTTCCTCCAGGGCGTGGGTATCATAGGGATTGACGATGAAAGGAATCCCCTCCCGCACCAGGGTATTGGTGACGGGATCGATCTGCACCTGGGTGGTGTCGGGAACCTGCTTCACACAACAGATAACAAGCATGGCGGCACTCCTGGGCTTGCGGGGCGGCAATCCGATCTGCTTCAATTAAAAAGCATCTCATCACCCCGGTCAAGTCCTTCGCGGCCGGAATCCACCTCCAGACCGCCCCCCTCCTCCACCGGCCCCCCCCAGAAGCTCACGGGCTGCCGACTCCCTGCCGCAGGCCCGCAAGGCCTCGAGCACGTTACGCCTCTCGGCCGGCAGATGCCAGAGCAATAGGGCTTTCTGCAGCCTCTTCTCCCGATCCCCCCGCGGCACGTGAACCGACGCTCCGGTAAAAGGATCGAGCCCCGTGTGGTACATGCAGGTGGAAAGGGTCCCAGGCGTGGGTGTGAAGTCCTGCACCTGCTCAACCCTGAGACCGGCCCGCTTCAGGGACAGGGCGAGCTCGACCATATCGTCCAGGGTGCAACCGGGATGACCCGACATAAGATAGGGTACGACGTACTGCTTTTTCCCGAGACGGGAGGATTCGCGGCGGAAGCGTTCCAAGAAGCGGTCGAAGGACTCCTTGCCGGGCTTGCGCATGAGATCGGTGACCCGCGCAACCATGTGCTCAGGGGCAACCTTGAGCAATCCCCCCACGTGGTGGGCGACCAGCTCCCGGAAGTAGGCGGGTTGCCGCTCCATCAGATCGTAACGGATGCCCGAAGAGACCGCCACATTCCGCACCCCCCGGACACCCCGCACCGCCCGCAGCAGAGCGGCCCCCCGCTCCCCGCCCACCGCCAGGTATCGACAGGGCGAGGGGTAGAGACAGCTTTCCCTGCGGCACGCGTGACCGCCCCGGGTGTTGCCGCAGTGCACGCCGTACATGTTCGCGGTGGGCCCGCCCACGTCGCTCACGCTCCCGCGGAACCAGGCCATGGCGGCCATCCGCTCCACCTCGGCGAGCACCGAGCGTTCGCTGCGGGACTGGATGACCTTGCCCTGGTGGTGGGTAATGGCACAGAAGGAGCACCCGCCGAAGCAACCACGGTGAGTGGTGACCGAGGCCCGGATCTGCTCGTAGGCGGGAATCGGCTCACCATGGGAGGGATGAGGCGCCCGCTGAAACGGGAGCGCATAGACCGAGTCCAGTTCCGCTTCTTCCAGAGGATAGGCCGGAGGATTGCACAGGAGGATCCGGTCGCCGTGCCGCTGCACCAGGGGATGCGCACAGTGCGGATTCTGCTCGCGGGAAAGGAGGCGAAACGCCTCGGCGTAACGGTGACGGTCGACGGCCACATCTTCGAAGGGGGGAAGCTCCACAACTCCGGCAGGAGGCGCGGCACCACGGCCGAGAACGACCGCCGTCCCCCTGATGTCGGCAATGGCCTGGAACGGTTCGCCGGCGCGCAGCCGGCGGGCCAGCTCCAGGATGGGGCGCTCGCCCATGCCATGGACGAGCAGGTCGGCCTTGGCGTCCAGCAGCAGCGAGCGGCGAACCTTGTCCTCCCAGTAGTCGTAGTGGGCAAAGCGCCGCAGGCTGGCTTCGATGCCGCCGATCACCACCGGCACGTCACGGTAGGCCTCTTTCAGCCGGGAGGTATAGACGATGGTGGCGCGATTGGGACGGGCGCCGTGACGGTTGCCGGGGGTGTAGACATCGTCGTGCCGGAGCTTCCTGGCGGGCGTGTAATGGGCCACCATGGAATCCATGGCACCTGAGGAAACGGCAAAGAAGAGCCGGGGGCGCCCCAGCGCCATGAACGGCTCGCGGGAGCGCCAGTCCGGTTGGGGAATGATCCCGACGCGGAAACCGTGGAACTCGAGCCAGCGCGCCAGGAGCGGCACGCCAAAGGCGGGATGGTCCACGTAGGCGTCGCCGGTGACGAAGACGATGTCCAGCTCGTCCCAGCCGCGCTTCAGGGCTTCGCCGCGGGTGACAGGGAGAAACGACATGGCCGGAAGGCGCCGTCAGGGGACGAGCGCCAGCCCCTCCAGGCCGAGCCCTTCGGGCAGCCCGCACATGATGTTCATATTCTGCACCGCCTGTCCCGAGGCGCCCTTGACTAGGTTGTCGATGGCTGAAACCACGATGACCCTGCCGGTACGCTGATCCACAACCACTCCGATGTCACAGAAGTTAGAGCCGCGCACATGGGCGGTGGACGGCACACCGCCGGCGGGAAGGACCCGCACGAAGGGCTCGCCCTCGTAGAACTCGGCATAGAGCCCGGCTAGCTCGGCGGTAGTGACGGGAGTGAGCAGCCTGCCGTAGATGGTGGAGAGAATCCCGCGATCCATGGGAGCAAGGTGGGGGGTAAAGGTGATGGTGATCCGCTCGTCGGCCAGCAGCGACAACTCCTGCTCCATCTCGGGGGTATGACGATGGACGCCGCCGACGCCGTAGGCCTTGAACCCCTCGTTGACCTCGCAGTAGAGGTTGTCCACCTTGGCACCGCGCCCGGCCCCGGAAACGCCCGAGGCAGAATCGGAGATGATGCCCGTCGTCTCGATGAGCTTATGCTTCAGGAGCGGTTGCAGCCCGAGAATGACGCTCGTGGGGTAGCACCCGGGGTTCGCCACAAGCTTGGCCCCCTTGACGGCAGCCCGACGCACTTCAGGCAGGCCGTAGACCGCCTTGGGAAGGAGGTGCGGGTTCATGTGGGGCTCGTACCATTGCTCGTAGGTGGCGGCATCGTTGAAGCGATAGTCGGCCGACAGGTCGATCACCCGCTTGCCGAGCTTCAGGAAGGTGGGAACCACTTCCATGGCCGCCTTGTGGGGCAGCGCCGTGAAGATGATGTCCGCTTTCTCCGCCACCCGGACCGGCTCGAGATTTTCGAGCACCTGGGCGTAGCGCCCCCGCAGGGACGGAAACAGGTCGGACACGGACTTGCCCGCACTCTGCTCCGACGTGATGCAGGTGACCGCCGCCTCCGGGTGGCAGTGGAGGATGCGCAGAAGTTCGACACCGGTATATCCGCTTGCTCCGACAACGGCTACTTTCAGCATGGCACGCTCCCCTTCCTGGAGAAATGAACGATGAACCGGAAACCTGGATACGCAAAAGGGGAAAACCCGCAGGTTTTCCCCTCTGTCCATCCGAAAACGGCGTAAGCCGATTAACGCTTGGAGAACTGGCAGCTTCTGCGGGCGGCCCGCTTGCCGTACTTCTTCCGCTCCTTGATGCGGGAATCGCGGGTGATGAAGCCGGCCTTCTTCAGGGTGCCGCGCAGGGCAACGTCCACTTCAAGCAGGGCCTTGGTGATGCCATGCTTGATGGCGCCGGCCTGACCGGAGTCGCCGCCGCCCCTGACATTGACGTAGATATCGAAGGCGCCGACCTTCTCCACGAGCTCCAGGGGCTGCTTGACGATCATTTTGGAGGTCTCGCGACCGAAGTACTCGTCGATCGGCTTGTTGTTGATGACGATGGCGCCCGTGCCCGGCTTGAGCCAGACCCTTGCGACCGACGACTTGCGCTTACCCGTACCGTAGTAGCTGATTCCTGCCATTCGTAATCTCCTGATGGTTCGTTCGTAATCCGATTAAATATCGAGGGTCTTGGGCTGCTGGGCCTCGTGCGGATGCTCGGGGCCGGCATAGACCTTGAGTTTCTTGAGCATGTGGCGGGCAAGCTTGTTCTTGGGGAGCATCCCCTTGACCGCCTTGCGGATCAGATCCTCGGGCTTCTTCTCGATGAGCTTGCCGGCGGTGATGGACTTGATACCACCCGGGAATCCGGTATGGTGGTAGTACATCTTGTCTGCGAGCTTGTTGCCGGTGAGCTGGAGCTTCTCGGCATTGACGACGACGACGAAGTCGCCCGTGTCGACGCTCGGCGTGTAGATCGGCTTCTTCTTGCCACGCAGGATGTCGGCGATCTCGGTGGCCATGCGACCGAGCACCTTGTTATCGGCATCAACCAGGTACCAGTCCCTGGTCACTTCTTCTTTCTTTGCAACCTTCGTCGTTTTCATCGAACCCTCACAGCATGGATGGAATGAATGTGTAAACCAAGCTTTTCTCAGCGAAGGACGGATGGTACTATGGGCTCAACACGCTGTCAAGCAAAAACTTTTCCTCAAAAGCGGACCTCCTGGAGGCAGAGTCCCTGTGGAGGAGCGGTGGGACCGGCCGGGACGACGCCCGGGCAGGCGACCATGTGCGCCACGTGCTCCGGCGTCAGCTTCCCCCGCCCCACCTCCACCAGGGTACCCACCATGATCCGGACCATGTTGCGCAGAAAGCCCGAGCCATGGACATCCACCGTGAGCATTTCCCCCTCGGCGCCGATCTCCACGGCATCCACCCGGCGGACGGTGGTCCGTGCGGCACAGCCGGCGGTGCGGAAGGAAGCGAAATCCCGCTCCCCTGTCAGGTGGCGGGCCGCTTCGCGCATCGAGGCAAGGTCGAGCGCCCCCCGCACGTGCCATGACTGGAGGCGGACCAGGGGGGAGCGGCGCTCACCCCGATGGATGGTGTAGCGGTAGTGCTTGCCGGTGGCCGCGAACCGCGGGTTGAAGCCAGGAGGAGCCTCATGGGCGCTCCGCACGGCGATGTCCGGTGGAAGCAGGGCATTGAGGCCGTCCGAAAACGCCCGCAGGGGAATCGCCCGGTCAGTGTCGAAGGCGGCCACCATCCCCCGGGCATGGACCCCGGCATCGGTGCGTCCCGACGCACGCAGCCGCACGGGCTCCTTGAGCAGGCGCGCCAGGGCGCCCTCCACCACCTCCTGAATGGAAAGACCGTTGGGCTGCAGCTGCCAGCCGGCATAGTTGGTGCCGTCATATTCGAGTATGAGTTTGATGGTCCGCATGGAAACGTGAAGACGCCCCGCTGGCGGGGCGTCTCGGTGCTGCGTATTTGTGCGTTCGCGAGGTAACCGCTACTTTCCCACCAGGATGCGAAGCATCCGGCGCAGGGGCTCCGCAGCCCCCCAGAGAAGCTGGTCGCCGCAGGTGAAGGCCTGCACGAACTGGGGACCCATCTTCATCTTACGCACGCGGCCCACGGGAACCGTGAGGAGTCCGGAAACCGCCGCCGGCGTCAGCTGGGCGAGGGTGTCGGCCTTGGTATTAGGGATCAGTTTTACCCACTCATTGTCGTTGGCGATGATCTGCTCGATGTCGGCAAGCGGCAGGTCCTTGTTCAGCTTGATGGTGATCGCCTGACTGTGGCAGCGCATGGCACCGACGCGGACGCAGATGCCGTCGACCGGGATCGGGGTGGTGGTACCGAGGATCTTGTTGGTCTCGGCAAACCCCTTCCACTCTTCGCGGCTCTGGCCGTCCTCCACCTCGCGGTCGATCCAGGGGAGTACGTTGCCGGCCAGCGGAAACCCGCCGAACTCCTTCATCGGCATGGAACCGTCGCGCAGGGTTGCGGTCACCTTCTTGTCGATCTCCAGGATCGCCGAGCCCGGATTCTTCAATTCCTCGGCAACCACCCCCTGCAGCACGCCCATCTGGGAGAGGAGCTCGCGCATGTTGGGGGCGCCGGCGCCGGAAGCGGCCTGATAGGTCATGGACGACATCCACTCCACCAGACCGGCGCGGAACAGGCCGCCCAGCCCCATGAGCATGAGGCTGACGGTGCAGTTGCCGCCGACGAAGTCCTTCTGCCCCTTGGCCAGGGCCGCGTCGATGACGTTGCGGTTGATCGGGTCGAGGATGATGACCGCATCGGGCTCCATCCGGAGGGTTGAGGCCGCATCGATCCAGTACCCCTGCCATCCCTGCTTGCGGAGTTCAGGATGAACCGCCTTGGTGTAGTCGCCCCCCTGGCAGGTGATGATGATGTCGAGCTTCTTCAGCTCTGCGATGTCATCGGCGCTCTTGAGCGTTCCCGCGTTCATGGGGGCGGGCTGGCCCGCCTGGGAGGTGGAGAAGAAAACCGGCTCGATGCCGATGCCAAAATCACCCTCTTCCACCATCCGCTGGAGGAGGACCGAACCGACCATGCCGCGCCAACCGACGATTCCGACTTTCATAGGCAGAACTCCTTTTTCGGGAATGAATTGATTGAGCCGTTACAGGGCCGCGATGATCGCGTCGCCCATCTCCTTGGTGTTGACGAGCTTCTCGCCTTCTTTCTGCTGGTAGATGTCGCGGGTCCGGAAGCCCTGGTCAAGCACCGTTGCCACCGCGTTGTCGATGGCGTCGGCCGCGTCGACCATGCCGAAGGAGAACTTGAGCATCATCCCCATGGAGAGGATCTGGGCGATGGGGTTGGCGATGCCCTGGCCGGCTATGTCAGGGGCGCTGCCGCCGGAGGGCTCGTACATGCCGAAGGTCCCCTCGGCCAGGGACGCGGAAGGCAGCATCCCGAGGGAGCCGGTCAGCATGGCCGCTTCGTCCGAGAGGATGTCGCCGAACATGTTCTCGCACAGGATCACGTCGAACTGCTTGGGCCAGCGGACCAGCTGCATGGCGGCGTTGTCCACGTACATGTGGGAGAGCTCCACGTCCGGGTACTCCTTGGCAATGCCGGTGACCACCTCGCGCCAGAGAACCGACGAGGAGAGGACGTTGGCCTTGTCGATGGAGCAGACCTTCTTACCCCGCTTGCGGGCTGCCTGGAAGGCCACGTGGGTGATCCGCTCGATCTCGGGCACGCTGTAGCGCATGGTGTCGAAACCGATCCGGTCGCGCCCTTCGCCTTCGATCCCCTTGGGCTGGGCAAAGTAGATGCCGCCGGTGAGCTCCCGGATGACCAGCACGTTGAAGCCCCCGGCGATCACCTCTTCCTTGAGGGAGGAGGCGCCGGTGAGGGACGGGAAAATGATGGCCGGCCGCAGGTTGGCGTAGAGACCGAAGATCTTGCGTAGCGGCAGGAGCGCGCCCCGCTCGGGCTGCTCGTCCGGAGGGAGCGACTCCCACTTGGGTCCGCCCACGGAGCCGAAGAGGATGGCGTCGGCAGCCTTGCAGATGTTCACGGTGGTTTCGGGGAGAGCTTTCCCCTCGATATCAATACCTGCGCCACCCACGTTTGCGTGGGTCCGCTCGAACTTCACGTCGTATTTTGCCTCCACGGCATCCAGCACCCGGAGCGCCTCGGCCATCACCTCGGGACCGATGCCGTCGCCGGGAAGAACCGCCACCTTGAAAACCTGAGCCATCCGAACCCCCTTCTTGCAGTAAAAATTACAAAAGTTCTCAATTCTATTGGTGAATACAAATGGTTGTCAACAAAAATCCGGAAATCCGAAAAGGGGCCCGACACCGCTACCGGAAGTATTCCATGTGGATCGAGGTGTTCAGGTGCGAGGTATAGAAGAGCGCCACCAGGGAGAAAATGAAACAGACCACGTAAAACCAGGCGGCCCGCTCGCCGCTCCAGCGGAAGAAGCGGCGGAGGTGGAGGTGGATGCCGAAGAGGATCCAGGTAATGAGGGACCAGTTTTCCACCGGGTCCCACCCCCAGAACCGTCCCCACGATTTGTAGGCCCAGATGCTGCCGGCCAGCATGGCGATGGCCCAGATGATGAAGCCGAAGCCGGCGAAGCGGTAGGCGTGAAGATCCAGGCTCTCCAGGTCCGGGAGCCGCTGGAGCCAGGCAAAGGGGGTACGCTTTTTAAGGACAAGAAAGATGGAGCAGGCCAGTGCGATGAGGATGGTGCCGAGGGCGATCTTGTAGAAGGCAATGTGGATCACGAGCCAGATGCCGCTGAAGGTGGGGGGAAGCGTGCGGATCTGGACATCGAAGAAAAGACCCAGGGCGATCATCAGGAAGACGGACGGGAAGACCACGACACTGGCCGGACGGACCCGTGGATAGAGGCGCTGGAAGCACATGAAAACCGTGAGGGCGATCCAGGCGTCGGAGGAGAGGACCTCATTGCGGGAGAGGTAGGGGCCGTGCCCCGTCACCCACCACCAATAGGCGATGACAACGCTGTGGATCATCCACCCTGCGGAGATCAGGCGGTAGCTCCACCGCTCGGCCGGCTCGTTCCTGAAGAGCAGGCCGTAGACATTGACGACGGTGGCGACGACGTAGATGACGACGGCGGCCCAGTGGGCCCCCACGTAGGCGGCGAATGAAGGTGTCGGCGTCATGGTTTCCCCTTTCCGTTCAGTTCCTGGAGCAGGGCCTCGCCCTCATCCCGGTAGAAATCGCCGAACCGGGTCGTCCGCCAGGCAACGCGCCAGCCGGGCGCTGCCAAGGTGGCCGCCAGTTCGCGGGGCGGGGTGCAGAAGGCCAGGGCCGCCCCCAGGACAATGAGAAAGAACCCCAGGAACACGCCGGACATGCCGGTGAGTTTCACGAAGATGATGGTTGTCCAGCGCTGGACGCCGGCAAGTCGCACCCGGTACTCGCCGAGGGTGCCGGTGCCCCCCGGCGTGAGGGTGACCCGCCCCGTTTCCCGCTCGTCGTCCATCATCCGGAGGACAAGGAGGGGGCGGTCGCTGTCGATCCTCTTCCGTTCCGCATCCACATAGTATTTTGCCTGGAGCTTGAGGGGGCTCCAGGGGAAGCGGAAATCATTGTAACCGGCCTCCTCCAGGCTCTCTGGATGATTGATGGGGAGACGGAAGATCTCGCTGCGGCCGGCGGGATCGGCGAACTCCACGCTGAAGGCGTCCCCCGCGTCGGTGGACTGATACACCACGATTCCCCGCCGGCTCACCATGGCGTTCACTTCCACGGTCGCACGATGTTCGGGCGCGCCGGGAGGAAGAAAACTCAGATCCGATGCGATCTGCCTCACCTTGTGATTGGGACGGAAGGTGAGGCGCACCCGATCGAGGCGGACCGGCTCCGGCAGCGCGAGCCTTCCGGCCAGGAGCCCCCTCTCCTCCACGGCCCAGGGATCGGTCGGGGAGAACACCTCCCCCTCGAACATGGTGTGGGACCCCCGCTGCTGGGTGAGGGCGATGAGGAGCGAGGCGGCGATGACTGCCACCATGCCGCCGTGGAGAAAGGCATTGCCCCAGTATCCCCAGGGGTGCTTGACGAAGCGGAGTGTCTCGCCCGACGCGAGGGGCAGGTAGCCACGGCGCCTGAGCAGGGCCGTCAGTTCTTCCCGCCCGACTTGAACCATTCCCCCCACCTCAACGGCAGGCGCCGGGGCAAAGGTCTTCCGCCAGGCGGACCGGCACTGCTCCGCGGTGGAGAGGGTCAGGGAAACAAGGGCAAGCAGGAGAATGCCCGCGAACCAAGGAGTGGTGAAGACATGATGAAGCCCCAGGGCCCCGGCCAGGGTGACCAGGGACGGATATGCCCGATGCCATGCCACCATCTGATCGGGAGTGGCGAGGAACGCCTGGGGCACCAGGGACGCCGCCACGACGGCCGCCAACAGGAGCGCAATCAGGGTGATGACTGTTGTCCGTGAAAGAAAGAATCGCCTGATATCCATGAAGATCGGGGTGATCCGGGATGATTGATGAGTGCCGTCGCTTCAGCTTACCGCCGTTGGCCGTCCGTCGCAAGGCGGTTTCGCGGGGAGGACTGCCTGACTCGGTCCTCCCCGCGAAACCACGCTCCAACGCATTGTCAGTACCAGGTCTTCGAACCGTGGTTGTAGCTGCAGACCGTCCCGCAGGTGCGGGTGGTGGGGTTCCAGGTGGACAGCGTCACGTTGACCTTGGTGGCCCGGGTAGAGACGGTCGACGGCGTGTGGTTGCCCGGCCCGTGGGTGCCGTCGGTACGTCCGGTGCCGTAGGTTCCGTGACAGGTGCTGCAGGCCACCCGGTGGTCCGACTTGCCGTGCTGGCCGGCGATGTTCGGGAACGTGGAGCCGGTTGGGCGCCCCAGATTGACGCCGGTAGCGCCGGCGGTGCCGTGGCAGGAAGAGCAGTCGGCAACGCCGTAGGGGCTCTTCACCACATGGCACGAACGGCAGTCCGGCGCCGTATAGTTGGGAGACGTCCCGGCCGGATAGGGGGCAGTTGCGCTGGCATTGGCGTGGCAGCCCGAACACTGGGCCGTGGTGGGGGCCGGCGACTTGTGGGTGTAGTAAGGAACCGCGTGGCCGCCCGAAGCCTCCACAACTCCGTTGATATGCTTCGATGCGTCGGTGAAGCCGGTGCCCGAGGCGTTCACGTGGGGGTGACAGCCGGTGCAGTCGGTGGCCACCTTGCCTGTATGAACGGAAGTTGCCGGCGGGAAGCCGTGGCAAGTGCCGCAACCGGTGAGAGTCGCTCCCCATACGGGGCTCTTTGTGGTGCCGCCCGTGAGGGTTGCGCCGTGGCAGTAAACAGTGGCGCAGGTCTTGGTTCCGGCTGTCCAGGTGGCCGTGGCCCCCACCCGAGCATTGGTGGTGTCCAGGTTCACATCAATGGCTCCATTGGTGTGGAGCGTCGATCCGGCCTTGATGGCGGTGCCCGTGGTCGTGGTGTTCGCGTGGCAGAGGGCACAGTCGGCGGCCGCGGCCACGTGCTTGGCGTGGCTGTTGGCCAGGGCCGTACCGGAGCCGCCGCTGGCGTAGTCGGGGGTGCCGAGGGAACTGGAAAGTCCGTGGCAGCCGTTGCACCCCATGGCCGCACCGTTCCAGGCAGGGGCCGGCGGCTGCGGCGCCGCGGCCTTGCCCGAGGAGTGGCATGCCGTACCGGAGCAGGTCTTTGCCGTGACGTTCCAGGTGCCCCCCCCCACGAAAGCCACGGTCTTGGTCCCGTCCACATGGGCAGCCACGCCGGTGATCGCACGATCGTTGCCGGTGCTGACCGGCCCGTTGTGGCAGCGGGCGCATTCGATGGTGGTGCCGAGCACCGCTGCGGCGTTCACGTGCTGGGCGTGCAGCCCGGTGGCGATGGGTCCGGCGGATGAGGCATTGCCGCCGTGACAGCCGGAGCAGTCGGCCGGCAACGTACCGCCCCACACGGCCAAGGTCCTGGCGGCCCCGCTGTTGCCGTCGCTGTGGCAATACATGGCCGTACAGGTGCCGTTGCGGTTGGCGGCGGTGGTCTGGCTCGGCAGGTAATTGGGATAGTTCAGGTTGGCGGTCTTAGAGTAAGTTCCCGTCGTGTTGGGAGCAACGGTGAAGCGAAGGAGCAGCCCCCGGTTGCCGGCGCTGGATGCATGGGCAAAAGGCTTGGCCTCCGCCGTGTGGTCCGGGTGGCACTTGATGCAGGAACCGGTGCCGGTGCTGTAGTAGTCGCCGTGCTTCTTGCCGGAGCCGGCCGCTGCCGAAGGATGGCTCCCGTCGGAAGGGGGAAGCCCATGGCAGGAAGAGCAGCCGGCGGGCACGGTGAGGGGACCGCTGCTCCAGACAGGAGTGGTCTTCTCGAAGTGGCAGTTGACGTTGGAACAGGTTCCCATGACCGGGTTGGAAGTCTGGTTGAAGAAGACCCCCTTGCCGTAGGTTGCCGCCAGGGGCGACGCATTGATGTTCGACGCCATCTCGATGGTGCCGTTCATGTGGTCCATGGCGTAGGACCCGCTGCCGGTGTGACAGACGGCGCAGGCTCCCGCCGGGGCTGTTGCGGGCTGATGGGTCTGATGGCTCCCCTTGAACCCCCCGGTGGTGATGTTGCGATAGGCCGCGTCGATGGGGGGCATGCCGTGGCAGTCGCTGCAGGTGGAGGCCGCAGCCGCCGTATCCGCCAGGCCGACGGCAAGCATCAGGGCCAGTGCCCCGACAAACGCGCTGCCCACCCCTTTCCTGTCGCTCTTTGTATCGATCGCCATCGTCTTTCCCTTTCCGGCAGAACGGAACTGAAACGGACGTTCCCTCAAGTGTAGCAGAACGTTGTCCGGATGCCGGGCCGGAGAGAATCTTCCTTCCGGCCGGTGGCAAAGTTTCCTACTTGGTGGTGCTCCACTTCCTGGACGGCTTGAAGTGACAGTTCACGTTAAAGCAGCTGCCGGTGACGTTGGCACCGCCGTCGAGAAGCTTGCCGTCGTACTGCTGGGGCCCCAGCGGCAGGCTATGGTTGAACTTGAGCCGGTCGCGGACATCCACGGTGATCTTGCTCGGGGTTACCGGCAGTGCCATCTGGTGGGTGGCCGGGTTGAGCGAGCCGTTGCCGTGACACATGGTGCAGTTGGCCCAGCCTTCCGCCGGGACGGCGGTCTTGGACACGTGCTTGGCCACCACGTGGGCGCCGCCGCCACCCGCGTAGTTTTCGGGCTTGCCGGCCGCGTAGTTGCCCGTACCGGTGACGAAGCCTGCCGGAACCGGCGGGTAGCCGTGGCAGGAGTCGCAGGCGGTGACCGGGGCAAAGGCGTAGGCACCCCCCTTGTGACCGTGGCAGGAGAGGCAGTTCTTAGTCGGGTGGCCGTCCATGGCCTGGCCGGAACGGAAGTGGCTGGTGGCGGTGTGGCAGACCTGGCAGAGGCCGTCATAGGGAGCCACGGTCTTCACGAACCCGCTGGAGAGGTTGGTGAAGGTGATGGTCTTTCCCCCAATGGAGGTGCGGACCATGGCCAGGTTCGTGGTGCCATGGGGGTCGTGGCACGACTTGCAGAGGCTCGTGGCCGCGCCTCCGGCGGTGGTCACGTGGGACAGCACATTTTGCTCGTTGGGGGTCGGCACCTTGACCGGGTCATTATGGCACGAGGCGCACTGGGTGTTGTCGTTGGGGAGCGTGAGCCGCACGGCATCGCCCAGGACGCCGGAAACGTGTGCTCCGTTGGCGTCGTGACAACTCTCGCAGGCGCGGCTTGCGCTGTAGTTGACCGCCGCCTGGCCATGCCCCCTGCTGGCGTAGTTGGCCTTGTAGGGAGCGGCCACGCCGTTGGGGAGAACCGACGGAGTCGCCGCGTGGCACGATGTGCAGGCAATGCGGGTGGTGCTGGTCCAGGCCGGGAGCGCACCGGGGTGGCATTTGACGCAGGCGCTGCCTGCGGCATTCAGGACCTGGACGGTGCCGTCGGCGTGCTTCGCGTCGGGCTGGGTGGCGCTGTAGTCATGGCAGCTCTGGCAGGCGGCCGTGGCTGTCCCCAGGTAGCTGCCGGGACCATAGGCGCGGGAGAGGTGGGTCGGGTGATTGAGGGTAGCGATGGGTGCGGTGCTCGTTACGCCGCCGCCGTGGCAACCCGTACAATCGGCCGGCAGGGTCCCGCCCCAGACCGGCTTGGCGGTGCCGTGACACGAAATATTGGAGCAGGTCTTGGTGGACGCGGCCCAGGTGGCGGTGGTGCCGGCCTGGGTATTGAAGTTCACGTCTATGACGCCGTTGGTGTGAATCGTCGAGCCGGCTTTGATGGCAGCTCCGGTGGTGGAGGTGTTGGCGTGGCAGACGCCGCAGTCGGCGGCGATGGCCACGTGCTTGCGGTGGCTGTTGGCCAGGGGGAGGCCGGCGCCTGCATTGGCGTAATTGGGCTCGCCGGCGATGCTCGTGAAGGTGCCGCCGGTTATGCCGTGGCAGCCGTTGCACCCCATGGCCGTACCGCTCCAGGCAGGGGTCGGCGGCTGGGGAGCCGTGGCCTTGCCCGAGGAGTGACAGGTAGTGGCGGAACAGGTTTTGGCGGTGGCGTTCCAGGTGCCGCCCCCCACAAAGGCGACCGTTTTGACGCCGTCAACGTGGGCAGCCACACCGGTAACCGCGCGGTCATTGCCGGCGCTGACCGGTCCGTTGTGGCAGCGGGCGCATTCGATGGTGGTTCCGAGGACCACTGCGGCGTTCACATGCTGGGCGTGCAGCCCGGTGGTGATGGGAGCGGTCGACGCAGCGTTGCCCCCGTGGCATCCGGTACAGTCGGCAGCAAGTGTCCCGCCCCAGGTGGCGGTGGTCCTGGCTGCGCCGCCGTTGCCGTCGCTGTGGCAGTACATGGCGGAACATGAACCGTCCCGCGCGGGATTGCGGCTCGGAAGGTAGTTGGGATAGGCAAGATTGGCCGTCTTGGAGTAGGTACCGCCGTTGTTGGGGGCCGCGGTGAAGCGGAGCGAAAGGGGCCGCTTGCCGGCGCTCGTGGCATGGGCAAAGGGCTTGGCCTCCACTGTGTGGTCCGGGTGGCACTTGACGCAGGAACCGGTGCCGGTGCCGTAGTAGTCGCCGTGCTTCTTGCCGGCGGCCAGAAGCGATGGATGGCTGCCGGTGGCAGGGGCCGAGCCGTGGCAGACGCCGCAGTCCGTGGGGGAGACGAGCTTGGCTCCCGCCCAGGTGGGGGTGGTCTTCTCGAAATGGCAGTTGACGTTGGAGCAGGTCCCCATGACCGGGTTGGAGGTCTGGTTGAAGAAGACCCCCTTGCTGTAAGTCGCCGCCAGGGGAGATGCATTGATGTTGGAGGAGAGCTCCACCTTCTCGTTCATGTGGTCTGTGGTAAAGGCGGCGCTGCCGGCGTGGCAGACGGCACAGTCTGTGGCCGTGGCCGCTGCCGGCTGATGGGTCTGGTGGCTCCCCTTGAACCCGCCGGTGGTGATGTTGCGGTAGGCCGCGTCGGTGGGGGGCATGCCGTGGCAGTCAGTACAGATGGAGGCGGCCCGGGCATGGCCGCCGAGAACAAGCGCCAGTGCCAGCGCCGCTACCGTCGAGACGATCTTTCTCACTGCAATACTCCTTCCTTTCACGTCCATTGCTTCATCTCCGCGGCTCGGTCGGCTCGCTTTCGACCTGCCAGACTGCCGGACAACCCTGCGGCGCCAGGCCTGTTATTTCGTCGTGCTCCACTTCTTCGAGGGTTTGAAGTGGCACCTGACATTGAAGCAGCTGCCGGTGGCGTTGGCGCCTCCGTCCAGAAGCTTGCCCGAGTACTGCTGGCCTCCCAGCGGCAGGGCATGGTTGAACTTGAGCCGGTCGCTCGGGTCGATGGTTACCTTGCTTGGCGTAACCGGCAGGACCATGGTGTGGGTAGCCGGGGAAAGAGAACCGTTGCCGTGGCACGGAGTGCAGTTAGCCCAGCCCTCCGCCGGCGAGGCCGTTTTCGGCACATGCCTGGCCACCACGTGGGCACCTCCGCCCCCGGCGTAATCCTCGGGCTTCCCGGCCGCGTAGTTGCCCGCGCCGGTAACAAACCCGGCCGGCACTGGCGGGTAGCCGTGGCACGAGTCGCAGGTTCCGCCTCCCACCGGTTGGAAGGCGTAGCTCCCCTGATGGGAGTGGCAGGAGAGACAATTCCTGGTGGGGTGCCCATCCATGGCCTGGCCGGCACGGAAGTGGCCGGTGGCGGTGTGGCAGACCTGACAAAGGCCGTCATAGGGGGCCACGGTCTTCACAAACCCGCTGGACAGGTTGCTGAAGCTGATGGCCTTGCCACCGATGACCGTCCTGATCATGGCCAGGTTGGTGGTGCCGTGAACGTCGTGGCAGCTCGAACAGAGGCTTGTTGCCGCCCCGCCCTTGGCAGTCACGTGCGTGGCAAGGTTACGCTTGGCCGCGGTCGGAACCTTGGCCGCATCGCCATGGCAGGAGGCACAGAGGGCATTGTTGTTGGGAAGGGTGAGCCGTGTTGCATCCCCCGAAACGCCGGAGATGTGGGGCGCATCGGGGTTATGGCAGCTTTCGCAGGCGCGGCTGGCGGCATAGGTGGCGGCGGGCTGTCCATGGCCGCTCACCGCGTAGCGGGCCTTGTAGGGAGCGGCCACACCGTTGATGACCGAGGGGACGGCGGCGTGACAGCTGGTGCAGGCGAACCGCGTCGCGACCGTCCAGGAAGCGCCCTGGGGATGGCAGCCGGTACAGGCAGAAGCCAGGAGATCGACAGAGCCGTTCACGTGCTTGGCCGTAGTGTAGTCATGGCACTTCTGGCAGGCGGTGAGCGCGGTACCGAGCTTGACCCCGTAAGCAGCCGAGAAGTGGGTGGTGTGAAGGCCCGTGGCAATGGTCTGGCTGCTGGTCGCAGCGATGGCGGGCGACGTGGCGTGGCAGGAGCCGCAGGTGCCCGTGGCTGGATTGGTCCAGACCGGCGTCGTGACCGGCGCCCCGGCGCTCCCCGAGGTGCCGCTGGAATGGCACCGGCTGGCGGAGCAGGATGCGGTGGCCGCGTTCCAGGAAGTGCCGGCGGCCAGCGGGTTCGTCGCGCTGAAGGAAACCGTTTTCACGCCGTCGGCGTGTCGGCTCCGGTCGGATATGGTGACGTTGTCGCTCACGGTTGCCGCATGACAGAGGGCACAGCCGTACCCTTTGGCCAGGTGTACGGCGTGGGCGTTGGTGGCGGGCTGTGCCGCGTGGCACGATGCGCAGCCGGTGATGGTACCAGAGCCGTTGGTCCAGGCCGGCACCGGTTTCAGGGTCAGGACCGGCGTGAGCGCGCTGTTGCGCGGGGCGCCGTCGCTGTGACAGTAGATGGCGGAACAGGTGCGCGAAGCTGAGTTGTAAGCCGGTGCGGCGCCGGCCGTGGCCGCCACGAGACCTGCCGTAGCCCTGAAAACATCCTGGAACGTGCCGGTATTGTGACTGTTCCCCTGGTGACACTGGACACAGCCGTAGCCGTAGTCGGCCCCGCCCCCGGCGTGGCGCCGGTGGGGGGTGGCAGCCTCGCTGATGCCGGTAGCGGCATAGCCGGACGCGGCACCGTCAGGACCGCCCGTGGCTGAGCTCCGGGGAGGATTGCCGTGACAGGAAGTGCAGCTGGCGCCGGCTGCGGAGAAGGCGCCGGCGCCGTTGCCGTGGGAATGGCAGGCCGCGCAGTCGGCCGCGGTGCCCGTGGCGAGTGCATGCTCCGCCGGATAGCTGCCGCCGGTGGGGACAGGGTGGCATGCCTGGCAGATGCCGGTGCCGGCCGGATTCTTGTAGAGACGGCGGGCCGCCGCGGTGTACTGGAGGAACACCTTCCTGCCGCGCACGGCTCCGAACGAGGACGAGGCGTTGATGTAGCGGTTCACCAGGAAGACGTTGGGCACGGTGCCGTCCGCCAGGTCCACGTGGCCACCGTGACAGTCGGCGCACTGGATGTTCTGCCCCTTGGCCCCGTGGTTCGGCAGCCGGTGGCAGTTGGTGCAGATATTGACCGACGCGGCAGTGACGCCCCTCAGGTCGGTCCGCAGAAGAAACCCGGCCGACGGGGTCAGCGTGCCGTGCCCCGAATGGTTGTCGAAGGTGGCGCTGTTGGAATCGGCGTAGTGGACCCCGTGGCAAGTGGAGCAGAGGACCATGCCGTTCACGAGCTTCATGGCGGCAGTGGGGTTGGCCGGGTTAGCATTGACCGGCGCCGGATGGAACCCTGCGGGGGCTTTTGCCGCTGCGGCCCCGTAGTTCACGCTCACCGGGTGGGTCCCCCGCGTGTGGTCCGACGTATTGCGTACCCGGTGGCAGTCCAGACAGAGCTGATCCTGATCGTTGGCCCCCCGCAGGTAGGGGGGGTAGGTGTTGTTGTGGGGATCGTGGCAGCGGGTGCAGGAGAGCACGCCAGTCGTCGCGCCGGCCGTGAGCCCCGCCGAGAGCGGCGGCAGGGCGCCGGCGGGAAGCACCGTGTCGGAGCCGGTCCAGGCATGGGAATTCTGGTAGATGATGCCGCGACGGGTTCCCGTGTACGTGCCGAAGGGATTGGCCATGTCGTTCATGGTGAGGGGGCGATTCCCGCCCAAGGGTACACCGGGCCGGTGGCAGGAAAGACAGATATTGTTGTAGCCGGTACTCCCCAGGGTGAGATGGGAGGAGTGGCAGGTGGAACAGGTAAAACCGCTGACCGCGCCGTGGGGAGGATCAATGGCCCGGGCAGCCGCGACCAGAACCAGTGTTGCGGCCAGCGCCACGGCACCGGACCGCATCAGTTTCTCAACGAACGACTGCCGCCGGGGGCGAAGGTTGCCAAGATCACACCTGTTCATAGCGATCCCCCTACCAGGTTTGAACGCCGATGGACTTACGCAGAATCAGTATAGCATCCTGCAGGTCAATCTTCCCGTCGGGGCGGACCATGCCGTTGACCAGGGGGCCCACGTCGGCTGCGGCGTAGTCGTCGGCGGTCGGCGCCACGGCCCCTACCGCGATCCTGAGAACCCGCAGGACGTCTGCGATGGTTACCGTGCCATCGCTGTTCACATCACCCGTCGGCACGGGGGCAGACAGGCTCCGCGCCGTGACGTTGCCGGCAGCGTCGGTGGCGGTAATCCGCAGGGTCGCCGGGTCATGGGGCGTACCGGCGAGATTGATGCTCCAGGCCCCATCGGAGGAGGCGAACAGGCCGAGAGTGCCGGACCGATCGCTTACCATCACCGTGGCATCCCGGCCGGCGGTGCCGGCAAGGACGGCCGGCGGCGGCGAGGTCTGACCGGCGATGAGCAGCAACGGCGGAGTCCGGTCGACCACCAGGTTGCGGGTGGTGCTGGCAGAGGCACCGGTTGCGTCGGTAGCGGTCACGGTCACGGCATGGGCCCCTTCGAGCCCCGCCGGCACCGTAAGGCTGAAGGCGCTGCCGGTCAGGGTAACCGGCACGGCAGCCCCGTCCACGGTGGCAGAGAGGGTTACGCCATCTTCCACGGCACCCGAGATGACGATGCTTTCGGCAACGGTTGCCAGGTCTTCGGCCGGCGAGACGATTACCGCCTGGGGTGCGTCGGCATCGTAGAAGACCGTGCGCTTGAGGCGCGCCGTGGCTCCCGACGAGGCGGCAGCGCCGATCTCGATGGTGTTCAGGCCAGGGGCGAGAGTCACCCGCCTGCTCCAGCCCGTATCGCTCACCGTGGCGACTACGCCGTTCACCGTCACGGTGACGCCGGCCGGGGCGGTGCCGGCAACCTCCACAACGGGCGTCCTCGTGCGGCTGCCATCGGAGGGCGCAACCACCGCCAGTTCGGGCGCAGCCGGATCAAAGGTAACGCTGCGGCCGTCGGTTACGCTGTTGCCGGCCTGGTCGGAGGCCGTGACCGTTAGCGTGGTGACGCCGTTGGCAAGGACCAGCGGCATACTGGCACTACCGTTCACCAGCGTCACAGCCTTGCCGTTGACCGTAACGCCCTGGAGGTGAGGATCAACGGCGGCGATGGTCACGTTGTGGACCCTGACCCCGCTCCGGCTTCCATTGGCGAGGGTGGAGACCACCAGTTGCGGCGCGCGGGTATCCACGGTCACCACCAGGCTTTCTGAGGCGCCACCCGTTGAGAGGGTTATGAGATTGGCGCCCTCGGCGAGGCCGCTCAGCACACTGCGCCAGGTGGAGGAAGTGGGATAGGTGACGGCGGCGGTTGCTCCCGTCGTCCCGTTGAGAATCGCAAGGGACACGCCGGCGGCGCGGGAACCGGTCAGGGTGACGCTGGTGGTGTTCAGCAGGGGCGGGACGGGACCGATGGAGAAGAACGTATTGGTCACAGTCAGCACCACCGACCCGCCGACGGTGGCAATATTGCCAGCCGCGTCAACGGCCTGCACCGTAATACTGTTGAGACCGGGAGTAAGGGCGACAGTGGCGCTCCAGCCCGAGCCGCTCGTTACGGCCGGCTTGGCGACCCCGCCGTTTACCGACACCGTCACCGTGGCCCCGGCCTCTACGGACCCGCCCACGGCCAGCGAGGCGGTCAGGGTCGACACGGGTAGCGGATCAAGGGTGATCGCCGGCGGAGTCGTATCCACCGGCAGATAGCCTGCGCCGATGCCGTACAGCACCATGTCGCCGGCGCCGTTGGCCACCACGAGCCGACTGCCCGCGGCATCGAACAGGGCATCGGAGGGTGCGTTCAACAGGCCGGTGCCGGCGCCGTAGGAACCGATGAACGCGAGGAACGCGCCGCTTCCTGCCGGGTCGATCACCTGGACGGTGCTCTGGAAGGAGTCGACCACGTACATTCTGAGCAGCGTGGGGGTTGCGCCGGCCGAATACTCGAAGGTGATGCCCTGGGGCAACGTGAGTTTGAGGGGGCCGGACCCGAAGGAACAAAGGGTCCTCTGAAAGATGCCGTTTGTGTCAAAAAACTGAATGCGTCCGTTCAGCGAGTCGACAACGGCCAACTGACCGGAAATCTTCTCATAGGCAATGCCGGTCGGCATATTGAACTGGCCACTGCCAAAGCCGGCCGTTCCGAAACGGCTCAGGTAGTCACCCGTGGCAGTGAATACCTGGACGCAGTTACCCAGACTGTCTGTTACGTAAATCCTGCCTGCCGCATCCAGAACAACACCGTTGGCCATCTTGAATTGTCCCGTGCCGGAACCCAGACGGCGCAACTCTTTCCCGGTCTGGTCCATGAGGGCCACAAAATCGCCCTGGCTCACCACCAGGTTTCCCGTCGCGGTAAGTGCAACCCCCTGGGGCGCCTTGGCAGTGGGGATCAACCGGTCGAAACGGCCGGTGGAGGTGAAGCGCACGATACCGCCGCCCCGGGAATCGGTGACATACAGGTTGCCGGAAGAGTCTGTGGCGAGACGGACCGGAGACCGGAGACCGTCCGTCACTGACGGCAATGGTGTCACCTGCGGCGGAGTCGCCGCCAGGCCGCCCGCAATGCCGACCGCTTGGACACCAACAATGACAACCACCACCGCCAACAGCTTCCGGACCATACCTGCCATCACCCGAGCCTCCAGGTGCCCCGCGCCTGCCGCTTCCCGCCGTATGACGGGCATAGAAAAGCCGGGGCCACTTATCCTTCGGATAATTCGGCATCCCGGCTGTCTCTAGGAGACCCTAGGCTTTCCGCCCCGCCCTCGCGGGCGGTTTAGTCTTATCGTGTATCCAGTATTTATTTTGTTACTTTTGTGTTTTATTTATGCAATCAACAAGCCAATCAGCAGAAATGGCACAGAAAAAAACAAAAAGCCGGGAGCCTCATATCATCAGATACTTCGGCATCCCGGCCATCTCTTTGAGACCCTGGGCTTTCCGCCCCATCCTCGCGGATGGTTTAGTCTTATCGGCTATCCAGCTACAAAGCTATTATTTCGGATATGTCTACCGGTTATCAAAATTTAAACAAAAAAGCAACAAAACAACAATTATTATTGCCTAATCGGCTCTTGGCGTCTTCATCGGCGAAATCACCGGATGCCCGGACGCGGATCGGGCCCAACCATTCAGGAAAACACCCGCGATGAGCACCCGGTCATGCAGCCCGCCAGGACCGGAAAACGACCGGCAGCCAATGACGGCTGCCGGCCACGTCTTCCACTACCTGTGCTCGTCGCAGGCACTGGTGAGGGCGGTGCAGTTCCCCTCCCCGTAGGAGGTCGGCGACGATGCCTTCCTGAAGTTCGTCATGACCTGCGCCTTCTTGCCGGTGGAATCGATATAAGCATAGGGCGCGGGGTCGGAGTTGTAGCCGATGAACCGGCCGTGGTTCAGGCCGTGCGGACTCACCGAATGGCACGCGACACAGGCCACATTGTTCTCGTGGTCGCTTTCGCTGTGAACGTTGTTGTACCAGCCGCTGGAGCCGCCACTTCCCTTGAGGGGGTGACACCTGGCGCAGAACAGGGTGGTCTGCCAGTTGCCTGTGTTGTTCCGCACGTCTCCCAAGGTCCAGAGCTTGCCGTCGGAGCGCGCGGGCCAGGTGGTGCCGGTAATCAGCATGGACTTACCGGTCGAGCCGGGGGTGTGACAGTCGCTGCACTTCATCACCTGGGTGCCGACGGCGGTCCAGGGTGCCTTCATCTGGTTTGCCCGCAGAGCCCGCGGCGCGGCGGAGCCGGTCTGGCTGTTGAGGGGCACCTGGACCGGGTGGGCCGACGCGTTGGCCGGGTTGAACTCCCGGGCCTTGTCGGTAAAGGGCTTGCCCGACGGGCCGACGATGGCGCTCACGCCGTTGGTGGCGGAGAACGCATAGGTGGAGTGACACTTATAGCACAGCTGGTACTCCTTGGTCGCAGGCTGCACGGCCGTGTACCCGGTCGGCGAGGTCCACGCCGCCGTAGCATTCGGCTGGACCCCGTCGTACTGGCTGAAGTTGGCGACGTAGTCGCCGTGCTTGTCCAGGTGGGACTGGGCGCCGTGGCAATTGGAACAGGCATACTGCTGGCCCGCCACACCGGCGGTGATGGTGTCCATTACATCCTGGTTCGTGCTGTTGTGACAGGTCTGGCAGACGGTGGCCGCAAAGCCGCCGTGTTGTGTGATCAGGTTGTTCTTATGACAGAAGGAGCAGGTCCCCTGCCCCACCGCGGCCACATGCCCCGCCATGGCCGGAACGGCCATGGCGAGCAGTGCTGAGAATGTCATGACTATGCGTTTCATAGGGCTCCTCCATTGATCGGTCGGTTGGATGTGGTTCACGTCTCGCCTCCCCGCTACTGCACCAGGAAGGCCCCCTCGGCAACGTAGAGGCTGCTCGAGGTGGTGGTGACACGGAACTTCATCCAGCCGTAGCCGTTCATCCGCTGCGCGATGGAGGTGACGTCGATATCTTTCCAGCCGGCGCTGCTCGTGCTGTAGCTCACCGAGTAGCTGCTGTTCACCGATGTGCCGTTGGACTGGTACGGATAGATGCTCAGCGTCCGCGACGAACTAATGGAGGAGACATACAGCCGCAGCACTACCTTGCTTGCGGTCAGGGCGTCGCGGTTCAGCTTCATGGCGATGACATAGTTCTCGCCGCTCCTGTACTGCAGCAGATACCGGTCTGCAAGGTTGCTGTCGCGGAACTTCGAGGTCAGGTCGGTGCTGTTGCTGTCAGAGGAGGTGACGCTGCTCAGCCGCTGCAGGTACAGCACCTGGTCCGCAAACACCGAACTGCTGCCCGCCTGGCTCTGAACCGTCACCACCGCCGTGTCGCTGGCCGTGTCGCCGCTGTTGTCGGTCACGGTAAGGGTCACCGTGTAGGTGCCTGCCGTGGTGTAGGTTTTGGTGACGCTCACCCCGCTTCCCGTGGTGCCGTCGCCGAAGTTCCACACATACCCCACGATACTTCCGTCAGGATCGCTGGAGCCCGAACCGGAGAAGGTGATGGCCTGGCCGACAGTAACGGTCCGGTCAGCCCCCGCGTTGGCCGAAGGGCCCCGGTTGGCGCCGCCGTGGATCATGGTGTGGCAACTGCGGCAGTTCTGCTGGATTCCAGCCATGCCGTCGCTGATGGTCTTGACGTACAGCTCATTGGTGCTCGTGTGGCAGCCGTTGCAGTAGACCGGTGTGGCGGCCTTCTCATGGGCTGTCACCGCATTGTCCGAATGGCACTGGCCGCAGTTGGGGGCGGGCAGTCCCACCATGTCGTGCTGCCCGGCGTGGTTGCCGAAGCCGCCGATGGCGCTGTGGCAGTCAGCACAATAGACCAGCGTGCCGCCCAGCCCCTTCTGCACCGCCGCCGTCACCGACGCGTTGTCGCTGGCGTGGCAGGCCGCGCACTGAAAGCCCTTCACAGCGTGCAGCTCAACCAGGTTCGGAATATGACAGGAGCTGCAGTCGCCGTACGGGACCAGCACCTTGCCGTCGTGGGCGCTCTGGTGGGTCACCTGGCCGTGGCAGTCCACGCAGGAGACCGCCTGGCCGTTCCGCCCCGCGGCAATGGCCTGCTGGACCGCCGTGCTGCTGCTGGAGTGGCAGGTGGCGCAGGTAGACGTGCGGGTCAGGTGCTCGTCGAGTACGCTCTTGGTGTGGCACTGGGCACAGGCCGGAGAGGCAAGCGCCTGATCGTGCTGGGCCACGTGGTTAACCGCGCCGTGGCAGCTGGCGCAGGAGACCGTGATCCCGGCGCGGCCGTCGCTTATCGTCTTCTGCACCGCGGCGTTGGTGCTGTTGTGGCAGGTGGCGCAGGTAGAAGAGCGGTTCGTGTGCTCGTACACCACGCCCTGGCCATGGCACGAGGCGCAATCGGCAGGGGTGGTCACCTTGTCGTGCTGCTGGACGTGGTTCACGTTCGCGTGGCAGTTGGAGCAGTAGACCGTGGTGCCCGCCTTGCCGGCGGCAATGGCCTGCTGGACCGCGGGAGCGGCGCTCGAGTGGCAGGTGGCGCAGGTTGAAGCCCGCGAAAGGTGCTCGTTCACCACCCCCAGGTTGTGGCACTGGGCACAGTCGGCATTGGCCATGGCCTTGTCGTGCTGCTGGATGTGGTTCACGGCGCCGTGACAGTTGGCGCAGGAAACCATGGTGCCGGTCCGGCCGAGGGTGATCGTCTGCTGCACCGTGGTGCTGGAACTGTTGTGGCAGGTGGCGCAGGTGGAGGTCCGGTTGGTGTGCTCCTGGACCGGCCCCTGATTGTGGCAGCCGGAGCAATCCGCCGGCGTGGAAACCTTGTCGTGCTGAAGCACGTGGTTCACCGTGCCGTGACAGGTGACACAGTACACGGCGATGCCGGCCCGGCCGTCGGCGATGGCTTTCTGCACCGCGGGCTGGGTGCTGGCGTGACAGGTGGCGCAGGTGGAGGTCCGGTTCAGGTGTTCGAAGACGACCCCCTGGGCGTGGCACTGCACGCAGTCGGGAGAGGGGAATGCCCTGTCATGCTGGGTGATGTGGTTTACCGCGCCGTGGCAGGTGATACAGTTGACCATGACGCCGGCCCGGCCGTCGGTGATGGCCTTCTGCACCGCGGGAGCCGCGCTGGAATGGCAGGTGGAGCAGGACGACGTTCTGCTCAGGTGTTCGGCCACGGGGGTCTGGGTGTGGCACTGGGCGCAATCGGCAGCGGTGGCAACCATGTTGTGGGCCGCAGCGTGGTCCACTTGGCCGTGGCAGACGATACAGTCGGTGATCACCTCGATGGTGAATCCGCCCGATCCGTCGGGAATCGCCCGGTGGCACTGGAGGCAGGTGATGCCCTTGCTGCTGGCTACCGCATGGTGCTGCTGGGGAATAGAGCCGTAGGTGCTCCCGGTGTGGCACGTCGTGCAGTCGGTTGCGGCAAGAGCCCGGGCATCCCGGACAATTCCCGGACCGGCCGTCAGCATGACGGCTACCCCCCACAGGCACATCAGAATCTGCGGGAAAATGGTGATAATCCTCGACCTGTTCAAAGCGCAAAGTCCTCCTTTCAATGATTCTTCACACTGGCGGGTTAACAATACAAATACACAATTCAATATACAGCGATGTCAAAAACACATCACAGGCGGAACAAATTAACGCATCTTACTTAAAAAAACAAGGGAAAAAATACGACAAATCAACACATTGCAGCGTTTACAGAGATACGGAAAGGCTCCTCAAAACACGCATAAAATCAAACAAGTGCGGCATCTCAACTGTCATTTAACCGTCATGTCCGGCGAAATAGCCGGACAATGCAATGTAACTGCGCAACTGACGGCACAT
The DNA here is from genome assembly GCF_036323535.1 of Geobacter sp. 60473. Classification (GTDB taxonomy): domain Bacteria; phylum Desulfobacterota; class Desulfuromonadia; order Geobacterales; family Geobacteraceae; genus Geobacter; species Geobacter sulfurreducens. The sequence goes on from NZ_AP028967.1 coordinate 2,589,522, forward strand.
GAGAGAACGCTAAGCAGTACTTGTGCC